>JBMOMR010000043.1:0-253841 GCA_049324715.1 Chloroflexota bacterium | reverse complement strand
GCCTTTCTCATCGGCCTTTCCAATTCCATCGCCGCTTCCACTCGTATTTAACGCGAAAAGGGCACTCGCGTACCCTTTTCCTTTCTTCTTCCCGATCTCAACTTCCCTCAAAGAGCCAAAGTCGAGGGTCTTTTTGTATTCGCTTAAAATTCTGTTGACAACCAGTTACTTCTTCTCGCTCCGCCGCAGATAGAGTTTGGTGATCTCCTCCGATGCGGCAGGGACGAGGGCGAGGCCGACGACGATCAGCCATTCGTTCAGGGCGAGGAAGTGGGTGTTGAAGATCGGCTGGAGGAACGGGACGGAGCAGACCAGCAGGAGCAGGGTGATCGAAAGCCCAATCGCATATTGCATGTACTTGTTGGAGAAGAAGCCAATCGTGAACAGCGAGGCGCGTTCCGAGCGGACGGTGTAGGCACGGAACAGTTCGCACAGCGAGAGGGTCAGGAAGGCCATCGTCTCGGCGGTCTGCACATCCACGCCGCGCCAATCGTGCTGGATCAAACCCACAATGGGATTGACGCCCGCGGGCAGGGCCTGATCAATGTGCCAGTATAAGCCGAGGGCAAAGGCGGTCAGCACGGCGCTGGTCTGGGTGATGGTCTGCACAACGATGCCCAGTCCCATACTGCGGTTGATGATCGGCTCGCGCTTGGAACGCGGCTTCTGATCCATGATGTCGGGGTCGCCCTTTTCCATGGCGAGCGCTAGTGCAGGCGCGCCGTCCGTGACCAAGTTCAGCCACAACAATTGAATGGCCGTCAACGGCGCGGGCAGGCCTGCCAGCGTGGCAAGGAAGATGATCATGATCTCGGCCACGTTGGACGAGAGCAGGAAGAACACGAACTTGCGGATGTTCGAGTAGATGATGCGTCCCTGCTCCACCGCGGCGACGATGCTGGCATAGTTGTCATCGGTCAGCACCATGTCGGCGGTTTCCTTCGCCACGTCAGTACCAGTGATGCCCATCGCCACGCCGATGTCGGCGCGTTTGATGGCAGGCGCGTCGTTCACACCATCGCCCGTCATCGCCACCACTTCATCATTGGCCTGGAGCGCGTCCACGATGCGCATTTTGTGTTCGGGCGAGACGCGGGCAAACACGTCCGTGTGCTGGATCTCGCGCTGGAGCGTGGCGTCGTCCATCTTGTCCAACTCCGCGCCCGTGGAGACCTTGTGGCCTGGGCGCAGGAGTCCGATCGTCTCGGCGATAGCACGGGCAGTGTTGGGATAGTCGCCCGTGATCATCACCGTGCGGATGCCCGCTTCGCTGGCGTTGGCGAGCGCGGGTTTGACCTCGGCGCGGGCGGGATCGATCATGCCCAGCAGACCGACAAAGACCAGGTCGTGTTCGAGTTCGTCCGCCTGGACTTCGCCCTTCAGGTCATGCACATTTTTCTCGACGCGGTACGCCACGCCCAGCACGCGCAACGCGTCCTGCGTCATCAGGTCGTTGGCGGCCAGGATGCGCTGGCGTTGTTCGTCCGTCAGTGCGACGGATTGGTCGTCCATTTTTTGGTAGCGCGTACACAGGTCCAGGACGAGATCGGGCGCGCCCTTGACGGCGACCACGCCCCAGTTGCGGACATCGTCGGTATAGAACGGGGAGATGTCCTCGGGATTCGGTTCGCTCACCTCGTGGATGGTGATCATGCGTTTGCGTTCCGAATCGAACGGGACTTCGTTCTCGCGCGGGTAGGCCTGCTTCACGTCGACGGGTAGCGCTCCCGCCTTGGCCGCCGCCACCAACAGCGCGCCCTCGGTCGGGTCGCCGACGATGCGATAGGTCTGCTGGCTATCCGATTCGCCCGTGATCTCGATCTCGGCGTCGTTGTTGAGCACGCCCAGCCAGAGAGCGGTCAGCGCGGCGGGATAGCGGGTGATGTCGGCGGGTTGTTTCTCCACCAGGAAATCGCCGCGCGGAACATAGCCCGTGCCCGTGATATCGATGTATTGCCCGTCCGTCCACATGCGGGTGACGGTCATCTCGTTTTGGGTAAGCGTCCCTGTTTTATCGGAGCAGATGACGGTGGCCGAGCCCAGCGTCTCGACGGAGGACAACTTGCGAATGAGCGCGTGGCGGCGGATCATCTCGCGCATGCCGAGGGCGAGGCTGATGGTCACGACCGCAGGTAATCCCTCAGGCACGGCGGCAATCGCCAGGCTGATGGCGATGATGAAGACCTCGGTCACCTCGTTGGCATATTCCTTGAAATATTCCAGAGGCCCGCGGAACAACCCGCCGATGTCGGTGTAATTGATCAGCGCGACGATGAATACGATGGCGACCAGGATCAGGGAGGCAATGCTCAGGGTCTTGCCCAACTGGTCGAGGCGGCGTTGGAGCGGCGTCTCCTCCGTCTCGACGGTCTGGAGCATGGTGGCGATCAGGCCCAACTGGGTGCGCATCCCCGTGCTGACGACCACCCCGCGCCCGCGTCCATACGAGACGAGCGTACCCATGAATGCGGTATTCTTGCGGTCCCCGAGCGGGACGTGTCTTTCCAGGACTGAGGCCGCGTTCTTCTGCACGGGCAGGGACTCACCCGTCAGCGAGGCCTCCTCGACCCGCAGGTTGACCGCCTCCAGCAGGCGCACATCCGCAGGGACGTAGTTCCCCGCTTCGAGGAAGACGATGTCGCCAGGCACGAGGTCCCGCGCGGGGACCGCCTGTCGGTGTCCGTCGCGCAACACCTGCGCGTCGGGCGCGGCCAACCGTTTGAGCGCGGCCAGCGCCTCCTCGGCGCGCTGTTCCTGCACGATGCCCAGCACCGCGTTCAACACGACGATGGCCATGATGGCCGCCGCTTCAACGTAATCACCGAGGAAGGCTGAGATGACCGAAGCGACGATCAGCAGAATGACCACGAAATTGTTCAATTGCTCCCACAACATTTGCAGGAAGCTAGGCCGCGGCGCCTCTTGAAGTTGATTCTGCCCGTATTGGGCGAGACGCTGCGCGGCCTGCTCGGTGGTCAGGCCAGCCTCGTGGACTTCCAGGTTCTTGAGCACTTCGTCGGCTGGCAACGCGTGCCATGCTTCCGATTCGATTGGACGATTGGCTTGATCTTTATTTTGCATTGAAGGCCTCTTTGTTGAGAACTAAATTCCCAGCATTTTGTAACAAGACTGGCAGGCCGCGGGTGGATTGGGCAACCCGTCCCCGCCATTCTGTTCGGTCATATACGAGAACAACGCCAGCGGACTGGCGCTCGCGCTTCGAAGTTTGAGCGGCTCGATGAACCTGCGCCGTTCCCTGCCCTGCAGGACCTGCGGCAACCCGTCACAGACATTGCCGAAGGACAGAGTGTCGAACGGACGCGCCTCGCCGTGGTAATAGCGCGGCACCTGTCCCTGCAACGTCAGCCCGAGGTAGACACAGGGAGTCACCTCCCCACGGTGGTTGATGTAAACCGTGTTGACGGGATCGGCGTCACAGACGAGGGTGTTGGGTTCGGTCTGAAGCGGATAGACGCGTATCGGGATGTTCAGCCGCTCGGCGTTCGCTTTGGCGCGGGCAACGATGGCAAGGTCTTCCTCCAACGGCGGATCGCCGAAGACGTGTTTGCCGTCCAACTCGAGGCTGGGGGAATAGGCGAGGTTCGTCGCCACCACCTCGTCCGCGCCGAGGGAGGCGGCCAGTTCCACCAGCGCGGGGAATTCGTCCAGGTTGGCGCGCGTCATCAGGAAGTGCAGTTCCAGCCAGGGACGGGGGCTTCCCGTTTGTTTTTTCAGGTTGGCGAGACTCTCGAAGTTGCGGCATAGGTCGGCGAACTTCGAGTTGGTCCGCAAAGCCTGATGGACGGAGGCCGCCGTCCCTGCGAAAGAGACGGAGATCATATCCACGCCCATGTCCACCAGTTTGCGATTCTGCGTCGCCTGCAACCACGTCCCGTTGGTAGTGAATCCTGTGCGGCATCCCTTGGCCTGCGCCATGCCCAGCATCTCCCAAAGCCCTTCATGCAACATGGGTTCGCCCCAGCCTTGCAGGTAGACCAGGTCGAACAGGCCGAGGTGAGGCGCGATGTGTTCGCGATAGGTTTCGAGGCTGATATCGCCATCCGCCCAGCGCTTGGACAGGGCGTCGTGCGGACAGAACAAACAGCCCGTACTGCAACGACTGGTGACTTCGATCTGCGCCACCTTGAATGGCCGATCCACTTTTTGATCGGCGGGAGGTTTGGGAAAAAGATTCGAAAGGAACGGGATTTTCATTGGAGGCCGTAAAGTTCTTGCACAACTTCGATGTAGGATGAGACGTCTTTATCGCGCGGCAATTCGCGCAGATGGACAGTCGGTTCGTGCAACAGTTTATTGACGATGGCCCTGCCCAGGCTTTGCATCAACTCGCGTTGGCGCGGCGTGAGCGGCCCCATGCGCCGCAGGGTCGCTTCCACTTCGTCTTGCGAAATGCTCTCGGCTTTGGCGTACATGGCCTGAATGAGGGGGACACAGCGCCGCGCCGCGCACCACTGGCAGAAATTTTCCATCTCCTGCTGCATAATAACTTCCACTGCCTCGAAAACCGAAACAGCCAGCGGATGGGACGTCACGACGCTTTCGAGGTCGTCAATATTCGCCAGCCGAACGTTGGGGAGCGCGGCGATCCGCGGGTCCGCATCACGCGGGACGGCCAGGTCGGCTACCAAAAGCGGACGGTTGCCGCGCGTCTCCTGCGCCTTCGCTACCGTCTCAGCGTGGAGGACGATGTGCGGCGCGCCCGTGGAGCAGATGACGATGTCGGCGCGGGCCAAGCTCTCGTCCAGCGCGTCGAAATGCACCGCCGTCCCGTTCAGGTTTTGCGCGAGTTTCTGGGCGCGCTCGAAGGTACGGTTTGCGACCATGATACAGCGCAAGCCCGCCCGAACCAGTGCCCGTGCGGTGATGGAACTGATCTTCCCCGCGCCGATCAACAGTGCTGTGCGGTCGTTCAGCGGACCGAAGGCCTGCTCCGCCAATTCGACCACCACGCTGGCGACGGAAATTTCCGCCCGTCCGATCTCGGTGTCGGTGCGGGCGCGCTTGCCCGCCTGAATAGCAAAGCGGAACAGCGCCGAAAGAATCGGCCCGCTCGCGCCTGCCTCCTGCGCCATCTCCGAAGCGGAGCGCACCTGGCCGAGAATCTCGTTCTCACCCAGCACGAGCGAATCCAATCCCGCCGCGACCTGCATCAAATGGAGGGCGGCATCCTCCCCGCGCGTCACGTAGACCATGCGCCGCAACTGTTCCACCGTCAGGCCACCGTGCCGCGCCAAAAATTCCTGCAAGCGCGCTTCGGCCTGATCGAACTCATTGGCCTGAATATAGACTTCCGTCCGATTGCAGGTGGAGAGCAGGACGGCTTCCTTGATAATACCTTCGTCGTCTCCCCCTCTATTCAACAATTCATTTAATGCCTGTGGGACGCGTTCCGCACTGAACGCCATGCGCTCGCGCACGTCCACGGGCGCGACCTTGTGGTTGAGTCCGATCATCAGGATGAGGGGATGCGATGTGGTTTCCATGAGCGCTTTGGTTTCCTGAAGTTCTACTTCAGACGTGGTCTCCGAAAGTGGGACTTTCGGAATCCTGACGGGATTCGCGATACAGCCGCGCCCGCTTCACCAATCCCTCCGCCCACGCCGCGCAACCGCCGACGTGCAGGTGAGTGTAGGAAGCGAGAACGTTGTGCAACACGAATCCGTCCCGCCCGCCGCCAAGTCCGTTGCCGCGTGAGAGGCGATAGGCTGTTCTTAGGGAATCAGCCGCGGCGCGCGAGTTGTGGAACTCATGGCCGCGCAGGACGGTTCCCATCAGGAAGAAGGGATTCTCCGCATCCACTTCGGCGGTGACGTAACCGTGTCCCTGCGGCTTGTTCGTCATCTCGATCTCGCAGGGAAGCACGCCGACCATCTCGGCGGATCTTTCGCCCCAGACGATGCGCCGCGAGAGATACATCATCCCCCCGCACTCGGCGTAGACGGGCAGTCCGCGTTCGATGGCCTGACGGACCGACGTGCGCATCCCCGTGTTTTCGGACAACTCGTCCATGAAGATTTCGGGGAAGCCGCCGCCGATGTAGAGCGCGTCCAGTTCGGGCAAGGCGGTGTCGGTAAAGGCGTTGACAAAGATCAACTCCGCGCCTGCCTCTTCGAGGGCTTCCAGGTTTTCGGGATAATAGAAGGTGAAGGCGCGGTCACGCATCACCCCGATTTTGGGATGCTCGTCCGTGGGGCGGGATGGCATCCCGCCAATTTTCGTTTGAGACTCTGTGGCGCGGGATGAAATCCCGCCCAATTCATCCGTTGTGGGAAGCGGAGAAACAGACCTGGCTATACGCAGAACCAAGTCGAGGTCGAGATAACGCTCGATGGCCTGCTGACAGGATGTGATGGCGGAAAGAAGCGTCTCCCCCTCGCCACGCGGGACGAGTCCCAGGTGGCGGTCGGGGATGGTCAGCCGCTCGTCACGCGGGATCGCGCCGACGACGGGAATCCCGCAATGCGATTCGATGGCGGCGCGCATGCGCGCTTCGTGACGTCCCTGCGCCACGTTATTGAGCACCACGCCCGCGATGTTCGTCCCCGCCTCGAAGGTCTGACAGCCGTGGACAATGGCCGCCACGCTCCGCCCGACGCGGGTCGCGTTGACCACCAGCAGAATGGGCGCATCGAGCGTCCGCGCCACCGCCGCCGTGCTCCCGACACCCGTCTCATCGAAGGAATCGAAAATGCCGTGGTTGCCTTCGATCAGGCTGATGTCAGCGCGGCGGGCGGAACGTGCGAAGGCCGCGCGCAGGGCCTCGGGCTGGTCGTAAAAAAAAGGGTCGAGCGAACGGCAGGCGCATCCCGCCGCTTCGCTCAACCAGGAGGGGTCAATGTAATCGGGGCCTTTTTTGTATGGCTGGACGCCCAGCCCGCGCGCACGCAACGCCGCGCACAAACCCAGGGTGACCGTCGTTTTCCCACTTCGTCCCTGAGGCGCGGCAATGACCAGGCGCGGCAGGCGGTTGACCACTTGCACCATTTATATTTCGGTGATGGTTACCGCGCCCTCTTCGCAGGTTTCGCACGAACCACAGCCGATGCAATCATCGGGACTGCCAGTGAACATGGCATATTTCTTGCCGTTCTCTTCGATCATGGTGATCGCCTGCTGGGGACAGTTCTCGACGCAATCGCCACAAGCCTTGCATTTTTCGATGTCAATGGTGATGATGAACATGGGGTCTCCAAATTCGAACGAATTAAAAACTTAGAACCAGGTCCGATTCCAGGCCTTTCTCGGTCAGGAAGACGCTCCCGACCAGGTTTTCGGCCTCTTCGATCAAATCATCTGGCGACATATCGTTGAGTTCCAGCGAAGCCGCGCAGACGTAGAATCTCACGCCAGCGTTCACGGCGTTCCGAATGAACTCGCTGATGGAGCGTCCGCCAGCCTTGGGAAACACCGTCTCGGCCACACCCTGCTTGAGCAGTTGCGTGCCCTGCATGGTGAAGAACATGCTGACATCGTGCTCCTGCACCGCCGCGCCCGTGGCAAAGAAGAACGGAGCCGCACAGCGTTCGGGGGTGGACGGCCCCGATGTCATGACGATGAGGACTTTCCTGTTTTCTTCAGACATGGACGCGCATCCTATTTGACGGCGATCCGCAACACCGCTTCATACGCCTGACGGAGGGCGGATTCCGCATCCGACAGGTTGATCGTCCAGAACGCGTCCGCGAGGTCGGTCAATGCCACCGACGGCGCGAGCGCGTCACCCTGGACGCGCGCCGCCAGCGCCATGCCCTGCGCCTGCCCGAACAGCGACGGGTCTTCCGCCGCCAGCACACGCAAGGCAACCGCCTTATCGGCTTCACTGCCCATCTTGTCCACGAGCGCCAGCGCCAACTGCGGATCGGTCTTCGCCAGCGCGGTCACCAATTCCACCAGCGGGTACGAATTGCCCAACTCCCCCGCCAGTTCCGCGGCGGACGCGTACTCGCCGAGGGCGGTCAGCGCCTGGACACGATAATAAGGAGATTGGACAGAATCCACCAGTGACGCATTGCCGCTTTTTCGGATGACAGCGCGCAAGGCCAGGTCACGATACAGCGGCACCTGGATCTGCGCGGCGGCCTCGGCATTTTCCCACGCGGCGGCGATTGCGGCCTGCGCCCGCGCCTGCTCGTACGGGTCGGCGATGGCGAACGAGGCGTCCCACGCGGACTGGAGTTCGCCCAGATACAACAGCGCGGCGGTCTTCGCTTCGGGATACGCGGCGTCAATTTTCCCGACCAGCGACGCGTCGTCCGAGGCCGCGGCCAGGTCGCTCAAGGCATAGGCCAGCGCCTCGCCCGAAACACCGTCCAATGCGGACAGCGCGTCGGCGAAGAGATTTTTATCGCCCGAAGCAACGGCCACTTCGCGCAAAGCCCGCGCCCGCTGGATGGGATCTTCCACTTGACGCGCGGCCTCCGCGGCCAGATCGAACCTGCCCAACTCACGCAGAGTCCACGCCCGAATGGACGCATCTTTAATGGACCTCGCGGCGGTCACCGCGTTGGACAACTGAATCTCGCCCCAAGCCAACGCAATGCCGCGCATCTGGAGGTCGCGATAGATTCCTGTTTCGGATTGGATCCGCGCCTGTTCGGCCTGCAACAAAGCCGCGGCGCGGACGGGGTCCACCGCGTTCCACTCGACGGCGATCAACGGCAGGCTCCACAGACGGGCGCGCGCCGCGTTCACATCCACGGCCACCAGGTCGGCTTTTTCCATGTCGATCGGGACGCCGATCATGGCCTCCTGCACGGCCAGCGACTGGCCCCACAGGGCGGTGTCGTTTCCGTCCACCTGCGCCAGCGCAACCAGCGACTCATCGAGGATGGATTGCGCCTGCGCGGGATCCGTCGCGTTCCACTTCGCGGCGAGGCGTGAAAGCATCCATGCGCGCGCCTGGGCGCGGTCGGTGGCAGTGGCGGCACGGTCGGCGGTATCGAGGACGGCTTGCGCCTCCTGTTCCTCGGTGGTTGTCTCTGCCACTTCCACCGCGGGGACGCGGAAGATGGGCATGACAAAGAAGGCCAGCACGACGACAACGAAGATGGCGGGCTTGAAAATGGATTTCGATTTGCCCGCGCCCGATTTGATGTGACGAGTGTTGTACAGTCCCCATGCCAGCGAGCCAAGCACGACCAGCGTCACCAACACGGCGTAGTTCAACACCGTCTGCTTTTTGGCGGTTTCGGCCATGTCATTCAGCGCGGTGTAGATTTTGTTCAACTGATAGCGCGTCGTCTGCGCTTCGCTGACGAAGGCATCCAGGCTGGTGACGGGGACATCCAACATGCGGCTGTAACGCTGGGTGTAGCCGCCGAGCCGCGATTGGGATTTTTCGGTCAACGCGCCGACACTTTGCTGGGAGCGGTCGATCATCAGCATGAGCCGCTCGGTGTAAACCAGTTCCTCGTGAATGGTCGTCGCGGCGGGGCAGGGATTGTTGACCTCGCGTCCGATGCCGCCTTTCCATTCGGTGACGGTGGCGAGGCGTGGATCGTCCGCCTGATGACAGGAAACGCAGTAATTGCCCGGGACAAGAGTCGCCTCGTTGGACGGCGACCCGCTATCAGCGTCGCCCTGAGCCTGTCGAAGGGTCAGGGAGGAAGCGGCGGCCGAAGAGACCGCGAACGCCAAAATCGCGAGGAGGATCAGGGAGGGAATCAGGATTCGTCGTGTCATGAGTCCACGCTCACAGATTGCTCGTCGGGGATGGCCGCTTCGTCGCGTCCGCCCGATACGATCCAGCGGGTGAGGAAGAAATAAATGGTGCAGGCCGTGCCGAAGATCAGCATGACCACCACGCCGCCGGGACCGGCATTGTTGAAAAAGGTGTGAACCAAACCGCCAATGTCCATGTCAAACTCCTGCGCTAATCGCCTGTCGCCGTCGAGGAGACGGGCGCGGGTTCCGCTTTGTGTGCGTGACCAGGCAGAGACTCCGCCGTTTCCCAGATGGGGATGATCGGGAAGAAGCGGGTGAACAACGCGTAGAGGAAGACCAGCCCCGCAAAGCAGGCAATAGTGATGAGGACTTCGGGCAGGGCGGGCAGGTAACTTCCGCCTCCCATTTCGTGGAACAGGCGCGGGCTGGTTTCAGTGGGGATGATGACGATGTACCGTTCCATCCACATGCCGATGTTGATCAGCACGGAGGCGAAGACCATCCAGCCGACGTTGTTTTTGCCTTTGAAGATGAAGATGACGAGCGGGACGACAAAGACAAGCACGGTCATGCTCCAGAAGACGAGCGAATACGTACCGCTGAATTTGTCGTTCAGCACAGTCATTTCCTCGACCATGCTGGCGTAACCGATGGTGAGGTGTTCGGCGATCATCATGTACAGCCAGCCGAGGACAAAGGTGATGAGCAGTTTGCGAAGCGAGTTGAAGAGGCCGTTGTGCAAGACTTCTTCGAGATGATAGACCTTGCGGAGCAGCGCCAGGGCAATGACGACTGCCGCCGTCCCAGAAAGGATGGCGCCCAGCAGGAAGAACGGTCCGATGAGGGCGGTGTGCCAGCCAGGTTGGACGGTCATGCCAAACAGCCAGGAGACGACCGTATGCACGGTGACGACCAGCATGGTCATGAAGACCGCCATGCCGTCCAGAACTTTTTCGAGGCGGTGGTATTGCTCGGGGCTGTCCTTCCAGCCGAGGGCGAGAAGTTTGTACATGCGCTTCTGCCAGTTCGGGACGCCCGTCAGGCGGTCGCGGCACAGGGCGATGTCGGGCAGGAGGGACAGGTAAAAGAAGACGATGCTGGAGAGCATGTACAACCCGACAGCGGTCACATCCCACATGATCGGCGATTGGAAGCGTCCGTAGAAGATGAGGTTCAGGATGCGTTCGGGATGTCCCATGTCAATGATGATCGAACCCGCGCCGAACGGCAGGCTGAAAAGGGTGATCGCTTCGGCGGCACGGGTGAGCGGGGCGCGCCAACTCTGACCGGCCACGCGCAGGATGGCAGAGATGAACGTCCCAGAGTGCGCCAGGCCGATGAAGAAGACGAAGTTGGTGATGTAGACTCCCCAGTAGACCGGGCGGTTCATGCCGGTAATGCCCAGTCCCTCGATATATTGCCAGACCCACGCGCCCAGGCCGGTCAACATCAGGACGAGCAGTGAACCCCATAGCAAATAGTCGCCCGCGCCGACGCGGCGGATGGGGGCAAGGATGGTTTGTTCGTGTCGGTTCGTGATGGGCATGGCTCTATCCTTGCTTCAAATAATAGACCTTCGGCTGGGTGCCCAGTTCCTCGAACAGACGGAAGGCGCGCGGGCTGTGCGCCAGTTTGGAGACCAGGCTGTCGGGATCATCCAGGTCGCCGAAGTAGCGGGCGTGACCGGTGCAGGTCTGCACGCAGGCGGGGATGTAGTCGGTGGCGTTGAAGACGCGTCCCTCGGCCTCGGCGGTCTCGCGCGCCTTGCGGAGGCGCTGGGTGCAGAAGGTACATTTTTCCACCACGCCCTTGGGTCGCGGTTTCACTTCGGGTTCGGGATTCAAATGTTCCTTGAGCTCCTCGGGCCATTCGGGCGGATACCAGTTGAAATAGCGCACCGTGTACGGACAAGCCACCGTGCATAGGCGGCAGCCGATACAGCGGTCATAATCAACCAGCACCACGCCTTCCTCGTTCTTGAAGGTGGCCTGCACCGGGCAGACCTTGATGCAGGCGGGATTGTCGCAGTGCATACACGGACGGGGAATCATCGTCTCGACCACGTTCGGGTACTCCCCCTCCACGAACGGCAGGACTTCGTTCCACAAAATGGCGCGGCCCGCCTCCGCCTGGTCTTGCCCGGCGACGGGCGTGTTGTTCTCCATCCTGCAGGCGGCGGTGCAACTCTGACAGGCGAAGCATTTATCCAGATCGATCACCATTCCCCAGCGGGGCATGTCTACCTCCAAAAATCGGGTCAAGCCCGGGAAATTCGGACGCGCGTCGGGCCGCAGACGGCCAGTCCGCTCAACGGTTCAGTGCTGAACCCGGTCAACGCGTTGGGATTCGCGCCCACGACAGACGCGTCGTCTGCGCCGCGTCCCCAGCGGACAAAGGTGTGGTGTCCCTGACCGGGCGGAAGGAAGACCGCGTTCGGCCACATTCCGGCGCGGACTCGCACCGCAGCCTGGACGCGTCCCATCTTCGATTCGATCCAGACCCGGTCGCCGTTGTGCAGTTCGAGAGCCTCCGCGGCCTTTTGACCGACCTCCACCCAACTGTCCCATTTGACATATCCCTGCAGGCCGTAGCATTCCTGCAACGTGGGGATGATTCCCTGCCATTGCGCGGACTGCGTGAGGATCGGCTGGGTCACGAGCAGGAAGGGATAATCGAGCGATTCGGACGTGCTGTCGGTCAGGGTGGCGGGAATATCGAAGTGCGGGAGGCAAGCTAAATCCAAGTCCGAACCGAGCAGGGCGAAGAGTTCGCGCGAGAAGAAGTCGAAGCGTCCATCCTGCGGAGCGTTCAGACGGTCGCGTCCCAAAACATCCTTCCACGCCTGACTGCCAGGCGCGGCGTTGAAATAGATCATCTCCGACCAGTTGCCGTTGGCTTCTAATTTTTCCCGATCGAAGGCGGAGAGACGATAGTTGATCAGTTGCTGATAATTTTCCCAGGGCAGGGCTTTCGCCAGAGGTCCACCAATGCGGTGTGCGAGGTCGAGCAGAACGTCACCCGGGTTGCGCGTATCGTGGACGGGTTCCACAACTGGTCGGCGCAGGGAGATGCCCGCGTAGCCCGTGCCTTCGAGATAGTCGTCGCCCCAGATTTCGAGGAAGGTACTGGCGGGCAGGATGAGGTCGGCGTGCGCCGCGCTTTCATCCAGCGTGGAGGCGAAACTGACGATGAACGGAACCTTCGTCAGCGCTTCGAGTGTCTGCCCGTCATTCGGCATATCGTAAAGCGGATTGGCGTTCAAGAGCAGGAGGACTTCGAGCGGATAGGGCTTTCCCGCCAAAATACGTTCGGGGACATTTTGATACGCCGAAAGCGCCAGCGGGAATTGCCTCCCCGCGCCGTCAATCCGTTCTTTAGATTCGCCTGCCTGCGCGGCGGAATCGAGCGAGTAGGTCGGCCAATCTTTGAGATCGGGGAAACGCTGGACGATCACGCCGCCCTTCGCATCGATCGAACCGACCAACGCGTTCAGCGCGTGGACAGCCAGCGCGGTGTACAGCGCGTTGCCACTAGAAAGTTCGCCTGCCTCGGTCGGCAGGACGGCAATCGCGGGACGGTTGGTGGCAAACTCACCCGCCAGCCGCGCGATGATCTCGGTGGCAATGCCCGTGATATTCGAAACGCGTTCGAGCGTGTAGGACTCGAGCACGAGCGACTTGAAGCCCTGGTGTTTATTCCCATCGGTGTCTTCGAAATCGTTGAAACCAAAAGTGAAGTCACGGACGAAGTCCGCGTCGTACAGTCCGCTGTTGATGATGACATTCGCCATACCCAGCGCCAGCGCGCCGTACGTGCCAGGGCGGATCGGGATCCACTCGTCGGCTTTGGCGCCCGTGGCAGAGAGACGCGGGTGAACCGCCACCAGTTTGCCGCGCTGTGGGCGTCCGCGGCGCATGAAGGCCGTCGCGCCCAGATAGCCGATCACGTTGCGGCTCGCTTCGAGCAGGTTGCCGCCGAAGGTCATCACGTAATTGGCGTTGTTGATATCGTAAACGGGCATTCCGTTGATGCCCTGCGAAAGGAACATGGCCATGCGCGCCGCGCCCTCGCCCAGACTGTCGCGCGAGATCATGTTCGGCGAGCCATACGCGCGCATGAAACGCTGGACGGTCTGCCGCATCTGTCCGCGCAGTTCACCGTGCAAGAGCGCCATCGTGTGCGCCTTGCCCGCCTTGCGCAACTCTGTCAATTTATCGGACAGCAGGCCAAGCGCCTCGTCCCACGGAATTTCCTTCCAATCGCCCGAGCCGCGCTCGCCCATTTGCAGGCGCGGGTGTTGGATCCGCTCGGGGCTGTAGAGCATTTCCAGCGCGGTCTGTCCCTTCAGACAGCACACGCCCTGGTTCAGCGGGTGAAGCGGGTTGCCTTCCACCTTCACAGCCTTGCCGTTCACCACGCGCACGTCCAGACCGCAACCCGAGGGGCACAGCGCGCAGGTCGTCTTGACGATTCGCTCCTCGGCGGCCGCGGCCTGCGGCGACTGCGGCATCTCGACGGAATTCAGCGCCGTCACCCCCGCGCCCGCGGCCACGGTCACCGCGCCGAGTTTGAGAAAGTCGCGGCGGGAAATACCAGTGTTGTTCGTGCTGGATTTTGGATTAGTTGCCATCGTATTGACTCAACCAATGGAATAATTTCTGACCCTGCGCAGGAGCCGCGGCGGGCGCTTCCGCATCTGGGACCTCGGGGGCGGTCACCGTAAAATAAGCCTCGTCTACGCTCAATTCGACTCCCAGCAGGGACAGCGACTCTGCCAAATCGGGGATCGCGCCCGGCTTGCCCGCCGCCACCCAAGCCTGTCCGCGCGGCCCGCGCGGTCCGCCGCCCGACGGGCTGACGTGGCAACTGGAGCACGGTTCGCCCGTCTGCGCGGCGTATTCGGGCAGAGCATGCGCGGGTTCGGGCGTCGCCAGCAAAAGAAGGATGGACACGCACAGCATCAAAGCGCCGAGGAGAATGAGATATTTTTTCATGGCTACACCTCGCCCACAGTCACGGTCTCCCCCTCCACGCGGACGGGGATCTGCTCCAGCGGAATCGGCGGAGGTCCCGCGAGCACGTCGCCAAACTCGTCGAAGCGGCCGTCGTGACAGGGGCAATAGAATTCCTTTTTATTGGCCTGCCACTCCACGGTACAGCCGAGATGCGTGCAGATCAGGGAGAAGGCGCGCAGGCTTTCGGGAGTCCGCATAACGAGCGTGGGGACTCCGCCGTAGGTGATGGCCTTCGTCCCGCCGACTGGCAAATCCGCGAGCGGAAAGGAGACGGGCTGGGCCTCCTGCGCCGCGCTGGCAGACGGGAAGAGACGCCACTGCAAAAACGTTCCCAGCCAGGCCGCGCCCATGGTTGCCAATCCCAGTTGGATGAACTGGCGGCGGGTCTGGAAAACGGACGGTTTCGGTGTTTGAGAAGGGGAAGTGGACATGGGATACACCGCGTTATTCGGAGGAGGCGGAGACGATCTCGTCCACGCCGGCATAGTTGTGGCAGTTGTTACACGAGGTGGCGGGATCGTGGCATTGCAGGCAATCGGTCTTTTCCAGGTCACCGCGGTTGACCACGTTCTTGTGATTGGTCTGCCACCACTCCAGCGGGCTGTGATATTCGGGAGCGGGCAGGCTGGGATCGAGATAAACAGCCAGTGGTCCTTCTCCGTCCTTCACGGGCTTTTCCACGTATTGCGGATACCAGGCTACGATCAGGAACAGAATTCCGACGGCGACCAGGGATAAGGCTACTTTTCGCATGATCGGCTCCGAGGTTACAGTTTGAGGGCGCGCGCCAGCAGGTCGATCACGCCGCCGACCTTGACGGGCACATCCCAGTAGTGCATGGATTCGGGCAGTTGCGCCTTGCAGATCGCACAGACCGTGGCGAGGTAGTTCGCGCCCGTGTGCTTGACAGCCATGGCACGCGGCTTGCCACCCGCCATGCGGATGGGCATGATCTCGTCGGTGAGCAGGCCGTTGCCCGCGCCGCAACAGAAGGTCTTCTCGCGGATCGTCCCTTCGGGCATTTCCACGAAGCGGTTGCAGACAGCGCGGATGATCTCGCGCGGCTCCTCGATGAGGTATCCCGCCCGCGCCGAATTGCACGGATCGTGATACGTGACAAGATATTCATCGTTGGCCGATTTATCGATCCGCCCATCAAATGCGCCCTTGCGAAGCATATCCACGATGTACTGGCTGATGTGATAGGGATAGGGCGGGTCGAACTCGTCCATCGAGCCGTTGAGGGCGGGCGTCATGATTCCCGCACGCCAGGCATGTCCGCACTCACCCCAGATGATGGTCTTCACACCTAAATCGCGAGCGGCCTGCAGGATGCGGGCGTTCACTTTTTTCAGGTTGGCAAAATTGAGGAACAGGCCAAAATTCCCGCCCTCGTTGCAGTAGGTGCTGGTGGTCCAATTGACGCCGAGGTAGTGGAACAACTTGCCGTAGCCGATCATCGTGTCGGTGTTGGCGAAGTTGTCAGCGGAGGGAGGCACGAGGAGCACGTCGGCCCCCTTCACGTCCACGGGGAAGCGGATGGGAAGACCAGTCTCAGCCTGGACGTCCTCTTCGAGGAACTCGCAGTTGTCCTTCCACGCGGCGGGCGGGATGCCGAGGTTGTTTCCAGTCTGATAGACCTTCGCCACCACTTCCGTGACGTATTTGGTGGAGACGCCGATCGAAGCCATGATCTCGCGGGCGGCCATGGTGATCTCGGCGGTGTCGATCCCGTACGGGCAGAAGACCGAACAGCGGCGACACTCGGAGCATTGGTAGAAGTAGGTGTACCACTTCTCAAGCATCTCCTCGTCGAGGTCGGCCGCGTCCCCCAGGTCCGGGAAGAGACCCGCTGGGGTGAAGTAGCGGCGATAGACTTTGCGCAGCAATTCCGCACGCGCAACAGGGAAATTCTGCGGATCACCTGTCCCCAGATAGAACTGGCATTTGTCGGTGCAGGCTCCGCAACGGGCACAAATATCCATGTAAACGCGCAAGGCCTGGTTCTTTTCGAGCAGTTCGCCGAACTTGGCGATGGCACGCTCCTGCCAATCGGGGACGCGCTCGGTGGGCAGGTCAATGGCGGCGGTATCCTTGGGCTTGCTCGGATAACAGCGAACTTCCGACGAGGCATGCTCGCGAAGTTCAGGCGGCTTCAACACGCCGTTGACAGCGGGGTCTTTTATGATGGGGGTCTCATCGAATTTGGACATCGGCGTCTCACTGTTTTAAAGTTACCGTTTCGTGAAATTGGCAGAACGGCTTCCGTTGCCCTGCACCGTGAACGGTTCGTGGCGCGACGGGCTGAAGAAGATGCCGCCCGCGTGCAGGAGTTTGCTGAACGGGAAGTACAGCATGAGCGTGAGGACAAAGAAAAGGTGCAGGAGGAACAGCGGATGGCGGGGGACTTCCACGGGATGGAAGGTCATCAGTCCCACGATGAATCCTTTCACATCCACGATGTTGACGTGCAGCCAGTAACTGACGGTGAGTCCCGTCGCGGCGATCAGACCGAGCAGGGCCAACACGAAGTAGTCCGGGACATTCGAGACGTAGAGCGTGCGCGGCAACCCGAGCCGCCTCCAGAAGAGGAAGAGGATCGCCGCCCCGAACAGAATGCCGAAGAACAACGCCACCGTCTCCATGAACAGGACCAGTCCCGGCACGGGATAGGTGAAATAGCGCAAGTGGCGGAAGAGGACGGCCGCCAGCGCGATGTGGAAGATCCACGCCCCGGCCCACAGCCATTTATCGGCTTTGAACAAATTCGGAAAGAGTGTGACATCCCCCAGAACCCGCAGAACGGCCTGGCCTTCCGTTTTAGCGCCCGGCGTCAGCGAGTGTGGATACGGCATCGGCGTCCGCAGGTAAACGAACAGTTTCCACAACAGGCCAACGACAAACGTAAACGCCGAAAAATATGCCAGGCCAATGAAGAATAATGACAACAGTGTCCAGGTGATTTCGCTTGCTTCCATACGGCCTCAAGAGTAATGCGAAGGGATGGGAAGTAGTCGAGGCGGATGACGACACGCCTCCTTCCCCCCCATCCCTTTGGTTCGGATGAAGAAGCCCGGACTGGAACTAGACGCAACCAGTGGGTTTGGGCAGTCCTGCAATCTTGCACGCGCCCTTGGCCGGGCCGCTGGGGAACAACTCGTAGATCGCCTTGAGATCGTAGCCAGTCTCTTTGCACAACTTGCGGATCATGGGGGCGATCCCGAATTGTTTGTAGTAATCCCGCAGATAGTTGATCACCTTCCAGTGGTCTTCGGTAAGTGTGGTCACATCTTCGGCTTTTGCAATGGCAACGGCGAGATTCTCAGTCCACGTAGCCGGGTCCTGGATGAAACCATCCTCATCGACATCCATTTCGATACCGTCTAAATTGATTATAGGCATACCTACCTCCTTGCTTGATTTTCGCTTCTGGCCTCAGGCCGCTTACGCGTCGGGAAGCTTGATGAACGTCGCACCGCCGAACGATGTGAACTCCAGCGTACCGGCGTTGACCAGTTCGGTGAGAGCCTTTTTGACCAGTTTCTGGTCAAGGCTCAGACCGTTGGCCACGTCGCGATGGGTCATCATCTTCCCTTTTTGCTTGAAGAACTCCACGATCTGGTTCTTCAATTCCTCAGTTACTTCATCGCTCATCATGCACCTCTTACCACTTGAAGGTGGGCGTGGAACGGAAGGTCTCAGATGCCAGGGTGAAGTCGTCGATGAGCTGGACCGTGAATGGGATGCCGGTCAGGTCGAAGAAGCGTTCCCAACCGATGCGGTCAATCCACTCGCCCATGCGTTCGTGCTTGTGGGCGTGGCTGGCCCATGTCTCCACAATATTGCGGACGGCCGAGGTCACTTCCGGCCAGCGCGGCGGATTGTTGGGCAGGAACGGGATGGCCAGGCGGGAGAACTTGGGCGGCGTGCGGGCGCTGGAGATCTTTCCACCCACCCAGATGGAGACGCCGTCACCGGTCGGATCGGCAAGGGGCATGCCCGGGCACATGGTGTAGCAGTTGCCGCAGTACATGCACTTATCCTCGTTCACCGTGAGGGACTTTTCCTTCGGGTCGGGGCGGATCGCACCAGTCGGGCAGGCCGCGATCACGTTGGGAATCTCGCACTTGGCGCGCACGGTGTCATGGTTGATGTGAGGCGGTTTGCGGTGGATGCCCAGGATGGCAATATCCGAGCAATGGACCGCGCCGCACATGTTCAAACAGCACGCCAACGAGATGCGGCAGTAGGCGGGCAGTTTCGAGTCTGCGAAGTACTCGTAGAGGTCATCCATCACTGCCTTGACGATGCCAGATGCGTCGGTGGCGGGCGTGTGGCAGTGGATCCAACCCTGGGTGTGTACCGGGTTGCTGATGGCATGACCGGTCCCGCCGACGGCATAGCCTTCCTTGTTCAAATGAGCGATCAGCGGTTCCACCTGGTTCTTATCGGAGACCAGGAATTCGAGATTGTGGCGGCTGGTAAAGCGCAGGTGCCCGCCGCAGAATTGATCGGCAATTCCGCACACATCGCGGATCCAGTCGGTGCTGACCAGTCTGCCAGAGCCAACGCGGATGGTGTACAACTCATCCCCGGATTCAGCCACGTGTTTGAGAACGCCGGGTTTCACGCGTTCGTGATATTTCCACTGCCCGTAGTTTTTGAGGATCACTGGGGGCAGTAAATCCTTGTAAAAGGGAGGGCCGAAGTCAGTTCTGCTGGCCATTATTTCACCTCCTCGGGATCCCAGAAGTAATAGGGGTTGGCGCGCGGGGCGCGGATCATCTGCGGGACGGGCGGCAGGTCCACGGCCTTCAGGAAGGCGCGCATGCCCAGACGGTTGATCAACTCACCCAGGCGCTCGCGCATCTTGCCATTCTCATCCCACCATTCCCAGATGCGGCGGACGAGGTCTTTGAACTCCGTGTATGGGGGCTCCATCTTCATGAACGGGACGATCACCCACGAGAGCAGGGCGCCGCGCACGATCGGGGCTTTCCCACCGACGAGGATGGTCGCGCCTTTCTCCTTGCCCGGGCGCAACGCCTTGGACATCAGGTTGATGCAGTGCATACAGCGGTTGCATTCGCTGTTGTCGATGGTTAGTTTTTTGGCGTCCGCGTCCCATGTCATGCATTGGGTCGGGCACAGGTCCACAACTTCCGATTGAATATCCATACCTTCATTGGCGTAGTTGGCCACTTCCGCGTCGTCCACCTGGATGCTGTCGCGCCAGGTTCCAATCACCGAAAAGTCGGAGCGGGCAACGGAGGCCACACAGTCGTTGGGACAGCCGGAGATCTTGATCTTGGATTTGTAGGGGAACATCGGGCGGTGCAGTTCATCCTGGAATTCCATGGTGACGCTGTAGAGCAGGTCCAGGGTGTCGATGCAGGCGTATTCACAACGCCCGGGCCCAACACAGCAGGAGGGCGTGCGCATGTCACTGCCCGACCCGCCGAGGTCGAAGCCAATTTCCGCCAGATCATCGAAACAGGGCTGGAGTTCGCTTGTGGGAGCACCCAGCAGGATGATATCGCCGGTGGCTCCGTGCATGTTGGTCAGACCGCTGCCATGTTTGTCCCACACATCGCAAAGTTGGCGTAACTTTTCTGTGGTGTAGAACCATCCGGAGGGCATATTGACCCGGAAGGTGTGGAACTCTGCCACGGCCGGGAATTCCTCGGGCAGGTCGGAATAACGGCCGATAACGCCGCCGCCGTACCCTTTCACGCCGACGATGCCGCCGTGCTTCCAATGGCCAATCCGGTCCGTATACGAACGTTCAAGCTGGTGCAGCAAATCCTTGGCCGATTCTTTCTTTTCGGCAGCGCGTTTGATCTCTGTCACAAAGCTTGGCCAGGGCCCTTCTTCAAGTTGGTCCAGCAAAGGGGTTTTGGAGTCCTTAGCCATGATTTTCTCCTTGTGCCGATGGGATTTGAGGTGGGAAAGCGACATGTGCATGCCGCTTTCCCATCCCTTTTTTTCAGTCGGTCAATGAATAATCGATTCTTACAAACGTTGGTGCGGGCCTAGATGCTGGCGGGGAAGAGCCAGCCGAAGATCAGCCAGGAGACACCGAGAGCCAGCAGGGTGTTGAAGATGGTGACGATCAGGTACACAATGACCGGCGACCAACCCATCTTCTTAAAGCCGGAGACTTCCAGTTCAAGTCCCATGCAGACGAAGGCCAGACAGAAGGCCCAGTCTTTCATACCACCGATGGCCTTGCCAGCCACGTCCTTGTCGATCCAGCCGAGGGTGAAGATCAAGGAGGCCAAGAGGAAGCCCAGGACGAATTTGGGGAAGCGCTGCCAAATAATGGCGGCATTGGGTTTTTCCTTCTTCCCTTCCACCACGGTGGTGAAATACAGCGCCAGGAGGAACGCCACCACACCGATGAGAACGTTCTGGGTCTGCTTCACGATGCTGGCAATCTGCTGGGCAGTCTCGCCATAGATCGTACCTGCACCGACGACCGCGGCCGTCGTGTCCACGTTGCCACCGAACCAGGCACCCGCCACGGGTTCGGGCATGTTCAATGCACCGGCGATCAGCGGAGCGATCACCATTAACGGCAGAGCAGTGACGATGACAAGAGCGGTCACATAGGTGATCTCTTCCTTCTTCGCGAGCACCGAGCCAGCCGCGGCAATAGCGGCCGAAACGCCGCAGATCGAAACGGCTGTCGACATGACAGCGCGCAGGGTGTCGGGCAGGCCAAACTTGCCACCCAGCCACCAGCTGAAGAAGTACACCGCGGCGACCATGATCACGCCCTGGATAATGGCGCCCGTGGCAGCGGTCACGATGACTTTGAAGCTGATGCCAGCGCCCAGCAACACCAAGCCGATCTTCAGGAACAATTCGGTGCGGAAACCGGGTTTCGGATACTCAAAGAACTTGACGGCCTTCAGAATGTAGTTGGCAACCAAGCCCACAAGAGCAGCCCAGATCGGGAATTCCAGAACCTTGCCCGGGATTCCCAAGCCGCCCAAGTCCTTGATACCGTAGACCTGATCCTTGAACCAACGGGCAAGGAACGCCAGAGCCACAACAATGGCCAGACCGACGATGAAATTGAGTACGCCGGGACCGGATTTTTGTTCTTGTTTAACAGTTGAGGTTGTCATCTCAGATTCTCCTCTTAGAATTTCATCCACTCAGGGCTGATGACATTGACCATGGCCAGGATCAGCAGGACAAAGGCAATAATTGTCGCAAGCCAATCCTCATTGATTTTGATATTCATCTTTCATCTCCTTATTCGATGTTTGACCAGATACAGATGGACCAGGTACTGCAAAAAATGAATCCCTGCGACCCGAGTCTCGATTCGTTCCGTACTGCGCCGGGTCTGTTTTAGGAACGCGCCTCCTTTCATCATGGGATGAGATAAAAAGTCGTGAAACGACTAAAGGGTCGTTAAATGAATTGACTGTCACTATTCATGACAGTCAATCCTGCTAAATTATAAAAAAATTGTGAAAAAACGCGCTAAGATTTGTTTTAAGTAACCTAAGAAAAGTCTTAGATGGCGGTCGCTATTGTTTTTTGGCCTGTTCCACCTTATTCGCCTGATACTGCCTGTAGAATTCGATCCCCAGGAAGATAACACCTATCAGGCCAACAGCCAGCGCAATGCCCTGTGCCAGAACATGCAACCAGGCGAGAACGATCAGGTCTGCAACCATCAACAACCCCCAGCCGATCGCCAGCATCCAGCGTCTTTGCAGAAGATTGGATATGGCAAAGCTCAGCAGGAAAAACAAGATGCCGACCGTAACGTGCAATTGCGGCACCTCGAAAATTTCAATATCCAATACCCATGCGCCGATCAACAAAAAGCCGATGATAAAGGGTACCAGGGTCAGAGCCAGGAGCAAGTTCCTTTTGGGTGTAAATTTTTTCGAGGAGGCACTCTTATTCTTTGAAGTCGATTTTGTTGACATGGCTACTCCAATCTTGAGTTTAATTGTGTATTTTTACACAGAGTATAATCCAAACAGAAAGTCTGACAATGTTATGAAAATCACATCTGACGACCTGTCTAACGTAAAAACCTGGCTGACGGAGGGCGATTTCGCGTCCATCCTGGAATTGGCGGGTCGCCGAAAAAGGACGCTCAGCCTTCTGACAGCCCTGACCTACGATCCCGACGCGCTGATAAGCGACCGCGCCATAGAAGTAACTGGCCAGGCCGCAAAGCAAATTGCCGAGCAGGATCCAGAATTCGTACGGAATTACATTCTGCGTTTGTTCTGGTTGGTCAACGAAGAGTCAGGCGGAGTATGTTGGCGCGCTCCTGAACTGATCGAAAAAATCTTGATAGCCTGTCCCCAATTCGACCATTTCCAGCCGATGCTGATGTCGTTGCGTACCCTGAAATGAAAGACTCCTCTCAATGATGTTAGAGAACTCGAATTTCCTTTCATGCAATGCGAATAGATTTAGGACACAAACGGGAGCATGAGACAAGATGGTTGAGATTTATCCGACTTTTAAAATACTCCGATTTGGTAAATGTATACAGAACGTCAAAAATATGATTGTCCTGGTGACGCAGAAGCGCCTTGTTCAAAATTGTATTTTGTTTGAACAATCTGCGCGAAACCACCATCAATGATCTTTTGGGGAGTTTTGATGCTTTATTCAATACAGTCCTCAAAATCACTTTTCTGTTCCTGAAATTGAAAAGAAAGGATGTTCGATTGTGTATATCCTTGCCCCTGCGGCTATTATGGCGACGCGTTAAAACCCTGCATCTGTGCGCCGATGGTTGTGCCCAAATATCAGAAGCGTATCTCTGGCCCGCTGTTGGATCGCATTGACATTCACATCGAAGTCCCGCGCGTGGATTACCAAAAACTGAGCAACGACCGTCTGGGAGAATCGTCCGAAGCGATCCGCCAGCGAGTGGAAACCGCCCGGCAAGTCCAGCGTGAACGGTTTGCAGAGTCCTCTCCTGCGATCGCCTGCAACGCGGACATGCGTCTTGCCGAAGTCCGCAAGTTCTGCAAGTTGGACGAGACCAGCGAATCGCTCATGCGCTCGGCGATGAATCAGATGAATTTGTCAGCGCGGGCATATCATCGAATTTTGAAGCTCGCAAGAACGATTGCAGACCTTGGGGGAAGCAAAACCATCCAGCCGCCGTATTTGGCGGAAGCCTTGCAGTATCGTCCAAAGTTGATGGTGGGATAAAAAATGGCGTCCAATTCACTGCTGCCCGGTATTCCAAAATAGCAAAACTGATCGTAAGAACTGCTTTTATTTCTTCTGAGGCCTCGACACCAGAATGACCGTCCCTGTGCTGTTACCATCTGGATCATGATTGGCTTGGGAGTTATAGACGAGCGGTGCGCGAGTTACTCTGACAATTCTCAATCTGGCTGATGTGACCCTGGTGCTGATGCCGCTCTTCTTGATCTGGCAAATTCCCTTATTGTTCGTCACACAGGATGCCGTACCTGTGAGGCCGCTTATCCACCTGATGACCACAGTGGCTCTCGCGACGGGACGTTCCTTTGCATTGTGAACAAAGATGTTCACAGTGATATTCCACTTGCCGCCCAAAAAGGAGGTAAAAGCATCCAAGTCACCGATGTGCATTTGTTGTGGAACAGGCGTGGCGGTGACCGTCGGTGTGAATGTGGGGACGGAAGTCGCGGTGGCGGTGGGCGTAAAGGTCGGCGTGGCGGTCGGGGTGAATGTCGCAGTGGCAGTGGGGGTAACCGTGGGTGACGCCGTCGCCGTGGCGGTGGGAGGCAGGAGCAGGTATTGATAGGCGGCGGAAAGGTCCAGGCTGCCGTATCCGAAGGTGTCGTCCGGGCCGACCGCCCCGAGGTCAAAGGCGGAGGCGATCAATGCGTCGGCTTGCTGATCCACAGAAAGGTCAGGAAAGGCAGAGAGCAGGAGGGCCAGTCCGCCCGCGACATGAGGAGCCGCAAAGGAGGTGCCCGAGTTGGTCGTGTAGGTCTCGGAGAGTCCTGTCGTGTGGATGGTGACGCCCGGGGCAACGAGTTCGGGGAAGGGACCGCTCGAACCGCCGCAGGATGTGGGGCCGTGACTGCTGTAATAGTAACTCTGGCTGTCGTTATCGATCGCGCCGACCGCGAACGCGGATGGGTTGTTAGCCGGGCTGTAACTGGTATTGGCCGAGGGTCCGCCGTTGCCAGCCGCGAAGATGGGCAGGATTCCCGCGGCGCGCAGGGATTGCAGATCCGCTTCGAAATCCAGATTGCAGCCGGGGTTGGCAAATGACCACGAGTTGTTTATCACGTGAGGCGCGTCGTCGGTGGAAATATCGCCATCTGGATCCAGCAGCCATTGGAATCCTTGATGAATGGCAGTGGCGGTGGAACCGCCCTGGTCATCGAATACTTTGACGGCGATCCACTGAGCGTCGGGTGCGACGCCGACGGTTGTGCCGCCCGCGTCACCGCCGACCATGATGCCGGTCGTCCATGTGCCGTGACCGCTCACGTCGACGGGGGCAGTGGGATGCTGACCGAACGGATCGTACCAGCTGTTGGTGCCGCCACGCCAACGCGACGCGAGGTCGGGATGCGAAACGTCCACGCCGCTGTCCATGCTGGCGACCACCACTCCCTGCCCGGTGAATCCAAGTTCCCACAAGGCAGGAGCATTGACCACCGAGAGATTTGGCTCTGGCGTGCCGAAATCCGATGGGACGATCGGAAGCGCATCGGAGGTGATCGAATACACATCGGAACGCTTCGAGAGTTCAGCGATCGCCGAGGGTGTGGCGGTCACCGAAAAACCGTTGAATATCCAAAACGAAGTGAATTTACGCACCGATCCATTGATGCGATATGCGTTCAATGATTTCATCATCGCGACCTGGGTGGAATCGGATGTGACCTGCAAAGCGCGGATCACTCCCTGCAAGCGGGCGGCGCGGTCGACGCCTCTCACGCGCGACAGGTCAGCCTGATGCCGCAGGGTGACGATGACGGTGATCGTCTCATTGGGGCGGAGAGCGTTCATGGTGGAACGCAGCGCGGGATCGATGGTATCGACGCGAGCAGGCAGGGTCTGCCACGCAGACGGTGCAGTGGCGCGTACCGATCGCCAGGTTCCAAAAAATGAAACCCCGACGACAAGTGCGACAAAAAAAAGCGTAACTTTCTTCACGGAACTCTCACGCACGAATCTCATCGGACTGTAACGGGTTCCAACCGAACTTTGCCGAAAACCAGGCTGACCTGCGAGCCAGATCGGACGGTATCATCTCCAGTGGAAAAGAACAGGAGCACCGGGTTGCCTTCGATCAACTTCGAATGCCTGTGGATGTGCGGTGCGAGAATCAGGACCTGTGAATCCACCAGAATGGCGGCCTGGTTGACGAGCAGTTTATCAGCCTTGACGGCATCGACCACCATCAAACGCACGTCCACAATGCTATCCATGGCGGTATTGGCGACCAGGATCACGCGAAGGCCGTATTTCTCCTGCAATTCCGCAAAGGTGGTGACAGGCGTATTGCAGACGAAATCCAACGAGCCAACATGTTCGTGATAGCCGACCTGACGGGCATACACGTCCCATTGGTGGGTGGCAAAGGTGGTGACGATGATCGATGTCACGGTGGCGATCGGCACGAGGACGCGTATCCAGCCGAAGGTCGGAGAGGAAGCGGGAGCGGACGCGGAGAATGTCCATGGGCGGAGGAGGCAGAGGAGGAGGAAGAGTCCATCCGCTACCGATGTCATCACGCCGAATGGATATCCCCACGGTTGAATGGGCAGGTCTGGCAGGCTGATGAGGCGAGTCGAGAAATACAGGGCGAGGGAAATCAACGATGTGAACGCGCCGATCAGCCATCCCCATTTTTGGTTGTATGTCACCCCAAAGGCGGCGATCAGCGCGCCAAGCAGAATCAACATGAAAAAGTAGCCGAGGTATGGAGCCTTGTCGTATTGACTCTGCGCGTTGGCAAGGTGAAGGGCACCTGTTTCGAGCAGGAGGAAGATGGCGATCCAGCGTACGATTCTGAGTTTCATCTGTTCCTCTATCCGTACGATTAGTCTTCGGCCAGGAGAATTTTCACATCATGCGCGATGTCTTCAGCCGATGTGTCTGGCAGGAAGAGAATCCGTTGAATGCCATTGGGATCGATGACATAGGTAAAGTTGGAATGCGTCTCGCCGCCATCTTCGACCGTCACACCGTACTCATTCCAGACCTGTTCCAACTGCTGGACTGTGCCGGGGATGCCGACGAACGTGGGGTTGAATTTTGCCAGAAATTCCTTCATGGCTTGCGGCGTGTCGCGCACAGGGTCGGTGCTGACCAAAACGACTTGAACGTTGCGGGCAGAGTCACCCAGGAGGTCGAGGGCCTGTTTGTAGGTGGCCATGGTCAATGGGCATTCGTCGGGACAGTTAACAAACCCAAAGTACAACAGCACGACTTTTCCACGCTGGTCACTCAACTTAAAAGCGTTGCCGTTCGAGTCGGGCAGATCGATCACACCGGCTGGCAGGGGAGACTGGATCTCATTGCCACGGAAGGCGGGTCCGCGCCCGGCGAACATGTATGCGGCAACGCCGACAACCATTATCACGATGGCGAGCATTCCTAGCAACATAGTTTTCCGATTCATCAGTTTTTTCTCTTTGTTATTTGGATTCGATGGGTTCCACGGCGATGTTCCCGAACAGGACCGTCACGGGGGTATTGCGAGTCACCAGGTTGCGCGGATTGGAAAACAGGACCACGAGAATCGAACCATCCTTAAGTCTGGCGGTCTCTGCGGAAATATCCTGCGCGGGGAATAAACGGGAACGATCGACGAAAAGGGTCGGATGATTTTCCGCGTCGCCCAGCAACGCCTGGGCTTTGATCGCGTCCACCACCCTCAGGCGAAGGTCCACCATGCCGCCCGCGGCGGTGACGGCGACCAAATTCACCCGCAAGCCGTACGTCTCTTCCAAGGCGGCTTGTGAAAGGATGACCACATCCTTTGGAAGGCCATCCGCCTGCGTGGTGTCAAGGGCAATAAAAGCGGCCAGTGCGATGACCGTCAATGCGACGGCGAACCATATCCAATGCGGGATGGTATTCCGTTGGGTCGGATGTGTTGCAATCGATTTACGTTTCGCTTCAACCATGACGATGTGCCTGTTCCCGGTGGGGAGGAGTGACCTGACTGCAGGCCTCTCCTCCCCTCCAGAATGAAAGTAGCTGGATGGAGGTTATCGTTCGGCCTCCATCCAGTGATTCGATCACGGGCCGATGACCGTGTTGCGGGTGGAGATGAAGGCGTCGAAGTAGAGCGTGCCCGAGGCGGAGTTGACGAGGCCGGCCGAAGGTCCGAGGCGAACCGTTTCGAGCAGGAAGGCGCTGGTGTTCAGGCCAGTCAATGTCCGTCTCGCCACTCCATCAACGTACAGGCGGGCGGTTGCGCTCGTCCCAGACGCCCAGGAGATCTCGATGGCGTGCGGGGCATTGCTGATGGTGTACCAACTGGAGTTGGTTGTGCCGCCAGCCCGCGTCACCGACAGCCGAATTTGATACGTGCCGCCGCCAGAAGTCTGCCTTCGGAATTGGACCCGGAAGATGACCGCATTATTCGACCTCAACCCGGCGAAGATGGTCACACCGTTGGCACTGTTGTTGCCAGTGGGGATCGCCCCATTCGGGTCGAAGTAGAAGCGGGCATGGTAACTTGTTGCGGCCAGCGGAGTCAGGTCAGTGACGAACCTGGTCGCGTTTCCATTCAGCGTGGTCCGCATGCCAAAGGCAGGCGATCCGTTCAGGGAGGATGCGGCGGTCGCGCTGATGTTCGTGCCGGTCACCGAGTCCCATGCTGAGAGGTTGCTTACCTGGAAGGAATCGGCGAAGATGGAATTCGGCAGAACGACGTTCACCACGAAGGAGGTGCTGTTGCTCCAGTTGCCTGCCGCGTCACGGGCACGGACAAAGACGGTGTGGTTACCGGCTGCCCAGTTTTTGGTCACGAAGTTGATGTCGGCCGTCAGACCTTCGGTGGGGCTGTCGAAAGTCCCATCGGAGGCGGCCATGGCATTACCATTCCCAACGCCCGGATCGGCGCCATCGTACCATTCGGCGCGGGTGATGTTGTTATCACCCAAAGCCAGGTCTGTGGCGGTACCCGTCAAGGTGATGGTAGCGTTGTCACCGCCAGAAGGATTGGTCGGGTTCGGCGTGACCGCCAGACCGCTGATCAGCGGCTTGGCCTTTTCCACAGTGAAGACCATACTGCTGGTCGGGCCCCAGTTCCCGGAGGAATCTTTACCGTGGACGTACAAGGTATGGTCGCCGGCGCTGAGCGCGTTGACGGTAGTCAGTGGAATGTTGACGTAGCCGGTCTCGGAGGGAGCGTTGAAGTTCCCATCGGTGGCGAACATGTTGATGCCTGTGCCATTGACGCCAACGGTATCAATGAAGGCTTCTGCCGCGCTCATCTTGGAGAAGGTATCCGCAAAACTGGCCGTGAGGCGGACCGCCGGCGTGCTGGAATTGAATCCCAGCGTGCCGTTATTCGGATTGGGGCTCGCGGCCACATTGCTGGTCTCGGGACCGGTCTTATCCAGGATGAGATCGTTCGTGCCAAAGTCGCCCCAGTTCCCGAGCGAATCCTGACTGCGCACCGAGATCACATGCGTTCCCTCGGACAGGGCGTCGATCGTGGCGGCAGGGATGGTGGCGCTCACGCTGGAGATCGCCGCGCCCGGGGTGGCCACTGTCATGGCCACGGCCGTCCCGCCGTCAATGTTGTATTCCGCCGCGGAAATGGCGCTGGCGCCGTTGAGATTATCGTTGGCAGTGGCAGTGAAGACCACATCCACGCTGCCGTTGCTTGGATTCTTGCTAAAGCCGCTCCCCGTGATGGTGGGGCCGAGTTTATCCAGGACAAGGGCCGCGGAAGTGAACGCACCCCAATGGCCGCCGGCATCCTGTCCGCGGACGTAGATGGTGTGCGAGCCGGCAGACAGTGCGGCCATGTCCGCCACAGTGATCGTAGCGGTAAATGAGCGCGTCGGACCGGCCGAATCAGCGGTGGTCATCGCGATGGCGGTGCCAGCCGTGGAATCGACATAGTATTCCGCGGCTTGTACATCGGAATTGCCGCTCTGATCATCGCTGATGGTAGCGCTCAACGCCACATCCGCCGAACCGTTCGTTTTGTTGGGCGTCAACAAGACCGCGCTGGATTTCGGGCCAGAGGTATCTCCAACCGGCGGCACAGCGGAAAGGGACAGGAAGGTCAACATGCCACCGAAGCCAGAGTCGCCGTTGTTGTGTTGCAAGAAGTTGGCCTCAAACAATGAGAACATACTTCCATCCGCGGCGGAGGCGGGGATCGTGGCAATGGCGTCCAGGGTGGTGCCCGGAGGAATGGTCTCTGCCGAAACGAAGCGGGGGTAGGTTAAGGGGTAACCGTCCACGGCAATGAGTCGCTGGCGCAGGCCGAGCAGTCCCATGGAATGTTGCTGGATGCCCGCGTTGACGTAGCGCAGGAGCACGTCATTTCCGGCAGCGGTGCTGATCCAATCGGTATCGGGGAAGGCCTCGCCGTTGATCAGCCAGTAATGCGGATGGAATTCGCGCATATCGAAGTTGGCCGGGTCGGCGTTGAGGGCGGGGTCGATCTCGCTGAGGACGATCACCGCCTCGTTGTCGAACGTGGTCGAGGCGTCGTAGGCCTGGCCGGGTGTGGAGGGAAGGACCACCAGCGCGCCGTACAATCCCATCGGGACCTGGTGTTGGGCATTCGCCAACAGGCCGGCTTCGTACAGAAACGTCCCGGGGGAATCGGCGCTGAAGAAGTAACTGGTCGTCCCGCCGGCGGCAACGCCATTCAAATCTGGCGGCATGGCCTGACCGTGAATCAGCAGGGCGGTATCTTCTCCCAACGTGTTGTGGAGCGTGATGGATACCGTGTCGCCCTGGGTAACGACGAGGGTGGGGCCGCCCGGCTTGGTCACGGGTGAACCGTCGAGGGTGTAGCCCCAAACGGGGACGATCTCGCCGTCGGGCAGGATGGTGGTCCCAGAAACAGCATAGAGGTCAAAGGTCTGGGCGAGAGCGTAGGCGTCTCTCCGTTGCAGTCCCGAGCCGAGCATGGTCAGGACCAGCAGGAGCACGATGACCAGTCTTTGAGTGAACCGCATGTTTGTGTGCATGGTTTTCTCCTATTCTCTGAGCATTGTGCTCAGCCCTTACGGGCAACCGCCTGGCGGGTCAATGCGCAGATAGGTGATCTGGCCGCCCATCACCATATCCCATGCGTTCAGTTGGAACAAGGCGTGGTTGTGCGAGATGATGTAGTACTCACCGCATTGGTTGAGTGTGTTGGTGCCCGGTGGCATGGTACCCATTTCGCCCAAGTAAGGACTGCCGCTAAAGAACATCCCGAATGACAGGTTGGGCACCTGTGGAATAGTCACCGTGACCGGGTTCGAGATGGGATCGTAGTCTTCCGCGTCGTACCAGCGGAAGAGCACATCCCAGGTCTGGCCGGGACCGACGTTGATGCCAAATTTCTCGAAGGAGAGATCCTCTCCGCCCGGACCTTCGACGGGGTTGCCATCGCGCCCGATGACGAGGCCGTTATTCCCATGGGGATGCATGGGGAAATCCTCGGTGCCGATGTTGACAAACCGTTCGATGCCCCAATAGGGATGATCCACGGGGTCGTAGGGCTGGATGTAGGCCAGCGCGCCATACGGTTGGTTGGGAAGCCAGGAAGCATGGTTGTCCGCGATGGTATCGGGAAAACCGCGCCCATTCAACAACCAATAGCGAGGTTGGTAGTTGTTCATATCGTAGGGCGTCCCGCTTTCGACCGCCCAGTGAAGATACGGATCGATCTCCGAAAGCAATGCCAGGAACTCCTCATCCGGGTCGAACTGACTGTCGGCCCGGTTGTAGGCGAAATTCGCTCCCATCGCCGGGCGGACGATCAGCACACTTGCCAGTCCCATGGCGACCTGCTTCTTGGGATCGGTGCCGCTTTGATAAATGAACGTACCGGGATGGTCAGCGACGAAACTGTAGGTGACGTCACCACCCACCGGGGCAGTCGTGGTGAGCGACACCAGGTTGCCGAGTCCATCAAACTCCGGCTGGGCCGCGACACCATCCGCAAGGACGTTTTCCTGGCCGGGGAAAATGATGGATACCGGTTCGGGCAGGTCGTTGTGGAGGATGACCGTCACGGTATCGCCTTCGTTCACGCACAGCACCGGGCCGGGGTATTGGAACCCGCCGCCGCTCGGCGAATAACTCCACATGAACATGGTGTTACCGTCTGAAAGGATGATGTTGCCCGGACCGGCAGTGAGGCTGAAGGTGGGGCCGTTCGTGCAGACGACTCCCACCGCCGGGGCTGGCAGGGCTTTAGCAGTATCGAAAATGAATGCGGGGCTGAGGGCCATTACCACAATGACCAAGGCCATGCCCAACTGCATCCACTTGAATTTTGAAGTACGCATTTTCAACTCCTTTTCATTAGCCGTTGGGCTAGGCGAGACCCCAGTCGTTGGGATGGGCTTGAGGCGCCACTGTGCCGGCGGGGTAGACATGTACTTCCGTGCGCTGGCCTCCGAACCCGTCGGCCAGGTTGTCCATGCGGTTGTAATTGCGGTTGAACAGCACGTACTTGTCTGGCCCGGCTCCACCGGAATGGGCGGGAGCAGTGAAGATACAGTCGAAGCTCTCACCCGCGCCCAGCATGACCGTATCGGTGAGGTAACTGGTATTGGTGCCGTCACGGCCGCGCATCAGCGTGGCATCCCGCCCGACGACGCGCATCTTGATACCCGCCAGGGTCATCGAGGATTCGCGGAAGCCCAGGTTGGAGAAGCGCAGCAGGACGCGCTCCCCGGCGTTGCAGGTGACCAGCGCGGAGAACGGCTGATATTGCAATTCGGGATACCCTGCCGGAGGGATCAGGTCGCCGTTGGCATCCGCCACGGGATTGAACGGGTCAATCGAACCGTTGGGCGCCAGCGTGTACGGATAGACGCGTCCATTCAGGAGGGCGAAGTCGGCCTTGTAGTCGCTCCAGTCCGTCTCCTGGATGTGGGAACCGTTCCAGTGCGAATGCGTCCAGACCTCACTGAGGTGCAGGGCAAATTCGCGGTCGTACCCGGTCGAGCCGTCGCCGTCGTTGTAGACGAACTTCCCGCTCGGATAAAGGCCTGTGTTGCCGTTCTGGATCGGTCGGACGAAGACCAGTCCGTTCATGCCCTGGTGGACGTGTTCCACATCTTCCACATGGCAGTGATACATGTACGTCCCGGGGTCGCGCGGGCGGTAAACGTAGGTGAAGTCGCGCCCGATGGGGATCGAGACCGAGCCGGTCGGTTCCCCGTCGAAGTAGGGGATCACGTTGCGGAAACCGTGCCAGTGCAGGGTGTGTTCGTCCACCAGGTCTGGGCGCAAGTTCAAGCCGAGGTTCGTGACCTGCAAATGGAATTCGTTGGAGCCGTTGTACTGGTCCAACCAGAAAAGCGGAGCCACGTGCTGGGCCTTCTCTTTTTGGGCGATCTTCATTTCATCCGTGTAACCGGTAATGTTACGGAATCCGAAGATATAGGTATTGAACGGCGCGGGAGCCAGGTCATCGGGGAAGTACGGCGGAAGGGCCGGGCTTGGGGGCAGGAACATCCAGCCATCGGTGCCTCCGAAGTACAGGTTCGGCGCGGGATCCGCGGCCATGACCACATCATCGGCAAACAGGTTCTTGCGCAGGAATTGTGGCAGGAGGCTTGCGCCAGCCGCCGTCAGCACCGACGCACCAGCGAGTTTCAGAAAATCACGACGGCTGAACGAGTTGCGAGTAAGTTTTTGATTCATGTCTTTTTTCCTTTGGCGGCTTCTCCCGACGGAGAGGAACCAGTCCTCTCCGTCGGGAGAAAGGCGAGTTAGGGCAGAATCTCATCGGCGCCGATATCGCACGGCAGGATGCGCGGCTGGTCGTCGAAGTCGAACGCAGGCATGTCAACTCCAGCCAGGCCGGCGACACAAGCATTGATCACAGGGGAACCGCCGGTAATGTGGTAATTCCCATGCAGGATCTGAGTCAGGTCCACGGCAACCAGAACGGCTCCCACAAAGTTGGGATTGGTGCGCCACGGGGCAAACTTCAACGAGGTGTTGTAGCTGGAAACCAGCAAGGGATCACCGTTACCGGTCAGCCAATTGGACGGACCCACGTTCAACACACCGGAACCATCGAAGACGCCCAGGTCGAAGACGTTCGCATCCGCGTCACTCAAGCCGGTCACCACACCCAGGCCAAGAGCCCCGGCCCGATTGTCGAAGAAGAGGTTGTTGAACAACAGCGGGCTGCTGAAGACGGGCGCACCAGACGGGAGGGTGGCCTGCAACAGGTCGCTATTCCGTCCAGACGAGAGGCCGGCCGGGGCCGGGAACCCGTTACTCGTCACGGCTGTGGCGGTTGTGATGTTCTTGGCGATGGTGTTGTTGAAGATGCGAACATCGGGGGCGTCGTTGAGGCTGATCCCGCCGCCTTCATGAGTGGAGACATTGTTCACGAAGATGTTGTTGTACACATTCATCGGGAAGTTGCCAGCCATCAGGAAGCGCAGGCCGCCGCCGTCGTCGTTCGCGAGATTGCTTTGGATCAGGTTGTTGTAAATGTCCACCGGGCCAGAACCTGGCGAAAGGGCAGACGGGTCCGCGGGCAGTTGGCCGGCAATCATCACGCCGCCGCCTTCATCGTAGGACTGGTTGTAGTAGATGCGGTTGTGATGGATGGCACCGTCGGGGCTGAAGCCATACACCGAAATGCCGCCGCCGTATTCCGCCGAGAAGTTTCCGCAGATATCGTTGTAGGCAACTTCGTAGCCATCGGCGCCAGCAAAGATACCAACGCCACCGGCCAGGTTGGTGCCGCCATTGGCAAAGATACGGTTGTGGGCGAGGACCAGGTTCTCGTTGTGGTTGCTGGGATCCTCAAGGTCTGGCGTGCCGATGCGGATGGCTCCATACGACGCGCTGTTGCCTTCCACCAGGTTGTTGGTGATCAGCAGGTTCCGCACGAAGGCATTCGCAAAAATGGCGCCGCCTTGCGTGACAATGTTCGCCTCTCCCTGCTGGTCGCCGCCGCGGATATCGAATCCGTCAATGGAAGCCTTGAAGCTGTCGCCATACTGGTCTTCGGACTGGGCAAGCAGGTAGATCACCTGGCCTTCCGAGACAGTCTGGTTGCCGACCCAGGTCAGGCTGTCGATCTTGGCGCGCCAGGCATCGGCAAGTGCGGTATCGCCGCCGAAGGCGATTCCGTCGATGATGGAACCGTCAACAACGGAACTGTCGAGGCGCACGCCGCCGGGACCAACTCCCTGCAACTTGATGGGCGAGTAGATGATCAGGTTTTCCTGGTACGCGCCGCGTGCATTGATGCGCGGGTTGGTGAAATCGGGCAGGCCAGGATAGACGACCACCAGGGCATCATTCCCACCGCTCGCGGCCGCATCGATCCCGGACTGGATGGTGGCGTACGCCCTGCCGGGACCCACCTCGTACACGTCAGGCTGGTAGACAGGGATGGCGGGAACATTGCCGCCGCCAAAGTTGTCCACGCGGGCGTCGTCCAGCATGGTGGGACCGTTAAATCGGAGGCCGATCCGCCCCGTTCCCGTAGCAACCCATGGACTGCTTCCAGCACCGCTGAGCGGAATCGCCACCTGGCCGATTTCCACGCCGTTCTTGAAGACATGTACTGTGCCGTCATTGAGGGCGCGTGCACCAAATTGGTCGCCAACCGTGAAGGTGACGCCGGTAATGGTGAGTCTCGTTGTGGCGCTGTTGAGGTTCTGGCCGGAGTTCTTGGTACGCACCAGGACGGTGTTGTCCGTCGCGTTGTACTGCACCTCGATCAACCTCGCATTGTTATTTGCGGGATTGTTGCCTGACAACTTTAGGAACAGTGCCTGCTCCGTTGCAATGGTTGAAATCTTAACGAAGGTGAAATACGCTTCCTGGGACCTTCCAAACGTTGATGCCAACCAGTGGGTATTACCCGTGCCTCGGATCTGCGCGTTCTGGGCATTGATCCGGTACATGGTCAGGGTGTTACCATCGGCGCCCCAATCCGCCCCAAGTCCATTGGTCGCTGGATCGCGCCGCGGCCGAGGTCGGGGCCTTTGGATAGTCCTGCTATTGGACTGGTTGACAAATCCAATGCTGTTCACGCGGTTGAAATTGTCCAGTACGGGAGTGATCGGGAACAGCGGTACGTTGGTTCCAAGAACATGGAACGTCAATCCGTTGATCGTGGATTTTCCGTCAGCCCGGACCACCATCAGTTGGTGCGGACCCACCGGCCAGTCCGCGGGGATGCTCGTAGAGATGAGACCATCATCCCATGCAGACACTGGCAGTTCCACTCCATCCAGGAGCACTTGACCAGCCGCCGCGCCAAATCCCTGACCGGAGATGGTGAACGATCCAGATCCGTTCACATACGGTTGGGAGACCGCGAAGAGTTCGGGCGTTGAGGCAGCCAAGCCAGCAGGATTGACCGCACAGGCAACCTGGTTGAACTGGTCGCTGGGCAATTGTGCGGTCATGCCGACCTGCGTGGGCGCCAGGTCTGTGACGACGATCAGGCCGGGCAGAGCCTCGAACTCAGTCGCGATGGTACGAAACTGCGGTTTGAAGTTCGCGTTGAGATGGCCCGGGGTGCCTGGGTCGTTGCCCACAAAGCGATAGGAATTGGCGCATACGCCGGAGGGAGATGGGCAGTTGATGCGATTGGTGGAGGTCAACAGCACATCGTAAAGACCGTTGAAGTCCGTTTCGACGGTGGCGACCAACCGATTGGTGTAATCGTAGATCCCGACCGGTGCGAAGGGCACGCCCGCCTTTTCTCCGTACATAAGGGACTTGGGATCGGTGGAGAAATTCAGATCATCCACCAATAGGCCCCAGAAGCGGGTGGGCAGGGGCACTTCGGTGAAGAAGTTGAAGGTGGGTGCCACGGAACGGCCACTGCTGACGCGCACGAGTTTCATGTCGCAGAGCGGTTTCTGCTGACCCTCGAAGTAGCTTCCGCCGCCTTCCGCATACGAAAGATTGTCTACAGGCGAGGAGGCAGGCACGACAATTCCATTCGGCAGAGCAACTGCCGGGTAATTGTCTGTGCCACCGGGATCGCCCGCCACATCCACGGTGTGAAGAGGGCCGACACATTCAGGCGGAGGAATTTGGGGGACAAATTCATCGCCGTCGAAAATGTTGATATCCTCTTCCTTAGTCACCTTAAAGAGTGGACGGCCAAATGTGTCGGTAGGAGAAATCACTTCCACAAGGTAGTCGCCAGATGTGAGCGGGGTGGGCGCTGAACCGTCAGCGCATTCGCCGGTCGCGGTGTCAAAACCGCCAACGCCGAAACAGCCGTCGGTGAAACCATAGTTGCCGTCCACCGCGGCGCCAAAACCGCCATCGGCCGGCATCGGGCCAAATTGAACGCCCATCAAGGGCCCTTCGAGACAAATCGCATCTGGATCGAGGGGAAGAACCTGCTGCCCGTCCGGGTAGAGAAGCGGGTCGCCGTTCATATCCCGGGCAATACAACCGGTCGGCTGCTCCCACGTCTCGGTGACAACCGAATTCAACAACGCGCCTTTGGCAAATGAACCATCGGCCGCAAGCATATAACGCCCGGTAGGATCGCAAGGTCCGACCCCATCACAGGCCACGGGGGCATACAGATTGACATCCATGCCAGGGATGCCTGGTTGCCAATCCTCCACCGCCGCCAAACGCGGGTCGAGTTCGTTGCGGGTGGTATCGTAACTGACCGTGCCCACAATGCCGCCGTTGTCCGGGTCGATGCCGGGCGTCCCACCTGCACCCGCGTAAGCGTGAACGCCCCAATCGAGGCGGCCGCTCAAACCGATGACCGGCAGCACGTTGACGTCCACGCCGGAACCCAGAAGGGTGGTCGGATTGGGTTGGTTGTCCGCCTGGTAGGTGATACCCGTGGTGTAGTACAGGTCGCTGTAGGCTTCCATGACCAGCCACTGGTTCATTGGATAGGCGTTTTCCATGTAGTAATAGCCATTGGCATCGGTGGTGACCAGGACCGCGCCGCGATCCATCATGGAATTTTCCCGCTTCTTCATCGCGACGGGGAAGTTGGACAGCCCCGGTTCCCCAGCATCCATGACCCCGTTGCGGTTGAGGTCATTGAAGACATACCCATCGAGCTGAGTCCACCAACCGGCCAACGGGAGAATCCCCATATCCACAGTCTCACCATTGGAAACGGTCACGTTCATGATGTTGAGGATGTAGTCCTGTGGTTCATCCCAATAGGCGAGAGTGTAGGTGCCGTCGGGCACATTGTTGATGGTAAACGTGCCATCCGAGTTGCCCTGACCGATATACACAGCGGTATCCCCGCTATCGAGGGCGACGAGCGAGATCCAGGGATTGGCAATGGGATGGTCCATTCTGGAGCCTAATACCGTCTGCAATTCGTTGCCAGTGTTATCCACATTGGAAGGTACGTACGTTTTAACCGCCATCACCAACCCGCTGACCGTGCCATTTCCAGAGAGAGTGGGAGTGGTGGGCTTTACGAATCCAAAGATGGCGACGGGGAACGGCTCTCCCGCTACTACGAATTCCGTATCGAGGCCGGTCGAGCCTTCCATCACCCAGGCGTCCCAACCATGATTGCCTTCCAGGGTGGAGGTTTGGATCCATGTGGAACCATCGGGCGGGACGACTTCAAGATCGTAGCGATTGGGTCCGAGGTTTGGAATCTTTACCTTGCCTATCACGGTCAGGTCGCCGGTACGTCCAAACGGAGCGCCGGGGGTCGTGATGGGACAATGTCCATCGGCATCCACTGGATCTACTGTGCCGAGGTCCTCGGCGCCATCCACGACGTAACACATGCTTACGCAGGAGCCTGTCCCGCACAAGGGAGCGCCATATACATCCGTGGTGACTTCACCGATATAGTCGTTAATATGGGCAACGAAACCTGCCAGGCCGCGTTCCACTGGAACGTCCGCGGCGCCGTTGGTGGGCGAGGTATCTTCAAATACGGCAGCCTGGATGGTCGCATCGGGCAATGCATACGGTTGCATAAAGACAGTGACCACACCGCCATTCTGCAGCGGCACCGAAAAGTGGACGCCGTCCATTTTGTAGCCATTGGCGCGCACCGAAACGAGGTAGCGACCGTCTGGCATGTTAAATCCCGCGCCCCCCGCAAAGTCACTCTGATCGCCCTGGGTGAAGATGGGGCTGGAGCTTCGAATCCCCATCGAGGTCCAGGAGCAATTGGCGGGGTAGGATGGATCCGCAGGTGTACACTCAAAAGGCAGTTCGCCGGTATTCGGGTCTGGTCGCTGAGTCGTTGTCCCCGTATTATCAACGTTGATAAGGTACTTAAATGAATTGATGACCTGTCCGTTGGTTACATCTTTTACAACGAGAGTCATTGTGTTGGTCAGCGCCAACGGAGCCGTTGAAGGACCCGCCTGAACACCAACCACAGAAGATGAAGACAGACTTCCGAACATCATGACCAGGGCCAGGGTGACCGCCATGATACGACGCCAGAAGTGTGCCAGGAAATTGGTTTTGATTCTCACAGAGCACCTCCTAAAATTTGGTTGTGAACTTGGATTGATAATCGGGATTAGGTCTATCCTGCATATGCTCTCCTTTTCTGAAACGTCTTCATCGAATTGCAGATTAGATGGAGGAAATGAAATTCACCAGATCTGAAGATGATGCGAGCAGTATTTCTTCCTTGCGAATCACGCTGAACGTGTTGCTATCTTCGCTAACGATGATCAAAACCATCTTTACGAACAAGGTAAGCAGACACACAAGTGCGCCATCACCGGCAAACGGACTTGATTTTTCGATGACAACCACATCGGCCCGCGAACTTTTTATTTCGCCAATGAGTTCATCCAGAGTGCCTGCTTCGCTGTCGACAGAATCCATTCTGTTCCCTGAAACGGCAAACAGATTTTTCAGGATGTTGCTCATCAACGATTTTTTTCTGACAGCAACGAGGCAATGAATACTCATATTCGGACTTCTCTTGTCTTATTTCCGTAGGATAGGCTTTTTTTACGTTTTCCACAATCACCCATCACCCAATTTGGGCATAAAAAAAGGGCCATCTTTTGGATGGCCCTTTGGGGAAAAGTATTAGCACCCAGTGCTAATACTTTTGGAGCATATTTTCAACCAGATTGGGATCTGGCGTGGTCTGCCCGGTTTGCAATTTGGATCGCTTCCCGCCTGTTTTCGATTCCCAATTTTTCAAAGATGTTGTGGATGTGATGTTTTACCGTGTTTTCAGAAAGGTACAGGCGGCGGGCAATTTCAGAGTTGGACGCCCCCGATTGGACCTCCCTTAAAATTTCAAGTTCGCGCGCACTCAGCTTGCCAACCAACTTTCCGATGGAATCATCGTGTTGGTCGGTAATGGAAAAAGCATGGACGATGCGGTTCATCATTTTCCGTGACAGTGCCAACTCGTCCCTATCGAGGGCGCGCAGGCTGGCTATCATGTCGGCAGCAGCAATGTTTTTGAGCAAATATCCCTTGGCACCCGAACGGATGGCGGCAAAAAGGTCTTCGTCCCCTTCGTTTACGGTCAGGAATACAATTTTACATTCAGGGCATTCCGCCAGGATCGCGCGGGTGGCATCCAACCCGGTTCCATCGGGAAGGGAAAAATCCATCAACACGATATCCGGTCCAAGCCTGCGCGCCATCTCAATCCCTTCGTGGACAGATCCAGCCCCTCCCACCAATTGAAAGCCAGGGGTGGAGCGCAGCAGACTGCTCAGGCCTTCCCGAAACAATACATGATCATCAATGAGCAGGATGGTACGGTTGATACTCCCATTGTTTGGTTGAAACATGGCTACTCACCTTTTTTCGCCGCTGGGATCGGAATAGTGACCTTAACCTGGGTGCATGTCCCTGCAGACGAACTGATTTCCAGGTCACCGTTGACGTTTTCGATTCGCTCCCGCACAATTCCGAGACCGAAGTGCTGCTGCTGCGTGACGAGAGATGGATCGAACCCAATCCCGTTGTCTGAAACCGTTAGAATCAGCGTCTCTGGCCCCCATATCAGGTCCGCATCCACCTTACTGGCCTGCGCGTGTTTCTCCACATTCGAAAGGATCTCCTGGAATACATAAAAAACTGCGCGCTGGGCATCCATTGGAATGACGCGAGGATTCCCCTTGACTGCAAGGGAGAAATCAAACCCTGCCCGGAGGGACATTTTTTGAGCATGCGCCCGCAGGTAATTGGGCAGGCTCGGCATTGTTTCACTATGAATGGATTCGAGTTTTCTCCGCACGATCAAATAGGATTCATCCGCCACTTCTTTCATATGAATAATATCTTGATTCAGGGTCTCTTGCTGGAGAAGTGACGGGTCCGTACTGAACCTCTCCAGCTTCATACGCAGATAGCCAATATTCTGACTCAAATTGTCATGCAAATATTGGGAAACGCTGTGACGCTCTGCCAAAATTGCCTGCGTCACTTGAAGTTCAGAAAGGCGTTTACGATCCTGGGCGGAGATCAATGCGATCGCCACCTCATCACCAAGATGTTTCAATATTTTGGTCTGCTCGGCTTTAATATCCCGACCAGGTCCAGGCACGAATCGCACCACCGCAAAAATAGCCTGGCCGCTATAAACCGGCAGGAAATATTCCTTCAAGTCGGGTGAGATCAGATCCCCAGTGGGACAGTTGCAGGAATCGAAACCGACTTTGCCCTCCTGCATACGCTTCAGGCAATCTAGACACAACGGGTTGGTATCCAAATTGGCGAGATCGTCGATATCCTGCCATCGCGAAATACTTGAATACTCCCCTGAAATAGAATCCCTTATAAATAACTCCGCAAAATTGACACTGGCCAGTCTCCCCAATTTTTCTGTGAGGCAGGCAGTAAAAACATCCCAATTCTCTAAGGTGAAAAATTCCCTGCTGATCTGATGCTTATAGTCCAATATTTGAGAGGCACGATTCTGAAGCCGATTTTCCCGAAGAAGCAACTCGATCAAAGAGGCGATCACCAGGAAAAGAATAAAGTAAACGAATATTTCAATATTGTGCATCGGGTCATGTGACCCCTCAACCAGTTCCACAGAAATTAAGACAACAAACGATAAGATAAGGATGGGGCGTCTCCAGCGGATGAACCATCCCATGGGCTTACGGATGAACTCAATGATTGCTTTCTTCAGATTCATAAACTCATTCGTTTACTAATAAAGCATCAATTTTTCAAACTTGCTGACCGATAAAGTTTTACAACCAGACTGGCACCTCTGTAAATAATTACAGAAATGATGAATATTGTCCAGGTTGCTAATCTTAAATTATTCCGTCTTTGCGGAAGTGGTGATATTGTAATATTAGTGTAGTATTAATGCAATGATAAATCCACCGAAATACATGGCTTTCTCAAAGTCGGAGGACTCTCAACGCGAATGCCGCCAATTTGCGAATGACGCGAATAAATTCGGGGAAATTTGTGAAATTCACCCACACTTGCGCCTGGCGCAAGAGCAGGTGTTCGCGCTACACCTGCTTCGAACACTGCCTGCGAGGCGGCAGTGAATTCGACGGCACGCTTGAGCCATCCCCCACACGGTTGACAAACGACTGCACCCACGCGAGCAGGCTCGCCACAGCGCCTGGCCGCCAGACGCCGAGCAACAACACACCTGCCAAAGCGGCGGTCAACAACACGAGGATGGCCGCACTGATAACCTCGTATATCTGCAAGTCATGTTCGATGAACAGTATGGCCATCCCGACAACCAACACCAACAGGAAGGCGCTGAAATCAGCCACCAATTGCAGCAACACGGCAGTGGCCGCCCGCGCCGGGGAATGTCCACGACGGGCGGCATCGTCCACAAACAGGGCGGTCCCAGCAGTGCTGGCAGTGGGCGCGTCACCACATTGACGAACAACGACCCCAGCGTGACCGGCACCATTTCGAACAATTTCCGTTTGATGCCCAATGTGTAAAACGCCGCCTGATACGTGCCAGTAAACACCAGGTAGTAGACCACTTGAAGAACGGCCACCGCCAGCACCCACTGCCACTGTCCCTGGGCCAGAGTGCGCGCCAATTTTTCAACTTCGTTGAATTGACTGACGATCAGCCATACAAAAGCGATGAAAAACGCTCCCAGCAGGATGCGCTGCCAGGAAAGCCTTCCGCCTCTTTCTGGAACTTGAGTCTGTTTGCCCATCCCGAACCTTCTCCTATCTTTCAGGTTTTCCCAACCCATAGACCGCCCCGAATGTCAGGCTGTCCATGTTCGAAATCAAAAAATTAACCATGTTTGCCCCTTGTTTTCCATATGCTCACCTTACCGAATTCCCCACGCTGGGTCTTTAGCATCTGTGTATGCCTGTCTTAAGGGAAGTTAAAACAACTGGCTGGCGTGATAAATGCCAGCCAATCGGAAGTGTACATGAACGGAATTCAGAGGCCGCCTACGGGACAATGGATTACACAATCACGATGGTGTAATCCATGCCATCCCATCGTTCCTCAGCCAGCCAATAGAACGTGAAGCGGATCGTCATCCCCGTTTTCAACGCACGCGTCGGCAGGTCAACCACGTGGACTCCCAGCGTGCTGTCGTAGGTTGTGGCTTCCTTTTCGGTCGTCCGTTCGTCGGCGCTCCAGCGCAGGCGCGCGGACGCGGGTAGGAAGAAGCGCAGGGTATGTCCATGCGGCAGTTTGCGCACTTTGTGATTGAACGCCCACATCGTCAAATCGCTGGGAGGCTGGACGAGCGAGTACCGCTTGGCGGTCTGCGGCGGCATGTCGAAGACGCGGCCATCGGCGAGCGAACGGCACAACTTCAAATATTCGGCGTGCGCCCAAACCAGCGGCATGGCCGAACCCGACGGCTTCCCAAAAAACAATTCACGCTCGGGAATGTCCGCGCCGTCCCACGTCTGTTCGGGGAGCAGGCCTCCGGGGTTGGCGAATGCCTGGAGTGTGGCAAGCAAGCCGCGGGCGGAGTCGGAACGTCCCGCCGCCAATTCGTAGTGGGCGCGTTCGCCCGTCAACAAAGGCCAGGGACGTCCGATCCCGCTCCCGTCGAATGGACTGCCGTCGGCGTGTTCGCCGTAGCCGTCTTCGTTGTAACGCTTCCAGATCGGACCGTGAGCGGTTTCCGCTTTCAGGAGCGCGTCCACCACCTTGACGGTGTTGACGATGCGCGGATCATCGGCGGCGCGCAGACCGAAGCGTACCAACGCCAACGCGTCGGGACTGACGATGTGCGCGGCGGGCGCGCGGCTCTCGCCAGGCGGACGATTCTTGATCGGCACGAAACCCGTCGACGGGGAGGCGGCTTCCGTTTCTTCGGGCGGCGCAATACGGACGTAGTAGCCGTCCACGCCGATTTGCTTCGCCAGTTCCGTGCCCGTGACGTACGTCCAATCTTCGACGTGCGCGTTCCACAGGTCGGCGGTTTCGCACAACAACTTCGCGGCGGCGGAATCGTTTTGTGCTTCGGCCAAATCCGCGGCGGCGAGCAGCGCGGCGATCTCCACCGCCAGCGTGAACGGCGAGTAGCCAGGGTCTTCCTCCCAACGGTCTTGTTGAGTCACGGGACCATTCGCCAGCAAAAATCCCGCGGCCTTGCGCACCATCGGCCACAGGCAGACGAGTTGATTTTCGTCGAGGGCGTTCTTGCGGCGCGCCAAATCGACCAGCAAAATTGGGAAGGCGGTCTCGTCCATTTGGATGCCGTTCCAGTAGGATGAGCCGTCCATCCACATGTTTTGCGGCCAGTGACCGTCGGCTTCCTGCGTGTTCTTCAAATAGTCCAGCGCGCGGCGGACATCTTCGTGCGCGCCGATGGCGAGCAATCCGCCCGCGGTCTCCGCCAAATCGCGCGGCCAGACGAGATGGTAGCCGCCCAAATCTTCGTCGCCCTTGTGGAATCCCCACGGGATCGAGAGGCTGGCGATCAATCCGCCAGGGAAACGTTTGGATTCATGTGCGCACAAAACCGCCGCGCTGACGCGATACAGATTCGATGGGAGGAGATTCTCGGCAGGCGGAATGAGTCCACGCTGCCAATCCTGCCACTCGCGCAGATATGCTGCGCACGCCGCGTCGAATCCATCGTCGAGACTCGCCCGCGCGCGCAGACTCGACTCGGCGGGCGTGAGTCCGAATCCCAGCGCGATGATAAATTCGCCGTTGCAGGATTCCAGGTCCACTTCAGCGGTAAGCGCCACGTTGCCGTCTTCCGCGCGGGAATATTCCCATTGCATTTGTTTGTGCTGCGCGACATCCTGCCAGCCATCGGAGAATCCCACAAAACCGACGGAACGTTTCAACCACGGAACCGAGCAGGCCAGTGACAAAGCAATATCTCCGCGCTGGGCATTCAGCACCGATAAACCTTTGTAATCATTGAGCCAGGCGGTGTTGTTCGCGCCGCGATTCCTAAGATGCGGCGCAAGCAAAACGTAAAGATGATAGTCGCTGAGTTGTCCCTGCAACGGCTCGAAACGAATCTTTTGCAACAGCACGTCGCGCTGCGGGTCGGTCAGGATGGTTTTGTGAATGCGGTAGCGTCCCTCGTTGCAGGTGTTGGTCAGTTGGAAGGCGGGCACGCCCTCGGCCAGCATTTCGATCTGTGAGGCAGTTTGCCGCTTCTCCTCGGAGAAAAATTCCGCGCCGTCACTGACCAGCAAGCCCAGGTCGCGGATGCAGGCCTGGTCGATGCGCGGATAATAGACCTCGTTGAGGACGCCGTGACTGAGCGTGAACCAGACGCGGCTCGCGGCGGAGAGCGACGTGCCGACTCCGCTCTTGGCGCTGGAGGTCCAACGAGGCGGGATGCCAGGCTGACCGGGGGCAAAACTTGGTGTCATGAACTAATCTGCGCTTTCTTCTTCGAACGCGGCGGCCAATTTGTGCGCGGCGGCCTTGTCCACCAGCCACAGCGGATGGCGAATCAACTGCGCGGGATATTCCAGCGGGTGATACGCGCCTTCGATAACATTTTGCAGCGCGGACGCCTTGTCGCTGCCGCTGGCGAGAAAGACAACCTGGTCCGCCTGATTGATGAGCGGCGCGGTGAACGTGACGCGGTACATGTCCAATTCTTTTACGTACACATCCGCAACCCATTTTTCTTTTTCATTCAACACAGGCGTATGCGGAAAGAGCGAAGCGGTGTGCGCGTTATCGCCCAATCCGAGCAGGATCAAATCGAAGATGGGCGACTCCGCACCGAAATATCGCTTCAACTCAGATTCATACTGTGCGGCGGCTTGCGTGGGATCCAAGTCACCGCGAACGGCGTGGATATTTTCCGCTGGGATGGGAACATGATTCAGCAATGTCTCGCGCGCCATGCGGAAATTACTGCGCGGGTCATCAGGCGGGACGCAGCGCTCATCGCCAAAGAACACGTGGACGGATTTCCAATCGATCTGGTTGCGAAACGGTCCGCTCGCCAACAACTCATGCAAACGGCGCGGCGTGTTTCCACCAGAGAGCACCACACTGAATCGTCCGCGCGCGGCGACGGCTTCGCTTGCCGCGTCCGCAAAAATTTCAGCGGCGGCTTGATTCAAACGTTCAAGGTTGTCGAAGACGCGAATCATGTCTGCTCCTTTATTCGGACTCCGCTATCATTTCACGGGTTGCAGCCAACTGTGCCCATCCTGTGCGATGAGCGTTTCCGCACTTTCGGGTCCCCAACTGCCGCTGGCGTAATTGGGGAAGTTCGACGGCGCGACGGAACTCCACACATCCAACACAGGCGCAACGACCTTCCACGCGCTCTCGACCTGGTCCGAGCGCATGAAGAGCGTCGCGTCGCCGAGGATGGCATCGAGCAGCAAGGTCTCGTACGCTTCGGGCGGCTGTGTCTGGAACGCTTCGGCGTAACGGAAATGCATTTCCTGCGGACTGAGTCGCAGGGTGACACCAGGCTGTTTGGCCTGGAAAATCAGTGCGATGCCTTCATCGGGTTGGATGTCAATTTCGAGACGGTTCGGCTGCCAATCCAAACTTGTGGACGAGGGGAACGAAAGATGCGGCACGGGTCGGAATTGGATGATGGCCTGCGAAGCTTTTTTCGGCAGGCGTTTGCCCGTTTGCAAATAGAACGGGACACCCTGCCAGCGCCAGTTGTCCACAAAAAGTTTGAGCGCCGCGAACGTTTCGGTGGACGAATCAGGCCGAACGTTGGGTTCGTCGCGGTAGCCAGAGACGAGCCTGCCTTCGAGGTGTCCCGCCGCGTATTGTCCGCGTGCGGCGTAGTGCGGCAAGTCATCCACAGGGATGGGACGGATGGCGCGTAACACGTCCACTTTGCGGGCGCGGATCTCGTCCGCATTGAAGGCGATGGGCGGCTCCATTGCGATCAGGGACATGACTTGCATGAGGTGATTTTGCAGCATGTCACGCAACGCGCCTGACTGGTCGTAGTATCCGCCGCGATGTTCCACCCCGACCTGCTCGGCGACGGTGATCTGGACGTGGTCAATGTAGCGGCGATCCCAGATCGGCTCGAAGAGCGCGTTGGCGAAGCGGAAGGCGAGAATGTTCTGCACGGTTTCCTTGCCGAGATAGTGATCAATGCGATAGATCTGACACTCGTCGAGCGTTTTCAGCAGGGACCGATTCAAGGCGCGGGCGGATTCGTAATCGCGCCCGAAGGGCTTTTCCACCACAACGCGCGCCCGCTTACGGTCATCGGTGAGATGCTCCTGCCCGAGTTGCTGGACGATGGTTTCGACGATCATCGGCGGCGTGGAGAAGTAAAACACGCGCGTGGCTTTCTCGTCCCAGGATTTTTCCTGCTCGCTCAACGCTTTGGATAAATTTTCGTACGAATTTGAATCATCGAAATTGCCAGACGGACCCAAAAACAAATGCGCCGCGAATTTTTCCCACTGCGCGGAATCCGCCTTGCCGCGCCGCGAGAATTGGTCAACGCCGCCGCGCATGTGGCTGCGCCATTCATCCAACGCCATCGTTTTGCGATTCATGCCGAAGATGGCAAAGCGTTCGGGAAGGTGGTTGTCGAGATACAGGTTGTACAATGCGGGCAAAAGTTTGCGCCAAGCCAGATCGCCAGTGGCGCCGAAAATGACGATGGAAACGGGAGGAAGTTTGGTTTCGTCGGTCATGCTTTGATCCTTTTCAAGACAGACCTGACGGGGTTTATCGACTCATTCCACGATAAAACCTGTCATGTCTCTTATCACTTCTCGTGATGCCCGCCGAATTCGTAACGCATAGCGGAAAGCAACTTGTGGGCGAATTCATCTTCGCCGCGCGAACTGAAGCGTGAGAACAACGCCGCGCTGATGACAGGCGCTGGTACGGATTCGTCCACTGCCGCGAGGACCGTCCAGCGACCTTCGCCAGAGTCGGAGACGCGGCCCGCGAACCTGGTCAACTGCGGGTCTTCGTTCAACGCGGCGGCGGTCAGGTCGAGCAGCCACGAACCGATGACGCTGCCGCGCCGCCAGACTTCGGCGACTTCCTTCAAGTCGAAATCATATTGATAATGTTCGGGGTGGCGCAGCGGAGTCGTTTCCGCGTCGGCTGCGCGGTTTTGATTTCCCGCGTTTGCATGGTGGAGAATGTTCAGGCCTTCCGCCAGTGACGCCATCATGCCGTATTCGATTCCGTTGTGAACCATTTTGACGAAGTGTCCCGCGCCGTGCGGACCGCAGTGGAGATAGCCCTGCTCCGCGGTGGAAACTTCCGCGCCGCGTCCGACCGTGCGCGGCTGGGAATCCACGCCTGGGGCGAGCGCGGCAAAGATCGGGTCGAGCCGCGCAACGGATTCCTTGTCGCCGCCGATCATCAGACTGTAGCCGCGTTCCCGTCCCCACACGCCGCCGCTGACTCCGACATCCACGTAATGAATGCCTTGCTTGGCGAGTTCCGCCGCGCGGCGGATGTCATCGTGATAATACGAGTTGCCGCCGTCAATGACGATGTCGCCCGCTTGCAGCAGTGGGACGAGTTCGCCCAGTACCGCGTCCACGATGGCGGCGGGAAGCATCAGCCAGATGACGCGCGGGGCGGTGAGATCCGCTACGAGGTCCGCGAGAGATGCGGCTCCTTTCGCGCCCTGCTTTTCCAGATCCGCGATGGCCTGCAGGTTGCGGTCATACACCACGCAAGTATGTCTCGCGCGTAACAGGCGTAATGTCATGTTCGCGCCCATGCGTCCCAGTCCGATCATTCCGAGTTGCATAATTCACATCCACTTTCTTTTCCAGGTTTTCATCCAACACACTGTTACTGTATATCCTTTGAGAGAATATGTCTTTATTGGCGGTTTATTCGCTGTTTAAGTGGACATTAAACCCATGGGCATATCCCCTCAACGAATACCCGATTCATGTCCAAATTCATGCGCCAAGTATTTCACTCGAATCGCTCATGCGCTCGGCAATGAGTCAGATGAACTTGTCCGAAAATCTCAACTTAATAAGAGCCAGAGAAATTGATATGGCGCAAGGACAAGCGCATCTGATGAAATTGCGTTTCCAGTAAGAATCTCGGAAGCGGGGACATGTGGCAGAGACACCGATTTCGTTTCTGCGCTGAGATTGTTCAAGACCAAAATCGTCTCGGTCTCATATTTTCGCGTGTAGGCCGCGACCGCATTCGTGCCCACATCTGTCCAGACGAAACTGCCGTGACCGAAAGCGGGATGCGCTTTGCGCACGGCGATCATGCGACGGATGCTGTGGAGGAGGGAATTCGAGTCGGGAGTTTGCGCTTCCACATTGACGTGAGGCGGGCCGTACTCACCTTCGAGGACGGGCGCGAACGGGACGGCATGGCTGAACCCCGCGACGGGGGACGCATCCCATTGCATGGGCGTGCGGACGCCGTTGCGGTCGTCGAGCGAGATGTTGTCGCCCATGCCGATCTCGTCGCCGTAGTAGAGGATGGGAGAACCAGGAAGCGTGAACAGCAGCGAATTGGCAAGTTCGATCTTGCGGCGGTCGTTATCGAGCAGAGGCGCGAGACGGCGGCGGATGCCGAGGTTGAGCCGCATACGCGGATCGGGGGCGTACTGTTCCCACATCCATTGACGTTCCTCTTCGGTGACCATTTCGAGGGTCAGTTCATCGTGGTTGCGCAGGAAGATGCACCACTGACATCCACGCGGGATTTCGGGCGTGCGAGCAAGGATGTCGCGCAGGTCATCCACGCGGCCTTTCTTCAGTGACATGAAGATGCGCGGCATGATCGGGAAATGGAAACCCATTTGAAATTCGTCCCGTCCGTTGCCGAAGTAGGGACGCACGTCTTCAGGCCATTGGTTGGCTTCACAGAGCAGGATGCGGCCAGGATAATTCTTCTCGATATAGCGGCGGATCTTTTTCAGGAAGAGGTGAGTCTCGGGCAGGTTTTCGCAGTTGGTGTCTTCGCGCTCGAAGAGGTATGGCACCGCGTCGGCGCGGAAACCGTCCACGCCGAGGTCGAGCCAGAAGCTCAGGATGTTGAGCATTTCCTGCTGGACGCGCGGGTTGTCGTAGTTCAGGTCGGGCTGGGAGGCGAAGAAGCGATGCCAGAAGAACGCGCCCGCCTGTTCGTCCCACGTCCAGTTGGAGGGTTCGGAATCGAGGAAGATGATGCGGGCGTCGGCGTATTTTTTGTCGGTTGTGGACCAGACGTAGTAGTCGCGAAAGACCGAGCGCGGGTTGGCACGCGAAGCCCGAAACCAGGGATGCTGATCAGAGGTGTGATTCAGCACGAGGTCCAGGATGAGGCGCATGTCGCGTTTGTGGACCTCTTCGAGCAGGAATTGGAAGTCGGAGAGAGTGCCGTAGTCGGGATGGATGTCGTAGTAGTTGGAGATGTCGTAGCCGTCGTCCTTGAGCGGCGAGGGATAGATGGGCAGGAGCCACAGGCAGGTGACTCCGAGCGATTGGAGATAGTCGAGTTTTTCAGCGAGGCCGCGCAGGTCACCGTGACCGTCGTCGTTGCTGTCGTTGAAGGCGCGCACGTAGACTTCGTAGAAGACGGCGTCTTTGTACCAGTAAGTATTCAGTGTTTGGGTCATTTCGTTTCTTTCAATTTGGTGAGCAGAGTTTCCAGCCAGGCGTGGACAGCCGCGGGCGATTCCAGCGTGTATTGGGCGCGGGTCGGTTGTGACGATTGGGCCTCTGAGATCACTTTGATGGCGATGCCGCCGTGCGTATTGATGATCTCGAAGGCTTCCTCGTCTTTGTCGTCGTCGCCGATGTAAAGCATCTGCGGGTTTGGCAGTGGATATTTCTCGAGCAGGTAGGAAACGGTGCGGCCTTTGTGTGCCAACAGGGGCGCCGCCTCTAAAAATTTGTGCCCGCCCAAAATGCGGAATTGTTCCTCGGGCAGTTCCCGTTCGACGATCTCGCGCGCCAGGGTCAGCACGCGCCTGGCATCCTCGTCACTGCCAAGTTTGGCATGTAAGGCCAATGCCCAGTTCTTGTCCTCGAGATAAAATCCCTGTTCCCCCGCAATGATCTCCATCCACTTGGGTTTGACGTTTTCCAAAAACGGTTGAATCGCGTCGAGTTCCACGCGTTGGATCAACGTTCCATCGGGCATCAGAAGTTCGATGCCATACGTCCCTGCCAGATAGATTCCCTTTACGGGAAGGAGGGCTTGGATGTCGTGCAAGCGGCGTCCGCTGATGACGGCCAGGCGGATCCCTGGCTGGGATGACAGACGGCTGAGCAGGTCGCAGATCTGTTGATCGGGGTCGACCATCTCAGGAGTGGGTGTAAAGTCAGAGAGCGTGCCGTCATAATCCAGGAACAGCCACAGGAACCGTTTTGACAGCGCCTGCCGGGTCAATTCATTCAGGTCGGTAACATTCACGGGAAACCTTTCTACAAAAGGGGCAGAATCTTTTGCTGAAAAATATTTTGCCAGGTGAGACTCTGCCGTACGCGCCGCCGAAACCTCCAAGTGGAATTGTGTTCCAATTGATCCAGCATCAGCGCCGCAACAGCGCGGGGATCGGCATCGGGTGGGAACGATATGACTTCGTTCCCGCCGAGTTCATCCGCGGCTGGGACGGCGCTGGATGAAGACACGGGCAACCCCGCCAACCCCGCTTCCACGATCGGCATCCCGAAGCCTTCGCGGTGACTGGGCATGAACAGCGCGTCGCTGACGCGATACAAATCCGCGACGACGCTCATGTCAACGATAAAAGGTTGGTCCGTGGGCCCAGCCTCATAGACAAAGCGCATTTCATTCTCAACATCCAATTCCCTGCGCAGATCCAGCAGGCTTTGGAAGTAGGCCATGTTGCCCTGATCGTGCGGGTCGGGCGGGCCTGTCAAAATGATCTTTGGATGAACGTCATGTTCCTTCAGGACAGCCGCCAGACGGATGGCGAGTTCGATGTTCTTGGCCTCGGTCACGCGAACAGGCATCAACAGGATCAGGTCGGCGTTCCACAGATCCAGACGCTGGATCAACGACAGACCCGTCTGCGAAAGCCCGAGCAACTCCTGCGGGTCCACGCCGTTGTAGATCACTTTGATATCGTCTGCGGGACAATTGAACAGTCCAGCCAGTTCAAGCTGCCTGAATTTTGAAACGGTGACATAGCGAATGTCTTTGCGCGGTGTGCGCAACAAGTCCCACGGATAGGATGGAAACACCTTCGAACGCGAATGCGCGCTCGTCCAGGTGAAGTCATGGCACCAGGCAATGCAGCCGCGCAATTTGCCCTTTTCGAGCAGGTTGACCAGAGCGGCCGTCAGCGGCAGGTTGAAGTGTTTGGTGAAGACGTTGTGGACGATGACCCGCTCCATGGACAGCAGAACCGCTCCCAGTCTGGACTCGAGGCGGGCGGCCAATTCGACGAAGTTCTCAGGGACGCGTCCCTGCTCCAACTCGCGGCTGGCTTGCTCGATCTCGGGATGACGCGTCCCCAATTCGGGGATGTGGACCCAATCCGTCCCTTCGGGCAGGGACTTCGCATCCCCGTCCCCGGCGACGATGGTGACGCGGTATCCTGCCGCGTTCAACACTCGGACGTGCGCCAGCATGACGCTTTCCACGCCACCGACAACGGGCGGAGCAGAATAATGCAGGATGGCAATTCGTTTCATATTTCCAAACCTCACAAATTCAAAGCAAGGATCGTGTTCAACTGCTGGTGCAGCCAGTCGACAATATCCTCATGCTCGATCTGGTAGCGCAGTCGTTCGGCTCTTTGCCGACGTTCCTCCTCGGGCATGGTCAACGCCTGGTGCAGTGCCTCTGCCGTTCCGTACACGTCCAATGGGGAGATGACCAGCGCGCCCGATTGCAATTGCTGATAGGCGCCCGTCCGCTCGGAGAGCACCAGCACACCGTCGCGCTGGTTGACGACAGGCCCTTCCTTTGCGACCAGGTTCATCCCGTCTGCAATGGAATTGACCAGCAGGACGCTGTAAAGTTCGAGGGCGGCCACGGCACGCTCGTAACTTTCGCCCACCAGAATGCGGATCGGCTCCCAATCGATCGTGCCGTATTTGGCATTGACCTGCCCGGCAACCCCCATCAGTTCATCGAGATAATGTCGGTATTCCTCCACGTCGAGCCGCGAAGGGACGAGGAAGGCCAGGAATTTCACATGACCGCGATGTTCGGGATACAGATCGAGCATTTCGTCGAAGGCTTTGAAGCCGCGCACGATGTTCTTGCTCGGTTCGATGCGGTCGACGCGCAGAATGATCTGCTGGTCCCCGTAATAGTCCGTGAGTTGTCCGCGATGCGTCTCTACTTCGGCAGACTGGGCAAATTGCCGCAGTCCGCCCACATCGATGGAAATGGGAAAGTCTCGTATGAAGGTGGAGTGATTCCGATACCAGATCCGTCCGCGCTTGAAATTGACATGCGTTCCGGGCAGGTGGGACTCGCAGGTGCGAATGAAGTTCAGGCCGTCCTCGCGCGTCTGGAAGCCAAGCAGGTCCACCGCGCAGAGACCTTCCAGGATCGCGCGGCGCATTTTGGGCGGCAACAGTCCCCAATCTTCCGCGCCAGGCCAGGGGATATGAATGAAATGCGTAAGCGTATATTTGGTGCGCGGGCGGAATTCATGGCGGATGAAATCGGCCGCGAGGTAAAGGTGGTAATCCTGTAACATGACCAGCGCCGGGCGCGGCGACATCTGGATCTGCCGCGAGATCGCCTCGGCAAAGAGTCTGTTCACCGCCACGTATCCACCCTCCCAGGCCTGCCAGATATCCTTGTTGATCGTTGGTTCGCGGAATATGTCCCACATGGAATGTTGCAGGAACCACAACAACGGATTGGCGATCACGCGGTAATAGCCGTCATATGCCGCTGCATCTGGCATAAGAAATTGCATTCGGACGTTCTCGCCGTTGGTCCCCAGCGAGGCCACACCTTCTCGCCATTCTTTATCGTGATCCGATTGGGCACAGGCGATCCAGAGAGTGTCGGCATATCGGGCAACGTCAGTCAGGGCGGTGACCAGTCCACCGCTGCCGCGTTGGAAGGACAACTCGCCGTCGTCGTTTTTTTGAACGGTGAACGGTCCGCGGTTCGAGGCGACGATGAGGCGCCGCTTCTGAAGAAGTTCGCTGATCAACGTCCCTGAAATGGGACTGGAATTTTCACCGCCCATGTAAAGACTCATGGCTCCCCCCTTCTCTCCCAGCCGGGAGTCACATTGGTATTGTTCGTATCCCGAATGGCGAGGTCGATAAACACGGCCGCCGTCCAGCCGAATGCCAGGGCGGCTTTTTTGGGAATGACGCCCGTTTTCGAGTTGTAATACTCAGCGATCATGTCATGGCGCATGATCATTTCGAGCGTCTTTCGGCAGAGCGTGGCGGCCAATTCCTGCTCACCGATCTGCTGCAACGCCTCCACAAAGAAATAGTTGATGTTAGCCCAGGCCGGTCCACGCCACATGGTTTGCGGATCGTAGTGCGGGTCATTACGCGCCACCGTGGGGATGACATACTCCCCCCAAAATTCTTTGGGATCGGTCAGGTGGGCCAGGAGGCGGGAGCGAATCCCTTCGGGGAGTTGACCCGTCCATAACGGAAACAGATTGAAGGGAGTCACGACGCGGACCGGCTTTTCGTCATGAAGCGTCCAGAACAGTCCAGCGTCCTCGTCCCAGAAATCCGCGATCATGCGGTTGACGATGGCCGCCGCCCGCTTCCGCCACATGAGAACGTCGTTGGGCATGCCCAGGAATTCTGCGATCATGGCCAGTGAACCCATTTGTACGCACAGATAGGTGTTGAGGTCAGGAGATTCGACCGGCATGCCTTGATCCCAAAGCGGGCTGTCGTCGAGGCCCGAGGAGTAGGGATGGTTGTATTGCGCCAGTCCGTCGCCGTCATCGTCGTTCATGTGCAGCCACCAACCGTTGACGCGCACCAGCGGCTCGTAAATTTCCCTCAAGAATTCAATATCTGGATTCGTCTCATGGAGTTTGAGCGCGGCCCACGCTAGAATGGGCGGTTTGGTGACGTCGCCGACGATCGGATGGTCGATGGTCGAGACAATGCCTTCATCGTAAATGGCATCGGGCAACATGCCGCTGGGGAATTGGTGCATCAACATGCCGCGGATCTGATCGCGGGCAAGTCGCGGATCGACGTGGCGAAACGCGAGGGCATGCATGGCGTTGTCCCACAGCCACAAGCCCACGTAAGATGATTTGGATGGCGACATCGATTCGAATGCAACGTTGCCCTGTGGACTAATCAGGTTATTGGCCATCACCCACCAGGCGTGCGCGTACATCTTTTGATAGCGTTCCGCCACCGGGGGGACGCGGCTGAACCATTCACGCCAGCGCTGTTCCGCTTCTTCGCTCGATTGTGAAAAGGGTCGGAACTCATTGAGCTGTCCATGCTCGGGATAGATCTTCACCGCGATGGTGCCGCCCTCCTCGTCCCGAATGATAAGTTCCACCGTATAACCACCCTGGCGCGGCGTGATCTTGTTGCGCCTGACCTCGCCATTCGTGTGGTAGGCGACGTTGCGTACCGCCTTGAACGTGCCGCCCGCATCCGTCTGCCGCCAATATTGAGGCGAGACATGGAAACGCAGCCCGCCTGTGACCCCGGGCGGGACGCGCCACGAGAGGGTTCGTCTATCCTGGAAGACCAGCGCAAAGTCCCCGATGCGCGTGTGGAAGGTGAGGCGATAGGGCGTTACTGTCAATTCAAAGTTCAGGACGCTGCCCTGGTCATCGATCAGGCAAATATCCGTGATGAAGGCGGGACGGCGGAGATAGGCTTCGATATCGGGTTCAATGCTGGTCAAACGTTCGGCCAATTTGACATACAGGCGGCTTTTATTGATGTGTTTAAACACCAGCAGGCGCGAACCGCGGTCACTGAACGGGACTCGGGTGATATCGATATGGTCTTTCAGCAGGTCCAAATATGTCAATACGACTCCTGTTTTTGAGATGTGCGTATTTCGTCCAGGCCAACTGCTCAGCTGCAAGGCCTGGAAAACTTGTAGGGGTTTTGGGCTATCCTTTCACCGCGCCAGCCAGCATGCCGCGCACGAAGTAACGCTGGAGGCTGAAGAAGACGATCATCGGCAGGAGCATGGACAGGAACGCGGCGGCGGTGAGCAGTTGCCAGCCCGCGCCGAGGGACGTGACCATGTTGCTGATCTGGTAGGTCATGACGGGAGTCGTCCCGCCGAGGAAGACCAGCGCCACGAGCAGGTCATTCCAGACCCACAGGAATTGGAAGATGCCCAGTGAGGCGATGGCGGGCATGGCGAGCGGGATGACGAGTTTGCGGAAGACCGTCCAGTGCGAGGCGCCGTCGAGATAGGCGGATTCGAACAGGTCACTGGGCAGGGAGCCGAGGAAGTTACGCATGAGGTAGATGGCGTAGGGCATGCCGAATCCCGTGTGGAAGAGCCAGACGCCGAGGAAGGTCCCGTTCAGGCCGAGTTGGGCGTAGAGGCGCGAGATCGGGACGAGGGTCATTTGCAGGGGGACAACTTGCAGACCGACGAGAATGGCGAACAAGACAAAGCGTCCTTTGAAGTGCAGCCAGGCGAAGGCATAGCCCGCGAACGCCGCGAACAGGATCGGGAAGATGGTGGCGGGGATGGTGACGATGAGGCTGTTGATGAAAGCGCGTCCCATGCCGCGCGGGTTGACGAGGTCGCTGAGGTTGCAGTTCAGATCGAGGGATTGGGTACCCGCGGCGCAATCTTGACGATAGGTCTTGGTGCCGCGGTAACCGACGATGGCGTCCACGTAGTTGTCGAGGGTGACGCGCGGTTGGACGTCCACGCCAGAGATCCGTTTGAGGTAGACGGCGATGTCGGCGGCGGCTTGCGATTCGGGCAGAGGAATGTCACCCATGTGCGGCTGTCCGTTGATGGGTTTTTCGAGCATGGCAAGCAGTTGCAGGGAGCGCGGGTATTGCGCGATCAAGGCTGGGGAGGTCAGATCGGCCGCGGGGAGGGCGCGCCCGCTGTCCCCGTGGCAAGAGGCGCAGGCTTGGGCGTAGGTGTCCTGTCCGCGCGGCGGGGCGGCGATCGTCCACCATCCCGATGTGTTGATCGCCTGGAGCGGTCGCAGGGAGGTGACGAGCAGTCCGAGCGTCGGCAGGATCCAAACGACGAGGGTGAAGATGATGATCAGGTGTGTGGGCAGTTTGTCGAGCAGGCGGTTGAGGTGCTCGCGGTTCATCGGATCGCCTCCTGTTCCATGAAACGGCGAATGTTGAAATAAATGAATGGGATGATGGCAAGGATCAGCACCACCGCGATGGCGGTGCCGCGACCGACGTTGAAGTTGACGTACATCTCGGTGTACATGCGGTTGGCGATCACGTCGGTGCCGAAGTTGCCGCCCGTCATCACATAGACGATGTCAAAGAGTTTCAGCACGTTGATGACCATCGTGGTGATGACCACGGTGATGGTCGGCATGATGAGCGGCACCATGACGCGGCGGAAGATCTGCCATTCGGTCGCGCCGTCAACGCGGGCGGCTTCGATGATCTCGCCGGGAACCGCTTTGAGCGCGGCGGAGAGGATGGTCATGCAGAAGCCCGTCCAGATCCACACACCGACGACGATGAGGGCGAGGATGTTGACCTGCGGTGCGGACATCCACGCGATGGGTTTGCCGCCGACGGATTGGATGACCGCGTTGAGCAGGCCGATCTGCACTTGCTGTGTGCCGAAGTCGTAGACAAACTTCCAGATGACGCCCGCGCCGACGAAAGAGATGGCCATCGGCATGAAGATGATGGCTTTCGCCAGCGCCTCATACTTGACCCTGTCGGCGAGCACTGCGAACATAAGCCCCACCCCCACCGTGCCCGTGACCATCAACACGATCCACTTGATGTTGTTGCCGTAGGAGGATGTCCAGAAGGAATCCCAAAACGCCCCCAATGAGTTAAAGTCGAATTCATCGGTCAGGGCGTAGTGGTAATTTTCGAAAACGCCCCAACAGGGCTGGCCTTCCACGCACATGTTCGCGGCGGAGGCGTTGCCCGTCTTGTCTTTGAAACTGAGGGTGATGGTATTGATCATGGGGTACACGATAAAGAACGACATGATCACCAACGACGGTAAAAGGTAAAGCCAGGGCGCGAGCCTGCCCTGTTTCATCACTTTGGGTGGATCGAAATTTTTTGCCATAGCCTCCTCCAATAGCATTCAAGGGGCGCTCCCGTGTTGGAGCGCCCCTCTAAAATATGGGTTTAGTTTGGGCTACTTGAGCGCTTCCGCCTGGACATCAGCCGCGGCTTGCAGGGCCGCATCCAAGTCTCCGCCGTTCAGATAGTCCACGATGGCTTTCCATTCGGCAGAACCAAACCCGCCGGGGATGGTATCGCCGATGTCGGGCGTGAAGCCAGTGGCGTTCTTCAGGATGGCGCCCTTCTTCAAAAGGGCGGGATCGGTATAGGCGTTTGTACCGGCGATATTCGGCGTCACGTCGAAACCAGCCTGCGCCCACGCTTCTCCACCTTTATTGCTGCTCAGGTACGCGACCAAGGCTTTGACGGCGGGCGTGTCGGTAAAGGCCATCATCCAGTCGGAGCCGCCCTGCAGTCCCTTCGCGCCGGGCACGCCGAAGAAGTCATAATCCTGTCCGTAGACCAGGTCGGGATACTGCTTGGTGATCTCGCCGCTGGCAAAGCCAGACTGTTTCACCATCATGGCCTCCGGCGGATCGGAGAAGACCTTCAAGATAGCCGGCACGAAACCGGTGGAAAGTGTTCCTTCCGCGCCACTGACGGTGTATAGCGGATCTTTGGCCCACTTGCCGTAGATCTCGTACGCGGCTTTGACGCCCGGATCGTTGTACGGGACCGTGCCGTTCATGATGTTGGTGACGTACTCGGGGCCCTGGGTGACGAGCAGGATATCCTGGATGAAGTCGGAGCCGGTCCAGCCGGTCGCATCACCAGACTCGAGTCCCATCGACCACGGGACGCGGCCATCCGCCACCATCTTCTCGACCAGCGCATCCAATTCATCCCACGTGGTGGGTACCTGGTAACCAAAGGCCGCGAAGTTGGTCGGGCTGTACCAAATCAACGTCTTCGGGTCCGCCTTGACCGGGAGTCCGAGCCAGCGTCCGTTGACCGTGCCGATGGTCTTCCAGTAGTCGGCATAGTTCGCGCCGTTGACGCCGAGATCGGTCATGGCTTTGAGTTTGTCCTGGTATTGTGCGAGCTGGACCACATTCCAGAAGGCGATGTCTGGCGGGGTCCCAGCCTGGACGCGGGTGTCCAGCAGGGCCTGGTCACGCGTGGACTCGGGCTTGAGGACGATCCCGCAGGCATCCACCAGCGGCTGGAGGATCTGGTTCAGGCGTTCCTCCTCCTGACCGGACCACTGATAAAACATGCTGATCTCGTCACCGGGCTGGGCTCCCATGCAGTCGATCTCAGACGCGGGCATGGGCGGCTCGGCGGTTGGAGTCGCCGCGGGCTGGCAGGCTGCCATAAACAGGCCGACGACGGCGATCACGGCAATGACTTTCGAGATGGTTCTCATTCTTCCTTCCTCCTTGGAATAGTGAATACACGAGCACACGCTCGTACCATATTCCAGATTAACATGGAGGATTGAGCAAAACCATGTATCCCTGCACATCGGGAGGATATAAAAATGGATATATCTTATGTGGCAGTCTCTGCTATAATAAATATCAGAGTAAATAGTCTATTTTTATTGTTATTCTCAGAGTATAAAATGATCAATCTTCTCATTGTTCATGAATTTCCCCTCATAAGCGACATCATCGCTTCCGTCCTGGACAGTGAAGCGGATATAACCGTAGTGGGACGCGCCTCCAACATGGACGACGCCATTAAAATCGTCGAACAAAATGAGGTGAATCTGGTCCTCGTCAGCACGCGCCTCCCTCAACAAGGGGCGGTGCAACTGACCAACCTGCTGATCCAAAGAGTGCCATTGGTAAAAGTGATCATCCTGGGGATAACCGAATCGCGGGAGGGGGTTTTGGAATACGTCGAGTCAGGTGCCTCGGGCTATGTATTGCGGGAAAGTTCGTTGGACGATCTCCTCTCGACCATCCGTGCCGTAAACAACGGCCAGGCCCTGGTCTCGCCAGAGATCGCCGCCACACTCATGCAACGGGTAACGGAACTCGTCCAGGCATTTGCCCGCACAGGGATCGCCCCACCAGAAACCATCAATCTGACCCAGCGTGAGTTCGAGGTGCTTGGTTTGCTCAACGACGGTTTGAGCAACCAGGAGATCGCCGATCAACTGGTCATCGAGACAGGGACAGTGAAGAACCACGTCCACAACATTTTGAACAAATTGGGCGTCAGCAGTCGTGACGAGGCAGGCAGTTTGATGACTTTAATCAAGGAGCGGTCAAAAAAGCAGGATTAACGGGGGTGGTTGAAAGGCGGAACCGCAAAAAAGTGTATCCCATTTTATGTCCTCGATATATATCCGATATATGGAATTGACTTCGGCTTTGTGCTAACGTGAGGAAGCATCCCATTTGTCAGGAGGTGTATTTGCCATGCAACCGCGGCGGGCAATTCTCGTGGATGGATCCCGAATCTTGCGGGACCTCATCAGGCGCGTTCTCGAAACCAAAGCGGGGTTTGAAGTGGTGGATGAAATAGGCACCCTTGAGGAGTTGTCATCCTCGCTTGCCAGGGCAGAAACTGAATGGGCGTTTTTGATCCTTTCCCCCAACCTGGAAATTTCGAAAAGACAGACCGTCGAGATACTCGTGGAACATCCATCTCTGCGGATCATCCTCCTCCGCATGGACGAAGGACGCATCGAAATGGAATGGCTGATCCACGGATATAAAGACCTGACGGAAATGACGCTGGATGAGATCGCGCTCGAGATCCAGAAAGAACTCCATTCTGGAACTATGGCAGTAGCAAAGTCGCTTGGCAAGCCAGCAGATTTGAAGCGCGAATAGCGCGAATGGGCGAATTTCCTTTGGTTTATTCGCCTCATTCGCAAATTCGCGGCATTCGCGTTGAGTTTTTCTGACTTTGCTACAGCCATGATTCTGGAATAGGCATGGAAACAAGATGATCCTAAAGTGCCATGATGTAGTGCAGACACTTGCACCTGGCGCAAGTTGGTATTCCGCATATCCGTAATCTGGCGGGATTCCATCCCACCCCACGAAACCATCACTTACACTGAACCATTACCCAATTTGTACCACCCTTGTCATATTAAGCGGCGGAGGTTATAAAATGAAGAAACGCCAGATCCTTATTGACGAATCGAGGAATCCCACTTGAAGATCAGATCCGCAAATACCATTTTGTATTGTAAAAAATGGCAGGAGACCGTGTCGTTTTACAGAGACGGCATTAAGCTGCTGATGCTTTTATCCAATGATTGGTTTGTGGAATTTAAACTCAACGAGATGTCCCGATTGAGCGTTGCGGACGAAGCCCGGGCATCTGTAAAAAGCGGCAATGGGCAGGGCATCACGGTCAGTCTTCAGGTGGCGGATTTGGAACAAACGCTGGCGGAGTTGAAGCAGGGAGGAATCCAGTCAACGCCGATCAAGGAGGTGTGGGGCGCAAGGGCGGTGTATGTGCATGATCCCGAAGGGAATCGGATCGAGTTTTGGGAAGGGCGGGCAAAGTTCGAACGGCTTGAAACCAGGTGATCTGAAATGGACTATTGGCATTCCAAATCTCTCGGCGATGGGATGTGGGCGGACATCCCGTCCGAAGAGATCAAGCGGCTGTTTCAGCCTCTATTCGAGTCCGCAGGCAGACCTGCAGGGATGGCGGTCTTCACGCGGCACGAAGAGGGGGATTTGCATTGCGAGTGGATCGCGTATTTTTCCCCAGCAACGCGGGAAGTTGCGGAAGCCGTCGAAGCTCGCCCATGCGCAAAGCCTATTCGTGAAGGATTGAATCTGCTGGCAGGGAGTGACGATTGCTGGCCAGCCCTGTTTGAAACTATGTGAATCTTTCGGGGGTGCTTTCTTTTCGTGTCCAGTTTCTGGGGTTCAGTTCACTAGCCACGGTGGGCTTTCTTTTTGTGTCTCGTTTTCAGGGTTCAGTTCACCACCAACTCGGAGGGTTGTTTTCTTGTTTGACAAGAAAGTTCAAAACTTTTTTCGTACCTCTGATAAAGGGAGCGACATCTCCCGTTCGCTCGCGGCGGAATAGGTCATTTCCATTTTGCAAGTTCCGTCTGGTAGAAAATCCTTATAATAAGGGGTAACTTTTTCGATACAGGAGCGACTAATACATCAATGGGATTCAAGAATCTTTTTCGACAGGAGGCCACCCGCCACCAGGCGCTGAGTACGGGGCAAGTGGTGCCTGATTCGGCCCGTTGCGTGCAATGCGGGATCTGTTCCTTTAATTGCCCGATCGGGATTGATGTGCGCCGCCACGCGTGGACGGGGGAGGCGGTGGTGAACAGCCGATGCCTGACCTGCGGCGAATGTGTGACGCGCTGTCCTCGTGGGGTTCTGCGCTTCGAACGCACGGACCTGTTTGCGGAGGCGGCCAAATGACGCGTCATCTCATCCTGGGTACAGGCGTGGCGGGGATCGCGGCAGCAGAGTCGATTCGCGCAACCGACGCGAGTGCGGAGATCATCCTCGTCGGCGATGATCCGTTCGGTTATTATTCCCGTCCCGGCCTGGCCTATTATTTGACCGGGGAGGTGATGGAGAAGCAATTGTTCCCATTCACCACAAAAGATTTTCAACGATTGAATGTCCGATATGTGAAGGGACGCGTCACCAAAATACTCCGTGACGAACATCTGATAGAGGTGGATGGAAAGAGCCGCATCCCTTATGACCGTTTGCTGGTCGCGGTCGGCGCGCAGGCCGTGCGGTTGACCGTCCCTGGCGCAGACCTGGAGGGCGTGGTCAAACTGGACCATCTGGCGGACGCGCGTCACATTCAGCAGTTGGCGCGGCGGACGCGGCGCGCGGTCGTGGTCGGCGGCGGGATCACTGCATTGGAATTGGTGGAGGGATTGATCTCGCAGCGGGTGAAGGTGAACTATCTTTTGCGCGGGGATCGTTACTGGAACAACGTTCTGGATGAACACGAATCGCGCATCGTCGAGAAACGTCTCAAAGAGGAGGGAGTGGATCTTGTCCATCACGCCGAACTGACCGAAATTCTTGGCAAGCGCGGCCGCGTGGACGGGATCCGCCTGCTGGACGGGCGCACGATCCGCTGTGACTTGCTGGCGTATGCTATTGGCATCCAGCCGCGCGTGGATCTGGCGAAAGATGCTGGGTTGGCCATGGACAAAGGGATTCTCGTCAACGAGTATTTGCAAACAAATGATCCAGATGTGTTCGCGGCGGGAGACGTCGCACAGGCTTACGATCCGCTGACAGGGCGCTCGATCATTGACAGTTTATGGGGACCTGCGCGGGAGCAGGGGCGTGTGGCGGGTTTGAACATGGCAGGGCGGAGATCCGCATATCTCAAGTCTCCGCCATTCAATGTGACGCGACTCGCGGGGTTGACGACCACCATCATCGGCGCGGTTGGACGCGGCGGTCGCGACGACGATCTGGTTGGCATCGCCCGCGGTGACAGCGAGACCTTCCACTCATTGCCAGATGCCATCAGTGCCCAATCGGGATTCGACGTGAATCATCTACGCCTGCTGGTTGGCGAAAAGATACTGCTCGGTGCGCTGGTGATGGGCGACCAGACCCTCTCCATGCCATTACAAAAAATGATCGCAGACAAGGTGGATATCACCCCCATCCGTGAGCGCTTACTGGCGCGTGATGCGAAGATAGCCGATGTGGTGGCAGGATTCTGGAAAGAGTGGTCAAAAAGATCGGTGATCGCATAGTTCGGCGAGTTACCGAAGGCCCAATCCTTCACCATCATAACAACGTAGCTACAAAACAATAAACGAACTGGAGGACAGAATGCTTCGAGGAAAAGAATTGTGGATGGCCGCGCTGGCCGCGATTTTGATCAGCGCCATCTACGGGGCGGTAGTCTTTTTGACGCGTGAGATTCCTCCCGCGGCGGACTTGTTTGGTCATTCATTGGGGATCATCGGATTCCTCCTGATGCTGATGACCGAGATTCTCTATAGCCTGCGAAAACGAAGCCGCAGTGCAAAATGGGGAAGGATGTCCGCTTGGCTGGAGTTTCATATCTTCACGGGTCTGGTCGGACCGTTCATGGTGTTACTCCACACCTCGTGGAAATTCAACGGGCTGGCGGGGGTGACCACGCTCTTCACCGTCATCATTGTGATCAGTGGTTTTGTGGGACGTTACATTTACACGCGTATTCCGCGCTCGCTGGACGGTACCGAAATCGAAGGGACGCTTTCGGAGGCGGCGTTGCGTCAGGCGCGACGTCTGATGGCGCTCTGGCACACCGTCCACATTCCGATCGGAATGGCCCTGTTTGTAGCCGCGTTTGTCCACATCGGCGCAGCCATGTATTACGCCACATTCTTGAAATAAACGAGAGGGAGAATGCACAACTCGCGACTGGGTTGTTTTACACTCACTGGAATCATTGCCGCGCTGATCACGGCAGTTATCATTGCTGTCGTGGCGTTTACACAGGGCGGGGTCTTGTATAGCCCTGGCGCCCTCAACGCACAATCGGGGGAGATTCTCGGCGGGGTGACATCCCATGCTGAGACGGGCGGCGATTGCAAAGCCTGTCACGTTGCGCCGTGGGGCTCTCTGAGCATGGCAGACCGTTGTACCACCTGTCACGCGGATGTCGCTGTGCAGATGCGCGAAGTGGCATCTTTGCATGGTGCCATGAAGAACAAGAATCCCACTCTGAACTGTGCCCCCTGCCATCCCGACCACCGCGGAGCCGATGCCTCGCTCACTGTCGCAACCACGGCCGATTTTCCGCATGAGAGTTTGGGATACTCATTGATCGGTCACCAGTTCAAGGTCACGCGTGAAGCGTTTGTCTGTAGCGATTGTCACGCCGATGACATCACCACGTTCAATCCAACCGCCTGTGCGGACTGTCACCGTCAAATGGACGCGGCGTTCACCACGGCACACGAAACAAGTTGGGGCAGCGACTGCCTGTCCTGCCACGATGGCGTGGATACCTACGGCAACGATTTCGATCACAACAAGTTCGCATTTCCCCTCATGGGCAGGCACGTGGAAATTTCATGCTACGATTGCCACACGAACGCACACACGATTACGGACTTGCAGGCCGCGCCTCAAGACTGCGCTTCCTGCCACCTGGAGGACGATGCGCACGCGGGTCGCTTCGGCGCGGACTGTGCGGCGTGCCACTCCTCCGACGATTGGTTACCCGCCCGATTCGACCACAATCTGTCCGCGTTTAAACTGGAGGGGGAACACACCGAGGCGGATTGCGAAGATTGCCATAAGAACAATGTCTATCAGGGAACCCCTTCTGATTGCTATTCCTGCCACGCACAGGACGATGAGCATGGCGGAAAATTCGGCACAGATTGCGCCGCCTGCCACACCCCATCGGGTTGGGAGGCTGCGACCTTCGACCACTCGCGCAGCAACTTCCCGTTGACGGGCGCACACCAGCAGATCGATTGCGAGAAGTGCCACGTCAATGCACAGTTTGCGGGCACGCCCACTACGTGCGTGGCCTGCCATGCCGACCCTGTGTTCCACGCGGGTTTGTTCGGCACCGATTGCGCTTCCTGCCACACCACCACAGCGTGGAGTCCCGCCACGTTCAATGGACAACATACCTTCCCGTTGGATCACGGCGAGAGCGGGATGGTCTCATGCGCCACGTGCCACCCCAGCAGTTTTACAACCTACACCTGCTATGGCTGTCATGAGCACAATGAAGCAGAAGTGCGCTCGGAGCATTTGGATGAGGGTATCTCCAATTTCCAGAACTGCATGGAATGTCATCCTACTGGAAACGAGCATGAAGGCGGCGGTGGAGGAGACGATTGAATCACCGCACGAAGCATTGCGAAATCCATCTCACTCACCCGAGCGACATGAAGTCGCGGTACCGCAAAAAGGTACAGCATCATTGATTAAGACAGAGGCAGAATGAAAAGCAATCGTCTTGGATGTTTTTCCCTGAGTGCGATCATCACCGCGCTTCTCACACTGGCGGTGATCGTGGGAGTTACGATGGCGCGCGGGAATGGCATGTTCTCCCCAGGCGCACTCAACGCACAGGGAGACGCGGAAATCGGCGGTGTATCTTCGCACGCGGCCACGGTGGGCGATTGCAAAGCATGTCACGTTGCACCCTGGTCTTCGGATCACATGGGAGACCGCTGTGCGAACTGCCATACCGAAATGGCATCTGAGATGACCAAGATCGCCAAGGCACACGGCGAGATGAATCACGCCAATCCAAATCTGGGTTGCATGCACTGTCACCCCGAACATCGCGGGTCGTCCGCCCCGCTAACACTCGCTTCCGCACGGGCAGAGTTTCCGCATGATGTTATGGATTACTCGTTGGCGGGTCACAAACTTACTTCTACGAATCAACAATTCATCTGCGAGGATTGTCATGCGGAAAATTTAACTAGTTTCGATTCCGCGGCCTGTGTGGACTGTCACCGCGGGTTGGACGCCCAATTTACCGATACCCACCTGACGGCCTGGGGCAAAGACTGTCTCGCCTGTCACGATGGTGTGGACACCTACAACAGACATTTCGATCACGGCCAAGTCCCCTTTGCGCTGACAGGTGCACACGTAACTATGGATTGCTATACTTGTCACGCCACGGCGCGTTCGTTGTCAGATTTACAATCCGCCCCTCGAGACTGTTACTCCTGCCATCGGGAGGATGAACCACACGAAGGTCGATTCGGTGTGGACTGTCTGGCGTGCCACACCGTAGACGCGTGGACTCCCTCAACGTTCGACCACGACCAATCCGCGTTCAAGTTGGACGGCAAGCACCTGGATGTGGACTGTGAGGAGTGCCACCAGACCGCGCCTCAGACGGATGCGGTCCGCGCGTGTGCCGACTGCCATGAAAAGGATGACGCTCATGCAGGACGGTTCACCCTGGCATGCGGGGCATGCCACAAAACCACTGGTTGGGATGATTCTCCCTTCGACCACAATAAATCCAACTTCCCGCTGACGGGCGGACATATTGGCGTTGACTGTGCCGCCTGCCACAAGGAAGGTCAATTCACGGGTACGCCCACCTCCTGCTTTACCTGCCATGGCTATCCTGGATGGCATGGTGCTGCGTTCGGAGCAAACTGTCTCGATTGTCATACCGTGAACACCTGGTCTCGCGCTCGTTATTCGGGAGGGCATCCGTGGTACCAACATCCCAAAGAGGAAGGGTTTGGAGGCATGGGCAATTGCCGCGGCTGCCACCCCGCCTCGGTCTACGAAACGGATTGCGATACCTGTCACAGTAAACATGGCGAGGATTGACAGATCGGTTCCTTGCTCAAAAAAATGCTCCCTTCTTCAAGGGAGCATTTGATTCTTGTTTTTGATCAGGGTTTTCCGCCGCCCCCACTCCCCCCACCGCCACCTCCCCCTCCGTTCCCTCCGCCGCCACTTCCAGAGCCGCCTCCATTCCCGTTTCCGCCGGGTGTAGTGGATGGATCAGGTCCCGGGCCGTATCCCGCGCCTGGCGTGGCATTGGGTCCGGGGGTTCCATTGCTCGGGCCTGGGCCATAACCACCGGGCGCAGGCGGCGTGGCCGTTTCAGACGGAACGCCTGTCGGGCTGGGGGTACCAGTCCCGTTCGCGCTCTGGTTTTGGTGCTGGTAGCGGTTGCGGAACGCGAGCGGGTCTTCCAATCCCTCGTTGGCAAGGCGCAATTGTTCCTGCGTTCGGACGCGCGCCTGCTCGAGAATTCCCTGGTCGCCTTCAGGAGCGTTGGTCTGCAACTGCGTCATAACCTGTTCCTGCGTCCGCAGTTGAGATTGGAGATGCAGGAGGCTCTCCTGCATCTCCTCGTCACTTTGACCGGCGGCCAGTTGCAGGGCGGTCTCGATGTGCAGTTGCAAGCGTTGGGCGACCTGTTCGGGAACCGTCTCGCCCTGTTCGACAAGGGCGGCAATTTCCTGGGTGCGAATCTGCGCCAGTTCCACCAGACGATCCATCTTAACGTCGGGGTCGTTCACCAGCCACAGACTAACATCTTCGCTGATGGTTTTGACGGGGTAAAGCGGTTCGGTTGGGAGGTCGTTTTGCGCTGCAAGGACGCCGCCAACGCCGACAAACAAAAGGACGAATATTGTCAAAGCGGAAATCAGGATTTTCATTGCGGGTGACTCCTTTCGAAACATCAGGCTCCACCCGTTGTGACGCTGACTCTTCCGAAGGGATGCGGTCTCGCGCAGTTGAGACGCTTCAGCCAGGAATCGCGCCCGTCCACGCGCGGCCGCTTGCGGGTTCCGCGGTGAAACGGATTTTAATTCTCGTATTTTCGATGTGAGATTTGTATCTTGGTTATTTGCGTTCATGTTTACCTGATTCTTGTAAATGCCGCTGGAGAGTGCTCAACGCGCGATGCTGTAATGATTTGATTGCGCCGACCGGCTTTCCGAGCGTGCGGGCGATCTCTTCGTTCTCACAATCCTGCCAGAATTTCAGTGCGATCACCTGTTGCTGATCTGGTGTCAATTTGTGGATGGCATGTCGAAGACGGGCATGTTGAATGTTCTGGTCTGTTGCATCTTCCAGGGCGCCTGCTTCGCTGGGCAGGGTATCGTTCAATTCTTCGGTAGGGCGTTCGCGGCGGTACTGGTCTGTAATCCAGTTGTGGGCGATGCGGTAAAGGTAGGCTCTTAGGTATTCGCGCGGACCTTTCCCTGCGGCGAGCGCCTGTAACAAACGGCTGAACGTTTCTGAAACGCAATCCTCAGCAAGGGCCGCATTGCTCAGCAGGCGCATGGCATAGCGGTAGATATCGGGACTGTATAAATCATAGATTTGCGCCAGTGCGATGGAATCGAGACGATGGGCAAGGCGAAGCAGTTCAGTTTCCGAGGGGATTTGTGCGTTCATCTTTTATGACGACCTTCTGAACGAATAGTTACTGTATGATGGAATGGAGAAGTGTAACTAATCGTATTGCACCAATGTAAAGATATTATAAACTTTCGGTGAAGTTCCTGGCATGGGAGATATGTACCCATATCTCAGCACATGGAGTTACGTCCAATCAAACAGAAAAGGAGTAACACATGAAAAAACTGACGAGTATGCTCATTGCCTTGTTTCTGCTGGGTGTGATGGTGTTGCCAGCGGCAGCCGCCCCGGAAACGGCGATCGCCAAGCGTGGACCGTTTTCGTTGGTTGGAAAAATCTCGGCGATTGATGCCACGAGCGGCACAGTGACCGTCAATGTACTCAAAGGAAACAAACTGGTCCAACCTTATCTGGGCCAGTCCATTACGTTGAACACAACGGCAACCACCCGCTATCTCTATAAATCCACCGCCACGGCCGTTGCCACCCCCATCACCTTCGCGGACTTGAAGGTGGGTAATCCGATCAGCGTGAATGGCACGCTTGCCAACGGGATCTGGACAGCCACTCGCATCACGGTTGGTGCGAAGTTATCCTGCTTCCCGTAGACATTCCCTCCTCTTTACAAAGCCTCCGATGCATCAAAGCATCGGAGGCTTTGCATTTTTACCAACTATTGGACCAGTTCCACCGCGGGCGGGACGGGCGCTTCGTATTGTTCTGCGTCATTGTAGGTGATAACGATATCCGCATCACCGATCAGGTCCACGGTGTAGCCAATGACCTGGGTGTGATACATGGAGGAATTCATCGTGCCGTTCAGTTGAACGTCGGAGGCGGGCGCGAGAATTGTCCCAACGAGGGAGGAGTCCATGTTACCGTTCAGGATGATGCCCTCGTCGTTGGTCATCGGCATGTAGATCAGCAAGCCGGCGAACGGTCCAGTGGTGGGGGCGGTGAGGTCGATCTCGGCCAACCCGTTCCAGTGGATATTTCCATCCACCATGTAGATGACCACGTCATGCCCAACCAGGCGGTCGTGCGCGTTCATCATGAAGGTCGCGTCCACGCAGTAAATGCCAGGGTTCAGCGTGTCCACACCCTTCGGCGGGAACGACTGATTGCTCGTGTAGGAACCGGGCATCATGGTATTGCCGTCCACTACGGCCTCGGTGGTGCACAACGGCGTGGGAGGCAGGCTGATGGGCGGATAGGGCACGGCCGACGCGCCCGTGTCGATGAAACTGGCGGGGTCGATCGAACCGCGCAGACAGACGCCGCCCACCGCATTCAAGCCGCCATTGGGGGCGAAGATGGAGCTGTTGCCCATCTGGTCAAAAGCGCAGTCGTCATCCGAGTTGACGAACAACCCGCCGCCAAATACCCTCAGGTCGTTATTACCATGCGAGCGCATCGCACCGCGGCCATGCTCTTTGAGAGCAACAACGGCATTGCCGAACATCATGTTATCCTGCGTGACAGGCTTGGCGCGTGCAATGGCTTGCACCGTGTTATTGATCTCTTCCAGGCCGACCACGGCGCCAAAATGTGCCTGCACCTTCGAGGTGATGACCACCTGAATGTACTGGATGTTTCCTGCGTACGGCCCGTCAACAGGAGGCTGGTGCACCGTAACAGTAGATTCCACATCGTTGGCATACCCGTTTTGGGTCGCCGCTTGCAGGGCCGCGGCCTGCGCATCTTCCCCACGGATGTAGGCCAGTGCCCCACTCAAGGCAGCCGCGTCTGCCGCGTTTTGCGCCTGACGACGGTCGGTATAGGCCAGGCTTCCATCCACAGCCACCCCTGTCAGCCCGATCAAGGCCACCACGCCCAGAACGATCAGGATCAACGCCTGACCTCGCTCCGTATTGGTTCTCTTTTTCATGCGTCCCTCCGCAAATCAGTCGAATAGGAAGACAATGGATTGCCTCTACACTTTTCGACGTAGAGCGTGATGGGTAGATACTGTCTTTCTGCATTACAAATTCGATAAGAATATGACGAAGGAAGGGATGCTCGGATACGGGAAACCAAAAAGGACGCGGAATCCGCGTCCTTTTCTCGCTTCTTTCTGGACCTAATGCTGGCCGCCGTTCCCCTGGCCTTTTCCCGCCCAAAGCGGATGCCCCGACGCGTCACGGAAAGGGAATACCCGTCCCGATGCCTCCAGAGTGACGGTGACCGCGCTGAACCCGCCATTCGCGTCCCAAAACCCGTCCACGCGGACGCGTTCGCCGAGGAGCGGCGCGAACCCGATGGATTGGATGTAGCGCGTGTTCCCGATCTCGATGGGGATGACCTGCCCGTCGTCGGTGATGATCTCGAAGCGGGTGGAATCAAAAACGCTGACAACCCCGCTCAAGGTCAGGATGGAAACGGTTTCACCATCCTCGCCGTGGTCGCGGTTTTGCCCTCCCCCTCCCTGAGTCTGCCACATGCCAAGCGCGGATGCAGTCAAAATGCCGCCGATGAAGATGATGAGGATGGCAATGCCAAGTGAATTGGAATTCAGTCTCATTTGACGGCTCCCGCGGAGAAGACCACCGTATCCTTGATGGGACAGCAGGCCTCCGAAGTGCATTCGAGGCAGGAGATGCACTGGTGGTCGCGGACAACCGTCATCTTGCTGACGGGGATGTTCATCGGGCAGAGCATGGCGCACGCGCCCCCAGGTCGGCACGTGGACGCGTTGCGACGGATGGCGAAGACGCGGAAGAGGTTGGTCAGTCCCAATAACGCGCCGAAAGGACAGGCGTACTTGCACCACGGGCGTTCCACGAACAGGCTCAGGAAGAGCGTCGTCGAAAGGACAAGTAGCGCGGTGGGAGCGGCCTCGCCCGTCCAGAAGTGGAACAGGGCGAAGAAGGGATCGTAGGCCTGGAAGGCAAGTTGTGCGCTGGTGATGGTGGCGTAAAGCACCCAGACTAACACGCCGTAGCGGGCATATCGAAGCACCGCATCCAATTTAGCGGGGACGAAATGGTTGTATCGTTTGGGACCAAACCAGGCGCGCCCGAGTTTGCCGATCCATTCCTGAATGCTCCCCAGCGGACAGATCCAACCGCAGAAGACGGGACCAAATAAAAATCCGAGTAACAGAACGATGTCGAGCAGGATGACCGAAGAGGAGCGCACCTTTTGCAGGAACGAACCCGATGTGATCAACTGGTAGGCCGTCTCCACGCCGCCGAAGGGACAGATGGCATGGATGGAAACCTTGGAGGAGAAAATCCCCGCTCCGCCGCTGTCGATCAGCCAATGGTTGAGGCTGATCAATGCCACAAGCGCGAAAAATCCGATTTGCATGATTTTTCTCAGCCAGATGCCGCGTTTACGAGTGGGGGACTTGCTGGTTTGTTTGGTCATTCTTTTTCTTCTAGGAATCCGCAAGTTCTACTTGCGGAAAATCCAGAAGTGGAACTTCTGGATTCCAATTCACACAGGTGACAGTCACATTGAAGTGACTGTCACCTTTTTCATGTCAGGCGGGGATTAGTGATTGCCTCCATTGCCGTTGCCCTTGCCATTTCCGCCAGCCCACAGGGGTTGCCCTGTTTCCGTGCGGAAGGTGTAGACCTGCCCCGTGCTGTCGAGGGTGACGGTGATGGCGGAGAACAGGCTCTGATCGCCTGTGAAACCGTAGATCGTGACGCCTTCGCCAATCTGGGGAGCAAATCCGATGGACTGGTTGTAGCGAGAGTTGCCGAGTTGGACGTAGAGAGCGGTGCCGTCGTCGAGGGTGATGCTCATGCCCGTCAGGTCATAACTGACGACTGTGCCGTGGACGGTGGTCGCGCCAGTGATGCTCGCCTGTGGGATGCCCGTGCCAGCGCCCTGACCTTGACCTTGTCCGCCGTTGCCCTGACCGCCATTACCCTGGCCTTGTCCCTGGCCTCCCGCGCCTTGACCGCCGTTGCCATTTCCATTGCCAGTGGTGGTGCTGGTGATGATGGACTGGTACTGCTCGGCCGTCAAATACTGCGGCTGGTAGGTTTCACCTGTCTGCGTGAGCAGGACGCTGGTGAAGGATTTCAGGTGGTTGTAGGAGCCGTTCATCAAGTTGGTGAAGACCTGTTGGAGATCGGCGTTGTCGGTTTGGGCGAGACGAGTCTGAAGGTCGAGGATGTCGATCTCTTCGATGGCCGCGCCGACTTTCAGCGCGTCACCGAGGGAGAGGGCGCCCTGGGTCGTCAGTTGGGTGTACAAAGCCTGGAGGTTCGCGTCGGTGAATTGACCAGCATCCAGCGCGGGGTCCGCCAGACCGTAGCGGTCCAGCAGAACTTTGATCTCGTCCATGTGGGCCTGTTCGGAGGCCGCGATATTCTGGAAGGTCGGCTGTCCCCACGTGGTGTAAAGGAAGTTGTAGACGTCGCGAGCGAGTTTTTCCTCTTCACGCATGTAGAGCAGGGCGGCGGTTTCCTCCGCGCTCAGGTCGGACGCGGGGATGTCCAGCACGGAAGTGCCCGTGCCAGTCCCAGTGCCGTTACCGTTCCCCTGTCCGTTGCCTTGACCGTTCTGGGTCGTCAGGGCGGTGGAGGAAGATTTGGCCGCATAGGCGCTGTAGGCGCTGGCCACGATGGCGACCAGCAGAATGGCGGCTAAAATGCCTGCCAGGATGGTTTTGAGTGATTTCAACATTTTTACCTCATTGGTTTGTTGGTTAATTTGGGTTGCTTTCTTGCCTGCAACTGCGCTCATCTTAGATTAGGAATGTAAAGAACTGATAAAATTGGCGAAAAGGTTGTGCGAAATTTGTTACAGCACGTCCTTTAAACATTCTTTACAATTCCTTGTTACGGGGAATAAAGAGGATTGGTAAAAATAGCGCATTACTTTCCAATCTTGGAGAACCCATGACAGAACCCACTCCTACGAAATCCATCTTTGACCGCATCCGCGAAAGCCTCGGCCCTGGCGAAACGCCCACCGATGACCGCGGCCGTATGCGCATGGTGGTGGACAGCCTCGTCCTGCACCTGCACCCCACCAAAGTCCCTGAAACAACTCTGCGTTGGACGTACTCGTGGGGACTGGGCGGCCTCTCCGCCATGTTGATGATGATCCTCGGACTCACAGGCGTTGTCCTGCAAAACAACTACACACCCGCCGCTCCGCAGGCCTATCTCGACATTCTCGAGATCAACTCCAACGTTTGGTTCGGCGAACTCGTCCGCAACATCCATCACTGGAGCGCGAACCTGCTCATCGTGGTGGCGGTGCTTCATCTTATTCGCGTGTTCGCCACGGGCGCGTACCGTCCGCCGCGCGAACTCAATTGGCTGATTGGCGTCGCCATGCTGTTGCTTACGCTCGGCGCGAATTTCACGGGCTACCTTTTGCCGTGGGACCAACTCGCGTTCTGGGCCATCACCGTCGGCACAAGCATCATCAGTTACGTGCCACTCGTCGGCAGTTGGCTCAGTCAACTCATCCTCGGCGGACCCGAAGTGGGCGCGAACACCCTGCTCAACTTCTACGCCATGCACATCTCGCTCATCCCGCTCATGATCTTCGGGTTGATGTCGTTCCACTTTTGGCGCGTCCGCAAAGACGGCGGATTGACTCTCCCCAAAAACGTGGACGGGATCGAGGAGCCCAAGCCCGAGCGCGTGACTACCATTCCGCATCTCGTCCGACGGGAGGGCGTGTTCGCCCTCGCGTGGATCGCGGCCCTTCTGATTTTTTCCATGCTCGTTCCCGCGCCGCTCGAGGGGATCGCCAACCCCGACGTTTCACCAAACCCCGCCAAAGCGCCGTGGTACTTCATGGGCTTGCAGGAGATGTTGCTCCATTTCCATCCGCTCGTGGGCGCGATCATCATTCCGAGCATTGCCCTGCTTGGAATCTTCCTCCTGCCCTTCTTTGACATCAACCTGCAAAGCGTCGGCATCTACTTCCGCTCGCACCGTGGACGTTCCCTGACCGCGCTCGCGGCGGGCTTTGCCATCATCGCCACCCCGCTGTGGGTCCTGCTCGATGAATTCGTCCTCGACTGGGCGGGCTGGCTCCCCACGTGGAACACCCTGCTCTCGAACGGACTCATCCCTCTTGCTGTCATCGCTCTGCCCCTCCTCGTCCTCGACTCGTGGGCGGTAAAAACCTTCCACGCCGATATCGAGGAACGCGTGTTGTTCATCACCACGTTCCTATTCGTGGCCTTTATCGTTCTGACCATCATCGGCATCTTCTTCCGCGGCCCTGGCATGTCGCTCTTCTGGCCGTGGGCAATGCCGACGCACTAACGTACACAAGTAAACACGTACACACGTAACTCGTATCAGGAATTTAACAATGACTGAAACAACTCTTCCATCCCAACCCGTCTCCCGCCGCGACTTTTTGAAACTGGCCTGGACCTTCTTTGGCGGACTGGCCGCGCTCGAAACGGCGGGCGTCTTTATCGCCTATCTTCAACCCCGCCTGGCCGAAGGTGAATTCGGCTCGGTCATCACCGCGGGCCTCGTGGACGATTTTCCGCCCAACTCGGTGACGCATATCTCCAACGGACGCTTCTACATCGTCCGCCTCGGTGACGGCGGCTTCATGGCCGTTTACCATCGTTGCACGCATCTCGGCTGCACCGTCCCGTGGGACTCGTCCGCGCAGAAATTCATCTGTCCCTGCCACAACTCGCAGTTCGACCAGCAGGGCGTGGTCGAGAATCCTCCCGCGCCTCGTCCGCTGGACCTGTTCGCGGTCCACATCGAAGACGGCGAAGTCAAAGTGGACACGGGCGACCTGCGCGAGCGTCAATCGTTCGAAGCCGCACAGGTGGTTTACCCGTAAAGCGAGATACTATCTCGTTCTACAAGGAATTAATATGCAAAACCAATCCCGCACACGCATCATCGAAGTCCTCGTCGGGCTTCTCGCCACGCAGTTGATCGTCTTCGCGCTGGCCTACTACATGTTCAACGAACAGACGCGCATCGTCGAAGCGCAGGGCGAGATACTCAACGTCCAACTCGACGACGCGATGAGTCTCTACGCCGAAAACTGCTCGGTCTGTCACGGGCTTTCGGGCGAGGGCATCGGTGCAACTCCCGCGCTCGACAGTGACGCCCTCCGCACGATGGATTACAACGATCTTGAAAAAGTCATCGCCCGCGGCCGCTTCAACACCGCCATGCCCGCCTGGAGCAAGGAAGACGGCGGCCCGCTTAGCGATTACCAGATCTCGGAACTGGTCGCGTTGATCGAATCAGGCGACTGGGCCGCGACGCAGGACCGCGTCGTCAACCTGGGACTCGCGCCCCTCGTCCCGTTCACCACGGACGCCGATCCCGCCTTGCTCGCCAAAGTAGGGGCCCTCCCCGACGGCGCGACGCTCCAAACCGCCATCACGTTGTTCGCGGCAAACTGCGTCTCCTGCCACGGTGCGGACGGACTCGGCACGGCCATTGCGCCCGCACTGAACGATCCCCTCGTCCGCGAGAAGACCGCCGACGAGTTGACGCGTACCGTCACGCTCGGAAGCCCTGGCACGCTGATGGCTGGCTGGCAGAACGCGCTTTCCGCCGAAGAGATCGACGCGCTCGTGACCCTCGTTCAACGCTGGGACGAAGTGCCCACGGGCATCCTCCCCGCGCCGAATGTGCCGATCCCCGTCACAGAGGAGAGTCTCGCGCTGGGCAGTCAACTCTTCGCACAGAATTGCTCTCGCTGTCACGGCCCCGAGGGACAAGGCACGCAACGCGCTCCCGCTCTGAATGTGAAAGCATTTTTGACCGACACGTCCGACCTCGCCATTCAGCAGATCGTCACGCAGGGCGTCCCTGGCACGGCCATGCCCGCCTGGGGCGACCGCATGACCGAGTCCGACATTCAGGCCATCGTGGGATTCATCCGTCAGTGGGAGCCGACCGCGCCCGAAGTCGCGACACCGACGCGTGGGGGCGGAGGCGGTCCGCCGTGGCTGAGGAACAACACGTCTACGACCACGACGCAGGGGACAGGTCAGCAATCCACTACAGGACAAGGCCAGGGTCAAGGCCAGGGGCAGGGGCAGGGACAAGGCCAAGGTCAGGGACAGGGGCAGGCAACCCAAACCGCCCAGACCAACTGGTGGGAAGTCATTGACTGGCGCATCCTGCTGTTGGCAATCGGTGCGCTGTCCATCGCCTTCACGCTGATCTTCATGGGAGTGGAGTCGCTCAAAGCGCGGGCGCATCCTGCTCCGCCCGAAGATGAATCGAAGAAAACAGGGTGACCGTTTCGCGGGTGCATCACACTCGCGGTAATTCAGGTCGCGCCGATCGGCGCGACCTTTTTATTTCCGACATTTGTCGTATGCGGCTTTACTGTTTCTTTATATAAGTATGGCAATCTCTTTACGGGAGTCACTTATATTTCGCACACTGTAAAAAAACAAGTAGTCATCCTCTCAAGGCAGATCGCAGTTTCTTGCCACGAATAACACAAAGTTTCACGAATTGGAAAAGGGAATTCGTGGCAGGTTTTCCAAACTGCTCCCGACGGGGAGACCATCAAAAAACACTTCAAGGAAGAAACATGGAAAATTCCCCTCAACCATCTGCGAAAAAATCCAGCCGCACGCTTCGGGTGCGCAACTTTTTCATTTTGATCCTGCTGGTTGTCATCGCGGCTGGCGTGTATTTTACGTGGCCTTCTCAGACCGTGGAAACGGCCACATCCGACCCATCTACCGCCAAGGTCCGCACGGGTGACCTCGTGGTCTCGGCCATCGGCGCGGGGACCATTGTCCCTGCCGCGCAAGTGAACCTGTCTTTCCAAACGAACGGCGTGCTGGCCGCGATGGACGTGGCTGTTGGCGATACGGTGACCGCAGGCCAGGTCTTGGGGCAGCTGGAAGAGAACGCCCAGGCCGAGGCGGATTTTCAGGCGTTGTTCTCGCCGCAGGGATTGGCGCAGGCCGAAGTCGCGGTTTCCGACGCGGAAATTGCGCTGGCCGCCGCCCAAAATGATTGGATCAACCTGATCGGTGAGGAAGCCTGGTATTGGGAGGGGCAACTTTCCCGGGCGCAGGCCGAACTGGATGCGTTGCGTCAGAATCCGTCCGCCACGTCCGAGCAGATCGCGGAGGCCCAATCGCGGGTGGACACGGCACAAGGTTGGTTGGCGTATTGGCAACAACTTCGCGCGGACGAGTTGGAAACCACCTACAAGGTCATTGATTTCAAGACCAAAAAAGTGACCAAATTCCATTTCGTTTACTATGAATTGACCGACCAGGAACTGATGACGGCCCGCACTGCGCTGGAACTGGCGATGGTCTCCTTGCAGGACGCCCAAACCGCGCTGGAAATTATCCAGGCTGGACCTGATGCGTTGACCGCGCCTCTCGCGGCGCTGGGACCGCAGATGGCCCGCATCGAAAAAGCGCGTCAGGCTTTGGAACGGACTCGGCTGGTCGCTCCTTTCGATGGGACGATCACCAGCCTGAACGCGACGCTCGGACAGAACGTCGGCTCGTCACCCGTGATGACGCTCTCCACCGACCAGTTGATGGTGCGCTTCTATCTGGACGAATCCGACCTGACGAAAGCGGTTGTCGGCAACCCCGTCATCGTCACGGCGGAGGCGTATCCCGACGCGCCGTTGGATGGCGAGATCGTGATGGTGGAGCCGACCCTGCAAACGGTGGACGGCTCGCCCGCGGTCGTCGTCTGGGCCGCGTTGGCCGACGAAACGGAGTCCGCCCTCCTGTCGGGAATGAGCGTGGAGGTGGAGTCCATCGCGGGGGAAGCGCACGACGCGCTCCTCGTCCCGATCCAGTCCCTGCAATTGGTCGCTCCCGATTCGTACGCGGTCAATCTCGTCCTGCCCGATGGGTCGCTGGAGTTGACGGCTGTTACAGTGGGGTTGCGCGATTACGCCAATGCCGTGATCCTGAGCGGGCTTAAGGTGGGGGACGTGGTCAGCATAGCGCCATAGTTTCTTTACAAATTCTTCACTTTCACTGTAAGGTAACTTTGCAGTTGCCTTCTAAACTTGCATCCATCAAAGTTTGAATCAACGGAGTACATCATGGAAAAAAATAGTTCTTCAACCAAGCGAAAATCTCGCAACACCAGAACCACGATGATCATTATCGTGGTGGTCTTGCTGGTGGCGGTGGGCGGATATTTTGCCTGGCCCAAACCTGAACCTGTAGAAGCGACGCCCGCTTTGCAAACGACAAAAGTCCGCACGGGTGACTTGGTCATCACTGCCAGCGGCGCGGGGACGGTTCTCCCGTCTGCGCAGGTGGATCTGGCGTTCCGTACGGGCGGCATTCTCAACGAGTTGAATGTGGCGGTCGGCGACACCGTCCAGCGCGGACAGGTGCTGGCGCGTCTCGAAGGAAGCGTGCAGGCCGAGGCGGATTTCGATGCGCTGTTCACCGACGCGGGATTGGCGCAGGCGGAACTGGCGGCGATCAACGCACAGGAAGCATTGGATGACGCCACCAACGATCTCAAGTATTTGCTGGGTGCGAATGCGTATTATTGGGACCTTCAACTGGCTCAGGCCGAAGAGACGTTGTCCACGCTGAATGCCGATCCCGCCGCGAGCGCGGAGCAGAAGACGGCCGCGCAGGCCGCTGTGGATCAGGCGATCGCCAAACGAGATTATTTCCTCGAACAGAATATTAAATATCTTGCGGATGCGGGACTGTATTTTGTAGATGGCTCGGATATTGCCCTCTATCGTTCCAATTTGGAAAACGCCAAGATCCTTCTTGCGGATGCTCAGTCCGCGCTGGAGATCGTGCAGGGTGGGCCGTCGGCTTTGCAATCGCCGCTCACCACGTCGGGACCTGAGATGGCGCGTCTGGAACAGGCCCGCCTGAACGTGGAAAACTCGCGCCTGATCTCACCCTTCGATGGTGTGGTGACACGTCTCGACGCGGTGGTGGGACAGAGCGTCGGTTCGGCTCCGATCCTGACCGTTGCGACGACCAACCAGTTGCTGGTGCGCTTCTATCTGGATGAGACCGACCTGGGCAAGGCCAACGTCAGCAACCGCGTCACGTTCACGTTCGACGCGTATCCCGACCAGACCATCGGCGGCGAGATCACCAGCGTGGAACCCGCTCTCCAAACCATTGATGGCACGCCCGTGGTCGTTGTCTGGGCCATATTGACCGATGAAACGGAAGCGCGCATTCTCTCTGGCATGACCGTGGAAGTGGAAGTCATCGCGGCGGAAGCGCGTGACGCGTTGCTCGTCCCCGTCCAGGCTTTGCGCGAACTTGCTCCTGGGTCGTACGCGGTCTTCGTCGTTCAGGCGGACGGCACATTGAAGATGACACCCGTCACTGTTGGCCTGCGCGACTACGCCAACGCCGAGATCCTGAGCGGACTCAAAGTCGGCGATGTGGTCAGCACGGGAACGGTGGAGACCAAGTAGGTCACGTTTGAAACGTGACCTACAGCGGAGACTCTGTGATGAATAATAACCTAATCGAAATTACGGGTATGACAAAAGTGTACGGCGAGGATGAGGCGGCGGTCTACGCGCTGGCGGGAGTGGATGTGCAGGTGGCGCGCGGCGAGTTCGTCGCAATCATGGGACCTTCGGGCTCGGGCAAGTCCACGCTGATGAACATCGTTGGCTGTCTCGACCATCCCACCGACGGCGCGTACATCCTCGACGGCCGCGACGTGAGCCAGATGAGCAGGAACGAACTGGCGGATGTGCGCAACGAGAAACTCGGATTTATCTTCCAATCTTTCAACCTGCTCCCGCGTTTGAGCGCGCTCTCGAATGTGATGTTGCCCCTGCTCTACACCGCGGACGACGTCAGCGACGAGGATGCTGAAGCCCGCGCGGTCGCGTCCCTCACTTCGGTCGGACTCGAGAAGCGCCTGCATCATCGTCCTAATCAGTTATCTGGCGGACAGCAACAACGCGTCGCCATCGCGCGCGCCCTCGTCAACAATCCCCCGCTCATCCTGGCGGACGAACCGACAGGCAACCTCGACTCGAAATCCAGCGTGGAGATCATGGAGATCCTGCACAACCTCCACAAGGGCGGCGCGACCATCGTCATGGTCACGCATGAAGCGGACATTGCCGAACATGCCCAGCGCGTCATCTGCGTCAAGGACGGAAAAATCCTGTCCGATGGCCGCGATGGCAAGAACCATTGCGCGGGATTGCATCAATAGAGGTATGCCATGAAATTCAGAAAAATTTTCCGCTCGGCCTGGGAAGGCCTGATGCTCAACAAAGTCCGTTCGTTCCTCACCACACTCGGCGTCATCATCGGGGTGGCTTCGGTCATCGTCATGCTGGCGGTCAGCGCGGGCGCCGAAGCCTCCATTGCCGACCAGATCAACGCCCTCGGTGCGAACCTGATCATCGTCTCGCCCATGCGCGGCGTCCCTGGCGCATCCAAAACATTGTTGCTTGAAGACGTGTACGCGATTGAAGAGCAGGTCGTCGGCATCACGGGCATCTCTGCTGAACAATCTCCCGCGCCGCAAAACATCCGCGCGGGTGGCGTAGACTTGGAAGCCATTGCCCTCATCGGCACCACCGCAGACTTTCCCGAAGTGCGTGATTACGCCGTCGCCGAGGGACGTTATTTCACCGCAGACGAAGATGATCGCAAAGCCAAACTCGTCGTCCTCGGCGCGGGCATCGCCACCGATCTCTTCGGCACGGAAAGCGCCCTCGGCCAGACCATCACCGTCGGCACGACCAAACTCACCGTCATCGGTGTGATGGAAGCGAAGGGCATTGTCTCCGACGTGGATTACGACGGGCGCATCTACCTACCCGTCAGCATCGTCCTCCAGAAATACATGCCGACTTCCACCCTGCGCGCCGACGCCGTCCGCACGATCTATCTCAAGGCCGAAAGCCAGGAGCAGATCCCCAGCATCATCGCGCAGACCACCGCCCTGCTCGCGGAACGTCACGACGTGGACGCGGCCAAACCCGACTTTACCGTGCAGACCCAGCAGGACATCATCGCCACGCAGGAGGCCACCACCGCAGCATTCCGTGACCTGCTCGCATGGGTGGCGGGCGTCTCGCTCCTCGTCGGCGGCATCGGCATCATGAACATCATGCTGGTCTCCGTCACCGAGCGCACGCGTGAGATCGGTCTGCGCCAGGCGCTCGGCGCGCGTCCCTCCAACGTGCTGACCCAATTCCTGATCGAAGCCATCATCCTCAGCCTCGCGGGCGGATTGGTCGGCGTCTTCGTTGGCGTCGGCGGCTCGTATCTGTTCGGCTCGCTCGGAACCATGCGCACCGAAATCGTCCCGCTCTCCATCCCGCTCGCGTTTGGCGCGGCGGCCATCGTCGGCATCTTCTTTGGATACTACCCCGCGACCCAGGCCGCGAAACTTGATCCCATCGAAGCCCTCCGTCGCGAATAAAACGTACTTCGTATTGCGTATTGCGTAAGACGCCAAAAGATAATCACTAGCGCCTGCAATACGCAGTACGCAATACGGAATATCTGACTCAATTCCCGAAAGGACTTTCCCCATGACTCGCATTTCCCTCATCCTCATCTTGACTCTCTCCCTCTTCCTCGCTTCCTGCGCAGGGACAGCGGACTCTGCTTCGACAACCTCGTCCAACTCTGACGCGTACGTCAGCCCAAGCCTGGATGTCAGTTACGAAAACGCGCTCTCCGCCCGCCTGCAACTGACGCTCGGTTCCCTCAAACTCGCCGAAACCGCTACGCCCATCAACGCGGAACAGGCAAAAGTTATGCTCCCGCTTTGGCAGGCGCTGCTCAACATGACCCGCACGGGCAACAGCGCCCAGGCCGAGGTCAACGCGTTGCTCGCGCAGATCGAGTCCGCATTCACGCCTGAGCAACTGACCGCCATCCGCGACATGAAACTCACCTCCGCCGACATCCAAACCTGGGCCGCGGCCAACAACGTCACCGTCGGCAGTGGCGGCGGACAGGGGAACGGTCAAGGCGGCGGTGCGGGGATGTCCGCTGAAGCGCGCGCCACCAAGCAGGCCGCGGAAGGCGTCACGTCTGGCGCGAATGGCGGCAACGGCGTCTCAACCGTCATGGTTGATGCCCTGATCACCTACTTGCAGGGACTGGCGCAATAATCCACCTTACGTACCCTCACCCTAACCCTCTCCCGCAGGGAGAGGGGACTCCCTTCTCCCTGCGGGAGAAGGGCAGGGGATGAGGGAAAGGACTGCGCAACTTTAGTTTGTAACTCTACCAAAGGAAATCACAATGAAAACCCTCCGCACTCTCATCATTCTCGCACTCTCCTCCCTCCTGCTCTTCGCCTGCGCTCCCGCAGCCGAAACTGCCCCCATCGCGCCCACCTCCATCGCGGGCGAATACCTCTCCACCGAATACGCCGACGCGGCCAGCCTGCGCAATCAACTCGCCTTTGGCATCATGCAACTGGACGGCACGCCCAACGCGGTCACCGCCGAGCAGGCGAAGTCGCTCGTCCCGCTCTGGCAGGGCATTATCGCCCTCAGCGGAGACGAGACCACCGCCAGCGAAGAACTGACTGCCGTGCAGGATCAGATCGTCTCCGCGCTGACACCCGCGCAATTGCAGGCCATCGCGTCCATGCAGTTGACCAACGCCGACCTGAACGCGTTCTACGCGGACTACGGCATCACCGTCCCCACCCCCATCCCTGGCGTGACCAAAGTCCCAGGCTCGGGAAGCGGCAAGACCGAAGACGAGAAAGCCGCCGCGCAGGCCACCGCCGCCGCGTCTGGTCAAACCACGGGCACAGGTCAGGCCGCCAAAACCTTCCTGTTCGAGAAGACCATCGAATACCTGCAAGGAGTGGTAGAGTAGATTAACTTTGGTCCACGCGAACGCTCATTAAACAGAAACAGGTCCGACGTCCAGAAAAGACGCGGGCCTGTTCGTTTGTCCGTCGAGACACGGGCTTGACGCATTTTTCCGAATGTATTATTATAAAGGTTGAGCAACTATTCAATAATTGACAGGGACTATTCCATGCCAACCAAGACCGTCACCCCCGAAATTGCATCCGATCTCGCCAGCCTGTTCGACTCGCTGAGCGACCCGACGCGCATCCTCATCCTTACCGCTCTCATGGACGGCGAGGTCGGCGTCGGTGAACTGGTGGAGCGGCTGGGATTAACCAAGTCCGCCATCTCTCATCAATTGCGCGGGTTACGTGACAGGCGCATCATTCGCACGCGCAAACAGGGACGCAACGTGTTCGTCTGTATCGATGATGAGCACGTCATCGACCTCTTTCAGCGCGGTCTCGATCACATCTTGCACGGATGAAACGATGCTCCGAAGACTTTCCCTGGCATTCCTGCTTGTCCTGCTCCTGTTCAGCGTGACGGGACATATCCTCCAAAGCAATGAGGCGCACCATTCCCCCTCCGAGGCCACATGCGCCTTCCATCACGGAATGGATCTTCCTATGAATCTTTGTGCGTTCTGGAATGGGACGGGCAATCCCCTCGAACCCGTTCTGGACGAATCATCCGCGCTCACATTGAGTTCGGCAATCCCACATCCTCCCACTCGCTAAGTCGAATATTGTCCTGCGTATACCAGCCTGTTCAAACGGAATGGGCGGTGGTCGTGTGTTGTTATGATTCTTAAGGATGACATTATGGAAAAAACGATCGAACTTGAAATTCCCCTCCTGCTTCCCGGTGTGGAAGATGAAAAGGATAATCGCCTGGATCGTCTCGAAACCTCGCTTCAAAACCGCAGGGGAATCGTGCGCGCCCACCTGGAGCGGGAGAGGTCCCCTGTCAATTTATGCCTGCATTACGATCCCGACCTGTTATCTCTGCCAGACGTAAAACGCATCGCCGAACGCGCGGGCGCGCAGATCGTCACTCGCTTTCGGCACGCCGCCATCCGCATTGAAGGGATGGACTGCTCCGATTGCAGTCTGGTGGTGGAACACAGCGTTGGCCGCATGGACGGTGTGCTGAACGTCCGCGTCAACTATCCGCTCGAAAAGATGTGGGTGGAATACGATACGCAAAAAATAAATCGGCCAGCCATCGAAAAACGCGTGCGCTCTTTGGGCTATCAAATTCCGCTTAATGAATTCCAGGCGCGGTTGCAGGAGAATCGCGGCTTGCTGTTCAGCATCCTTTCGGGCGTATCGCTTCTCATCGGCTGGTTGGGCGGACTCTTCCTCGGCCTCCCCACACTCGTCAGCATCGGATTCTACGCAGCCGCGTACATCTTCGGCGGATGGGACGTGTCCCGCTATGCCTGGCGCGCACTGCGCGAGCGCCATTTCGATACCGACGGACTCATGGTGGTGGCCGCCATCGGCGCGGCGTTTCTCGGTGAATTTGCCGAAGGCGCGTTGCTGCTCTTCCTGTTCAGTCTCGGCCACGCGCTGGAAGAACGCGCCCTCGACCGCGCCCGCCGCGCCGTCCGCGCACTGGCCGAGCTTGCTCCCAAGACCGCACTCGTCCGCCGCGGCGGAGGCGAGCAGGACATCCCCGTCGAGTCGCTTCAACTCGACGACGTCGTGATTGTCCGCCCTGGCGTGCGCATCCCCGTGGACGGGATCATCCTCGACGGAAATTCTGGCATAGATCAATCGTCCGTCACAGGCGAGTCGCTCCCCGTGGACAAAGTCGCTGGCGACAACGTCTTTGCCAGCACGGTCAACGGCGAGGGCGCGCTGGAAGTGAAGGTCACGCGTCTCGCCAAAGATTCCACGCTTGCGCGCGTGATGAAAATGGTGGAGGAAGCGCAGGCCCAGAAATCACCCACGCAACAGACGATGGAAAAATTCGAGCGCGTCTTCGTCCCCGCGATTTTGGTCCTCACCGCGCTGGTCATCCTCGTGCCGCCGCTGTTTGGATTCTCCTTCCGCGAATCCTTCCTGCGCGCCATGACCCTGCTCGTGGCCGCCTCTCCATGTGCGCTCGCGCTCGGCACACCTGCCACCATCCTTGCGGGGGTGGCGCAGGCCGCGCGCAACGGCGTGCTGGTTAAAGGCGGCGCGCATCTCGAAAATCTCGGCCGTCTCAAAGCCATCGCCTTTGACAAAACAGGGACGGTGACTCACGGCCAGCCCGAGGTCACGGACGTGGTGGCGTTCCCAGACTCGGGTCAGAAAGAAGCGGATGTGCTGTCGCTCGCGGCGGGAGCGGAATCGCGTTCCGCTCATCCCCTCGCGGAGGCGGTGCTCCGTGCGGCTCGGACTCAGGGTGTGCCTGTTTCCGTCATGGACGAGGTCGAGTCGCTGACAGGGCGCGGCCTGCGCGCCGTCACGGACGGCAGGACATTCTGGATCGGTAACCAAAAGTTGATGGACGACGCGGGCGTGAGGTTGTCAGAGGAGGCGCTCCAGCAGGCGCAGTCACTGCAACGATCTGGTAAGACGTTGATGTGGGTCGCCGAAGATCAACGCGCCATCGGGATTCTCGCCCTCGCCGACACCCTGCGCCGCGAGGCCGCGCCGACGATGCGCGCGCTGAAAAAGATCGGCGTGAAACACACCATCATGCTGACGGGCGACAACGCGCGCTCCGCATCCGCCATTGCTTCAGAAATTGGCCTGACCGATTTCCGCGCTGACCTCATGCCAGAAAACAAACTGACCATCATCCGTGAACTCGTCAACGAATACGGACAGGTTGCGATGATCGGCGACGGCGTGAACGACGCGCCCGCGCTGGCAAACGCGACCGTGGGAATCGCGATGGGCGGCGCAGGGACGGATGTGGCTCTCGAGACCGCTGACGTTGCCTTGATGGGCGACGATCTGTCCAAACTCCCCTTTGTGGTCGGGCTGGGACGCGCCACCCGAAGGATCATCGTCCAAAATTTGGCGATCGCCCTCGGCGTGATCGGACTGCTCATCGTTACTTCGCTGACAGGCATCATCAGCATCGGCGTCGCCGTCATTTTTCACGAAGGCAGTACGTTGGTGGTGGTGGCAAACGCCCTGCGCCTGTTGGGATACAAAACACCTGGAAGGATTCGTCCGCGCCTTACCACTTGAATTTAAAAATCAGGCAAACGCGTCGATGCGGGAACCCTAAGCCAGGATTCATCTTTGGGTCGAGGGCGAAAGGTATAATGAATTTAACCGTCTATGACCATCACTTTACATCCCGCGGGAACACCCTTTCTGTTTTCCATCCTCCCATTGCCTGACTTCTTCAATTGAGGACCGCCGCTCGGGCGGCATGTTTTGCGATGACCATCACTGCTTATTGATGATGTCTGCTATCAATTATTGGAGATAACCATGAAAAAACGAAAAAAACAAAGACCACCCGTACCTCTCTACATTGCGATTGGCGGCGGGATCCTGCTGATCGCTGCCGCGATCATGATGGCGACTCAGAACGCGTCCGCCGTCCCCACGCCGGCCGCGCCCATCGCGGAGGACACCTACCCTGAGATCCCGCGCGTCAGCCTGTCCGACGCGAAGGCCGCCTTCGACGCGCGGTCCGCCCTCTTCGTCGACGTGCGAAGCGCCGAATCCTACCAGGTCGGACACATCGTGGGCGCCGTCAACATCCCGCTGGCGGAATTGGAATCCCGTCTCGGCGAACTCGATCCGAATCAATGGATCATCACCTATTGCACCTGACCCAGCGAGGAATCGAGCGCCCGTGCGGCGTCCATCCTGCTGGAAAACGGATTTACCAACGTCACCCCCGTCCTTGGCGGCTTCGAAGCCTGGGTAAACGCGGGCTACCCCGTTGAGCAATGAGATAAACATCAGAAAATCAAAGCGCCCCGTCCGTTAAGGTTGGGGCGCTTTTCATTTTCCAATGCCGCCGTTACTTCCCGTACTTTTTTCTCAACTCTTCCGCGGCTCTGCTTAATTCTTCAGCGTTCCTCTGGATCTTCTTGATCGCTGCCACCGCGTCGTCCACACCTTTCCTTCCGCTTCTGAATATGGCTTCATCCAGCCACACGGCCTCATGCTCGCAGGCGAGCGTGGCGATGGGCAAATCCATGTTCTTGAAATCGAAATATTCGGGGAAGGCCTTTGGCACCGCCAGGTTCGATTTCTGCGGCTGGAACAATTCGTAATTGTGCATGGCTTCGTAACCGACCCAGCACCCCACGCCCTCCGCGTCGAGCGCGCCGCACAGCACATCGTGTTCCACGCCAAAGGCGGCGGGATCGATGGCGAACATATAACGATAAAACGAACGCGTGGTGTGACGTTCGTCGCGTTTGAGAACGCGTACACCTGGGACTTCGCTCAGCGACTCATCCATGTAGGCGGCCATCTCTTCGCGCTGTTTGGCCTGTGCAGGGAATCGTTCGATTCCCACCAACGCCAAAGCGGACTGCAACTCACTGAGGCGATAATTCCCGCCCTGAACGGCGAGACCGTTCGTGTCCTCCTCCCCTCCGCCGAGCGCGTGCGGACGTCCGCAGTCGATGATGGACGCGGCCAGCGCGGCATGTTCGGGCGTGCGGCATAGCAGGATTCCGCCCTCGCCCGACGTGAGCGTCTTCGACGATTGTAGGGAGAACGAGCCGAAGTGACCGATCGTCCCTGCGCCGCGGCCGCGCCATTTTGCGCCGTGGGCGTGGGCGCAATCTTCGATTACGATCAGGTCCTGCTGTTCGGCCAGTTCCATGATGGCATCCATGTCGGCCATTTGGTGACCGAGATGGACGGGGATGATGGCCTTCGTTTTCGATGTGATCGCCTTCGCCGCGGCCCGCGGGTCGAGACAGTAGGTGTTCGGGTCCACGTCCACGATGACAGGCACGGCTCCCGCGGACATTGGGGCGGACGCGGTGGCCTGGAAGGTGTACGCAGGGACGATGACCTCGTCGCCCCAGCCGATGCCTGCGGCGCGCAACGCCACTTCCACTGTCACGGTGCCGTTGATCATCGGGACGGCGTAGCCTCCGCCCTGCAGTTCCGCGAAACGACGCGCCAGTTCGGCGGTCTTCGGCCCGGGGTACGGGAATCCGCCCCAACGTCCCGAACGAACGACCTCCGTCACAGCCTGGATGTCGCGCTCGTCCCAGACAGGCCAGTCAGGATATTTTTTCGTGCGCGTTTTCGGTCCACCGAGGATGGCTAATTCAGACATTTGGTTTTCTCCTGTGTAGGGAATGTGTCACACGTATCGTGCAGGATTGTCTCGTCGAGTGAGGTGCGACGCATCCCCGCGATCTATTTCACGATTTCCTTCGCTGTTCGTATCATCTCGTCGCGCACGGCGTAGCCGTCGAAGCGCGCCTGCTCCATGCCGAGGATGACCGCGCCGACCACGGGCGGACCGTCGAGACGTTTGAGTACGGCGCGCGGACAATTCCGAAGCACGATCTCGCGCATGGGATCGGTGATGAGCGCGCCCGCTTCAAAGACGCTGCCCGATTGGATGATCTCGACCACCTCGTTCTCCATCCCGATCTGCCGCGCCACCGAGACGGCCAGCCAGCCGAGTTCCTCGCCCGTCCAGTGCGCCACAGCCTGCGCGGCCGCGTCGCCCGCCCGCGCCGCGTCGAGGATCTGGACCGCCATGAACGGGAAGGGATGGTATTGCTGATTCGAGAGACCTTCCATCAGATCCAGTTCGTCCCTGGCGCCGACCGCTTCGAGAAATATTTGCGTCAGCGCGGTGGGAGGAATGCGCTGGATCCAGGCGTAGTTGACCATTTGCAGTCCGCGCTGGACGATCTCGGCCGCCCCGCCGTATTCGCCGAACGGCGCGCCGTTACCGACGATGCGGCCCTCCTTGCCCGCCGCGTTCCGTCCGCGGCAGTTGTTGGACGACCCCGCGGTGACGTTAACGCCGATGCCGCGCGTCGCACCCGCGAGCAGACCGTTCACGCCGTCGTTGACAATTTCCACGGGACACGACAACCCCAACTTGGTGATCTCCTGCAAATGCGGCGCTCTGTCAGACGGGAAGTCATAGCCCGCCACGCCGAATCCCGCGCCTGCGATCTGGCTTTTCTCCACGCCGCTCATTTGTAACGCGCCATTTGTGGATTCTTCGATCACGCTGAAGAACCCATCAAAGCCAACGGCTTGGTGATTTCCGCCCCATGCCTTTCCGAAGCCAATGCACGCGCCTGACTCGTCCACGATGAGCGCGTGTGTTTTGGACGCGCCGACGTCTATTCCCAAGAAATATTTCATTGAGTCTCCAATGCGTCGAAAGTCAATAGTCAAACGTCATCCGACCTTCGACCTTTGACCATTTAAACTGCGGCAGCCACTGCTTGTTCGTCTCGAGCATGTCTTCCATCACTTCTTGAATCTTATCCGCCCGCGGGCCAAGCGGATGGGTCAACAGCGCCTGATACATGGCGTTACTGTCACCATGCACCGCGGCCTCGACGGTGAGCAGTTCGTACATCTTGACCTGTGCGATCAGCCCGAAGCAGGCGGGGGGAAGCGGTGCGGCTGGCAACGGATGGACTCCGCGCTTGTCCACTTTCGCGGGCAACTCCAGCACCCAATCTTCAGGCCACTCTTTCACCGCGCCGTTATTGCGGACGTTGACCACATGCACCTGCCCGAGGTCATTGTGGTGCGAGTTGATCAGTTGAGTCGCCAGCGTGGAGTAGTACGCACCGCCGCGTTTCATCAGGTCGGCGGGAGGCTCGGTCAGGTTGGGATCGGCGTAGTCGCGCAGGAGGTCTTTCTCGATGGTCATCACTTCCTCGGCGCGCGAGGGTGGCCACTTCTTTTGCGCTTCGAATTTTTTGTCAGTGTAGTAGAAATATTGCAGGTAGTAGTTGGGGATCATGCCCAGCGCCTCGATGGTACGCACGTCCCACTCGGGTTCGGTCTCATCCTTGAGCGACTCAACGTAGGCGGGGAAGATCAACGGCCACATCTCCTGGCCGTCAATGGTAAAGCCGCGATGCCAGGTAAGGTGGTTGAGTCCCAGCGTATCGAGCACGGCGCGCTCCGATTCCACATGTGAGCCCGTCGCCTTTTCGAGTTCGTCGAGAATTTCCATCTTGGTGGTGATGCCCACGTTGCAGACACCCACCGCGGGGACGTCCGAGGCGTAGCGCGTGAGGGCTTCGGTCACCAGTCCCGCGGGGTTGGTGAAGTTCGCCAGTAACGCGCCAGGCGCGGACTCACGGATGTCACGCGCGACCGACAAAATCACGGGGATCGTCCGCAGGGCTTTTGCCATTCCACCCACGCCCGTCGTCTCTTGACCGATCAGGCCGTGACGCAACCCGAGGTACTCGTCGCCGCGGCGGGCGGACATTTGTCCCACGCGCAGTTGCGTGATCACGTACGACGCACCCGCAATGGATTCGCGTTGGTCGAGCGAGAGAATCACCTTGAACGGTTCGCCCTTTGCCTTGGCCATCCGCTGTGCAAACCCACCGACAATCTCCAGCCGTTCCTTGTCGATGTCCATCAGCCAGAGTTCGGTCAGCGGAAGCGAGCCGACCATGGCGAGGAATCCATTCACGAGTTCGGGCGTGTACGTCGAGCCGCCGCCGATGACGGTAATTTTCATTTTGGCTCCTTAAAAATGTGACGGGTGTCGTGTGACGAGTGGCGTTGGGTGCCCCTGCCGCTTTCGCCTACATCACACGCCACGCTCGTCACTCGTCGCTTTTCTTTTATTGGTAAGAGTATCTTTGATCTCCTGCAGATATTTTCCATGCAGTGGATAGAGCCAGAGCAGGAAGATTGCGAGCAGGAAACCAATGGAGGTGGGCACGGTCAGGAAAATGCGGAAACCGAGGTCAACCGTAACTGGCTGGACTTCGAGGGCAGTGTCGTAGCCGAAGGCGGGCATGAGCAGTCCGAACACGGACGAGACGACAAGTCCGCTCAGGGTGATGAGGAAGCCGCTCATACCGAAGTACATGCCCGCGCGCTGGTGGCCTGTCTTCACTTCGTCTTCGTCCACCACTTCGGCCATGATGACGTCGCCGATCAGGATGAGTCCGCCCAACCCGATGCCGAGAACGATGGCGGCGGCGTAGGTGAAGGTGATGTTGGGAGAGAATCCCATCGGGACGATGCCGAGGATCATGACGGCGTTGGCGATCATCAGCGTGCGGCGCGAGTCAAGTTTGTTCGCCACCCAGTTGCGCCACGGATAGAGTGAGAGCATGGCGACCAAAAATGCGATGCCGAGAATGACGGTGGAGTTGCTCGTGTCCACGTTGAGGCTGTATTTGAGATAGAAGAGGATGCCCGTTTGCAGTGTGCCCGTGGCGACGAAGCGCATCATCTGCGCGCCCGCGGCCGTGAGATAACTACGGTTGTAGAACGTCGCTTTGAGGGCCTCACCAAGCGGAAAAGCAGTGTCCGTTTTGAGGTCCGCGCGTTCGAACAGGAAGGGATAGCCCGCGTAGATGGCGATCACTGAAATGACGGCCAGCAGGATTCCCATCCCCGACCATCCGAGTAAATTCGCCAGCATGGGCGGAAGCGCCGCACCGATGACCAGCGCCACCGTTTGGAAGATGTTCATCTTGGCGGCCACGTCTGTCCGCTCTTTGTAATTGCCGAACATTTCGGGGAGCAGGCCATAGTAGCCTGTGGCGATGGCGGTGTAGAAACTTTCCCAGATGATGATGCACGTGCCAAAATAGACCAGCAAAGCCACTGGGTTGTCGCGCCCGTCGAATGGCGCGGTGAAAAGAAGGGCGAACGTCACCGCGTAGGGCAGGCCCGTGAACAGGATGTAGGGCAGGCGGCGTCCCCAGCGCGAGCGCGTGCGGTCGGACATGTATCCGAGCACGGGGTTGTTGGCCGCGTTGTAGAGGGTGTAAATGAACCAGAACGTGGAGTACCAGGTCACGGGCAGGTTCTTCACATCCACGATGTAGAAGGCGATCACGCCCGACACCGCTTCGACAACGGTCGCCACGCCGAGGCTGACGAGCGAATACATGATGCGCGTTTTCGTGCTGGTTTGGAATTCGGGGGCTGCTGCTGTCATTTGGACTCCTTTGATGTGTGGGGCGGGAGGGTATCCTGCCAAATCACTGTATGCGGAATGCCATTCCGCACCAGATTACAGCTACCACAATTTTTCTAAAATATTTTTTGTCGCGTCGAGCGCGATCGTTTCGCACTTCGCTTGCAGTCGTCCAGGGTAACGATAGGCCAGCGGCGCCACGTCCACTTCGTAGCCACCCTCCGCGTGCGACGCTTCGGTGTGCAGGTAACTGATGCAGCCATCGCTCACGCTGGCGAACAACGTGTGCGCGGCGGGCGATGCCGATTTAACCTTCATTCCAATTTCTGTAAATGTCTCGGCTCCAAATGTCACCAACGCGAGATCGCCAATTTTCACCGCATTGATTCTCATCGGCACCGACCAGAATCCATCGCGCGCTTCAATGACGGGTTTCCACGGATACCGCTGGTTGAGCAAAATGTCTGCGAACACGGCCATGAAGGCGGGCATGTGCGCCATGTCGAGCAGCGGCTTGGTGTAATTTTTTGGAGGACGCGCCGACGTGACGCGCGTCTCGGTCGGGAGCCATGCCTGCGTGCGTTGGATTTCCAGCGGAACGGCTCGCGTCATTTCCGACCCCGCGCGGGTCGCGGCTAGAACGGCCTCTGCCACGCCCAAGCCTTGTTCTGCCACCTTCTCGAAAGCATGCGCGTCTTCCCAATACATGTCGGGGTTGATGTTGGCCGCCGCGCCTTGCAGGAAGAGAGTCAGCCCGCCGAGTTCCTGCTCCACGTTCTTTCTCATCGCGCCGATCCAATCCGCAGAGACGAGCAGATTGTCAGGTCCCAACACCGTGCCGTGACAGGCGTAGTTGACGAGGGTGGCAAGCCTCACCCCCGCCCTCACGCCCGACCCCTCTCCCGATAACGGGAGAGGGGAGTCTTTGACAGGGCGTCCCCCTCTCCCAAAATTGAGAGAGGGGCTAGGGGTGAGGGCAAAAATGCTCACCACCTGCACTGATTTGTCGCGCACACCCTCGGGATTTCTTCCAATCTCCATGTGACCATCGGGCATCTTCTCGCGGCGGTTGATGCCCACATTGGCTTCACCGCTGGAATATTCCAGATGCGCGGGCAGGAGATTCTCTTGCGCCGATTTCACCGCCTCAACAATGCGCTCCACGAGCAGGTCAATGTACTCGCGGTTCCTGCGCGGCGACTTCTCGTCCGCGTAGGCGATGGGGCCCGAATGCGTGTGGGAGCAGCAGAGCAACACTTCGGTCGGGGCGAGGCGGGCGCGGACTCGGTCCACGATGAACTCGTTGATGGTCAGCATGTCCAGCGCGACGATGGCGAGACGCGTCTTCCCGTCGTCGAGGACGAGGGCAGTGGCGGTCAGGTCATCGTGGACACCGATGTTGCCCTTGGTGCGGTCACCGTAGCCGATTTGGTAGATCCCCTTCGGCGGGGTGATGAGACGGCGGGCAACGCCAGCGGAGAGGGAGGGAGAGGCAGTCATGTCGATTCCTTTCGGTGAATGGTAATTGGAGATTGGTAATTACCATTTACCAATTACCAATCTCCAATCACTGCATCCCCAAATTCTTCCGCGTCTCCTCGGGCGTGTCGCCGAGTTTGTAAGATTGGAAGATGAAGTAGCCGATCAACACAAACACGGCCATGGCGAGGAAGGCGACGCGCACGCCAAGCGGATTCTCGCGCGTGTACCCGAAGATGCTGAGCAACTGCGGCAGGATGAACGCGCCGACCGAACTTCCCAGCCCGATGGCGAACGAGAATGTGCCGTAGTAAATGGCTTCACGACGACGGCCTGTGAGCATTTCGTCGTAGTCGACCACGTTCCCCATCATGGCGTAGATGACGATCAGATAGCCGCCGAGCGTGACGCCGATGAGCGTGACGAGGAGGAAGGCCTGGATGTTGAGCGGCAGGGCGGTTGTCCCGCCGACGAGGAAGCCCGCACCAATGGCAATCGTCAGGCCGATCATTGTCAGGTTCAACAACCAGCGTTGCGGACGTCTCTTGTTCCACCACGTCCACAGCGGACCCGTGAGCGCCATGAGAATGATCAGCACGCCGATATATGTTCCCACGTCGCCTTCGGATTCGCCCAGCACGAGCGTGACGAAGTACGGGAAGTTGAGCAGGATCATCTGGTAGGCCACATGCACGAACAGCGTGGAGATAAAAACGATGATGAACTGCTTGTTCTGGAAGGTGGCTTTGATTCCCTCGACCGCGCCCATCGGTTCGCCGAGCGGACGGTCGGTCTCGCGCAGGCCAAGCAGGGTGATGAAGATGGTGACGATGCCCACCGCACCGACGACGATTCCCATGTACACCGCGCCGATCTGCTCGAACAACGGCGCGGCCACCAGCGACCCGATCAACACGCCCACGATGCCAAAGACGTTCTTCCAGTAACTCAGTCCCACGCGCGCTTTGGCGTCGGGCGCCATTTCGGGCAGCGTGCCGTCGTAGGGAATACCGACCAGGCTGTAGGCCGTGCGGTACATCAACGTGATGACCATGAAGTAGATGGCGTTGACCGTGAAGTTCGTCCCAGGCGGAGTCCAGATCAGGATCGCGCCGAGCAGGACGAAGGGCGATGCCAGCACGAGGAACGGTTTGCGGCGTCCCCAGCGCGAGCGCAGGGTGTCGCTCCACTGGCCGATGAACGGGTCAATGACCGCGTCCCAAATGGAGGCGACGATCATCAGCACGCCGATCAATCCCAGCGGTAGATACGCGGTGCGGCCCGAGTCGGGCGGCGGCGCGTAGAAGTAGAGGATCCACGTGTCGAGCGTGATGGCGAGAATGTTCAGTCCCGCCGAGGCCATCGAGTAGAGGGCGACGCGTCCGAAGGGGAGTTTGTTATTCATGGGTTCTCCAGTGTCAGGTTCTAGGTGTCAGATTTCAAGTTCCAGGTTTCGGATTCCAGGCAGCGAATGGTTTTGTTCCCAACACAATTGCACTGCGTCGGCGTCAGCGGCAGTACAACTACCGCCCAACTTGGGACACGCACATCATGGGGAAACAACCACAATCTTCAATGCATTTTCCTTCGTTGCCTTTGTGTACTTTGTGTTTAACAAAATTACGCCTTCCTCATCGCGTCGCGGATGGCGCGGTAGCCGATGAGGTGGATGCCAGTGTCTTTGAGAAAGTTCTTCAACTCGTCGCTCATGAAGGCGTGATAGTTGGCGACGCGCGCTTTCCAATCGGGGCAGATGGCACGCAGTTCGGGCGTGTCAATGGACGGGTGGAAGAGAAAGTGCGTGATGCCCGCGGGGACTTCGCCCAGCAATTTCTTCGCCACGCCGATGTGGTCGTTGTCGTGTTCGAGCGGCATGGAGAAGAGACCGTCGATCATCGGGACACCTTGCGCTTCGAGTTGATTCAAGATCGGCGCGTACATCGCCAGCACGGACTCGTCCATGCCCATCATGTCGAACCCCTTAGCGGAGGCGCGTGGCAGCATATTGGGAATCAATCGACTCATGCCCGCCTGCAAATACGACTGCACGAAGTTGGGATGGATGATGGTGCCCATGTGCGAGTCGACATGGGTCACGTCCATGCCCGCGGCCAGTGCTCGCTCCACCTGCGCGTTGACTTCCACCGCGACCGCTTCGGGCTTGGCATTGGCGTAGACGGCGTCCTGCCAGTGGTGGAAATAACCGTCCGTGTCGAGCAGCCCGCTTTCGGGGTCGCGCGTGGAGACGGGCGACCAGCGGTAGCCGTCCCATTCCGAATTCAGCGTCGCATGGACACCCATGTCCATGGCGGGATTCTCGCGGCACATCTGCGCGGCGGCGGGGAACCACGGACACGGAACCATCACCGCACCCGAAGTGATCGCGCCAAATTCCCACAAATCTTTGTACGCTTGAATGGACGCCTGGCACATTCCGATGTCGTCGGTGTGGAGGATGACGAGGCGATCGGTGTCGGAGTAACCTAGTTTTTTGAGGAGGGGATTGGGAGTCATTGTCTATCCTTTGTGTCGGGGACGGGGGCGTATTCCGTATGTACCTGTATACCTGTGTACGTGTCTACTTGTATACTCATAAGCCACAATGCAACGCGCTGGGATTCAAAACCTTGAACGGCTCACCAAGTTGGAAGTCCTTTCCTTCGCAAACCTGCGCGGACTTGAACTGGAGCGCCATCACGATCTGGTCCGCGGCGTCGGGCGGGATTTGCGTGGCATAACTACGAATGGCCGCGACCTTCGCGTCCCAGGTGGATGTGATGTCCACGATTTGGTTGGGTTCGCGGCAGTAGTAGAAGCCGACACCTTCGATGGCGTGACCTTGATAAACCGCGTCCACGGCAGGATCGGAGGAGGGGATCTTGAGCAGGCCTGCAAATTGGACCGCTTCCGCCGCGGCCAGTCCCGTTTGGATGTGGTCGTGATGCGCTTCGTAGGTCAGCCACGGATCGCAGGTGAGGACAAAGTCGGGTTGGAGCAGGCGGATGTATTTCAGCAGGTTGGCGCGCAGGGCAAAGTAGTTGTACTCACCCGCGTCAGGATAATCCAAGGCGATGTGCTGCGTGACGCCGATGATCTTTCCCGCCGCCTGCTGGTCACGCTCCAGGGACGCGGCCGCGGCTTCATCGGAAAGTGACCTGTCCACCACGCCTGCCAGGTCATCGGTGACGGTCAGGTAGAAGATCTCCGCGCCGTTTTGGGCGAGCCGCGCAATCGTCCCGCCCGCGCCGATGTCGTTGTCATCATAGTGCGGCTGGATGCAGAGGACGCGCCTGGCAGAAAAAATATCGGGGATGGGGAGGATGGATTCGAGAGTCATATTTGCGTTACCGTTTTAGTGGAAAGGTGGGAATAACTTCTATTTTGGGTTTGAAGAATTGTTTTAGGTGTTTTCGATTTGCGCTCCATGTTATAAAAAGATATGGAACGAGTCCAATCAGAGAGAACAAAATTGTCTCATTCAGAAGCTTTGGTTTTTCCAGCATAGCCTTCGCCAACCTGATAAACTCGCTGAACGTGGGGGCAAAATTCCCTTCTTTGATCAAGTATCCTACAAGCCCGAGATAGGAACCCGCAATGGAACCTGCAAGCGATAAAAGTCCTGCGGTGAACAGACTAATAAAAGTTCGCTTTGTTTTGGCGTAATCCATCGCTTTGATGACCAAAAAGAATATCAGGAGGGCAAACGCGGCCCCAATTGTGTCAAGAAAAACCATGACCAATGCCCAACCGATTGCCCCCAGAAAGGCGGCTGCCAATCCGTACAAGACACCTTTCATCAAATTGTTTGGTTGCTTTTTATATTCCTCCTCGACTTTTTTACCAATATCATTGATACCGTCAATGCATTCCTGACACATTACCTGTGGTATGCCATTAACCAAAGTAAGTTGTAAATCCGTGAAGTAAGGCGTTTTGCATTCCACACCTTCACATTTATCAACAACGGTGGGCCTGATTCCTTTTGATAGAACATGGAACACAGACACCAGACGCTCGGCTAATTCTATTTCGCTGAATTTTTTTAGCAGTCCCGCCGCGAATATATTGGTAACCCCTGGCTGTATTTCAAACCAGTCTGGGCGCGTCTTCGTATCTTTGAGCACTTTTTTGACATCTTCACTATTCTTCAATTCCTTGATTTTGTCCGCATCGAGAATGGAATGACGAATCACAAGGTAACAACCTGGAACAGAACTATCGCCAACCCCGCTAAACCCAGGTGCAATCACAACAAGAAAGTTTTCGAGAAAACCGATCAATCGATGCTGATAGACGAAAGGTTTGATGGAAAAAGGTTGATATTCGAGACCGTATTTACTCCCGATATCCAACCAAACTTGACGTTGGGCAAATTTCCTTGACGTGTATTTTCCAATCTTCTGTTTCTTGTTGTTTTTTGAAAATACAAAATTATTATCAACGCGCAGGTAATATTCATAACCCGCAGGCGTGGAGACAATTCCCAATTCAGCCGGACGTCTATCCACAACAAAGTGATACTCCGAACCCATCTCGAACAGGTTTCGGCCTTTGTTGATCAATGAGCCATCCAGCCAGATCTGACGGCCTGCAATGAGCCCGAATTTGAGCAGGACCTCGTGGGGTTTGCCGTCAATGTCAAAAATCCATGTGCGGTTGGGCATGTCGAATCCTCCTATTTGATATTTATGGCTTTGCCAGTTTTACTTGATTGATACGCCGCGTCGACAACTTTCATATTCATCCAACCCTCCATTCCACCAGGGACGGGCATCTTTTTCTTGCGGATGCACTCGATAAAATGCGCCATCTGCACGTCGTACATGCTTTGCGGACAATGCTCCTGACGTGGAAATTCAAACCCCGACTCGATCACATCAATTCTTTCCTCGCTTCGACTCAGCTCAGCGCGAGCTTTCTTCTTTCCAATCTCAAGCCGCGTCGGAAACAGTTGACCAAACCCCTTCGTCCCATACAACTGCGTCGCCGCCTCGGGACCGTCCATGTGCGGCTGCCACCAACCCGACTCGATATAGGAGGTCGCGCCGTTCTCCCACTCGACGAGGATGACGCCCGTATCATCCACGTCATATTTGCCGTAGTGCGTTCCGATTCTCGCGTAGACCGAAATGGGACGCGGGTCGCCGAGCAGGTAGCACGCCGTGTCGAGGGCGTGGATGCCCATGTCGGCCAGCGCGCCGCCGCCAGCGAGCTTCTTCTGCGTGAACCAGCCCGCGGGTCCCCAATGCGAGTGGACGCCGTAGCCTTTGGTGCGGATGATCTTGCCCAATTTCGGCGTCTGCTTTTTCAACCAATTCACGTCTTCGTCGAAGCGCCAGCAATGCGCCACCATCAGGGTCGCACCGCTTTTCGCACTGGCATCCATCATCTTCTCGGATTCACGCGCGTTCATCGCCATCGGCTTCTCCACCAGCACGTGGACTCCCGCCTTGAGCGCGGCCACCGCTTGCGACGCATGGAGAAAATTCGGCGTGCCGATCACGAGAGCGTCCGCGTTTCCCGACTTGAGCAATTGCTCGACGGTCTCGTATTGATTTTTGATCTGGAATTTCTTCGCCAACGCGGCGGCCTTATCGGAAAACTTCTCCACGACCGCGGACAGCTCCACGTTCTTTTGTGTCCGCGCGGCTTGGGCGTGGATATCGATGATGTAGCCTGCTCCAGCAAATGCAATTCTCATATTGTCTCCGATCACTCGCCCACTTTGTTCGTGCGAGCCACTTTTGCGTACCACATGCCCGAATCTTTGACCGTACACTTTTACGGCTTGATGTCCACGCGGAAAACGCCCAAGCGGTTGGTGTATCCCTGCGCCCACTCGAAGTTATCGAGCAAAGACCAGACAAAGTAGCCGCGCACGTCCACGCCGCCCTGCCGGTCCACATCTGCAATAGTCGGAGCAGAGTTTTTTTCATAATGTAAGCGTTTTCTGAAAACACTTACATTATATGGAAAATTATCCCGAGAGCAAATACCACCCTGACCTCTCCAAAGCCAGGGAGTGATCGACTCAATTGGTCTCGCCTGTTTGACCAATGTCAGGTTTTGTTACAAATATCTGACCATACAAAAAGGTAGGGACATCTCGGGCAATCCGCTGGCGATGAGCGCGGGGATCGCGGCGTTGGATCTGATTCGGGGCGAGGGAGTCTGGAGGAAACTGGAGGCGGCCGCGGGTCGGCAGGAGGCGGGAGTTGGGGAGGCGGCGAAACGCGCGGGACATCAGCCCGAAGCAAACAGACTCACCCGAAACGGATTCGTTCGCGGGTGAGTCTGTTTTTAGAGCAGAAAACGCCGTTCCATGCCTTCAAAAAGCGGTTCAGGTAGATAAGGTAGGGAATCCCCCCATTTGATTGACACTGTCAATGTGCGAAAATATGATTGGAGTCTTTCTTTCTCGTTCTCAAGGAACACAAAAATGGCACAAAAACCGACAAAGGCAGAGTTGCAGAGCGAACTCGAGGCCGCTAAACAACGGATCGCGGAATTGGAACGTCTTATGGAAGCGAAGGGGGGACAGTACGAGAGCGAAATTATCCCAAGCGGATCGAAAGAACGGACCATCGAAGAAGTGTTGATCAGGCTATGGGCAGATGCCTTCCAGTATTGTGCGCACGGGATCGCGCTCGGATCGCCCGCCACTGGCAAGGTCCTGACCTGTAACCCAGCCTTTGCCAAACTGCAGGGGCGCACGGTGGACGAGATCTCGTCCATGACAATCTTGAGCATGTATGCCCCCGAGAGCCACGAACACGTCAAACAAGCGATCATGGAAGCGGACCGCAAGGGCAGTCAATGCTACGAAGCCAACATGATCCGCAAGGATGGCAAGCGATATCCCGTGCAGATGGACCTGGTCAGCGTGCGGGATTCGTCGGGCAATATCTTGTATCGGGTGGCAACCCAGCAGGATATCACCGAACGCAAGGCGACCGAAGATGCCCTGCGCGAGAGCGAGGCGTATTACCGCCTGATCGCGGAAAACTCCGCGGATGTGATCTGGGTGCTGGACCCGACGAGCGGCAAGTTCACGTATGTCAGCCCCTCGGTGGAGAAATTGCGCGGCTTCACCCCTGAAGAAGTGATGGCACAGCCTGTCAACGAAGCACTGACACCCGAATCGCTCAAGATAGTGGGCGATTCGCTGGCAAAGAACCTGCCTGCCTTCATCGCAAAGGGAAGCGGAACCGAGTCCTACGTCACCGAGGTGGATCAGCCCTGCAAGGACGGCTCCATCGTCCACACCGAAGTGACCACCACCTACTTGTTCAATAAACGCGGCGAGGTGGAGATCGTGGGCATTACGCGTGACATCACCGAGCGCAAACAGGCCGAGGCGTTCTTACAGCAGAGCGAAGAGCGTCACCGCCTGATCTCGGGCCTGATCTCGGGCCTGATCTCGGATTACGCCTACGGTGGATTGGTTTACCCGGATGGCAAGATCCAGACCGAGTGGGTCAGCGGCGCCTTCGAACGCATTACCGGTTACGCTCTCGAGGAGATCAATGCCATGCCCGGGGGATTCATCAGCCGGGTCTTCCCGGAAGACCTGGCAGGAATCGCCCGTCAAATACCCAATTTGCTGGAGGCGTCCTCTGCCACCATGGAGTATCGCATCCGCCGCAAGGACGGTGAGATCCGCTGGCTGCGCGATTACATGCAACGGATGCCCGGAGAGGGGCCGAAGGGTGCAACCCGACGCGTCGGCGCGGTCCAGGATATCACCGAACGCAAGCAGGCGGAGCAGATCAATAATCTGTTATTGGATTTCCAAAAAAAGCTGGCCGTCAGTGCAAACGTGACCGGCGTCTGCCACTTGGTCGGCGAAAAGATCCGTGAACTGATCGGGGACGGCTTCGTGGGCGTGTCCCTTCTCGATGAGTCAGATCAGGTAATGAGGATCGCAGGGCTATATGGGCTTGGGAATACCCTCGAAAAATGGATCGCGAAGGTCGGTATCGACCCGACGCGATGGAGTTATGCCCTGAATAAGATGACCGCGGAAGAACTGCGCACGTTCAGGAGCGGCAACATGGAGAAATTCGGGGGCGGCCTGTATCGCCTTCTGCTTGGCAGGGTGCCCAAACGGATCTGCACCGCCTTCGAGAAAGAACTGGGACTGACCGCGATCTACACCATGGGGTTCATCGAACATGAACTTCATCTGGGAGGAGTGACCATCCTGGCACGCAGGGACATCGCACCGTTCAAGGAGACCATCGAGACCATTGTCCACCAGGCGGCCATCGTCATCCAACAGATCAGAGCCGAACAGGCCCTGCGCGAAAGCGAGGAAAACTTCCGACAGATCGCCGAGACCATCAACGAGGTGTTCTGGATCTTCGATAACCAGCACCAGAAAATGGTCTATCTCAACCCGGCTTACGAGAAGGTCTGGGGAATCCCCGTCCAGGATACGTACCGGGACTCCCACAAATACGTCCAGGCCATTCACCCCGATGACCGTCCGATCCTGCTCGCGGCCCTCGAGCGACAGGAACACGGCGAACGCACAGAGATGGAATACCGCGTGGTCCAGCCCAATGGCTCCATCCGCTGGATCTTCGACCGCTCCTTCCCCATCCTGACAGAAGACGGACGCGCCATCCGCACCACCGGGGTGGCTACCGATATCACCGAACGGAAACTGGCTGAAAATTCCCTGCGCGAGAGCGAGGAGAAATACCGCACCCTGATCGAGTCAACCGACGACGGCATCTTCGTGGCCCAGGATGAAAAGTTCATCTTTGCCAACCCGGCGTTGTCTTCGATATTGGGCTACGACAAGGAGGAATTTTCGAATATCTCCTTTGCGCGGATATTGGCACCCGATTACCTTGAGATCTTTTCCGGGCGCTTCCACCGCTGCGTGCGTGGCGAGGATGTTCCAAAGAACTATCAAACCCAGTTCATCACCAAGGATGGAAGCCAGCGGATATGGATCGATTTGCGCGCCAACTTGATCACCTTTGCCGGCCAACCCGCCATCCTTGGCATTGCCCGTGACATCACCGAGCAAAAACGGAACGAGGCCCTCCTCTATGCCCAGCGTGACCTGGCGCGCGCGGTTGGACACTTCAACACCACCGAGGAGGGGTTCAGCGTGTTCCTGGGAACCATCCTCGAACTCAGCGGTTTGGACAGTGGCGGCATCTATCTTCTCGATCCCGATTATCGGAACCTGGAACTGATCCAACATGTCGGCCTGGGCGATGAGTTCGTTCAAAGTGCCTTGTATTACCCCGCCGATTCACCCAACGTAAAAAAGATCCTGTTGGGCGCGCCTTTCTATTACTCCGCCGCCGATCCGACGATTCAAGCGCCTCGTTATGAAAGGGAGGGTATTCGATCCCTGGCAGTGATCCCCATTCTCTACCAGGACCTTGTGATCGGTTGTATGAACCTGGCCTCGCATACGCTGGGCAATGTTCCCGATTATGCCCATCACGTGCTGGTGACTCTCACACCCGAGGTCGGGAACTTTGCCATATCCCTGCGCGCCCAGGAGGCCCTGCGCGAACGCACGGCAGACCTTTCGCTCCTGCTCGAAGCCGGGCGCTCCATCAACGAAACCCTGGATGCAAAGAAGATCTACCCTATCATTTTCGAGACCGTGAAGGCATCCCTGCCCTGCGATATCCTGATCGTCTCCTCCTTCGACCCGCAGAGTGAATTGATCTCCTGTGTCCACATGCAAAACGAAGAAGGCACACACGATGTCGCGAACTTCCCGCCCATCCCGCTCGAACCGCCGGGCAAGGGGACGCAAAGCCTGGTCATCCGCAGCGGGGAGTCCATGCTGATGAAGGATTACGAAGCCGCCCTACGGACCGCCAGCACCAATTATTTCTTCAATGAAGAAGCAGAGATCCTGGAGAGGAAGCCCGGTCCAGAGGAAGAACGTCCGCGCTCAGCCATCATGGTGCCCCTCAAGATGGAAGGCAAAGTGGTGGGAGTTTTGCAGGTCTTCAGTTACCGATTGAATTCCTATAATGAAGACCACTTGCGCTTCGTAGAGACCCTGGCTTTCCATGCTTCCGCCTCCCTCTCCAATGCCCGCCTGTTTGGCGAACTGGAGAAGCGCGTCCAGCAGCGCACCGCCGAAGTACAGGACCTGTACGACAACGCGCCCTCCGGATATCACTCACTGGATGCCAAAGGTTGCTTCCTCCTGATCAACCAGACCGAGTTGAACTGGCTGGGCTACGCGCGGCAGGAGGTGATCGGCCATCCGTTCTCCGAATTCGTCACACCCGACAGCATGGAGACCTTCCGCACGAACTTCCCTGTCTTTTTAAAGCAAGGTTGGATTAAGGACCTGGAATTTGAATTTGTCCGCAAGGACGGCACCACCTTCCCAATCCTGGTCAGCGCCACGGCCATCCGTGACGCGGAAGGTAACTACGTAATGAGCCGCTCCACGGTCCTGGATATCACAGAGCGCAAAAAAGCGGAGCAGTCTCTGCGCGAGAGCGAGGAGCAAAACCGCCTGCTCTTCGAGGAATCGCCCGACGCAGTTGTTCTCTTTGACGAAGATGGAAAAGTCATCCGCATCAACCACGCCTTCGAGTCTTTGACTGGCTATACCGCCGCACAACTGACGGGGCGATCCCTCAGCGATCTCGGCCTGTTGCCTGAAACGGAAGTGTCTGAACTGGCTGATGCGGTCGTCCATGCGCTTCAATTCTCCACCGAGTTTGCAATCACCACGTTCAAGATCAGGCGCGCCGATGATGAGATCCGCGATGTAAGCGTGAGCGTCTACGGGTTGAAACTCGTGGGGCGCCAGCACTACCTCACCACCATGCGCGACATCACCGCCGAAAAACAAGTGGAGGAAACCCTGCGCCTCGCCAACGCCGAAATGGAGCGCGCCCTGCGCCTGAAGGACGAGTTCCTCGCCAACATAAGCCACGAACTCCGCACCCCGCTCAACGCCATCCTGGGCATCTCGGAAAGCCTGCTCGAACAGGTGGCGGGACCGCTGAACGAAAAGCAGGTGAAATACCTGACCACCGTTGCGGAAAGCGGCCAGCACCTGCTCGAACTCATCAACGATGTGCTCGACCTGGCCAAGGTCAATGCGGGCCGCATCGAATTGGACATTGCCAAATTGAATGTGGATATGGTCGCCCAGTCCAGCCTGCGCATGATCCGCGAACTGGCCCAGAAGAAGAGGCTGGATGTGCAATTCGAGATCGACAAAGGCGTCAAGATCATCTGGGCCGATGAACGCCGTCTCAAGCAGATGCTCGTCAACCTGTTGAGCAACGCCGTCAAGTTCACGCCCGAGGGCGGCAGTCTCGGCCTCGAGATCCGCGGTGACACGAAAGAGCAGATCATTCATTTCACTATCTGGGATACCGGCATCGGCATCGCGCAAAAAGACCTGCGCCTGCTCTTCCAGCCTTTTGTCCAATTGGATGCCGGCTTGACGCGCGGCTCGCAGGGCACCGGTCTTGGCCTGGTGCTCGTCAGCCAGATGGCGCGTCTACACGGCGGCAGCATCTCGGTCCAGAGTGAACCGAATAAAGGCAGCCGTTTCACCATCTCCATCCCGTGGACGGCCGTCGGTCTGACGAGTCCGCTCGTCGAAAATCCCGCCGCCCAGCAGGCACAGCCCCCCTCCAAAGCCGGGCGCGCCACCATCCTGTTGGTGGAGGATACCGTGGCGGTCTCCATGCTCATCCAGGACTACCTCGAAAACCACGGCTGTCGGGTGGTCACGGCTGTCAATGGTCTCGAAGGACTCGACCAGGCCCAAAAGATCCACCCCGACCTGATCCTGATGGACGTGATGATGCCCGAAATGGATGGACTCGAAGCCACGCGCCGCATCCGCTCGGACCCTGAACTGGTCAACGTGCCCATCATCGGACTCACCGCCCTGGCGATGACCGGCGACCGCGAGCGCTGTCTCGAAGCGGGCATGAACGATTACCTGAGCAAACCCGTCCAGTTGAAGGCCCTCCTTCAACTCATCAACGATTTGCTTTCCTCCGCCTCGGGAGAGTCCCCAAGCCGCCCTCCCCTCGGTTAAAGAAGTTGAGCCTTACATCGCCTGACTTTTAACAATGCTCTCCGAACTTTTGGAGCTGATATGAAGAAAAACAATAGAAATTCCGAACTCCTCGCCAGTGTCTTCCGTGCCAGCCTGTCACAGATGGCATTGACCAACCTTACCACTCACAAGTATGTGGAGGTCAATGATGCCTTCCTGCAATCCCTGGGGTTTACGCGTGAGGAGGTGATTGGCAGGAGCGCGCTCGAGTTGAACCTGTTCGCAGACCCCGCCCAACGGGATGAACTACTCCAACGCATGGCGGCACAGGGTTATTTGCGTCACGAGCATGTACTGGTGCGCGCCAAATCCGGTGAAATACGGCACGGAATCTTCTACGCGGAATATGTGCAGGCGGACGGGCAGAAACTTCTGTTGACCGTGATGAACGACATCACCGAGAAATTGAGGGCGGAAGAACGCTGGCAGTACGCGCTCGAAGGCGCGGGAGACGGTGTTTGGGATTGGAATCCACAGACCGACAAAGTGTTCTTCTCGCCCGGCTGGAAGTCCATGCTAGGATACGAGGAGGACGAGATCGGCGATTCGCTGGGCGAGTGGACAAGCCGCATCCACCCGGACGATCTGGCGGTCACAATGAAGAAGGTGGACGCGCACCTGGAGGGAAAAACGCCCGTCTACCGCAGCGAACACCGCGTACGTTGCAAGGATGGGACCTATAAGTGGATTCTGGACGGCGGCAAGGTCATCGAATGGACGGCGGACGGAAAACCTTTGCGCGTCATCGGCACGCATAAGGACATCTCCGAGCGGATGACTGTAGAAGAAAAACTACACGAAAGCGAGGAGCGTTTTTCGCGCGTATTCCATGCCAACCCCGCCGCGCAAATCATCGTTTCCGCCGTGGATGGCTCCATTTTGGATGTTAACGATGCATATTGCCAGCAGACTGGCTTTGCCCGCACCGAAATTGTCGGTCATATGCCTCGCGAGTTTGAGATGTGGTCAGATCCATCACAGCAAATGAAGATGGTCCAGCAATTACGCGCCGGCACCCGTGTGAGCAATGTCGAGATCGAGTTTCGAATCAAGTCGGGCGAAAGGCGCACGATGCTGGTCTCGTTCGAGCCGGTCCAATTGAAAGGCGTCCAGTGCATCATTTCCAGCGCCGTGGATATCACCGAGCGCAAGCAGGCCGAGCAAGCCCTGCGCGAGAGCGAAGAACGCTTCCGCAGTTTCATCGAACAATCGGTGGACGGTTTCATGTTGACCGACGAAAATGGATCGATCATCGAATGGAACCATGCCCTGGCGCAGATCACCGGCCTGCCGCGCGAACAGGCACTGGGCATGCCCATGTGGGATATGCAATATGCGTTGGTCGTTTCGAAGGCACGACCATCGCTGGCGCAGGCGCAGGGAATCTTGCGCGAAATACTGCAAAACGGCCAGTCGCCGCATCTGGGACGAGCCGCGAATATCGAAATCCAGACGGCAGGCGGGAAACGCAAGTTTGTCCAGCAGACATCGTTCCCCGTTCGAACCGCGCACGGATACCGCATCGGCGCGGTGATTCGGGACGTCACGAAACAAAAGAGGATGGAGCAGGAACTGGAGGCGGAAGCGGTGCGCCGGCGCATCCTCTTCGAAGAGGCCCCGGACGGCATCCTGGTGGTGGACCCGAAGACGGCCGGCTTCATCGAGTTCAACACGACCGCGCATACGCAACTTGGCTATCCGCGCGAAGAGTTCGCCAAATTACACATTTTCGATGTGGAAGCGCAGGAAACCATGGACGAGACGCGCAAACACATCGAAAAAGTGCTTGTGAACGGCAGGTCGGATTTCGAGACAAAACAACGCACCAAACAAGGCGAGATTCGGAACATCCACGTCACCGCGCGGACCGTGGAGATCCTGGGGCAACAAGTCTATTACTGCACCTGGCGTGATATCACCGAGCGTAAACGCGCGGAGGAGGAACTGGAACTTTTCTTCAACATGATCCCGGACATGGCTTGCATTGCATCCGCCGATGGGTACTTTAAAAAACTCAACGGCGAATGGAAGCGAACCCTGGGGTTTTCGCAGGAAGAATTGCTTTCAAGGCCGCTTGCCGATTTCATCCATCCCGAGGATCGTGAATCGACTTTCAAGGAGATCGCGCGCCAGGTTGGGGGCGATGCGACCATCCGATTTGTAAATCGATATCAGACCAAGAATGGCTTCTATCGCTGGCTGGAGTGGAATGCCACGCCATCACCAGACGGAGTCTTATTGTTTGCGGCAGCGCGCGATATCACCGAACATAAACAGGCCGAGGAATCCGTGCGCAACAGTGAGGCGCGCTTTTCCGCCCTCTTCCAGTCCAATCCAAGCGCCATTGCGGTTACCCGCCTGTCTGACAACACGTTACTCGACGTAAACCGCACCTGGGAGAGGATCACCGGATGGTCCAGGGAGGAGGTCCTTGGAAAAAACCCTGTTGAATTGGGCGTCTGGGTCGTTCCGTCTGAACGCGAACGGTTGAAGCAAAACCTGCTCGAACATGGCGCGGTGCATGGATTCGAAATCCAGATGCGATCCCGCTCGGGAACGGTCCGCGACCTGTTGATGTCTGCCGAGACCATTACCCTGCTGGACGAGCCTTGCATGTTGACGATGACCCAGGACATCACCGAACGGAAACATGCCGAGGAAAAATTGCGCGAAAGCGAATCGCGTTACCAGCAATTCATTTCATTGACCCTCGAAGCCATTTCGCGCACGGAATTCGACCATCCGATCGACACGTCCCTGCCGGTGGAGGAGCAGATCGACCTGATCTACGAAAATGCCTACATGGCCGAATGCAACCAGGCAATGGCCAGCATGTATCACACAACCGTGGAGGCCTTTATCAATATGCGGCTGATCGATGCCCATCACGGCAAGGATAACCCCGTCAACCGTGACGCGTTCAGGAGGTTTATCAGGGGAGGATATCGATCCACCAACACCGAGACGACAGAACATGCCGTGGATGGCACGCCGATCTGGCTGTTGAACAACACCGTCGGCGTGGTGGAGGATGGAAAACTCGTCCGCTTGTGGGAGACATCGCTGGATATTACCGAGACCAAGCGCGCCCAAGAGAACTTGCGCCTCGCCGAACAACGGTATCGCGCTTTGATCGAGAACGCACCGGATGGTATTGTGTTGATCGATGCCAATGGGAAATTCCAATATGCCAGCCCTTCGGTGGAAAGGATCTTTGGCTACGGCCAGGAGGATATTCCCCATTACGACGCTGCCGGGCTGACCTATCCGGAGGACCTGCCCATGGTGGTGGGCGAATTGGCGAAACTGCTCCGAGACCCTTCCTACATTCCCACCATACAATATCGCTTTAAACATAAGAATGGCGACTGGCGCTGGATTGAAAGTACCTTTAGCAACCTGCTGTCCGTGCCAAATGTGGAGGGGGTCATTGTCAACTTCCGCGATATCCATGAGCGCAAGCAGGCAGAGGATGCGCTGAATAAAAGCCAGGCACTGCTAAACGAAGCCCAGCGAATCGGGCGCATCGGCCACATGGAATGGAATGGCATGGATCAGAACCTGATCTGTTCCGATGAGATCTACGAGATATTCGATGTGCCGCACGGCACTGCCATGTCGCAAAAAGCCATCGTCAACATGATGAAGCCCGGAGAAAGCGGACGGATCCACAAACTGGATATGGAGGCCTTCCAACACCGGACAGACACGGATTACGAGTATTGCATCATCACGAAGGATGGAAGCGAACGCTGGCTGCACCACAGGGGAAAAATGACCTACAGTGACAACGGCGAGCCCATCCGCATGATGAGCATTGTCCAGGATGTGACCAAGAGGCGGCAGGTCGATGAAAAACTGCGTGAGAGCGAGGAACGGTATCGCTCCACGCTCGACAACATGATGGAGGGCTGTCAGATCATTGACTTCGACTGGCAGTATATTTATCTCAACGACGCCGCGGTCAGGCATGGCCGCAAGGGACGGGAGGAATTGCTCGGCCGCACGATGATGGAAACCTATCCCGGCATCGAAGCCACCGAAATGTTCGCATCCCTGCGAGCCTGCATGGATACGCGCAAGACGCAGCAGATGGAAAACGAGTTCATCTATCCAGATGGTTCGCACGGTTGGTTCGAACTGAGCATTGCGCCCATTCCGGAAGGGATCTTTATCCTTTCGATGGACATCACCGAACGCAAACAATCGGAGCAAAGACTTCGCGAACAGATGGATGATATGGCGCTGGTCAACGCCCTAAACGAGGCGTCCAACCGCGGCGAAAGCCTGGAAAGGATCATCGAGACCTTCAGCCAGGAAATCCGCCGCGTGTTCAAAGGCAAGAACGCCAGCATCTATCTGCTCACACCCGATGGACAGAGCCTGGTCCTCCAGCACCATTCCCTGCCGGAACCGCTCTTGAAAGGCATCGAAAAGATCATCGGCGGCGCCATACCCAAGATCCACATTGCCATCACGCCAGAGAGCCATTTCACCGAGATCCTGAGCCGGGAGAAAGGCGTGATCATCAGCGATGCGGAGACCCTGGAAAAATGGATCGCGGAATATGCCGATACTTCCTTCCTCCCCGATATTGCGAGGCCAACTGTAAAGGCGCTGGCGCCGAAAATTCTTAAATACGTCGGAATTCAGTCGGTCATTGCAATTCCCCTCAAATCGGGAGAAAAGACCCTAGGGGTCATCGAGGTTTCCAGCGCCAAAATGCTATCGGAACGAGAGCTGGAGCGCCTGCAAAATGCGCGCGCATCGCTGACCGAGATTATCAAACGCAAGCAGGTGGAGCAGGAACTCAGGGCCAGTGAGGAAAAATATCGCGGCCTGATGGAAAGCCTCGACAACGCCGTATCCACCGTCGATGCGAATGGACGCTTCCTGTACATGAACGACAAGGGGGCCGAACGGTTGGGTGGTTCGCCGCAGGAGTTGATCGGCAGGACTATGAAGGAACTGTTCCCCGAGCCGTCCGCATCGCAGCAAATGGCGGCCATTCGAACCGTCTTCGAAACCGACCGGGAGTCGGTCTTCGAGGCCCAGAGCATGGACAGGAACGGGGCCCACTGGTATCGGTTCTCCCTCGAGCCGCTCCACGACGAGGCGGGCAACGTCTCGCAGGTATTGGTCAACGCGACAGACATTCACGACCTCAAAACCGCCCAGCAGAACCTGATGGAATTGAACCGCACGCTGGAGGAGCGCGTCAAACAGCGTGCCGCGGAAGTGCAGGACCTATACGACAATGCCCCCACCGGCTACCACTCGCTAGATCGAGAAGGAAGGTTCACCTCCATCAACCAGACGGAACTTGGCTGGCTTGGATACCCGCGTGAAGAGATTCTGGGACATTCCTTCCAGGATTTCATCACCGAAGATAGCGCCCAAACCTTCCAGGACGTATTCCCCGTTTTCAAAAAGGATGGAAAGATCTCCAATTTGGAGTTTGAAATACGGCGCAAGGATGGCTCCACCTTCCCCATCATGATCAATGCCACGGCCGTGCTGGATGAAAATGGTCAATTCCTTTCGAGCCGCAGTACCATGACGGACATCACCATACGCAAACAGGCCGAAGATGAACTCAAGCGGAATATCAATTTCACCAGCGCCCTGCTGAACGCCATCCCGACCCCCGTGTTCTACAAGGACAAAAGCGGGAAATATCTGGGCTGTAACCATGCCTTTAGCGAGTTGATGGGTAAAACTGCCAATGAAATTCGAGGCAAATCGGTCTTCGATCTCTGGCCTAATGAGAACGCCGTGCTTTTTAATAACAAAGACCGGGAATTACTCAAGACCCAGGAACGCCAGGTCTACGAAGGCGAGATTCCCGATAAACACGGCAACCATCTGTCTGTGATCTTCATCAAGGACGTTTACTTCGATGAAAGCGCCGAAGTGGCCGGGGTGGTCGGGGCCTTCATCGACATCACCACGCGTAAACAGGCCGAGGAGACCCTGCGCCTCGCCAACGCCGAAATGGAGCGTGCCCTGCGCCTGAAGGACGAGTTCCTCGCCAACATGAGCCACGAACTCCGCACCCCGCTCAACGCCATCCTGGGCATCTCGGAAAGCCTGCTCGAACAGATGGTCGGCCCGCTGAACGAAAAGCAAGTGAAATACCTGACCACCGTTGCGGAAAGCGGCCAGCACCTGCTCGAACTCATCAACGATGTGCTCGACCTGGCCAAGATCAACGCCGGGCGCGTCACCCTCGACATCTCCAAAGTGGACGTTGGCGCGGTCGCCCAGTCCAGCCTGCGCATGATCTACGAACTGGCGCAAAAGAAAGGGCTCGAAACCACTGTTAAAATAGACGAAGCCGTCACTACCGTATTGGCCGATGAGCGCCGTCTCAAGCAGATGCTCGTCAACCTGCTGATCAATGCCGTCAAGTTCACCCCGCAGGGTGGGCGCATCGGCCTGGAGATCAACGGCAACCCGGAGGCAAAAACCCTGCACTTCACCATTTGGGATACCGGCATCGGCATCGCGCAAAAAGACCTGCGCCTGCTCTTCCAGCCCTTTGTCCAACTGGATGCCGGCTTGACGCGCGGCTCGCAGGGCACCGGTCTTGGCCTGGTCCTCGTCAGCCAGATGGCGCGTCTACACGGCGGCAGCATCTCGGTCCAGAGTGAACCGAACAAAGGCAGCCGTTTCACCATCTCCATCCCGTGGACGATCGGCAGTCAGGCAGATCCGCTCGTTCACAATCCCGCGGTACAAAAGCCGCAACACCCGTCCGAAGCCAGGCACGCCACCATCTTGTTGGTGGAGGATACCGAGGCAGTCACCATGCTCATCAGCGATTATCTTCAAAAGCATGGCTATCGCGTGGTCACGGCTGGGGATGGCCTCGAGGGGCTCGACATAGCCAAAAAGACTCGCCCCGACCTGATCCTGATGGACGTGATGATGCCCAAGATGGACGGTCTCGAAACCACCCGCCGCATCCGCTCGGAACCTGAACTGGCCGGCGTGCCCATCATCGGACTCACCGCCCTGGCGATGACCGGCGACCGCGAGCGCTGTCTCAAAGCGGGCATGAACGATTACCTGAGCAAACCCATCCGCTTACAGGAACTCATTCAGGCCATCCACACGCACATTTTGCCGGGACAAAAAGGAGGACGATGAACAGCACCATCCTGATCGTGGACGATGACGATGCCGGCCGGGCCACACTGGAGGCCATCCTTGATGGACAGGGGTACAATCTCGAAATGGCTGAAGACGGTCCCAAAGCATTGGAAAAGGCATCTGCCCTGCAACCCGACCTGATCCTTCTGGATGTGATGATGCCCGAAATGGACGGCTTCGAGGTCTGTCGGCGACTCCGTTCCACGCCTGGGCTGGCGGAGGTCCCCATCATCATTCTCACCGCTCTCGACGATACCGCCTCCCGTCTCGAAGGGATCGAGGCGGGGGCAGACGATTTCCTTTCGAAACCGTTCAACCACCAGGAATTTCGATCCCGCGTCCGCACGATCACCCGCCTGAATCGCTACCGCACGCTCCTCGAGCAACGCGACAGCCTGCGCGACATGGCCCAGCGATTGGTCAGCGCACAGGAGGAGGAACGTCTGCGCATCTCGCGCGAATTGCACGATGAACTTGGGCAGGCCCTCACCGCCCACCTCATCGGCCTGCGTCTCCTCTCCCGCGACCTGCCCATGCAGGTGCCTCCCTTGCGTCAACGCCTCGACGGCCTGGTGGTGGACACGGTGGAAACCCTCAACAAGATGCGCCAACTTGCCGAGGAACTCCGTCCTCCCGTGCTGGATACCCTCGGTTTATCCACCGCGCTGGAATCCTACTGCAACGATTTCAGTGCCCGCTCGCGCCTCACACTGACGTATGAGTCGGCGACCATCCCTCCTGTTTCAGATTTGATCGCCATCACCCTGTATCGTTTCCTGCAAGAGTCACTCACCAATGTGCTCAAACACGCCCAGGCCACGCGCGTCTGGGTGGAACTGGCATTGGAGGACGATACCGTCATACTCACCGTGCAGGATAACGGCAAAGGCTTCACCAAGGAGACCGTCGGCACGCGGGGCATTGGCCTGCAGGGGCTGCACGAACGCCTGACCATTGCGGGCGGCAAGCTGACGGTCCGATCCACGCCCGGACGAGGCACGGTCATCATGGCAAACCTCCCTCTGCATCTCAAAAAGGGAGAGCTCGGATGATCATCAGGGTCGCACTTGTGGAAGATCACCAGATCGTCAGGGCAGGCGTGCGCGCCCTGCTCGAAAAAATGGGCGGCATCGAGATCGTTGGCGAGGCATCCAACGGTCAGGAAGCGGTGCTGTTGGTACAGCGTCTCCTCCCCGATGTGCTCATCATGGACATCCGCATGCCCATCATGAACGGCATCCAGGCCGCGGAACGGATTCGGGAGTTGAAACTTTCCACCCGCATCATCCTGCTTTCCATGTATTCCGACGAAAGCCTGATCCATCAGGCCATCAAAAGCGGCGTTCGGGGATATGTGCTCAAGTCTTCGGCCAGTGAGGAGTTACTGCTGGCCATTCAAGCCGCCTATCGCGGCGAGACCTTCCTCAGCGGGCCAGTCTCCTCCATCGTGGTGGATAAAGCCACGAATCCGCACCGCGCCGAGGAGGGAGAGGAACCGTTCGATACCTTATCGCCGCGGGAGAAGGAAATCCTCCAATTGATCGCCGAGGAACTCACCAGCAGCGAGATCGCCGCGCAACTTTCCATCAGCGAAAAAACGGTGGAAAAACATCGCGCTCATTTGATGGAGAAACTCGGTGTACGAAACCTGGCTGGGCTGGTGCGCCTGGCCGTGAAATATGGTCTTGTAGACCGTGAGATTTACAGAAAAAAACCACCCGACAATGGGGGAATTCCCCATTAGTCCGAACCTGGGTCTGGCTGCATAATGAACTGAGAAAGGAGTCTCATGTCAGGCACAATTCTTATCGTGGATGATGAACCTGCAGGGCGCGAAACGCTGGAGGTAATTTTGGACGGGCAGGGATACACCCTGCTCATGGCATCCAATGGGGTGCACGCCCTGGAGATCATGCGCGTTGCCCAGCCAGATGTCATGCTTCTGGATGTCATGATGCCCGGCATGAGCGGCTTCGAGGTCTGCCAGCGCGTTCGTGCAGATGCAGACATCGCGGAGATCCCGATCCTCATCCTGACAGCATTGGATGATCGAAAGTCCCTGCTGGCCGGGCTGGATGCCGGTGCGGACGATTTTCTCACCAAGCCAGTGGACCGCTACGAACTGCTGGCCCGCCTGGCAGGCATCATGCGGCTGAACCGTTTTCGGCGGATCCAGGATGACCGCAAAAAACTGGAAGCGGCCCATACGGAACTTCTCAATGCCTACGACGCCACCATCGAAGGATGGTCACGCGCCATGGATCTGCGCGACCAGGAGACGGAAGGCCACACACAGCGCGTCACCGCGCTTACGGTCAGGCTGGCACAGGCGTATGGGATCGCCCCCTCGGATATCGTCCACGTCCGACGCGGCGCTCTCCTCCACGATATCGGCAAACTCGGAGTCCCGGACGCGATCCTTCACAAGCCGGGCGCGCTGACCGATGAGGAGTGGGTGGAAATGCGCAAGCACCCGACCCTGGCCTTTGAGATGTTGGATTCCATCGAGTATCTTCGGCCAGCCATCGAAATCCCCTACTGTCATCACGAGAAGTGGGATGGCACTGGCTACCCTCGCGGGTTGAAAGGCGCGGAAATCCCCGTCCCCGCGCGCATGTTTGCCGTGGTGGACGTGTGGGACGCCGTCACAACGGATCGGCCTTACCGCGCTGCCTGGGACAAGAAAAAAGCCATGCAGTACATCCAGGAACAATCAGGCAAGCATTTCGACCCCGACATGGTCGAGTTGTTCATCAACGTGATTCGGGAGTTCACAACTGTTTAGGCTGTGTAACAGATGTTTCGCAAGAGAAGTCCAGAATATTAAGCAAGTGGCCGCCATCAAAGGCGGCCACATTTTTCTGTTGTGAGGGACTCAATGGGGGGATGCCCAGTTCAGCCGCTTGTCGTCACAATGTAATGATCGATCCGCTCTTTGACGTGGTCGAAATGCTGCAACAACTGGGTGCGGGCCTGGCTTGGGTCACGCGATTGGATCGCTTCGAGAATCCTCTTGTGGAACTCCAGCACGTTTTCGGGGTCGGTATCGCGGGTCAGTTCGCTTTCAAGACTGGTGAAGGTGACCCAGAAGACCGAGAAAAACTTCATCAACGTGTCGTTTTGCAGGACACCGTAAACGATCTGATGGAAAGACTCATCCAGGTCGGAATACTCCTCCCCATCCTGCACGCGCGCCTCCCAGGTTTTGAGCAGATCCTCCAGTTTGGCGACCTCATCGGCGCCGATATGCTCCACAGCATCACCGATCACCGCCACTTCCAGCCAGATGCGGATCTGGAGGAGTTCGGCCAGCGTGTGAGGGTTGAACTGCATCCCGAACAGGAAAGTCTCGAGCATCGGATCGAAGTTCAACTCGCGGACGTACAACCCGTCCCCCTGGCGGACGTCCACGATCCCCATCGATTGCAGGGACTTGACCGCCTCGCGCACGGAACTGCGGCCGACTCCCAACTCCTCGACGAGTTGCCCCTCGGGCGGCAGGGCGTCGCCAGGCTTGAGATTGTGCTCAAGGATATATTCCTTGATGTAATCACGAATGGATGTATATAAGGCGGGGCCTCGCAGGGGTGCTTTCATAACTGATCTCCATTAGAACGTTTCTAGGGTTCGCTATGCCAAAAAACTGCCTGTTGACATTCAATTGCCAAATTTGTATAATACGTCAAATATAAGACATCAGACATCTGACATCATCCATCTTGGTCTGGTTTTATTCTAGTACTTTTTCCACTCATCGTCAAATCAACCGCATTTTTGGAAAGGAGGCCTCTAAAGCCGATTTCAAATACCACCTTCCTGGCGATTTTTGGTTTCCCATTCCATAAGGAGAAAAAGATGAAGAAATTGAATTTTCTGTTCGTTCTGCTGGCAATTTTGAGCCTCCTGATGGCCTCCTGCGGGCCGCAAGCCACCCCTACCGAGGCGGTGGTGGAGGTTACAGAAGCACCAGCCACGGAGGCTCCCACCGAGGCTCCCGTTAAAGAAATCACTATCACTTATTGGGCCTTTGGCAGTGAAGGCGCCGCAATGAGCGAGAGCGGCGAACTGTGGACCGACTGGTACGCCAAGGTGTTCGAGCAATACGAGGCCGATCACCCCGGCGTGACCATTGACTTTGCCGTCAAGGGATACGACGCCAGCGGCACCACCCTGTTCATCGACACCGCCGTCGCAGCCGGCTCCCCGCCCGACATCTACTTCGACACCAAATTCCGCGTCAAGAAATACTTCGACGAGGACCTGCTCGAAGACCTGACCCCTGCCCTGACCGATACCGACCTCGCGGCCTACGACAAGGCCGTCTTCGCGGGTGGACAGAGCGGCGACATGATCTGGAGCATCCCGGCCTCCGGCGGCTACTGGAACATGATCGTCAATACGTCCCTGTTCGAAAAAGCCGGCAAAATGGACTTGTTGCCCAAGGCGCCAGATTATTCATGGACGACCGAGGAATTCCTGAACGCCTGCAAGGCCATCAACGATCCCGCCAATGGCATTTACTGCACGGCCTTCTTTGCAGGCAGTCCTTCGATGGACTCCGCCACCAACGAGTGGCTGGCCGGTTTCCCGGATTGCAAATTCTTCGATCAGGCGACCTCCAAGTACACCGTCAACAGCCCGGCCTGCGTGGAAGCGTTCACCTTCCTCCACAGCATCTACGAGCAGGGACTGATGGTGCCCGGCGCGGCTGGCCTCATTGACGACACCACCGATCCCTACTGGCTCAACCAGCAGGTCGCCATTCTGGGACAGGGAAACTGGTACGATAGCATCACCAAGAAAGCCATCGGCGAGGGGACCATCCAGCCGTTCAATTACACCTTCGTCCAGTTCCCGAACAAGCCGGGCGCGCCCGTCACCCCGGTCGGCATGTCCAACCCGGATGTGTGGGGCGTTTTCAAGCAGACCGATCCCGATAAACTGCAGGCCATCTACGAACTGATCCAGTACATGCAACAGCCCGATATCGCCGCGCAGATCGCGGTCGGCTGGGGCAAAGTCCCCGTCCGCTCGGACGCGAAATTCGAAGCCACCGACCCGGTCGTGGCCATGCCTCTCGAGGCAGCGCGCAAGTTCGGGTCGTATGATCCGTACTTCGTCAATGGCGTTCCGTGCAGTTACACGGACGTCCGCGGCGCGTGGGCGGAAGCCCGTCAGGCCTTCTGGCAGGACGGCGCCGATATCCAGGCCATCCTCGATGCCTTCGTGGAACGCGCCAACGGCATCATCGGCGAGTGCCAGTAGCGCCCGTTGAATCGACGAGGCCAGATCGCTGACCTGGCCTCTCCCTTGCGCAAACAGGAGAGTGGATCTGTGACCAAGATCAAAGCCATTGCCAAGGCAATCCGAAAAGGAAGCGCGGGTTATCTCTTCATTGCTCCCGGCTATATTGCCTTTGTGGCATTCATGCTGGTCCCTCTCCTGTTTGCCATCAGCCTGTCGTTCTACGAATCCTCCTTCAATATCAGCGCGCGCGAGTTCGTGGGCTTCAAGCAATACATCCGCATCTTCCACGACCCCGTCTTCATCAAAGCGCTGACCAATACCATCGTGTACACGCTCGTCATCGTGCCCGCGACGGTGTTCATCTCGATGGTGCTGGCCTTGCTGATCGATCCGCTCGGAATGAAGGCGCAATCATTTTTCCGCGGCGCGTTTTACATCCCTGGTGTGGCGGGCGGCGTGGTCCTGTCGGTGGTTTGGCTGTGGATCTTCAACCCGACGTACGGCCTATTCAATTTCATCCTTGGACTCTTCCACGTCGAACCCGTGATGTGGATCGCCAGCGCGCCCGCCAGTTTTTGGGCGGTCTGCGGTGTGGTGTTGACCTTCACGGTCGGTCAGCCGATCATCCTCTTCCTGGCGGGGTTGGCAGGAATTCCGCAGGACATCCTCGACGCCGCCACCGTGGACGGGGCGACGGGTCTGCAAAAAACTTTCTTCGTCCGCATCCCGCTCATGCGTCCCGTCATCCTCTTCGTACTTGCCACGCAGACCATCCAGGTCTTTCAATTGTGGGAAGTGATCTACATGCTCACCAACGGGGGACCCTACAACTCGAGCACTTCGTTGGTCTACCTGATTTTCCAGACCGCTTTCCTGAACGCCAAATATGGAAGGGCTTCTGCCATCGGCGTGGTTCTGTTGGTCATTATTTTGTTCTTCACCTTCATTCAGATGCGTTTATGGAAAGAGACCGACCTGTAGGAGCCGCCATGCCGAACCTCGACAACTACAATCGCGCCCTCGAAAAACTGGTCAAAACGATGGGCATCCTTTTCCTCATCGTCGCCGCGCTGACCTTCCTCCTGCCGCTGTATTGGATGATCACAGGCTCGTTCAAATTGCAGACGGTGACAATGGCTGTCCCGCCCGAATTCATCCCGACGAATCCGACTCTCGAAAACTGGACGCGGCTCTTCACGGGACCCTGGCCTGTCTGGCGCTGGGTGCTCAACAGCGTGGCCGTCTCACTCCTGACCGTTATGCTGGTCCTGCTCATCAGTTCGTCGACTGGCTACGGCTTCGGCAAGAAAAAATTCCCAGGCTCGAACACGCTCTTCTTTATTTTGCTTTCCACCATGTTCCTGCCGAGCCAGGTTATGCTGATCCCGCTCTTTTTGCTGGTGCGCACCCTCCATCTCACCGATACGACTCTTGGCACATACTTTGCGATGGCGCTGCCGATGATCTCCTCGCCCTTCGGCATTTTCCTTATCAAGCAGTTCTGCTCCACCATCCCCGACGAACTGCTGGACGCGGCGCGCATCGACGGCGCCTCCGAGTTGGGCGTATTCACGAAGATCGTCATCCCCCTGCTCGGACCCGCGCTGGCCGCCCTTGCCATCTTCACCTTCAACCAGGCCTGGAATTATTTCATGTGGCACATGGTCATCGCCACGGACAAAATGCAGTACACCATCCCCGTCGGTGTCTCGTACATGGCGCGCACACCCGCCTTCGGAAAAGCCATCACGGACATCGGCCTGAGCATGGCGGGCGGCACCTTCGGCGCGTTCTTCATGATCGTCTTCTTCATCGCCTTCCAGCAATACTTCATTCGCGGCATCACCTTTGGCGCGGTCAAAGGATGATGTTCTACTAAACTTCACTTCAGATGAATGTAGAACTAACCACCAAACCGTTTCGAATCAAGTGGTGGTCGAGTAGCCCCGAGTGCTTTTCGAGGGGCGTATCGAGACCACAAACTGGCAATTGCTGCTTACTGTTGGTCTCGATACGGCGGCAGTGGTTAAGTAGCCTTGCAAAGGCATATTGAAACCCGCCGCCTACTCGACCAACGGTGTGCTTTGAAACAAGTTTCTAGTGACTTGTACATCGATGAAGTTATTTCATTAATCAACAAATCCCTTTCATCTGTGGTTAAAAACGACAGGAGCACCATGAGCACACCCTCCCCTTCCGAAAAACTTTCCCTGCGATCCAAACTCATGTACGGCGTCGGCGACGCGGGCATCAATCTCGCCGATACCATGGTGGGACTGCTCTTCGCCATCTTCCTCACCGACGTCGTCGGACTACGCCCCGCCCTGGCCGCGCTGGCGATCTTCATCGGCCGCACCGCGGACTACGTCAACGATCCGCTCATCGGCTACCTCTCCGACCGCACGCGTACGCGCTGGGGACGCCGCCGTCCCTTCATTTTGTTCGGTATGCTGCCGTTTGCGCTGGCCTACATCCTGCTCTGGTGGATTCCCCCCATCAGTTCCCAAACGGGACTCGCCATCTACTACACAGTTGCCTTTATCCTGTACGACACGCTGGCGACCGTCCTCTACATGCCCTACTTCGCGTTGACCCCCGAACTCACCTCCGACTATGATGAACGCACCAGCCTGACGACCTACCGCATGGTCTTCTCCACCATCGGGGCGATGGTCGCTTTCGTCGTTCCGCTGGCCATCATCGGGACGATGGACGCGGAAAGCGCAAGACGCGTCATGGCCGTTGGGGCTGGCGTCGCATTCATCAGCATCCTGCCCATGCTGTCCGTTTTTCTGGGCACGCGCGAAAAGACCGAATATCAGGAACAAAAACAACCTGGAATCAAAGAGTCTGTACTGGCGGCTGTAAAAAACAAACCCTTCCTTTACGCCGCGGGCGTCTTCCTGCTCGGGCTGGTCGCGCTGGACATCACCCAGTCCACCCTGCTGTATTTCCTTAAATATCACATGCACCTCGAAGAAAATTACGATCTGGTCTTCGGCCTGCTGTTCGTGGCCGCGTTGCTTTCCTTCCCGCTTTGGAATTGGGTCGCCAGCCGCTGGGACAAAAAACGCGCCGTCATCCTCGGGATGATCTTCCTGTCGGTCTCGATCACCGTGATGGGCTTCATGCGTCCCGAATGGGGACTGCCCATCCTGCTGGTCTTCAGCGCCCTGGTCGGCATTGGGTTGGGCGCGGTGCAAGTGCTAACTTGGGCGATGATCCCCGACGCGGTTGAGTGGGACGAACTGCAAACAGGCCAGCGTCACGAGGGCATGTTTTACAGCCTCGTGCAAACCCTGCGAAAAGTTGGATCCTCGCTCTCATTGCCGTTCGTGCTGTTGATCCTGGACTGGACTGGCTACGTCGCCAACGCCCCCGTCCAGCCGCGCAACACCATCCTCGGCATCCAATCCCTGATCGGACCCATCCCTGCCGCCTTCCTGGTCCTCGGGATATTCCTCGCCATGCGCTATCCGCTGGATCGCAAACGCTTTGACCAACTCCGCGCCGACCTGGCGGGACGCAGAAAGTGACTCTCGCTTCTTTCTAACCGTTGAGCGGATTCCGTTTCGATGAGCATTTCCCCCTCCCTGCAAACGTGGACAGTCGTTGACGATGGCAAGCACAACGCCTTCACTGACCTGCTTCATTGGCGCGGTCAATTCTGGCTGGCGTACATTTCGTCGCCGTCGCATTTCGCCAGTAAACACAGCCGCGTGGTGATTCTGCGCTCGGACGACGCGCAGGACTGGCAGGAAGTAGTGCGCTTCAGCGGGAACGGCGAAGACATCCGCGACCCGAAACTGGGAGTCGTGGACGGCCAGTTGTTTTTGTACGCCCTGCTCAACAAACGCTTCGACCCCGAACCTTACAAGACCATCACCGCGCACAGCAACGACGGCGCGACCTGGTCCGCGCTCGAAGCGGTCACTCCCACAGGCTGGCTACTTGGCCGCCCAGTGACTACCGACAACGCGACTTGGTTCACGCCCGCCCATCGCATTGACCACGGCACCGCGGCCCTGCTCCGCTCCACCGATGGCGTGACGTGGGAAATTCACAGCACCATCCACGCGGGCGACCGTGCCGACGAAACCGCCGTCCAACTTCTCGCGGATGGTCGTCTGTTGGCGGTGACGCGTCTCGAAGCGGGCGGCGGGATCCTTGGGAACGCACAGGCTGGCACACTAATTTCGAGCGCGCGACCTCCGTTCACCGAATGGACTCAACTCGGCTGGAGCAAAGTCACGCGGCTCGATGGGCCGACCCTCGTCCGACACGGGGAACGCGTCTACGCGCTGGGGCGGAGACAGGTGCGGGTGGCGCGTCCGTTCCTCGGGCAGGGATCCGCTCTCGGTCGGAAACGAAGCGCCCTGTTCGTCGTCGAGGACGGAGCGTTGATCCACCTCATAGATTTGCCGAGCGCGGGCGATACATCCTATCCAGGTGCGGTCATCGTAAATGAAAAGTTATTCGTCAGTTACTACACCAACGACCCGCGGCATGATCCGTCGTGGTTGGTCGGCATGTTGAAGCCGACAAAAATTCAAATGGCAAGGATTGATTTAAAAATTCTCGAGGAAACGAAATGAAAGATTTGGGTCCAGTTGTCCCCATCGTGACGCCGTGCCAGCCGAACGGCGAGTTGGATTTGGATGGGTTCCACAACGTTTGCGAAGAAATGCTCGCGGCTGGCTGTAAGGGGATTTTCGTGGCGGGCAGTACGGGGCGCGGACCGTGGTTCAGCCCGAAGCAAATGCAGGGATTGTGCAGCGCCGCCGCCGATCAAATTGCGGGACGCGCCGTGTTGATCGCGGGCTGCTCCGCTTCGGGCCTGCCTGGCATGTTGGACAACGCGCGGGCGATGGCCGAGGCAGGCGCGCAGATCGCCGTGGCGACCGCGCCTGGTTACTTCCACTACGACCAGGCCGAGATCGAAAAAATTTATCTGGAATTTGCGGACGCCAGCCCGATTCCCGTAATCGTTTATGACATTCCCGAATTCACCAACGTGAAGTTGGGCAACGAAATGCTCCTGCGGCTGGCGAATCACAAGAACATCATCGGCTTCAAAGATTCGAGCGCGGACTTTGCGCGCTTCCAAACGCTGGCGGATTCGCTGCAGGCGTTCCCCGATTTCTATCTCATGCAAGGCAAGGAAAACCTGCTGGCAGATTCGTTGCGGATCGGCGCGTCGGGATTCATCGTCAGCCTGATCCATTTGGAGCCTGCGCCGTTCATCAATTTGTATCGTGCCGTCCGCGCAAGTGACTTTAACACGGCGAACGCCATCCAGGCCGAGATCAACAAAGTCATCGGACTGGTGCGAGAGACAATCAACAAGCGCCCCGAATCGTCCACGCTCTTTCACATGCTGAATTACGCGCTCAAGCAACGCGGCGTCTGCCCGAACATTTTGCTCGAACACGACGGCGACGCGCCCGCCTGGGTCATTGCCAATGCCCAGCACACCGTGGAAATCTGTAAATCCGCGCCTGCATTTTCATAAAAGGATTTAAACACAAAGTAGACAAAGGCACGAAGAAGAACATAAAACGCCTTGCTCCCCCTTTGTGAACTTTGCGCCCTTTGTGTTTGATATCTTTCACCAGAATTTGAAAATAATCTCGATTTATCACAATCACCATCAAGGAGAACCTTCATGTCCAACCAGACACAAACCACCAAAGCAGGCGACGCCTCGGGGCGGGGATCGGTCGCGGGCTACCGCGTCAACTTCCCTGCCCGCATGAGGAAATATACCGAAGCGGAGATCGAAGCCGTCGTCAACGTCATGCGCAATGCCGAAGTCCAGACCCAGGGCGAGTACATGCGCCAGTTCGAAGCGGACTTCAAAGCCTACATCGGCGCGAACCACGCCTTCGCCGTGGACAACTGCACGAATGCCCTGCGTCTCGCCGCCATTCTGTGCCGCTTGAAGCCAAGTGACGAAGTCATCGTGCCAGGCTACACCTTTTCAGCCACCGCGATTCCCTTCGGGTATACAGGCGCACAGATCGTCTACGCCGACATAGATCCCGAACGCTGGACGATTGACCCCAAAGACATCGAGAAGAAAATTACGCCGCGCACGAAAGCCATCGTTGCTGTCCATCTTCTCGGCATGCCCGTGGACATGCCCGCCGTCATGGAAGTGGCGCAGCGTCACAACCTGCGCGTGGTCGAGGACTGCGCTCAGGCGCCAGGCGCGTCCATCAACGGGCAGAAGGTCGGCTCGTTCGGCGACTTCGGCTGTTTCAGTTTCCACGGTGCGAAGAACATCACCACCCTCGGCGAGGGCGGCGTGCTGACTGTCAAATCCGACGCGGACGCGGCGCTCGTCCCAGGTTTGCGTCACAACGGCATCCGCCCGTACCCCGCGGGACGTGAACGCTATTGGATTCCCGCCATGACCAACGTGGACATCGATCTCGCGAACGTCTGGCCGAACAATTTCAGCATCGGCGAAGCGCAGTGCGCCCTCGGTAGTGAACTGCTCAAGACGCTCGACCAATCCAACGACACAACCATCGCGCAGGCAAACAAACTGCGCACCGCGCTGGCGGACGTTCCCGAACTTAAATTTATCAAGATCCCCGAAGGCTATCGGAATATTTTCCATCAATTCGTACTCCACTTCGACGGCTCGGCCTTCGGCAAGAACCGCAATGACCTGCTCGACTTCCTCACGACCGAAGCGGGCATCCGCGCCATCGTGCAATATCATCCGCTCTACCGCTATCCGCTCTTCCAGAAACTTGGCGCGGGCGCGCAGGATTGTCCCAACCTCGAAACGTGGTGGGACAACTCGTTCAGCATCCCGTGGTGGATCGGCATGCCCGACGAAACCCTCGACTATCTGGTGGACTCCCTCAAAGCGGGCGTCGCCGCACTCAGAGGCCGCTAATGGACCTGCGAGCGCTTCCCCGCACCGAACTGCGCGTCTCGCCGCTCTGTCTCGGCACGATGACCTTCGGCACGCCCGTCGCCGAAGCGGACGCCATCCGCCTCACGCATCAGGCGCTCGACCTCGGCGTCAACTTCATTGACACCGCCAACATGTATGAAGGCTACAAGCGTTTTATCGGTTCGCCTGGCGGCGTGGCGGAGGAGATTCTCGGCAAGGCGCTGAAAGGTAAACGCGAGCGCGTCGTGCTGGCAACCAAAGTCGGGATGAAGATCGGTCTCGCCGATGATGACCAGGGATTGGGCCGCGCCCATATCCTGCGCGAAATAGACCGCTCCCTCGCGCGACTGGATACCGATTACGTTGACCTGTACTACATGCACAAACCCGACCCGTCCACGCCGCTCGCCGAATCCATCCAGACTTTTGACGGACTCGCCGCCTCGGGCAAGATTCGCCACTGGGGCATTTCCAACTTCCCCGCCGCGCAGATTGCCGAACTGCTGAAACTCTGCGACGACAACGGCTGGCGGCGCCCTGTCGCGCTCCAACCCGCCTACAGCCTGCTCAAACGCGACATCGAAGCGGACATGTTGCCGCTCTGCCAAAAAGAGCAGATCGCCGTCCTGCCGTATCAAGTGTTGCAAGGCGGCTTGCTGACAGGAAAATACCAGCGCGGCGAGGAAGCCCCCGCCGACTCCCGTCAGCGCGAAAAACCCGAATGGACGCTTCCGCTCAACGACGAGACCTTCGCCAAACTCGACCAGATCGAAGCCGAGGCCCGTCAATGCGGACGGACGTTGCTCCAGCACGCGCTGAAGAGTCTGCTCGAACAGCCGTCGGTGGTGTCGCTGGTGATGGGCGTCAAACGAATTGAACAATTGGAGACATTACTCAAAGCAATCGAGTGATTTCCCCACCTTTTTGAATCAGACAGGGCAGGCTCAAAACCTGCCCTGTGATTTTTGGGGTAGTGGTATCCAAGGAAGTGATGTGGTGCGGAATGGTATTCCGCATCCTCGTGATTTGGCGGGATTCCATCCCGCCCCACAAAAGATATCACTCACATTGGCTCACAATCTTTTTTACTTCTGAAACCTCGCCCGTAACAGCGACCACAGACTAAGACCGATGACCTTCGCCAACGTCCATAGTGGAATTCTGCCGAGCATGGTTGTGACCGACGAATCTGTCACCGCGCCTGGGGTGCAGGATTGCTCGGCCGTCCACGTGGAACGCGTCTCGCCACACTCGGAGCGGATTCTGACCATCAAAGGTTTACCGTCCTCCAGGCCGCCCATGTGCCAGCGAGTTTGTGGAGCGATGTTCAGAGTCTGCCACACGGTTTGACTCTCCGCCCGCCACGCGATCTCGTAGCCAGTGACCACTTCGTCGCGCGGCGCGTCCCAGACTAAATCAACAGCACCCGCAGACGGGTTGGCGAGAAAGGCAGTCGGCGGATCGAGCGGTGCATTCGATTCCAACGCGGCGCGTCGTTTTTCGTCAGCGATAAATTTCTCGATGTCACCCACTGTGACGGCGTTCATTTCTGGCAAAGCCGAGTGGACGATGACTCCGTGTGGATAAAAATGCGCGGCGGCGGCATTCTTCAAATCTTGCGGAGGCTCATCGCCTGCGTAGGGCGCGAGAATCAACGAGAAGCGCAACGTCTCTCCGTTGAACGATGGGCCGTTCGGTGCGAGCGCTCCGCTGAAGGCCTGCATGATGACCGAGCCATTGCCGTTGCCGCCGAGATGCGAATAATCTAATTGCTTGCCGTAGTACGAGCCAAACGGGTTAAGCGAAACGGTCTGCCTTCCATTTTCTTCGCGCAGGCGCATCGGGCAGAACGCCATCGAAGACAAGGTCTGCGCGTCTTCACCGATAAGCAAGCCATGCGTGCCATTCGTCACCGCCACCCAACCCGCCGTCACTTGATGGTTGAACGAATCCAGGTTGCGGTTCTTCGGATTGATCCTGCCATAGTCCAAATCATAAAACGACGTGATGCCCATGTAGTTATGTTTCCACACGCGCATCGGCTTCTCCGCTGTCAGCGCGGGCGTGAGTTGGAACGGCGCGGTCTCGACCCAGCACAAGTCCATCAGGCGGCGGAGTTTTTGCGTCAGGTTGTGGATCACCTGTCGCTTCGGCGTGAGCGCGTAATGCGCTTCCACGTCCACCAGTAAAAACGGCAGGTCATCGAACAGCGTGAAGGTGTAGGTTAACTCGCTGGCAAATTCGCCCATCGCTATTTTCGTTTTCACGCGCAGGCGTTGCAGTCCATCCCACGTCTCGCCATTCAAAATCACAAACTCGTAACCGCTAGCGTAATAAGTTTTCCCATCGTAGGTCACAAGCGGGTTGAGAAAATTTTTCGCGCCGATGACTTCGCCGTTGTAGGTCAGCGATTCGATTCCATGCGACTCGGAAAATTTCACGTCCAGCCATTTGTTTTGGAGATGTCTCGTCGACGGGGCGGGTGAGGCGGCTGAGGCTTGGATTCGGATTCGGAAACGGTCAGCCGCTCCGAGGTCCGCTTCGAACCGTACCTGCGCGCGGGTTCGCCCATCTGGGAGCGGATCCAAGTCTGTGAGCGAGACGCGCGTCCCGTCATCCGCTTTGATGCCCGTCACACCCGCGGGCAGGACGATGGGCAACGAGACGGGCGCACGCGCAGGCGCGGGAGTCGCGTCGCGGGCGGGGGGAGTCGGATAGAGTTCGAAGTCGTAGAGAGAGGAGGATTTTTGTTGCAAGGCGCACGCGGCTTCGTACTCGGCGTCTACGGCGATTTGACGGGCGGCGCCCAAAATGGCGAAGGCTTTGTTTTGACGCTCTTCGTTGATGATGGGCGTGGACATGCCGAAGTGCGTGGTGGTGAGACCGATGAGACGTTGGAAGAAGGACGAGTCCATGCCGTCCCAAAGTTTTGAATCGAGATTCAGGTTTGCGCGTTTGGCGAGGGCCGCGGCGCGATAGGAGGCGAGACGCGATTGCTCGAGCAATGTCCAGGCGCGGATGCTGGCGCATTTTTCTGCCCACGAATAGTTGCCGTCGTAGCCGCCGTCGGCGAGGTCTTGGCGGACGAGGACTTCGGCGCGTGGCGCGTGAGTCGCGACGTACTCACTCGGCACGGTGAATTCCGCCCAGGCATATTTGTTGACGACGTGAATGAACTCGTCGAGGCCACCCATGTTGGGAAGCCACTTGATGGACGGGAGCCAGGTTTCAAGATCGGCGTCTTCGTTGATATTGAGGATCACATCGGATTGAATTTCGCCGCGCAATTGCTTTTGATGCAGGTCGAGCATGAGACTTTCGAGCGAGACGTTTTCGATCAGGTCGCCCGCCGCGATGCAGGGAAGCAGGATGAGCGGCGGTTGGTCTTCGCGGGCGCGGAACCAGAGCGGGTTATAGCGTTGCTCGTCGGAGAGGCGCGGGATGAAACTGCTGATGGTGTTGAACGGCACACCCGCGTAATACAAGATGAGACCGTCCACGCCGCATTCCTTGAAAATGGATTCCTGTCCGACCGTGAACATCGTCTCTTGCGGACGGTAGAACGGCGCCACCTTGCCGAAGAGTTGACGCAGGCCGCTGCCCCACTCGTTCTCGATCGCCCACGCGACGGAGGCGCGGAACTCGTCCGCGGTGGCGGCGTGGTTGGCGCCGTTGTTGAAGGGGCCGAGCACGATCTCGTCGAGACCCGCGTCGACGCGGCGGCGGATGTCGGTGAGGATGTCGGGCGAGTGCTTGGGGAGAATCTCCTGGAATGTCCAGTAGACTTCGGTGTCCCAGTAGCCGCGCGCGCTCAGGCCAGAGGCGTTGGCGCGGTCGAGCGTTTTGATGATCTCGCGGATGACACGGATGTCGGTGCCAAAGCCCGCTTCGTCGGGCGTGTCGCCGCGCCAGGAGTGATAGAAGTTGATGTGGAAGCCGAGGGTGACGTAGACTTTGTGGGGCATGAGACCTCTTTTGGAATCCAGAAGTTCTACTTCTGGATAATCACGCAAGTAAAATTTTCGGATTCCTTGTTATTTCGATGGCGGGCTAATGTAAGTGATGGCTATCGTGGGGCGGGATGGAATCCCGCCAAATCACAGGTATGCGGAATACCATTCCGCACCACATCATTACTATATGCCACTACCGTTATTTCCACTTTGTATGGAACGTTCCATCCCGATCCACACGGCGATAGGTGTGTGCACCAAAATAATCGCGTTGTGCCTGAATCAAATTGGCAGGCAGACGTTCGGAACGATAGGCGTCGAAGTAAGCCAGCGAAGAGGAGGTCGCGAGCATTGGAATTCCCAATGCGACTGCGGTCTGCACTGTTTTTCGCCATGCCGATTGACGGGCAAGAAGTGCGTCGCGGAAGAAGTTGTCCATCAACAGGTTCGGCAGGCGCGGATCGCGCTCGAAGGCGGCTCGGATGTGCTCCAACAGGTCGGCGCGGATGATGCACCCCGCCCGCCAGATGCGCGCGACCTCAGCGAAGTCCAAGTCGAATTGATATTCGGCAGATGCCTGTTTCAACAGGGCAAACCCCTGTGCGTAGGACGTGATCTTGCTAGTGAATAATGTATCATGCGCGGCGTTGACCGCATTCTTTTTGCTACCTGTAAATTTTCCGATCCCACCAAACAGGCGCGCGCTCTTTTCCCGTTCCGTCTTCAAACTGGAAAGGGTCCGAACTTCGACCGCCGCGTTGATGGTGGGAATCGGCACGCCGAGATCGAGCGCGTTTTGAGACGTCCATTTGCCCGTCCCTTTTTGGCTGGCTTCGTCGAGGATCTTATCGAGCAAATCCGCTTCGCCTTCTTTGTGGCGCAAAATATCCGCCGTGATCTCAATGAGATACGACCTCAACGCGCCGCGATTCCATTCATCGAAAATGTCCGCCAATTCGTTGTTCGGAATTCGCAACCCGCGATGGAGCAGGTCATACGTTTCGGCGATCAACTGCATATCGGCGTATTCGATCCCGTTGTGCACCATCTTGACGTAATGCCCCGCGCCACCGCGTCCCATCCAGGCGACGCAGGCCGCGCCGTCGGACGTTTTCGCGGCGATGGATTCGAGCACGGGTCGGACGCGGCCCCAGGCGGATTCCGCGCCCCCAGGCATGAGACTCGGCCCGAGCAGCGCACCGCTCTCCCCGCCCGAAACGCCCATCCCGACGAATGAGATTCCATCCGCTTCGAGACTTTTGACTCGGCGTTCGGTGTCGGCAAAAAACGAGTTGCCGCCGTCGATAATGACGTCACCACTTTGCAGAAGCGGTTTCAACGAGTCGATGGCAACGGTGACTGGTTTTCCCGCGGGGACCATCAGCAACAGGATGCGCGGGGGTGTCAGCGCGGGGACCAACTCTTCCACCGAGGCGGCGACTGTGATCGGAAAATCCTTCGGCACTTTGGGGGCTGGGTCGTAGCCGGCAACGCGCTGTCCATGGCGATGGAAATTCAGCGAGAGAGAGCGTCCCATCACGCCCAGGCCGAGAATGCCGATTTGATAGGTCATTGAAACTCCTTTGGACAAATTGGCAATTTGTCCCACGATTTCATCCACCGATAAAGCAATATCCACCGTCAGCGCGTTGACTGGTTCTTCGAGCGCGTCGAACTGACTTTTCAGCATGGACGGCTTCATGTAATGTCCCGCGCGTGCTTCCATGCGCGACCAGATCAGATCATAACTGCCTTTGAGATACACGAGTTGCATATCGGCATGGCTGTCCAGCAATTGCTGGCGATAACGTTCCTTGAGTGCGGAACACGCCAGCACCGCGGGACGATTCGCTTTCAGCCGCGATGAAATCAACTCGTGCAGTGACCCCAACCAGGGCGCGCGATCCGAATCGTCGAGCGGAATCCCACTCGCCATTTTGGCGACGTTCGCGGGCGGGTGAAAATCATCCGCGTCGAAAAAATCCCATCCTAAATGTTTGGCAAGCGCTTTTCCAACGGCAGTTTTGCCGCTGCCCGAAACGCCCATGAGGATGAAGAAGCGAGTTTTCATTTCAGCCTGTATAAAATCTCGCCCGCTTTGGGGACGAATAAAATGCCTTCGTCTTCGCGGTCCTGCCATTCGCGGATATTGATTTTTGCGGGATCGAGATAACCCAAGTTGAGACGGGCGCAATCTTCGGCGGGGATTTGACTCGCCAGCGTGACGCGCACGTTCGGCTTCTCTATTCCGTTTTCCATCACGCCCGAGCCGCGCAGATGGGTGGAATGCGCCAGCACGCCAAGCGGGATGTGCTTGAAGCGTTCCCAATCGGCGAGAAAATAATCGAGGATGTGATAGCCGACCTCATAAATATATTTGCCGTGAACGTGACTGACTACATCGAGATGCGGCGCGTAGATGACAACTTCGCCGCCAACGGCAACGGCTGGTTCGAGTTTGTACATGGCTTTCGCGCCTGTCCACAATTCGTCGTACATCGGCGGGGCGCAGGAGAGGACGCGTTGGAAGGGCTTGTCGCGCCAGTGGATGTGACGCCGAGCGGAGAAATCGGCGGCGGCGCTCCAGGCTTCGTACATATCGCCAATGAACAATCCAGCCAAATCGTGCTCCTGTACCGTGAGCGCGATCAGTGTGACGGGTGTCTTGAGTCTACGCGCCGCGGCATGGATCATCTCGCGCACGGGCGTGTCTTTGACGCCAATCGTCCCGACCACGCCCGCCAGCGCGCCGAGCCAGTGCGTGGCGTTGATCATCTCCGCGCCAGAAATGCCAGGGAAAAGATATTTCGCCCCGCCCGAGAATCCGACCACTTCATGCGGGAAGGTGGGGCCGAGAATGAGGATGTGGTCGTATTCGAGTGCGGCTTTGTTCAGGCGGATGTCCACCTGATTTGGCAGGGACGAATGCCAGCGCGCACCTGCGATTTGTTTGATTTCGTCCTGCTCCATCGTCCCCAACGTAATCAACGCGGCGGGGTCATCCCATGCGTGGTTGAGCAAACCGATGTTCGCAAACGTGGTTTTCCGTTCTTCGGCGGAGATGCCCACCAGCCTGTTCATGCTTTCATCGTTCAGCGGCGGATGCGTACCGAGCGCGACCATAAAATCAAGTTGCTTTGTATCGTGCAGAATTTCAACTAGAGCGCTGAACAGGAATGGAAGCGGCAGCGAGCGCGTGTGGTCGGGAATCAAGACGAGAACGCGCTGGTTGGAAAACTGCTTTTCGAGAGCGCGGGTTAACGTGCTGCGTATTGTGTCATCTGTGAGGAGTTTGGGAGAGGTTACAGAAATCATGAGTTCACCAAGAGATGCGTAATTGGTAATTAGAGACTGGAGATTCGCCAATTAACAATCTCCATGTACCATCACACACCACTAAACGCCGAGAATCCTCCATCAACAGGAATCACCACACCCGTCACGAAAGCGGAGGCGGGGGAGACCAGCCAGAGTACCGCGCCGAGCAGATCGTCGGGAGTGCCGAAGCGTCCCTGCGGCGTGTGGCTGATGATCTGGTTTCCGCGTTGGGTCAGTGTTCCGTCTTCGTTCAAGAGCAGGGCGCGGTTCTGGTCGCCGACGAAAAATCCAGGCGCAATGGCGTTGACGCGGATGTTCGGCGAATATTCCTGCGCCATGTGGACGGCCAGCCATTGCGTGAAGTTGCTCACGCCTGCCTTCGCCGCCGAATACGCAGGGATGCGCGTCAGCGGGCGGAAGGCGTTCATTGAGGAGATGTTCAAAATCACGCCTTCCTTTTGTTCTGCCATGATCTTTCCAAACACTTGGGAAGACAGGATCGTTCCCATTAAATTCAAGTCAAAGACCCAGCGCAGGGCTTCTTCAGGCAGGTCAAAGAAGGATCGCTCCGCGTTGGCGGTGGCTTGCGGCTTGTTGCCGCCCGCGCCGTTGATTAGGATGTCCACGCGGCCGAAGGTTTGTATCACTTTTTGCGTGGCGGTCTCGACACTGTCTTTATCCAATACATTACAGGCAAGGCCAATGGCGTCACTACCGAGTTCGCTGGCGAGCGCTTCGGCGTTGGCGGGAACCAGATCGAGCACGGCCACTTTCGCACCCGCCTGAGCCAGGGCGCGGCACATGGCGGAACACAACACGCCCGCGCCACCTGTGACCACGGCCACTTTACCTTGGATGTGGAAGGGAGTTTGCATGATGTTTCCTACTTCAACAAATTCAAATGTTTTTCAAAATGGGTTTTCAGCACTTCGCAATATGTGTCTTTGTGTTTGACAAGTGCGGACTTTATTTCCCCGCCAAATTTTGCCAATACAGATCCAAATGTGACATGCAGGATTTCGCGCGCATGAAAGTCATTCAACAATTCGGGGAGGGCAATGCCGCTGGGTAACATGTCCAATCTCGCAGAAACATGATACGTGAGGCGGTCCGTCTCGTAGCGTTCGCGTCCAAGCGAGTAAATTTTCAGGAACAGGTCGGGTTCCACCTTCGCAAACACACGCAGCGCTTCAAGATAACTCGTCCCAGCGGTCTTGACGTGAATCCGCCCGCCCCAATGTTTGGCGATCAGGGGATACACACTGAACTTATCTGAACCTGAATGCAAACTCAATTTGTATGTTCCGAAGTGCGCGGTTACGGCGGCGTGTTTGGCGAGTTCAACATCCAACGCGTCAAGGTCGCCGATGTAATCCACGCCCTTTTCGAAAAACCCGATGAAGCGCGGCGCCAGCGATGTGAATTTCACGCCCAGCCGCGTCAACTCACTGGCGATGAAGAAATGTTCCAGCGGCGATGTGGGCGAGTCGGTTTCATCCACTGAGATTTCGAAGTCAAAATCTTCTTTCAACTGGGATAGACGATGAAACATCCCCGCCGCGTGTTGGGTGGCGCGTCCATACTTGACTTGTGCGCGCAACAGACTTTCCGCGTCGAACCGACCCCAAGCCTGATCGCTCGTCCCAGTCAGATACAACGCGGACAATTTTTCCCAATCCGCGCCTGAGATTTTTTTCTGCAACACGTCGAGCGGATCTGTATCCGCGTTGTTGTCCACGTGCTCGCCAGGGTCAACGGTAAAGAAGGTGTAGCCCGCTTCGATGAATGGTGTCAGATCATCCACGGATTTCAAATGATCCGCATCTGCGCCCCAGGGTTTATCCCATTTCGCGGACTCAACCGCACGCGCGGCATCATCCATCACCTGCTGGGGAGTGCGTCCCGTGCGAGCGTTCTCGCGTACGGATTGCTGGGCGAAAATGGGTTTAAGGTCAAAGGTCGAATGTCGAAGGGCTTCGATGTGTCCGCGGGTGGCGAGGCCGAGGCGGTCACCGAAGCCGAAGGAGGGGGAAAGAGCAAGGGGAGAAAGCACGGGAAGTTTCCTGTCGAAAGTCGAAAGTCAAAGGTCAGACTTTTGACCTTCGACTTTCGACGGATCTATAGTTTATACGCTCGCTTTACCAGGCCAATGGTGAGTTCAGTCATCATGTCGTGGGCGTCGCTGAGGTCCATGATGTGACGGGCGACCAGCCCCGCCAGCCAGTTGGCGGAGGCGCGTCGCCAGACATTGTGCCGCGCGGGGATGGAGCAGAAGGCGCGCGTGTCGTCGTTGAAGCCTGAGGTATTGTAAATGCCCGCCGTCTCCATCACCTGCTCGAAGTAGCGCGTCATGCCGTTCAGGCTGTCGTGGAACCACCACGGCGGACCGAGTTTCAGCGCGGGGTAATGTCCTGCCAATGGAGCGAGTTCGCGCGAATAGGTGGTTTCATCGAGCGTGAAGATAATCAAGGTGAGGCGCGCATCGTTTCCATATTTATTCAACAGTGGAAGCAGGTTGCGCGTGTATTCGGTTTGGACGGGGATGTCCGCGCCCTTGTCCACGCCGAAGCGCTGGAAGATCTGTGCGTTGTGGTTGCGGAAGGAACCTGGATGGAGTTGCATCACGAGGCCATCGTCGATGCTCATGCGCGCCATTTCCATCAGCATGTGGGCGGTGAAGCGCGTCGCGTCGTCGGGCGTGGATCGTCCTTTGAGCGCGCGCTGGAAAATTGAGTCGGCTTCGACGGGAGTCAATTCGGCGGTGAACGGCGTCAGCGCGGCGTGGTCGGTGGCGGTGGCGCCCATCGAGCGGAAAAAGTCGCGGCGCGATTCCAGGGCTCGGATGTAGGAAGCAAAATCCACGATGTCGATGCTGCTGACCTGACTCAGCGTCTCGATGTCCGCACGCCAGGTGGGAGCGTCGAGGTTTACCACCGCGTCGGGGCGGAAGGTGGGGATGACCCGTCCGCTCCAGCCTGAGGCGCGGATGGCTTGGTGATGTGCGAGGGTGTCAGTCGCGGCGTCGGTGGTGGCGAGGACTTCGAGGTTGAAGCGCTCGAAGAGGCGGCGCGGGAAAAACTCGGGGAAGGATAACTTCTCGGAAACCGAATCAAACAATCGGTCCGCGTTGGAGGCGGAGGGAATTTCGTCCACGCCAAAGACTTCGCCCAGTTCGTGAGTCAGCCAAATCCCGCTGGGAGTCCCGCGAAAGAGATAAAAGTTGGCGCAGAAGGTTCGCCAGATTTCCCTGTGATTAGGGGAAGTGACAATTCCTAATTCCCTAATCCCTAATTCCTGCATTGCCATTCCCTGCGAGTACAACATGCGCGTGACGTAATGGTCGGGGATGATAAACAGGTCGGCGGGGGAGCCGAAGGCCGCGTTGGGGTCCGCGAAGAGGCGAGGGTCAACGTGCCCGTGCGGCGAGACGATGGGCAGGTCCGCGGCGGAGGCGTAGAGTTCGCACGCCAGGCTGCGGGTGGTGGGATCGGGTGAAAAGAATAGGTCAGGATTCATTTTTCTGTTCGCTGGCCTGGCGATATTGCGCGATACGCTCGCTGACAAAATCGAAGTGCTGTGTGAGAAGCGAGCGCGCCAGTTCGGCGTCGCGGGCTTTGACGGCGTCCAGAATGCGGCGGTGCGTTTGCAGTTCCTTGTCGGGGTCGGGCGCGATCACGTCGCCGAGTTCCAATTCCCAGAAGGCATCCCAAAAGACATCGAACAATTGCATCAGGGATTGGTTATCGAGCGTGGAATAAAGGATGCGGTGGAAATCCTCATCCAGTTCGGTGAAGGGCTTGCCTGCGCGGTTGTAGGATTCCCACTGCACGAGCAGGTCGTCGAGGTCTTGCAGGGAGGAGGCGTCGATCCTTTCCACCGCGCTGCCGATGACGGCGGTCTCCAGCAGGATGCGGATTTGCAAAAGTTCTGCAATGGTGCGGGCGTCGAATTGCATCCCGAATTTGAACGTTTCCAGCATGGGGTCGAAGTTGAGTTCGCGCACCGAAAGCCCCGTACCGTGCTGGACATCCACGATCCCCAGCGATTGCAGGGACTTGACCGCTTCGCGCACCGAGCCGCGTCCCACACCGAGGTCATCCGCCAGTTGTCCCTCCGAGGGAAGCGGGTCGCCTGGCTTTAGGTTGTTTTCGATGATGTACTGCTTGATGTGGTCGCAGACCGCCTTGTAAAGCGCTTCTCCGCGCAAATTCAATTTCATTCTCACGCTCCGGGTTGTTGACATGCCGTTTGGACTTCCGTATAATGGGACATGCTATAAGATGTCGGATGTCCTATGTCCTATTCTACCTCACAACTCCAGAGGAGAAAACATGCAAGCAAACTCGGAAAAACTGACGTTCTGGCAAAAACTCGGTTACGGCATGGGCGATTTTTACGGGGGCGGTTCGGGGACATTGATCGCGTTCTTCTATCTCGTTTTCTTGACGGACGTCGTCCGCATCAGCCCTGGACTGGCGGGGACGATCGTGCTCATCAGCAAGATCTACGACTCGGTCACGGACCCCTTTGAGGGGGTCATCTCCGACCGAACCCGCACCAGGCTGGGACGTCGCCGCCCCTACCTGCTGGCGGGAATCCCTCTGGTGTTCCTGTCGTTCTTCGCCATGTTCTACCCTGTCACGTTCGATAGCGAGACGATGCGCTTCGTCTACGTGCTGGCGACCTATCTGTTCTACTCCACCATCATCAGCATCGTCCTACTCAACTACAGCGCCCTGCAAGCCGAACTGACGCTGGACTACAACGAGCGCACCTCGCTGGCAACCTTCCGCATTTTCTTCTCGACGGTTTCTTCAATCCTGTGCGCCCTGCTTCCGCTCGAAATCGTCAAAGCCTTCCCCGATGTCCGCAGCGGCTGGATCGCGACCGCGGTGGTCTTCGGTCTGCTGTTTGCCCTGCCGTTCATCGGGACAGTGGCGATCACCCGCGAGCGCAAGGAGTTCCAGAAGCCGCCCGCGCCCTTCCACTGGAAGCAAGCCTTCATTGAGCCGTTCCAGGTGCGGACGTTCGTCTTCGTGCTGATCATGTACGTGACCGCCTTCACCGCCTTCGACGCCACGCAATCCATCGTGGTGTATTACATCAAGAATTATCTGGGGCGCGGGGAGGAGGTCAGTTTTGTGCTGGGGACGTTGCTGATCGCGCAAGTCCTGTCCTTGCCGCTGTATCAGTGGCTCAGCAAGCGGACGTCGAAGCCGCGCGCCTACATCGTCGGCGCGGCGATGTTCGTGGCGGTGATGTTCTTCTCGTTCGTGTTCACGCCGACGACGCCTGCCTTCGCGCTGTACGTCTTCGCCGCGCTGGTGGGAATGGGATCGGGCGGCGTGGTCATCATGGTCTACGCCATCTTCCCCGACATCCCCGACGTGGACGAACTCCGCTCGAACCAACGCCGCGAGGGGATCTACTCCGCGCTGACCACGTTCACGCGCAAACTTTCGTCCGCGCTGGCGGTCTTTGCCGTGGCACAGGTGCTCCAATTTGCGGGTTACATCCCACCCATCGAAGAGGCTGGCAAACTGATCGAAGCCACACAGACGCCCGCCTTCGTCAATGCCTTGCGGCTGTTCTTCGTGCTGATCCCCGTCGCGTTCATCTCCTTCGGCATATTCTTCGCGGCCAAATTCCCGTTGACCGTTTCGCTGTACGACCGTCTCGAAAAAGTATTGGCGGCGATGCGCGGCAACGGCCAGCAAGTGGACGAGTCCGAGCGGCAGGAGTTGATCAAGAAACTTGCAGGATAGATCGTTCGGCGTCCCGTAAAACAATCGCCCCGCCAGAGATGACGGGGCGATCTTGTAAGTTATCCTCGCGAACAAAATTCGTTGTCCATCAAATATTGATCGGGCTTCCCTCCGCACCTTCGGCGGCCTCCATCAGCACTTCGCTTAAGGTCGGGTGCGCGTGGACGTTGCGCGCGATCTCGTGCGGGGTCAGTTCCATCATGCGGGCGAGAGTCAACTCGGGGAGCAGTTCGGTCACTTCGGGGCCGATCATGTGCGCACCAAGGATCTCTCCGAATTTTTCATCCACCACCAGTTTGACCCAGCCCACCGCGTCCGCCAAACCAAGCGCCTTGCCATTGGCCTGGAACGGGAAGCGGCTCACCTTGACCTGGTAGCCGCGTTCCTTTGCCTGAGCTTCCGTCAATCCGAACGAGGCGATCTGCGGTTGGCAATAGGTGGCGCGCGGCATCATCTCGTAATCGAGCGTGACAGTCTCGTGGCCCGCGATGTGTTCCGCCGCCACGATCCCCTGCGCCGAGCCGACGTGCGCCAGCATCAGCTTGCCTGTCACATCGCCGATGGCCCAGATGCCAGGGACGTTGGTGGACATGCGTTCGTCAATTTCGATGAAGCCGCGTTCGTTGAGTTTGACTCCCACTTCCTCCAATCCCAGCCCTTTGGAATTGGGACGGAATCCGATCGCCACCAAAGCCTGATCCGCTTCGAGGGTCTTTTTCTCTTGCCCAGCCGACACCACGATTCGAACTCCCGCCGCGGTGGCCTCCACCGATTCGACCTTGTGCCCCGTCAGGAAGTTGATGTTGCGCTTCTTGAAGTTCTTCTCCAACTCCACGCTGACTTCCTCGTCTTCGAGCGGGACCAGATGCGGCAACATCTCAACGATAGTCACGTCCGCGCCGTAGGAACTCCACACGGTGGCGAACTCCACGCCGATGGCGCCCGCCCCGATGATGATGGCCTTCTTCGGCAGCGTCTCCTGCAAAATGGCTTCGAGATAGGTGACGACTTTTTTGCCGTCCACTTTCCACGCCGCGGGGACCATGGATGACGCGCCCGTCGCCACGATGATATTTTTGGCAGATAACTCCGTCGCCTTGCCAGACGCGTCGGTAACGGTGACCGCTTTGGGCGAGGTCAGACGCGCCGTCCCCATGAAGGAGTCGATCTTGTTCTTCTTCATCAGGAATCCGACGCCCTTCGTCAATCGGTCCGAGACTTGTCGGCTGCGCTTGACGGCCGCGCTGAAATCGAGTTGAAGGTTGTCGAACGAGAATCCAAATTCCTTGCCGCGCTCGCGCAGGGTGTGCGCCACTTCGGCATTTTTGAGCAGCGCTTTCGACGGGATGCAGCCCACGTTGAGGCACACGCCGCCCATCCATTGTTTTTCCACGATGGCGGTCTTCTGTCCCAGTTGCGCGGCACGGATGGCGGCCACGTATCCGCCTGGGCCCGCGCCGATGACAAGGACATCGTATTGGTCAGGCATGAATCACCTCCACAAGTTCGGTACACGGATGACACGGATTACGCGGATGAACACGGATTTTTTAAGGAGAACTCCGTGCGATCCGCGTAATCCGTGTACAAAAGTTTTACGCCCCTCGGCTTCGCGCTACGCGTGAACAGCCAGCAGGTAGCGCAAGATCTCGCCCATCGTGTTCAGCTTGCCCATATCCTTGTCGGGGATGTTCACGTTCAGGCGTTCGCTGATGGCGATAAAGAAATTGAGCGCGTCGAACGAGTCGATGTCGAGGCTTTCGCGCAGATTGTCATCCAGGCTGAGCGCCGCAGGGTCGGTGCCTGGCGCGACTTTCTTCAGTTCGGCAACGATGATGTCCTTCAGTTCATTCTCGTTCATAGTTTTTCTACCTCCTGCAGGTTGCGGTTCAAGGCTTCGAGGAACAGGCCGCCCTTGTGGCCGTCGGTGGCGCGGTGGTCGCCTGCCAGCGTGGCGGTCAGGATCGGGCGCACGCACAAAGCGCCGTTAACAGCCCAGGGTTGTTGCGTGATCTTGCCGAGTCCAACCAGCGCCACTTGCGGCGGATAAATGACGCCGAACACTTTCTCCACACCGCGGTCACCGAGACTCGTCACGGTGATGGTGGCGTCGGTCAACTCGGACGAGCGCAGTTTGTTGCTGCGCGTGCGCGTGATCAGGTCGTTCATGGCGTCGCGCAGTTCGTCGAAGGTTTTCATGTCGGCGTCGTGGATGGCAGGCGTGAGCAATCCGCCCTGGCGCAGCGCGATCGCAAATCCGAGGTGGATTCCTTCGCTGATCACATGTCCGCCGTCCACCCAGAAGCCGTTCAGTTCGGGCACTTCGGTCAACGACTTGGCAACGGCCTTGAGCATCACTACCACGGGCAAAATCCGCTCGCGGATGGTGCGCTTGAGATTCTCCTCCTCCAGCCAGCGCAGGGCGTTGGTCATGTCAATGCTGGTTTCCATGTAGTAATGCGGGATATCGCGGTTGGATTTGCTCATGGCCGCGGCGATAGCCGAACGCATGGCGGACTGGAAATCGGGTTTCTTCGTTTCGGAGACAGGCTCCGCCTGCGCTTCCATCGACGGGGGAGCAGGTGCCTTCTCCACGGGCGGAGGCGCTGCCCGGATCGGTTCGGCCACCGCTGGAGCGGCCGCGGCCTTTTGGGCCTGCGCGGCCCGCTCGATGTCCACGCGCTGAATCGCTCCGTCGGGTCCGGTGCCTTTCACGGCGCGCAAGTCCACACCCAACTCGATCGCCATGCGGCTGGCGAGCGGAGAGATCCGCACACGTCCGCTGACAGGAGTCGGTGGTGCGGTTGCGGTTTTGATCTCGTGTGCCACGTTCACCGCCGAGGGTTTGGCGGCTTCCGCCATCACCATCTCGGGGATCTTCGCGATCTTCACCGGTTCAGACTGTGCGGGCTTGGCCTTGCCGAACTCTTCCTTCGAAGAGATGGTCGCCAGCACTTTCCCGACTGGCACTTCCTGACCGGCCTGGAAAAAGATCTGGTCGAGGATGCCGTCTTCGAAACATTCGATCTCGATCACGCCTTTGGCGGTTTCAACCGCAGCGATGATGTCGCCGCGCTTGACCGGGTCGCCTGATTTTTTCTTCCATTCGACGAGGGTGCCAGCATCCATGTCGGCGCCCAGGCTTGGCATTTTGAATTCGCTCATGGGTTCACCAACTTTCTGACGGCGGCGGCGATGGTTTCTGGTTGCGGGACGGCGGCTTCCTCCATGTGCTTGGAGTAGGGCATGGGCACTTCGGATGCGCACAACCGTTCCACCGGGCGGTCGAGGTCATAGAATAGGTTTTCCTGGATTCGGGAACTGATCTCGGCAGAGAGACTCCCGCTGCGCCAGCCTTCTTCGACAACGAGGGCCTGATGCGTCTTGACCACCGAGTTGAAAATGGTCTCGTTGTCGAGCGGGCGCAAGGTGCGCAGGTCGATCACTTCCACGTCAATGCCTTCTTTCGAAAGAACGTCCGCGGCTTTGATGGATTTCGGCAGGCAGGAGCCGTAGGTGAGAAGGGTCACGTCTTTACCGGGGCGGCGAATTTTGGCGTGGCTGATATCCACCTGCGGAGGCGGATTGGAGATCATTTCCTCCATGTTGTACATCACCTGCGCTTCGAAGATCAGCACGGGGTCGGGGTCTTCGAGGGCGGGCCACAACATGCCGCGCATGTCTTCGACGGTTCCCGGGGCCAGCACTTTGATGCCTGGGATGTGCGCGTACCAGCCTTCGAGGCTGTGCGCGTGCTGTGCGCCGAGTTGACGTCCCGAGCCCGTCGCCATGCGGATGACGACCGGCACGTTGAAGAGTCCGCCCGACATGTGAAGCAAGGTCGCGGCCGTGTTGAGGATCTGGTCGAGCGCCAGCAGGCTGAAGTTGACGGTCATGATCTCCACGATGGGACGCATCCCGTTCATGGAAGCGCCGATGCCGATGCCCGCGATGGCAGACTCGCTGAGTGGCATGTCGCGAATCTTTTCGGGGCCGAACTCATCGAACATGCCCTTGCTGACGGCGAAGCACCCGCCGTAACGTCCCACGTCCGCACCCATCAGGAAGCAGCGTTCGTCGCGCAGGATGGCTTCGCGCATCGCCTGACGCATGCCTTCACGATAGGTCATCTTTACCAGTTGTTGAGGTTCTGCGACTGCGGTTGGGGTTGGAAGGGTCATGACAGGCTCCTTTCCGTGTAAACGAACTTGGTCAGGTTATCCACCGATTCCCACGGAGAATTCTCGGCGAAATCAACCGCGTGTTGGACGACCCCAGCCACATCTTTCTCGATGGCGGCGATCTCCTCGTCGGTGATCAGATCGTTGTCCTTGAGATGCTTCGTGAACAAAATGATCGGGTCGCGCTTCTTGTGCTCCTCGACCTCCGCTTTACTGCGGTACAGTTCGGCGTCGAACATCGAGTGCGGGCGGAAGCGATAGGTGATGGCTTCGATGAAATACGGACCTTTGCCCGAGCGCAGATAGTCACAGGCTTCGCGCGCGGCCTGTTCCACTGCCAATACATCGTTGCCATCGATCTGCACCGACTTCACGTTGTAACTGGCGGCCTTCTCCGCAAGGTTGGTGTTGGACTCGTGATAGCGGAGGGCGGTACCCATGCAGTACAAATTGTTCTCGACGATGAACAAGGTCGGCGTCTGCCACAGTGCGCCGAGATTGAGCGACTCGTGGAACTCACCTTCCGCCACCGCGCCTTCCCCGAGGAAGCAAGCCGTGACGTTCCTCTTGTTCTGCATCTTGTCGGCCAGCGCGATTCCCACCGCCAGCGGCAGATGACTGCACACGATGGCGTTGCCGCCGAAGAAGCGATGCGGTTTGTCGAAGAGATGCATCGAGCCGCCGCGGCCGCGGGCACAGCCGGTGACCTTGCCGTACATCTCGGCCATGATCGAATCCGCACTGACGCCGCGCGCCAGGGCATGTCCGTGCTCGCGGTAAGTGGCCACCACTGAGTCTTCGGGAGTCAGCGCTTCCATCACGCCGACCGCGATGGCCTCCTCGCCAATATACAGATGGAGGAATCCGCGGATCTTGGTGGCCTGATACAACTCGGCGGCTTTTTCCTCATAGCGTCGAATCAGGATCATCTGATGGAGCAGATGATGCAGATGCTCGCGATCCTCTGTTTTTTCTTTTGTTTTGATTTGTGTTTTCATCCCGTTGTCTCCAGTGTGGACGTGTCGCCCTCGGGCAATCCCAACTCGCGGGATTTGAGCAGGCGGCGCATAATCTTGCCGCTGCGCGTCTTCGGGAGATATTCCACGAATTCGATTTCCTTCGGGGCAACTGCGGAGCCCAGTTTTTTGCGGCCAAAACCGAGCAGGTCCATTTGCAGGTCATCGCAGGGGTTGTAGCCGGGTTTGAGCGCCACAAACGCCTTGACCAGTTCGCCGATGACCGGGTCAGGCTTGCCGATCACGCCCGCCTCGGCCACCGCGGGATGCTCCAGCAGAGCGCTTTCCACCTCGAAGGGTCCCACCATGTGACCGGCGGTCTTGATGATGTCGTCGGCGCGGCCGATGAACCAGAAGTAACCATCTTCGTCGCGCTCGGCCAGGTCGCCGGTGAAGTACCAGCCGCCGACGAAGCATTTCTTGTAGCGTTCCTCGTCGTGCAGGTAGCCGCGGAACATGGACGGCCAGCCGGGTTTCAAGGCCAGTTCGCCCTCGACCGAGGGATTGTTCTCGATGGTGACGTTGCCCTGGTCGTCGCGGTGAAGGATCGCGGCGGTGATGCCCGGGAGCGGGCGTCCCATCGAGCCGGGGCGGATGTCCTGACTGCTGTAGTTCGAGATCATGATCCCGCCCGTCTCGGTCTGCCACCAGTTGTCGTGGATCATCAGGTTGAGCACTTTCCTGCCCCATACCACCGCTTCGGGATTCAGCGGCTCTCCGACGCTAGCCGAGAAGCGCAGGTGACTCAAATCGTAGGCCTCCCGCGGCTTGATGTCCAGGCGCATGAGGCGGCGGATGGCAGTCGGCGCGGTGTACCAGACGGTCACCTTCTGGTCTTGCAGGATGCGGTACCAACGTTCAGCATCGAACTCGGCCTCATCCACAATGTTGGTCACGCCGTGGAGCAGGGGAGCGATTACGCCGTACGAGGTGCCGGTCACCCAGCCTGGGTCCGCGGTGCACCAGAAGATGTCGTCTTCGTGCAGATCGAGCGCGTACTTGGCGGTCATATAGTGAACCATCACCGCCTTGTGGACGTGGATGGCACCCTTCGGCATACCCGTGGTGCCGCTGGTGAAGTGCAGGCAGGACATATCTTCGGGATCGGTGGCAGGGATGGTAAAGAAAGGCGAGGCCTTTGCCATCAGTTTCGGGAGGGAAAAGACATTATCTCCCATGTCTTCATCAGCATCCGCGATGAGAACGGCTTTCAACGCGGGCAGGCGATCCCAAATCCCAACGATTTTCTTGGTGAATTGGAATTTGGTCGTGACCAGCACTTTCGCGTCGCCGCGGAAGAGACGTTGGTAGATCGGCTCGGGTCCGAACGCGGAGAAGAGCGGACAGAAGACGCTGACGTTTTTCAACGCACCCAGCGCGGCGATGTAGAGGGCGGGGATGCGGCCTGCCAAAACGGCCACCCGATCCCCTTTCCCGACCCCGAACGACCGCAGCACGTTGGCGAAGCGGTTGGTCTGATCTTTCAGATCGCCGTAGGTGAAATCCTTCGCCTCGCCTTCCTTGGCTCCCAACCAGCGCAAGGCCAGCTGGTCCCGCTTTGGTCCGTTGGCGTGACGGTCCACTGCTTCGTGGGCGATATTGAGACCGCCTCCGTTCGGGAGACCGTCCAATTCTTTCACGATCTGGTTCCAGTTGAATTCCGCGTAGACTTTTTCGTAATCCATCAGGTTGGGTGGAACCTGCCAGCCGGCTGGATCTTTTTTGATCTTTTCAAATTCCATGGTTCCTCCTCCATTTACATTCGTGAGTTCTGCTCAGACGGCACTTGCCCCCGCTCCGTCCGTGGATTGGAAATTGGAGAATCCCCACATGGTTACCCAATTCAATGAGTGCGTTCCCGGTCCGTTCGAAAAACGGAGGAAATGGGAATTGACAGATGGATCGTGACAGAGAACTCTCCTTTCTGCCAAGGCAAGATGCACGACGGTTGTCATCTGGAACCGCGTTACCGGCAGTGACACACGTCGGAAGAAAAGATATATAATGTCTATTGGAATAGTAGGGAATTTACTTCAATGAGAGATGTGATGAAACAGGCGCGAATGAGCCTGCCATTCCACTCATATTACAAGTACAACAAAATCCAGTTCCTGTCATTGGTTGGATGCTGGTTTTTTCCACCCAGTCAGTGGAGGAAAAATCCACAAACGTCCACCCCCCACTCAACATTTGTGCAGACCGTTTCATTGATACGATTTCCCGACAAAACAGGAGACCCGTCGCATGGACGGGTCTCCTGTTTTCAAATTCGGGCTGGTTAGTGATTTCCCTGGCTCAGCGGCACATTGACCGTGACCGTCACCGTTGTGGTTGCGCCACAGGTGTTGGTGACCAAATAGGTGAAGGTGTAGACGCGGCCCTCGCCCACCGCGGAACGCTCCGCGCGCAGTTTGACCGTGTCGTTGTCCACGATGACGATGTCGTTGGGGAAGTCTCCGTCGCCGAGGCCGTTGTCAGGTTCGCTCGAAGTGACCGACACAAGCGTCACGGAGGCGGTATCGCTCGAGGTCACGAAGGAGGCGTCCACCGTCACGTACTTGTGGTTGGCGGGCCATAGTTCCGTCTTCGAGAGAGTCACCGTCGCGGTCGGCGCCTGGCACAGGCCGATGATCACCGAGTCGTGATCCGAGACGCGGAACTGGTCGGGCGCGTAGAGGATGGTTTGCAGGTTGAGGGTCTTGAAGTCGGTGTTGTAATCCAGCACGGATGGTTCGTCCGAGTTGATGTGATAGTCACCGACGCCCGAGATCTGCGACACGATGGAGGCCGAACCCAGCGCGTGATCGAGGTAGCCCCATTGACCGTCGAACACGTACGAATACGCGTCGGGGCCGAGGAAGGATGAGATCAGGTTCGTGAAGCCCGCGTTCAGCATCACCATGATCGGGTCTTCCATTGCATAGGAGTTGTAATCGCCAATCAACAGGATATCGGGATCGCCCGTGCCCGTCGGGTCGGCGGCGAGCCAGTTCATCAGTTCGGTCACAGCGTTGACGCGCACCTGGTTGCAGTTGCCCTGTCCATCGAACGCATCGGGCAGGTCGCAGGCGGAGCCTTTGCTCTTCAGGTGGTTCACGTTCACAATGAAGACCTGGCCGTTGGCGTTCTGCTGGAAGGCCTGCGCCAGCGAAGCGCGGTTACGCGGATCACTGTCTCCGCCGTTGATGAAAGCCACCGTGTTCAAGGCGGCGGTCTGCCCAACAGGCGTGACGCTGGCGGGTTTGTAGATGATGCTGACCTTGATGGCGTCGGTGCCCATCGCGTTAACCTGACCCGTGTTCGCGTCCACGTCAATGAAGGCATACGTGCCTGGCGCGGTGGCCGCGTTGAGTTGATCCACCAGATGTGCGATGGCGCTATCGGGACCGTAGCCGTCATTCTCGATCTCGTTGACGCCGAGGACATCGGGATCCATGGCGAGGATGGCGGCGACGGTCTTTGTCCACTGTCGGTCAAACTCGGACTGGGTGTCGGCCCCGCGACAATCGGCCGCCGCGCCGCCGACGCCGAACGTGCAGTTGTCCACGTTGTCGGGCAGGCCGTCGAAGGTATTGAAGTAATTGAGCAGGTTCATGCCGACGATCTTCAACGTGCCGCCCACTTCAGGAGCGGAGGTCGGGCGCGGGTTGGCAGGCAGGAAGTTCGGCACCCCGCCGCCCAGCGCGTTGATCGGGCGGACGCGATAGGCATTGCCGCTGGCGGAGTTGCCCGCCCACGTATATGTCATCACGCCGACGATACCCGTGGCGGTGTCGCCGCCGCGCAGGGTGTTGGACGCGCTCAGGGGGAGTCCGCCGCGACCGAAGAGGATCGGGTCGGGGTTCTGGTTGTTGAGCGCGTCGTCAATGATGATGCGGTTAAGGTTGTTGGCGGCCTGCAAAGCGAGGGCGGGCGCGCCAGGCAGGACCACGTTGGTCGGTTGCTGGAGACGTCCGCCAGAAGACATCACCACCTGACCGAAGCGTCCAAGTTGATAATGTTCCGTCACGTAGAGAGTCTGCGGCAGGCGGACGAGCATGCCTTCGTATTGCTCGAGGTAGGTTGCATCGGGCACGGGGAAGGTCACATCCACTGGAGAGACAGAACCCGCCCCACAGTTCACGACCGAGGACGAACTGATCTGCGTCTGTCCCTGATACTCGCTGACGGTACCCGTCACGCGCACCACGTCGCCGAGGTTGACGTAGTTATTGTTTCCGTTGAAGACGAAGATGCCGTCCGAGGTGGACGCGTTCGCGTCTCCCGTTGCATCCTGCATGTAGAAGCCGCGCAGGGTGGGGGATGCACCTTCGTAGTCGCCGACCACAACGCCCTGCGTGGTGACTGTGCCAGACAGCGGAGTGGCGGGACCGATGCCCTGAATATCATAGATGGGCGTGTATGAAAGGACGCAGACATCCATCGTGTTGAATCCAGCCGTGAAGTTGAGCGTCATGTTGTCGGGTGGATCGTTCGCGTCCACATCCGTGACGTTGGCCGCGTAGATCGTCAACGTGCAGGATTCGCCGCCGATGAAGTTCACGCTCGGGTTGATGGTGAACACGGTCGGCCCGCCGCTGACGGCACCCGAGATGATCCCGCTGGTGGAGCAGTTCAACTCATACCACGCTCCCGTCACGTTGACGGGTTCGCTGAACGTGACCGTCAGGTTGGAATCCACGGGGATGCCCGTCGCGCCGTCGCTGGGATAGGTGCTGGAGACGTCAGGCGCAACATCCACCGAAGAGACGGTGTGACTGCCCAGACCGTCAACGGTGTTGGTTGCGAAACCGTCCCACTCGACGGCGGGATCGAACGCATCCGAGCCATTTGTGTCACCTGCGGAGATCGTTCCCATGCGACGCAGGGTGTTGTCGGCTGTGCTGGTCAGGCCAGTGCCCCATTCTGTGGTAGGGTTGAAACCGATCTGGCCGACCACGTCAATGATGGTTAAGTCTTTACGAAGGACAACCGCATCGTTGCCATTGAACCAGCCCGCGCCGTTGGTCTGATCCGCCTGGGCAAGGATGGATGCGATGGCGGACGAGTGAGCCACGACATACACGTCGCCATCTGCGACGGTGCCGGTCAGGTAGATGGTGAGACCAGCGGTGGCGCTGCCGTTGAAATACATCTGGAGGTTGTAGCCGCCCGTGGACAGGTTAATAGCCGCCCCCGTGCCGTTGTAGATCTCAATGGCTTTGTTATTGCTTGAGCCTTCGATATACTCCGAAATAAAAAGCTCCGATGCCATTGCCTGCGCGGATTGCGAGGGCGGTATCAGAGCCACGGAAAGCGCCAGGATTGTCAAACTGGCAAGAACCTTGTAGAAAGTTCGGGTCATTACATTCTCCTTGTTTTTTGGATGAAATGACGAAACAAGTCTATTCTAGAATAGACCTTTCAAAAATGCAAGCATGACGGGCTTAAAATATTAGGAGAACTCACTCCGAATTTGCCTTCCAGACCTGCGCGAGGAACTTCCCATTTCATCCCATCCAGACCGAATAAATTTATACTGAACCTCGTATATAAGTTGAAAGAAACACATCCGTGGCACTCACAGAGACACCCCAAACCGAATTGGATCTGATCAAACAAGCGCAGGCAGGCGATACCTGGGCGTTTGGCGAACTTGTCCGCCATCATTTCGGCCCGGTCGTGAACGTGGCCTACCGCATCTGCGGCGAAATGACGCTGGCCGAAGACATGGCCCAGGAAACCTTCCTACGCGCCTGGGTGAACCTGAATTCCTTTCAACCCACAGGCTCGCTAAAAAACTGGCTCTACAGAATTACCGTCAATGCCACGCTCGATGTTTTACGTCGCAAGTCCGATATGCCAATGGATGACGAGGTTGTTCAAATGATCCAAGATCCCACACCCGACCCCGAAACTTCGCTGGTGCAAAAAGAACGCTCGGAAAATTTACAGGAATTACTGCACTCCCTGCCACTCGCCACCCGCAACGTGCTCGTCCTGCGCGAGTTTGGTGAACTCTCCTACCAGGAGATCGCGTCCGTGCTCGACATCCCGATCGGCACCGTCATGTCCCGATTGAATTATGCCCGCACCCGATTGCGCGACCTGCTGAAAGAACAACCCTCCATGCAGGAGGCCTATGCATAACCAACTCTTCCCCCTCTTGAACGCCTACCTCGACGGCGAACTGCACGGAACGCGTCTGCGTGACATGGAACGCCACCTCGCGGACTGTGAAATCTGCCAGCAGGAACTGGACGACCTCCGCCGCATTTCGAACCTTGTGCGGGCCGCGCCCCTCCCCGCGTTCACGCCCGCCGACCGCTTCGCCTCCAACCTGACCCTGCTCCTGCCGCGTCGTCCCCAGCGGAGTCAACCGCGGAGAGTCCCCTCCCCCGCGTGGTGGCTCGTCCCCGCTGGATTGCTCGGATTGTGGTTCTTCCTGCAAACCGCCTCCGCACTGACGAGCTTCGTCTACGCGGCCAACGCCAGTGGCTTGCTCGGGCAGGTCGCGCCCGGCCTGAACGTAGGTCCGACGCAAACCGCCTGGTTCGCGGCCACGTCCGATCTGTTCGGAGTCCAAATGAGCGGGAGTCTGCAATCCACATTGTCCCTGCTCAACGAGTTCAACATTTTGGGTGCGGGTTTTTTGCAGGGCGTGTTTTGGCAGGCAGGCATACTGGCGCTTTGCATCATCTGGTTCCTTACATGGAAAATTTCGAGCGAAACCGCGCCTGTTAATAATCTATAGCAATTTCGTAAATTGCGCTTCAACTTCACAAGGAGTAAAAATGATCGATTTTGGAAAAATCCTCAAACGTTCCTGGTACATCCTCTGGAACTACCGTGTCCTGTGGATCTTCGGCCTTCTGCTCGCAATCACAATGGGCGGCGGCGGAAACGGTGGCAATTCGAACTACCAGTTCAGTGACAACAACGGGAATAATGGCAATGGCTATGAATTGGAACAGGCTCCCGAATTCTTCCAGGAGTTCGGCGAGTGGTTCGAAAGGGACGTTGTTCCGCTGTTCGAGAATCCCAGCGAACACATCGCCACGTTCATCTGGATCGGCGTTGCCATCTTCCTGCTCATCCTGATCTTCGGCGCGATCTCGGCGTTCATCCGCTACCCGTCCGAAGTGGCCGTGATGCGCATGGTGGACAGATATGAGTCGAGCGGAGAGAAAGTCGGCTTCCGCGCAGGCTGGAAACTGGGCTGGAACCGCCGCGCCTTCCGCTTGTGGGTCATTGACCTGATCATCGGCCTGCCTGCGTTCCTCGTCTTTGGGACGACCCTCGTCATCGGCATCCTGTTTCTGATGAACGCGTCGGATTCGCCAGGCGATACCTGGGTTGGAGCGATGATCGTCACCATCGGGTGTATCTTCCTGCTGGTCTTTGCCATCATCATCTTGATGGTCTTCCTTGGGCTGTTGCGCCAATTCTTTGCCCGCTTCGCCGCCCTCGAAGAGACCAGCGTGGGCGAATCGTTCCGCCGCGGCTGGAACTTCTTCAAGCAGAACTGGAAGAGCGCGGCCGTGATGTGGCTCATCATGGTTGCCGTTGGATTTGGCGTGGGCATCGTGACCATCGTCGCCTTCTTCCTGCTCATCCCTGTCTACGTCGTCCTGATCATCCCCGCCGTAATAGTAGCGACCATCCCTGGCTTGCTTATCTATGGGCTTGTCAGCCTCTTCGCCAGCTGGCCGCTCGCCCTGGTCATCGCGGCGATCTTCGCCCTGCCTGTCTTCTTCACTGTGCTCTTCGCCCCGCTCCTCCTGTTTAGCGGCTGGTACCTGATCTACGACTCCACCGTGTGGACTCTGGCCTATCGCGAGATGAAACTCATCAGCAACGTCTCCGCCGCGGACGTTCCGCAGGTCCCTGCTGAAACAGCATAAACCTCCCCTCTTCGATGAGGCTCCCAACCTGAAATGGCTGGGAGCCTTTTTATTTTGAGCAGATTCGGCTGGGAGTACTTTATAATCCGCCGCATGGACTCTCCCAACTCCCCTCGCCCGCGCTTCTGGACGCGCGACTCGTCCATTTTGCTGGGCGGGTTTTTTGTGACCATCTTCCTCATCGTCTACATCTGGTGGCCGCTGGCGGAGGAAGTCCTTTCGTACGTTGACTGGAGCGGCCCATGGTGGCGGTATCTCGACTGGCTGTTGTTCGGCATCTTCGGCTTTATGTCACTGACCATCGTCGCTCGCGCGGACTTGAAAACGGACGCACTGATCGTCTTTGTCGGCATCTGTGGTGGCCTTGCCATCGAGAGTTGGGGCACGCAGACGAACCTGTGGCATTATTACACCGCCGAACGTCCGCCGCTGTGGATCATCCCTGCGTGGCCGATCGCGAGTCTATCCATTGACCGCATCACCCGCTTTTTCAATTGGACTATCGAACGCAAGGCAACCGATCTCCAATCTCTATTCTCCACCCTCTACTGGCTCACCTTCGCCTCCTTCCTGACCCTGATGCTTGTCTTTGTTTCCCCAACATTTGACAAGTCCTACACCTGGCTCGCTTTGACTTTGTGCGTGCTCCTCATCCTCACGCCAACCGATCACCGCTTCGCCTTCTTGACCTTCGCGGCGGGCGCGGGGCTGGGATATTTTCTCGAACTCTGGGGCACAACCCGCGAGTGCTGGACGTATTACACGCTGGAGACTCCGCCATTGTTCGCGGTGTTTGCGCATGGGATGGCCGCGGTCGCGTTTTGGCGCGCGGGGCTGGTGGTGAAGATGATCGGGGGACGAATCCGCTTGGGGTGGGCGCGCCCGCCTGAAGTCAAGGAAGAAGCGTAGGATAGTCGTGGAGCGGAGTGGTACTCCGCTCGGTCGGCGGAATGCCACATCGTACTCGTAGAGTATTCCGCCCCACATTCAGGAATCCGTTACAAACATCACCATTGACACGGGGGCGAATCTGCCTATAATGTGACCTGCTGGTCATATGACTTGGAAGTCACGTGACCAGCAGGTCACAAATATGCCCAAGCAAACCTTTTTCAACCTCCCCGAAGAGAAACGCGAAAAAATTGTCAACGCCGCCGTGGACGAGTTCGCCGAGTACGGTTTGGAGAACGCGTCCACGAATCGTATCGTCGAGAACAGCGGCATTTCGAAGGGTAGTTTCTACCAGTACTTCGAAGACAAGCAGGATGTGTTCAAACACCTGATGGCCGTGCTGGAGCAGGAAAAGTTGGACTATTTCCGCGACAAACACCCACCGAGTACCAATCTCGACACCTTCGAGTATTTTCGGTGGATGATCAAGATCGGCATGGAGTTCAACACCGTCAACCCGCGCATGGTGCAGGCCATCAGCCGCGTGATGTTTAGTGAAGGATTGTATTACGCCAATTTCGACAATGTGCGCGCCCGCACCACCCAGGGTTTAAAGGCCGTCATCAAGCAGGCCGTGGAGCGCGGCGAGATCGACCCCAGCGTGGACGTGGAACTGGCCGTGATGATCATGGAAACCTGGAGCAATGCCATCAGCAGTTACATCCTGAACGAAGGCATGAAACAGAAAGACATCATGAAGTGGGTGCGCTCGGCAAAGGTTCAGGAACAGATCGACAAAATGTTGTATGTCATGGAATATGGATTGCGAAAGACAGAATCCCAGTTCATGGCAGGAAAATGATAGGTGAGAATGAATTACAACCTTAGTAATAAGACAATCATCGTCACTGGAGCCAACTCGGGCATCGGCAAGGCCGCGTCCGTGCAATTGGCGAAACTCGGCGCGCACGTCGTGATGATGTGCCGTAACAAGGAACGTGGCGAGCAGGCGTTACAGGATGTACGCTCGGCATCGAACAGCGACAAGGTGGAGTTGATCCTTGTGGATATGTCTTCGCAGGAATCAGTGCGAAAGGCCGCGGCCGACTTTTTGAGCAAGCACGCGCGGCTGGATGTCATCATCCACAATGCCGCCAATTTCGATCACCAGCAGAAGAAACCCGTCATCACCGCCGATGGGATCGAGAATGTCTTTGCGACCAACCATGTCAACATCTTTTTGATGACAGAGTTGCTGCTGGACACGCTCAAGAAGAGCGCCCCGAGCCGCGTCATCACCGTGGCGAGCAAGGGACTGATCACCTACCCGTTTTTGGATATCGAGTTCGACAACCTGAACGGGCAAAAGAAATTCAACTTGCAACACGCCTACTATCACGCCAAGCAGGCGCAGGTGATGTACACCTTCGACCTGGCAGAGCGATTGAAAGGCGCGGGTGTGACGGTCAACTGCGTGCGCGTCGGCAATGTCGCCATCCCCGATACGCGGCTCGATCACCTGCCCAAGTGGATGTTGAAGATGTACGAGATGAAGCGCAAGTTCGCGCTCACACCTGAAAAAATGGCCGAGACTTATGTCTGGCTGGCGGCCGAGCCCGCGTTGAACGATGTCACTGGCGGATATTGGGACGCGCCCAATACGCCTGTCAAAGCAAATAAAAATGCCTACAACCGCGAAACGCAAAAGCGCTTGTGGACTGTGACTGAAGAACTGATCAAGGAGAAAACATTATGACCCTCTACCTGCGCCTCGCATGGCGCAATGTTTGGAGACAACGCCGCAGGACCATGCTGATCGCCATCGGCATGGGTTTTATGATGGCCTTGCTAGTATTCTACGATGGGTTGATCGGCGGGTTTGAGCAGGCAATCTATGGAAATGCCATCCAATTACTGGGAGGCAATATCCAGGTCCACGCGCCGGGGTACAACGAAAAAATCGGACGGAAACCGCTCCTCCCGTTGGCAGACCCGAATGACATCGTGCAGACGGCAGAGGCGCAAACGGAAGTCGTTGCCGCCTCGAAGCGGATCGTCACCGGCGGGTTGGTCACCAACCGCGAAGGCGCGTTCGCGGTTTTGATCATCGGCATCGAGACAGATAAGGAAGCCACCATCACTCCGGTGGCTGAGAACATCACCCAGGGCCGTTACTTGAACCCCGATGACGGTGATGTGATCGTCATCGGTCAGGGACTTGCCACCGCCATGGAAATCGGCGTCGGTGACCGCATCACGATGGTCGGCAACTCGAAGAACGAACAGACGCGTCAACGCACGATGACGGTGGTCGGCATCTACGATGTCGGCGTCCCTTCGGTGGAAAAGACCATGATCTATGTGTCCCTGGCGGAAGCGCAGAGCCTGTTCGGGCTGAATGGTCAGGTGACCGAGGTGGTCGTCTCGCTGAAACAGATCGGGCAGGAACCTGTCGTGGTGCAAGCCATCGAGAAGCAGTCACCCGGTTACGAAGTGGATACCTGGGAGAACTCCTTCCCAGACCTGAAGCAGACCATGGAAATGAAAACAGGCGTCATGGGCGCATTCGGTGTGTTCATGATCGGCATTGTCGGCATCGGGATTCTCAACCAGTTGATGATGGCGGTCTTCGAGCGGACGCGCGAGATCGGCGTCATCAGTGCCCTGGGATTGAAGCCGCGTCAGATCACGCTGATCTTCCTGTTGGAAGGCATCCTGATCGGCGTGATAGGCGCCGTGATGGGCGCGGCGTTGGGCACGCTCATCAACGGGATCTTCGCCGTTGTGGGCATGGACTACAGCCAGTTCACCGACCTGACCGAATACACCGCCCTGATCAGTGGACGTATTTACACCAGCCTGGTGCCGTTGCAGGTGTTGAAGCATGCGCTCACGGTCGCGGTCATTTCCGCACTGGCGGCGTTGTATCCCGCCTTCCAGGCGTCCCAGCGCGAACCGGCGGAGGCGTTGCATTACGTCTAGCGAACTTCTTTCATCTTTCTTCCTTCAATAAGAAAGACGAAAGAAGAAAGAATCAACGAAGTGAGAATCTTATGATCAATTATTTCAAACTTGCATACCGCAACCTCGGCAGGCACCGCCGCCGTTCGTTCCTTTCCGCGCTGGCGCTCGGCTTGGGGACCGCGTTATTGATGTTCATCGCCGCTTTCTTCGAGGGCGAGATGCGAAGCGCCATGGAATCCACCCTGCGCCTCAACACGGGGCACATCCAGGTACGCGACGCGGACTACGATCCCGACAAACTCAGCGTGGCCTGGGAATACCTGATCGAAAACCCGGAGCAGGTCGCGGCGCAAATCGAGGCGCTTGACCAGGTGGATGTGGCGACACCGCGCCTGTTCGCCAGTGGGATTGTCTCGGCGCGGGACGAATCGGCGGGAGTCCAGATCATGGGCGTTGATCCCGCTTCGAGGGCGAACGATCCGTACCGTAACATGGTTTCTGGAGATTTCATCACCGCCGACGACCGCGAGGGCATCGTGATCGGACGTCCGCTGGCAGAGAGCATGGGACTCAAAGTGGGCGATCAACTAAACCTGCTGGTCAACACCTCCAATGGAACTGTGGACGAGCAAATGTTCACTGTGCGCGGCATCTTCACCACGGGCACCACCGCCTACGACAAGGGCATGGTGTTCCTGCCGCTGGCAAAGGCGCAGGCTTTCTCAGGCGCGCAAGACCGCGCCAGCATGATCTTCGTCCTGCTGAAAGACCGCGAACAGGCCGATGCCGTCGCAACCGCCATTTCCAGCCAGAACGTTCAGGTGGAAACCTGGCGGAAGATGAACGAACTGCTCGTGCTGGTCAATGACTATTCGAACGTAATGTTGTTCGTCATCTATCTGATCGTGCTCGGTGTGACGGCCATTGTGATCATCAACACACTGCTCATGTCTGTCTTCGAACGCACGCGCGAGATTGGCATCCTCTCCGCCATCGGCATGAAGGGACGGCAGGTGATAGCCCTGTTCCTTGCGGAGGCGTTCCTGCTGGCTTTGGCTGGCGTCGCTTTTGGATCGCTGGTTGGCTGGGCGATCTCCGCCTATTTTGGAAAGGTCGGTGTCTATTTTGGCGACCTCGGCGTCAGCAGTGACATGCTCCTCGAAGACCGAATCTACTCTTTCTTGCCGTTCGACACAGCCGTCATCCTGATCATCACCGCCTTTGCCATCACCCTGATCTTTTCGCTCTACCCGGCCTGGCTGGCTTCCCGCATGGAACCTGTCGAAGCATTGCACAAGGCACAATAACAAACGCCCTCACCCCCGTCCCCTCTCCCGAAATCGGGAGAGGGGACGGGGGTGAGGAAAAAGGAGAAATAAAATGGAAGTCGCAAAACTCACCAACGTCACCCGCGTCTACAAGATCGGACAGGTGGAAACCCGCGCCCTCAACGGCATTAGCATGGACATTCAAAGCGGCGAGTTCACCTCGCTGGTCGGACCCTCAGGTTCGGGCAAGACCACGCTTCTGCAACTCATCGGCTGTCTCGACCAGCCCACATCGGGCAAGGTCTTCATCGCGGGTCAGGAAACCACAGGTCTCAACCGCAATCAGCGCGCCGACCTCCGCAAAGGCACGATCGGATTCGTGTTCCAGTTCTTCGCGCTCATCCCCACCCTCTCCGCCTACGAAAACGTGGAGATGCCTCTCCTGCTCAACGGCAAGAGTGCCGCGCAGCGCAAGCAACGCGCACTGGAACTGCTGAAAGCCGTCGGCATGGCCGACCGCGCCAACAACCGTCCCGACCAACTCTCGGGCGGACAGCAACAACGCGTCGCAGTCGCCCGAGCGCTGGCCACTGACCCCAAACTGATCCTCGCCGACGAACCCACCGCCAACCTCGACACCGAAAACGGCGAGCAAGTGATGGAGATCATGAAGAAACTCAACCAGGAGACGGGCACGACCTTCGTCTTCGCCACGCACGACCCGCGCGTCATCAAGTACGCCAGCCGAGTTGTCACCCTAAAAGACGGTGTGATAGAAAAAGATAGTAAGGCCAACGGAAAATAGCGGCCAAACAAGAAACCCGTTTTCTTCGAGAAAACGGGTTTCTGACCCACCAGGAGAAAGAATGAAACGCCTTACGATAACTGTACTTTTGATTCTGACATTAACCGCCTGCTCCAGTATCTCACCCTCTAGCCCCACGCCTCTCCCGACCGTTTCGCTGGACACAACGTCCCCGAGCGAATCCACCGCTGACGGGTTGACCGCGTCGGGAGTCGTCGTCCCGCTTCGGACGGCGCAACTCTCCTTCCCCGCGATTGGACGCGTTAAATCCGTGGACGTGAAAGTCGGCGACAAGGTCACCGCGGGACAGACCCTCGTCACCCTCGACACCACCCTGCTCGAAGCGCGTGTCCGCGAAGCGCAGGCTAATTGGGACGTGGCCGACATTCAGTTGCGATTTTTGAAGCGAGTCGGATCGGCCGAACAGAACATCGAATCAGCGGAAGCCGATCTCGAACGCGCACAGGCATTGCTCGATTCCGCCAAGGCCGCGCTCGAGACGCAGTCCGCGCTGACGGCTCCGTTCGATGCGACCGTCATCGCCGTGGACACCGTCGCGGGCGAGACAGTCGTGCCAGGCCGCGTCGTCGTCACCCTCGGTGACCTGTCCAAGTTCCGCATCGAAACCACCGACCTCTCTGAATTGGACGTGACGCGCGTCAAAGTCGGGCAAACCGCGCAGATCTTCATCGAAGCGTTGAACGAGAAGTTCGAAGGCAAAGTCGTGGACATCGCGCTCTTCTCCTCCACCCTCGGCGGCGACGTGGTCTTCACCGTCACCATCGAATTGGACAAACAACCTGAAGGTCTTCGCTGGGGCATGAGCGCCGACGTGACGCTCGAGACGAAGTGAGGCGCGAGGCTGAAATGAACAAGTCATCTCTCAACACAAATGACGCGAATACGCGAATTTCGCGAATGACATCAAAAAACATTCGCGCCACATCGCGCTTTCGTATTCGCCCATTCGTGGTATTCGCATTAAATTTCCTTGCCATCCTCGCGCTCATCGCCAGCCCCATCTCCACTGTCCGCGCGCAGGCAGGATCGTCCGTCACGGCATCCGCGGTCATCGTCCCTGCGCAGGTGGCAGAATTGGGATTTCTCAACACGGCCATCATCCGCGAGGTGAACGTCCATCAGGGTGACGCGGTCAAAGCGGGCGAACCGCTCGCATCGCTCAACACGCCCGAACTGGAATACGCCGTCACCGCCGCAGAGGCATCCTATCGTTCGGCGCAATCCTACGCGGACTTGCAACGCTATCGCACCGTCCAAAAATACGATCGGCGCGGTCACAAGTATCTCGTAACCGAACCGCGTGAAGTTGTTCAAAAAGGAGACGCGCTGGCCGCCCGCGCGCAGGCTTCGCTCGAAATTGCCCAGGCGACCCTGGCCCAGTCCACCCTCCTCGCCCCCTTCGATGCGGACGTTGTCAAAGTGCACGTCGTCCCTGGCGAATTGGTCCAACTTGACCAGACCGTCGTCACCCTCGCCACGCTCGACAACCTGCAGATCGAAACCACTGACCTCTCCGAGCGCGACATCGCCAGGATTCAAGTCGGCCAAACTGCCACCGTCTTCGTGGACGCGCTCGGCGCGGAATTTTCGGCGCACGTCATCGCCATCGCGCCCCGCGCCGAAACCCTCGGCGGCGACGTGATCTACAAAGTGACGCTCGCATTCGATGAACAACCTGTCGGTCTATTATGGGGAATGACCGCCGAAGTGACGATTTCGGCTGAATAACGTAGGGCGGATTGGCAATCCGCCCTACATCTTTATTACGCTCGCCCCCTCCCCCGCTTCACTGACGAAGATCGTCGCCTCTTTCCCTGACCTCGAGCGGTACTCCGCACCGACGGCTTGTGCGAACGTCTCAGCGGCATCTCTCCGCACGAGGGCGACCGCGCATCCGCCGAAGCCCGCGCCCGTCATCCTCGCGCCGAGACATTCGGGACGCGTCTGCGCAGCCTCCACGATCCAATTCAACGCGTCGTTCGTGACTTCGAAATCGTCGCGCAGACTCGCGTGACTCTCGTTGAACAGTTTTCCGAGAGTTACAACATCGTCCGCGCGCATGGCATTCACCGCCCGCAGGACACGCTCGTTCTCTGTGATGATATGCCGTGCGCGTTTCCACGCCAACTCGTCCAACCCTACTTTATTCTTTCCTCGTTCTTCAAATTCACCAACGCTCACATCGCGCAATGCCTTAACCCTGAACCAGCGCGCCGCCCTCTCGCATTGCTCCCGTCGCTCGTTGTATGCGGACCCCACCAGCCCGCGTCGCGTGGACGTGTCCATCACCGCCACCGCCACATCCTTCGGCAGGGGAATGTGCTGGTATTCCAGTGACCGGCAATCGAGGAAGAACGCGTGCCCCGCCTTTGCTCCCGCGCTGACAGCCTGATCCATGATGCCGGTCTGCACTTCCAGCCAGTTATTCTCGGCACGTTGTCCTATTCTGGCTATACGCAAAGCATCCCACTCAAATCCACTCACAGAGGCGAAGGCACGCGCGGTCGCCACTTCCAGCGCGGCGGACGAGGAGAGACCTCCCCCGCGCGGCACGTCCCCTGCGAGCACACCTTCCCAGCCGGTGAGATGGTAATGGGCAAGTTGGAACTCGTGCGCCACCCCTTTGATGTACTCCTCCCAGCGGTTTTCGCCGCGGGCGAGGGAATCCAATCCGAAATCGGCAGACAGGTTCAGGTCCAGGGAATGAACGAGGACGCGGCGGTCCGCGCGGGGACGGAGAGCGATCCACACCGCGCGGTCGATCGCCATCGGCAGGACGAATCCCTCGTTGTAGTCTGTGTGCTCGCCGATCAGGTTCACCCGACCCGGCGCGCGGACAATGAAATCGGGCGGCGATTTGAAAATGGAGTGAAAGGCGATCTGCATGCGCGTCAACATGGCCTCATTGTATCAAAAAGGTTGCACGCAAAAGCGAAAGCGCGCTAGAATGGGCACATTCCGCACTTCACAAAAGGAGAATGCCATGTCGGTCTCGCAGGTATTGGAAGTTGCCCTTGGGCTCATCTTTGTGTATTACGTGTTGGGCTCGATCATCTCATTTGTGACACGCCTCATCCTCGAATCCGCGGAAACACGCGGCGCGGCGCTCGAACAGCATTTGACAAGAATCGCGGGCGAAAAGACCGTGGACCTGACCAATCTGCCGCAAATGAAGGCCCTGCAACCCATTCGCTACAAAAACTGGCTGGGGGTATTCGGCGCCAAGACGGAAGCCAAGAAATTGGAAAAAGTCCCTGTGAACACTTTGGTGGAGGCATTCTTTGATATGACCGGCCTGACCGGCCGCCCGCAGATCGACGCGGAAGAACTGACCTCCCTGATCGGTCAACTGCCCGAGTCGGAAGCCAAACAAGCCATGCTCAAATGGATCAACCAGGGCGTGACCAACTTCAACGATCTGCGGAGCCGCACCAACGATTACTTTAGCGGCATTCTTTCACAGGCATCGGCCACGTTCAAGGCAAACGCTCGAAGCATCGTGATCATCCTGTCCACCATCCTTGTCTTCGCACTGGGAACAGATTCGATTCAGATCGCCAAGGATCTGTGGAACAATGCCGAGATGCGCGCCGTCGCCGCCGCACAGGCAACCATGATCGCCCAACAGGAAGGCGGGGACGCGCAGGACCTCAACCAGATCCTTCAAAACCTCAGCGAGACGAATATCCGCTTCACCTGGTGGCACCTTACGGACACCTTCCCCCAGAATTCTGGAACGCCCTGGCTGAACTTTTTCATCGTAAAGTTTGTCGGGCTGGTGCTGAGTGCAGTGGCCGTCTCCCAAGGCTCATCCTTCTGGTATGACATGCTAAAGAAGTTGACAGCATCGCCATCCAAGGCAGACCCTGCGGCGGCAGGCGAATCAGCCGTGGGTTGACAAAAAATCTCCGAGAGTTTCCTCTCGGAGATTTTTTTATTTCGCACTCCAGCGAGCGAACACCGCCTGCGATAACAGCCTCCCCGCGGACCGTTCACGGGTCACCAGTTCACCGCGCTCCACCTCGCCCTTGAAGCCGCGCATCATCTCCTCCAACGCCTGGCCGACGTGGATGGCGGAGGCGCGCACTGCGTAGACCGTCGTCACAATGAAGAGTGGACGATCCGACAGCGCCGCGCGGCAGGCCTCGAACAGATCGGGCAGGGATTTGTAGACTTCCCAGATTTCGCCTTTCGGTCCGCGCCCGAATTTGGGCGGATCGAGAATGATGCCATCGTATTTGACTCCCCGCCGACCTTCGCGCTCGACGAATTTCAGCGCGTCGTCCACGATCCAGCGGATGGGACTCGCGTCCAGCCCGGACAGGGACTGGTTTTCGCGCGCCCAGGCCACGGACTTCTTCGACGCGTCCACGTGCGTGACCTTCGCGCCCGCCGCGGCCAACGCCAGCGACGCCAGTCCGGTGTAGCCAAAGAGGTTGAGCGCGTTGACAGGCCGATTCGCTCTTCGGACGGCGTCCGCCATCCAGTCCCAGTGCGCGGCGACTTCAGGGAAAACACCGAGGTGACGACCGGGCGTCGTCATCGCCCAGAATTTCAAGGCCATCACCCCTGTCACCTCTCCCGAACTTCGGGAGAGGGGCGCCGAAGGCGGGGTGAGGGCATACTCCATCTGCCAGCGTTCTGAAAATTTCTTTTTGGGAATCCAATGCCCGCCGCTTTCTTCGTTGGTGGGTTGGAAGAACGCGTGCGCCGCTTCCCAATCTTTTTTGGGCAGGGAGGGACTCCACATGGCTTGTGATTCGGGACGCGAAAAAATGTAGGAGCCGAAACGCTCCAGTTTCTGGCCGTCGCCAGAATCGAGGAGTTCGTAATCGCGCCAGTTGGGAGATTCGAGCAGGAGGAAATTGTTTGACATGAAATTGATCGCCAACATGGATTCCGAAAGTTCTACTTTCGGAGGCAGAACATCACTCGAAGTAGAACTTCGGGATTCCAAACCAAAAGTGGGAAATAAACCAAAGTACCACTTGAAATTCACCCAAAAGTAATGTACAATGTGGGAGAAAGTGGTAAGAAGTGGTAGACGCCAGTGAGCGCCGGGTTCGCCCCGGCGTTCACCGCATTAAAAGGACAAGTAGCACAAATGTTCTTAGGTCAATACCAGCACTCCATTGATGATAAGGGCCGCCTGATGGTTCCGGCGCGCTTCCGTGAGTTGCTGGAAGGCGGCGCCTATCTTACCCAGGGGTTTGATAAATGCCTGATGGTGATGACGGAAGCATACTTCCAGCAGGTTTATGAACGCATCAACGCCATGAACCTGACCGACCCAACCGCCCGCATTTTGCGCCGCATGTTGCTCGCCAATGCGTATCCCGTGGAAGTGGATAAGGTGGGGCGCATCCTCGTGCCGTCCACTCTGCGTGAGTTCGCGGCCTTGAATGGCAACGCCGTGATCGCGGGGCAGGGCGGTTACTTCGAGGTCTGGACTCCCGAAGAGTGGGAGAAGCAGACCGCCGAGACCAACAACATCGAAGCCAATAACCAGCGCTTCGCCACGCTCAATCTTTCATCCAATCCATCGTAGGGACAGGGTCTCCCTGCCCTGGGCGAGAAGACCTCGCCCCTACCAATGAAAAATACGCCTCACCTACCCGTACTTTACCAGGAGATTATACACGCGTTGCGGCCTCACGCTTCGGGGCGTTATGTGGACGGCACAGTCGGCGCGGGCGGACACGCCCGTGGCATTTTGGAGGCCTGTGCGCCAGACGGCGAACTGCTCGGGCTCGATCTCGACCCGCAGGCGCTGGCGCTGGCCCGAGAGACCTTGGCTCCTTTCGGGACTCGCGCACATCTGGCCCAGGCCTCCTACGCCTCCCTGCCCCGGCAAATCGGTCAACTCGGCTGGGACGCGGTAGACGGCATCGTGCTTGACCTCGGACTGTCCTCGATGCAACTCGACACGCCCGAGCGCGGCTTTTCCTTTCAGCATGACGCGCCGCTGGACATGCGCTTCAGTCCGTTGAACCCGACCTCGGCCGCGACGCTGGTCAACTCGATGGATGAGGACGAACTGGCCGACATCCTCTACCGCTACGGCGAAGAATCGGAAGGACGCCGCATCGCCCGCGCCATCGTCCGCGCGAGACCGCTTCAGACCACCCGTCAGCTGGCTGAGGCCATCGAGAAGGTGATCCCCCGCCGAAAGGGAATCCACCCCGCGACGAAAACGTTCCAGGCACTGCGGATCGCCGTCAACGAGGAACTGACGTCGGTGGCGGAGACGCTCCCGAAAGCCGTGGCCGCCCTCAGGTCCGGTGGGAGGCTGGCAGTGATCTCCTTCCACTCGCTGGAGGATCGCATCGTCAAGGACTTCTTCCGTGAGCAGAGTCGCGACCTCGTCAATCCGCCGTACACGCCGATCTATAAGGAAGAACGCAAGGCAGTTATTCAGGAAATTTCACGCAAGCCCATCACTCCCTCGGATGAAGAGATCGAAGCCAACCCGAGAGCGAGAAGCGCCAAGTTGAGAATTGCAGAGAAACTATGATTAATGTCACCCATCTTACCCATGCATATCGTCAAGCCCCCTGGCGCGTCCAGCGTCAATGGGCGGGAGCATTTTTGCTCGGTTTGCTTGCGCTTGCCATGATCTCCGCGCTGTATTTGGACGTCACCGCGCAGGCCGCGATCCTGGGACGCGAGATCCAATATCTGCGGGCCGACACGACCGACATCGAGCACGCGAACGCGGACCTGCAAACGCGGCTGGCCATGCTCTCCTCCGCCGATTCGATGGAGCAACGGGCATTGGCGCTGGGCTTCCGCCCCGCGAAAGCCGGGGAGATGCACTACCTGGTGGTGCCCGGTTATGCGCGCCCCACGGGAGTAAGCCTGGCGAACACGAATCCGCCCGCCAGCGCGCCGTCCACGCCGCCGGAGTACACGCAGTCTCTGCTGGAATGGGTGGCGGCGTACCTGCAACAGCCTGCCAGTGGAATTGCGGGAGGCGTTTTGCCATGAAAGAATTTTCGATGCGACAGGAATACGCCTGGCGCTCGATGTTGGTGACGGCGTTCCTGCCTCTCTTTGCCCTACTCGTGCTCGGACAGATCGTCCGCATCCAGGTCAGCCCCGAAGCACAGATTTTCCGCGACCAGGCCGATAATTACGCCATGGTCAAGAAAACCTTCTACCCGGAACGCGGCGAAATCTACGACCGCGACGGTCACCTGCTGGCCGGGAACGAGACGGTCTACACGGTGGGGGTCAACATCCCCGATATGGTGGATGCGTCCACCATCGCGAGGGAAGTCAGCGGGAAACTGGGGTTGGATTATGAGGAGACCTACCAGAAACTGCTCAACCCCTACGGACTGGTCTTTGTGCCTTTGAAGAACTTTGTCCGCAGTGATGAACTCGCCCCGCTGAAGGCAACGTTCGAACAGATGAAAAAGGATGCGGCCGCGGCCTATCAGCCCTCACCGCTCTCCGGGTTGGAATTCCAACCGAACCTGCAACGCAGTTATCCCGAAAACGAACTGGCCTCGAATATCATCGGCTTTTTCAACCGCGATTCGCGCGGCAATTTCGGCGTGGAAGAGAAGTACAATGACCTGCTGGCAGGTACGCCCGTAGACGCATGGGTTCCGCAAGACCCCAACCGCGCCGGGGAAATCCCCAAAGTCCCCGATGGAACCACCTTGATCCTCACGATCGATCGCGACCTGCAGGCCGCGGTCGAACGCTCTCTCGACCAGGCGCTACAGGACTACGGCGCGGAAAACGGGACCGTCATCGTGATGAACCCGCGCACGGGCGAGATTCTCGCCATGGCCACCACCCCGCGCCTCAACCTGAACGAGTTCTGGAAATACGGCGAATATTTCAACCAGTCCTACGAATACAATCCCGCCATTTCCATGCAATACGAGCCGGGCTCTGTCTTCAAGATTTTGACGATGGCCGCCGGCCTGGATACGGGGACGGTCGTCCCCAGCACGGTCTACACCGACACCGGTTCCATCTTGGTCGGCGACGTGCTCATCCAGAACTGGGACCGCCGTCCCTGGGGCCCGCAGGATATGATCGGATGCCTGCAACACTCGCTCAACGTCTGCCACGCGTGGCTCTCCACCGTTATGGGACAGGACATCTTCTACGATTACATGCAACGCTTCGGCATCGGACGTCCCACCGGTGTGGACCTGGCCGGGGAAACGCCGGGCCGCCTCAAGGTCCCGGGCGACCTGGACTGGTATCCCGTTGACCTCGGCACGAACGCGTTCGGTCAGGGCGTGGCGGTCAGTCCCATCCAGATGATGATGGCGGCCTCCGCGATCGCCAACGATGGGCGCATGGTCACGCCGCATGTTTTATATGGCATGGTCGGCGATGGTCGGCAGGTCAACATCAACATGGAACCGGCCGGCACACCCATCCGCCCCGAGACCGCCCACACGCTCAGCGAAATGCTGGCGATCTCCCTCGAAAACGAAGCGTCCCTGGCGCTTGTCCCCGGCTACCGCGTGGCTGGCAAGACCGGCACCGCCGAAATCCCGGTCAATGGATATTATGACAGCAGTCAAACCAATGTGTCCTTCATCGGTTGGGGCCCGGTGGACAATCCGCAATTCATGATCTACGTCTGGCTCGAACGTCCCAGCGCGTCCATTTGGGCCAACGACACCGCCGCGCCACTCTTCTCGGAGGTCGCGCAAAAGGTCGTCATCCTGCTCAACATCCCGCCAGATGCCGTCCGACTTCAGGTTGCCAGCCAATAGGAAACCATGCTCACACTGGCCGATGCTCTCGAAGCCCTCACCAATACCCGTCCGCAGGCGGATCACGTCATCACCGAAGCGGCCATCGACTCGCGCCAGGTCATCCCTGGGGCGCTCTTCGTTGCCATCCCCGGCGAAAATGTGAATGGACATAACTTCGTGGACGCGGCCTTCAAGCGCGGCGCCTCGTACGCGTTGATCCAGCAGGATGTGGACGCCTCATTTCGGACCCTCGACCTGCGTTCTGGATTCGCTGAATCCGTCGACTCCACTGACACGCCGAACCGCTTCGACGCTCCCCTCTGTCTGCGCGTGGACAACACCGTCACAGCCCTGCAACAGATCGCGCGTTTCTGGCGCCGCAAATTGGACCTGACCGTGATCGGCATCACCGGCTCGGTCGGCAAATCATCTACCAAGGAAATGGTGGCCGAAGTGCTGGGAATGCGCTACCGCACGCTCAAAAGCCCGGGCAATCTCAACAACGAGATCGGCCTGCCGCTTTCCATTCTGCGGCTCGGCACAGGGTACCAACGCGCTGTGCTCGAAATGGGATTTTACGTCCCCGGCGAGATCGCCTTCCTGTGCGACATTGCCCAACCCTCCATCGGCATCGTGACCAACGTGGGCACCGTCCACGCGGAGCGCGCGGGGTCGCAGGAAGCCATCTTCACCGGCAAATCCGAACTGGTGCAATCCCTGCCCCCCGCCCCGCACGGGACGGCCATCCTCAACTTTGACGATCCCTGGGTGCGGAAAATGGAAGAGAAGACCCGCGCCCGCGTCTTCTTCTACGGCCTCTCCCCCGAAGCGGACCTGTGGGCTGATGACATTCAAGGCCTCGGTCTGGAAGGTATCCGCTTCAAACTGCATTATCAGAATGAAACCCTGCACGCGCACGTCCCGCTGATCGGACGGCACTCCGTCCACACGGCTCTGCGCGCGGCCGCGGCGGGACTGGTCGAAGGGCTGACCTGGCAGGAGATCTTCGAAGGCCTGCATCAGGGACATACCCAATTGCGCCTCGTCGCCGTCCGCAGTCAGACGGGCGCGCTTCTGCTCGATGACACCTACAACGCCTCGCCCGAGTCCATGCTGGCCGCCATCAACCTGCTGGATGAGTTGGACGGCCGCAAAGTCGCGGTGCTGGGTGACATGCTCGAACTCGGTCCCTACGAAAAGCAGGGACACGAGATGGTCGGGATGCGCGCGGCACGCGTGGCGGATGTGTTGCTCACGCTCGGGACGCGCGCCCACGTCATCGCCGAAGCCGCCCGAAGGTCCGGGATGGAGCGGACAAGCATCCACGAATATCAAGAGATCGAGCCCATCGTCGCCTGGCTGGAAAAAAATCTCACCTCTGACGACGCAGTTCTCATCAAAGGTTCGCACGGTCTCCGCATGGATCGCATCGTGGCCGCGCTGGAGGTACGTTCATGAATCAAATGCCGCTCTCGCTCAGCCTGGCGGTGCTGGCCTTCATGATGACGGTCATCTGGGGCGGGCCACTGCTTCGCATTCTGCGGCACTTCAAAGTGGGCAAGATCATCCGCGTGGAGGAACCCGGCATGCACGCAGTGAAGATGGGCACGCCCACCATGGGCGGCGTGATGTTCATCGTGCCGGTCCTTTTGCTGACCCTGCTCCTCAACGCTTCCAGCCTGTTCGGCGTGGAGGGCATCGGGCGTTCCATCCTCCTGCCTCTGGTGGTGATGCTCTCCTTCGCCATCCTCGGCGCAGTGGACGATTGGGAGGGCATCCGCGGCCCGCGCAAGGGCGAAGGGATGCGCTCGCGCACGAAATTCATGATTCAAGTTACGCTGGCACTCGCCACCGCCTACGCACTCAAATATTTCTTGCAGGTCCCCGATCTCTACCTGCCTTTCTACCCCATCGAGATCGAACTGAACGTTTGGTACATTCCCATCGCGGCCTTCATCATCGTTTCGATGTCGAACGCGGTCAACTTCACCGACGGCCTGGATGGACTGGCTGGCCTCATCGCCGCCACTGCCTTCGTTGCCTACGGCGGCATCGCCCTCATGCAGGGACAAACCTACGTGGCGCGTTTCTGCTTCATCATGGTCGGTGCGTTGTTTGGCTACCTGTGGTTCAACGTCCACCCTGCCATGTTGTTCATGGGCGACACCGGTTCGCAGGCGCTCGGCGCGACGTTGGCCGTCATCGCGTTGATGACCGGTCAATGGGCTGTCCTGCCTGTGATTGCCATCATCCCGGTCAGCGAAGTGGTCAGCGTGGTGATACAGATCTTTTACGTCCGCGCCACGAAAGGCAGGCGCTTCTTCAAGATGACCCCCATCCACCTGCACTTTGAACTGCTCGGCTGGAGTGAAACGCAGGTGGTGCAACGATTTTGGCTGATCGGATTGCTGGCCGCCATGGTCGGCGTCGGATTGGCGCTGGTGTAACGATGAAAGACTGGACTGGCAAACGCGTTCTCATTCTCGGCGCGGCGCGGCAGGGACAAGCCCTGGCGCGCTGGCTGGCACGTCACGGTGCCCGCGTGACCTTGAACGACCTGCGTCCGCTTGACGACATGCGCGCCGTCCAGGCCTCTCTCAGCGACGTGGATGCGGAATGGGTGCTGGGCGGGCATCCGCTCGAACTGCTCGACCGCGTGGACCTCGTCTGCCCCTCGGGCGGCGTTCCACTCACCCTCCCCATCGTGGCCGAAGCGATCAAGCGCGGCATCCCCTTCTCCAACGACACACAGATCTTCCTCGAGGCCGCGCCCTGCAAGACCATCGGCATTACCGGCTCGGCAGGCAAGACCACGACAACGACGCTGGTTGGCGAGATGGCGAAATTGAAATTCAAGGATGAAGGCGGAAGGATGAAGGATGAAGAAAGAAAAGATTCATCCGCCGCAGAAAACCTTCATCATTCATCCTTCAAAATTCATCCTTCGGTTTTCATCGGCGGCAACATCGGCGACCCGCTCATCAACTACGTGGATGACATGACCCCCGATGATCTCGCCATTTTGGAAATCTCCAGTTTCCAACTCGACCAGATGACCATCTCCACCGACGTGGCGGCCATCCTCAACATCACGCCCAACCATCTCGATCGTCACGGAACAATGGATGCGTACACCGCCGCCAAGGCGCACCTGCTCGACTTTCAGACAAAAGACAGCGCCGCCATCCTCGGACGCGATGACCCGGGCAGTTGGGGACTGCGCGGCCGCGTCCACGGAAAATTGTACGGGTTCAGCCTCTCCCCGCTCGACGAGGGACTCGACGGCTCTTACTTTGACGATGGCCTGCTCGCGCTTCGAGACGGCTTTGCCTACACTCCGTTGCTGTTGCGCGAAAAGATCCAACTGCGCGGCGACCACAACGTGAGCAACGTGCTGGCGGCCTTCGCCATCGGCCACGCGGCGGACTTTCCCTTCGACGCCATGTTGACTGCGGCCGAGGAATTTCGCGGCGTGCCGCACCGCCTGGAACTCGTCCGCGAGTGGAACGGCGCGCGCTGGTATAACGACTCGATTGCCACCGCCCCCGAACGGACGATGGCCGCCGTCCGCTCGTTCGAGGAACCTATTGTCCTGCTGCTCGGCGGACGCGACAAGAATCTGCCGTGGAAGGATCTGGCAGACCTCGTCCACGAGCGCGTGGAGCACGTGGTGCTCTTCGGAGAGGCCGCGGGGCTGATCGAGGCCGCGCTCGGCCCAACGTCAGGAAAGACGCGCACACAAGTCCGATGCGCGGGTCTGCGCGAGGCGGTCCACCGCGCCGCACAGGTGGCCGAGAGCGGGGCCGTCGTCCTGCTTTCGCCGGGCGGCACAAGTTTCGACGAATTTACTGATTTTGCAGAACGCGGAGAAAGGTTTAAGACATGGGTGCAGGAACTTTCGTGACTTCATCGAATTACACGACCGAGGAGCGTCCCGCCCCGGCCCGCAGTGTGGACTTGCCTTTCCTGCTGGGGCTGATCGGTTTGCTGGTGTTCGGGTTGATCGTGCTCTTCTCAGCCTCCTGGGATTTTTCGCTGGAGATGCTGGGCGAGAAACCGACGTACATGTTCAGCCGTCAACTGCTCTGGCTGGGCATCGGGATCGTCGGCGCCTACGTGCTTTCACGCTTCGATTATCACCACTGGAGCAAACTGGTGGTGCCGATCACGTTCCTGACCATTTTGATGCTGAGCGCGGTATTGCTGACGAATGAAATCCGCTTCGGCGCGAAGCGCGCCATCTTCTCTGGCTCGGTACAACCCTCGGAACTGGCGAAACTCATCAGCATCATTTATCTGGCGGTCTGGCTGTATGCCAAGCGCGCCAGCCTGCGCGTGTTCAGTCTCGGCTTTTTGCCGTTGAGCATCATTCTTGGTATTTTCGGCGGGTTGATCTTTTTGCAGCCCGACCTGAGCGCGGCAGGGACCGTGCTTTTGATGGGCGGCCTGCTCTTCTTCCTCGCAGGCGGCGACTTGAAGCAGATTTTTGTCATGCTTCTCGTCACCATTGTGGTCGGCTGGCTCGTGGTGCAAGTGAGCGAGACCGGACAGAAACGCATTGCCGATTTCATCCTCGGCATCAAAGATCCCACGCAGGCTTCATATCACGTGCTGCGTTCGTTCGAGGCCATCGTGGGAGGCGGAGTCTTTGGCCGTGGGCTGGGACAATCGCTGAGCAAATTTACCGGTCTGCCGGTCCCGCCCACCGACAGCATCTTCGCCATTGTGGTCGAGGAACTGGGACTGGTCGGCACGATCTTCCTGATCGGTTTGTATGCCCTGCTCATCTGGCGCGGACTGGTGATTGCCCGCCGCGCGCCCGACATGCTGGGGACGCTCCTCGCCTTCGGATTGGTTCTGTGGATCGGCGTGGAGGCTTTGATCAACATGGCCGTGATGGTGGGGTTGATGCCCTTCGCAGGCAACGCCCTGCCTTTCGTCAGCGCGGGCGGCTCGAACCTGACCACGATGATGGCGGCGGTCGGAATTGTGATGAACGTCTCGCGGCAACGCGGGGCGACGACTCATACGGACGATGAATGGAGGTCCTTCGGTGCGGTTGTTGATCTGCGCTGGCGGAACGGGCGGCGGAGTGTATCCCGCCCTCGCCGTTCTTGATGCTTTTCGTGCGGAACACCCCACGTCCGAGATCTTGTGGGTCGGCGGTGAAGGCGGCATGGAGGAGGCTCTCGTGAAACGGATGAGCATCCCCTTCCGCACCATCCCCGCCGCGGGCGTGCACGGAGTCGGTCTGCGCGCTTTGCCGGGCAACCTCGGCAAATTGGCGCGTGGATTTGCCGCCTCGCGCCGCATTCTGCGCGAGTTCCGTCCCGACGCGCTGTTCTTCACGGGAGGCTATCTCGCCGCTCCGATGGCCCTGGCTGGGATGAACATCCCGACCCTGCTGTACGTCCCCGACATCGAACCCGCGCTGGCGCTGCAAACCATCGCCCGTTTCGCGGACCGAATTACGGTCACCGCTTCCGAATCGAAAAACCACTTCCCCTCCCGCGCCCGCGTGGTGGAGACGGGCTACCCCGTCCGTGCGGATCTGCTGAAATGGGACCGCGCCTCCGCTCGCAAGGCCTTGAATTTGCACGACGAGAAACCCGTCCTGCTGGTGACGGGCGGAAGCCGCGGCGCGCGATCCATCAACCAGGCGGTGCTGGCGAGTCTGCTGTCTCTGCTCGAGATCGCTCAGGTGGTCCACGTCAGCGGCCAGTTGGACTGGCCCGTCGTCGAGGCCGCGGCCAACTCACAGTCACGCGAGATGCGACGCGAGTATCACGCGTATCCTTATCTGCACGAGGAGATGGGCGCGGCGCTGGCCGCGTCGGACCTGGTGGTCTCTCGGGCGGGCGCGTCGTCGCTGGGAGAATATCCCCTGCTGGGCTTGCCCGCCGTACTCGTCCCGTATCCCCATGCGTGGCGGTACCAAAAGGTCAATGCCGATCATCTTGCCAGCCGCGGCGCGGCCGTTGTGTTGGAAGACCATCGTCTTAAAGAGGAACTCTTCGATCTGGTGCAATCGCTTTTGAACGATACAGCGAAACGCGAAGGAATGCGAAAGGCCATGCGCGCGTTGGCACATCCACAGGCGGCCCGTCAGATCGCGCAACAATTAATCGAGTTAGCCGAAGAGGTGCGTCCATGATTAGTCTACCAAGCGTTTTCTGGATGTATATCATCCTGTTCGCCTTCATAGGGTTCCTGCGCGGCTGGGCCAAGGAATTGTTGGTTGGGTTTGCTGTGATCGTTGCCATCGCCTTCAATCTGCTTCTGGAAAGATACGCCCTTCCCGAGGCAATGACCGGCGCGGACATCACCCTCTTTTGGATCCGCGTGGTCATTCTGGCCGCGCTGGTATTTTTTGGCTACCAGACCGTCATTAGCGTAGCCCGCTTCCAGACGGCAGGACGCCGCGAGCGTTTGCAGGATTCGCTTTTTGGCCTGTTCCTGGGCGCTTTGAACGGCTATCTCGTGATGGGCACGTTCTGGTCCTACTGGCACGCGGCCAACTATCCGCCAGGAACCATTGTGCGGGATGCAGGCGCGGTTGTCCAGCGCTCTATCGATGCGTTGATGGAATACATGCCGCCGCACCTGATGGGTGAACCCGCCATCTACTTCGCGGTCATCATCGTGCTGATCTTCATCCTGGTCGTTTACGTTTAGCAACCGCTAATCGCTAACTGCCAGTCGCTAATTGCTAATCGCTAAACACTATGACACACGTCCACTTCATCGGCATCGGCGGGACAGGATTATCCGCCATCGCACGCGTCCTGCTCGAGATGGGATTGACCGTCTCTGGCTCGGACCGTGTGTTGTCTCCCTTTGCCGAGCAACTCAAACGGGACGGCGCCACCGTCTACACCGGTCACAACGCCCAAAACGTGGCCGGCGCGGACTGGGTGGTGCGTTCCTCCGCCGTCGCGGACGATAACCCCGAGGTCCAGGAAGCCCAAAAGCGCGGCATCCCCGTCTACAAACGCGCGGACTTCCTCGGCCGTCTCATGGAAGACAAGATTGGCATCGCCATCGCTGGCACGCACGGCAAGACCACCACCACCGCCATGATCGCGTGGATGCTCTTCGCCCTCGGACGCGACCCTTCGTTCATCATCGGATCCACACTGGCGAATCTCAAGACCAACGCGCGGGCAGGACGCGGCAAACCCTTCGTCATCGAAGCAGACGAGTATGACCGCATGTTCCTCGGGTTGAAGCCATTCCTCGCCATCGTCACCAACATCGAACACGACCATCCCGATTGCTATCCCACCTTCGAGGATATGTACTCCACCTTCGAGTCCTTCGCCAAGCTGCTCCCCACCGACGGAACGCTCATCGCCTGTCTCGACGATCCCGCGGCGAACATGCTTTTGAACAGCGCACGCAAAGCGGGCAGGAACGTGCTGGGCTACGGCTTGCAGGGCGAACAGACTCTCAACGCTCCGCAATTCACGCTGGCACGCAACCTGAAAGCCAACGAACGCGGCGGTTTCGATTTCGAGGCGGTCTCCAATCTCTTCCCTGAGACTGAGTCCATTCGCGTTTCCCTGCAGGTGCCCGGCAAACACAACGTGCAAAATTCGCTGGCCGCGCTCTCCGTGGCCGCGTTGCTGGGACTTCCGCCCAAAAAGGCCGCCGAGGCGCTGGGTGAATTTCGCGGTGCAGGACGCCGCTTCGAAGTGCTGGGCGAGGCGAACGGCATCACCGTCATCAACGATTACGGCCACCACCCCACCGAGATCAAAGCCACACTCGCGGGTGCACGCGCCCGTTACGCGGGTCGGCGCATCTGGGCGGTGTGGCAGCCGCACACCTACTCGCGCACGCAGACCCTCTTCGATCAATTCGTCAAAGCCTTTGGCGACGCCGACGAAGTGCTCGTCACCGAAGTCTACGCCTCGCGCGAAGCCAAACAGGATTTCACCAGCGCGATGGTGGTCAGTTCCATGCGTCACCCCTCGGCTCATTTCACCGCCGAGTTGAACGACACAAGCAAATACCTGCTCGATCATCTCCACCCCGGCGACGTGCTTATCGTTTTCTCCGCCGGGGACGCCGACCAGGTCAGCGCGGATGTGCTGGCTGGATTAACCAAGTGAGGTGTCAGATGACCAAGAAAGATGAAACCCGCCGCTTCGAATCTGTGACGTTGGGCCTGCCTCCGCTCAAAATGGTTTTGGTCCACGCGGACAAGGAATCCGTCCGACGCGCCGCCAAAAAGACGGTCGTGCCGCGTAAATCGCAGAAGGACCTCGACAACTTGAAAGCGGTCATCAAGTTGATCGACCACCTGACCGAGACCGACTAACCGACCAGAAACCGATGACGATGCTCCCCGCCCTGCGCGCTGCCTTTGGAGAACGACTACAAGAGAATGTGTCTCTTGCGGCGTACACGTCCGCGCGCATCGGCGGGCTAGCAGACGCGCTGATCGTCGTCAAATCGGCGGACGAGCTCGCGGAAGCGGTGTCCCGTCTGTGGGAGATGAATTCTCCGTTCACCACCCTCGGCGGCGGATCGAACGTCCTCGTCAGCGACAAGGGCGTGCGCGGCGTGGTGATCCTGAACCGGGCGAAGGAGATCCGCTTCGAGACCGGCGATCAGCCCAAGGTCCGGGCGGAAGCGGGAGCGGCGTTCAGCAACATCGCGAACCGCGCGGCCGACCTGGGTCTCGCGGGACTCGAATGGGCGGCCACTGTCCCCGGCACGGTCGGCGGGGCAGTCTACGGCAACGCGGGCGCGTTCGGCGGCGATATGGCGGGCAGTCTCATCGAGGCCGAGTTGCTGACCCAGAATGGCCGCGAGCGTTGGTCCGTCGAAAAAATGGAGTACGGATATCGCACCAGCGTGCTGAAACGGTCCACCTTAAAATTTGTAATTCTGGCCGCGGAGATGCGTTTAAGCCATAGCACAAAAGAGGCAGTCCGGTTTAAAATGGCTGAATTCATTGCGAAACGCAAATCCAGCCAGCCGCCCGGTGCGAGCATGGGTTCGATGTTCAAGAATCCGCCGGGAGATTTCGCCGGGCGATTGATCGAAGCCGCAGGGCTGAAAGGGATGCGCATCGGCAATGCCGAGATCAGCACCGTGCATGGAAATTTTTTCGTCAATCACGGCGATACGAAGGCAGGCGATATCCGCAAACTGATCGAATTGGTGCAGAAGACCGTGCTGGAAAAATTTGGTATCAAGTTGGAATTGGAAGTTGAAATGATTGGAGAATGGGACGAGTAACGTTCCAAGCAGACCTATGACAAAGAAACTTCGCGTGGCAGTGTTATTCGGTGGTCGTTCGGGCGAGCATGAAGTCTCGTTGATGTCGGCGCGCTCGGTGATCAACGCGCTCGACCCCGCCCGTTATGAGATCTTCCCCATCGGCATCACCCACGCGGGGAATTGGCTGGTCGGCGAAAATGTATTGGACAAACTGGCGCAGGGCAAAACCGACGCGCTCGACCACGCGTTCATCTTCCCCGAACCTGACCATCAGGGCCTGTACGCGATCCGCAACACAAAGCACGTGAAAGTTTCCGACATTGACGTTTTCTTCCCCGTCCTGCACGGGACTTTCGGCGAAGACGGCACCATGCAGGGACTCTTCGAACTGGCCGATGTCGCCTACGTGGGCGCGGGCGTGGTCGGTTCATCCGTCGGAATGGACAAAGGTATCTTCAAAGATGTGATGCGCGCCAACGACATCCCCGTGGTGGACTGGATCATCCTGCGACGCGCGGAGATCGAAAAAGACATGGAGGCCGCCATCCGCAAGGCTGAAATGCTGGGCGCCTATCCGCTGTTTGCCAAACCCGCCAATCTCGGCTCCTCGGTGGGAATCACCAAATGCAACAACCGCGCCGACCTGGGCGAAGGATTGATGGAAGCCGCGGCCTTTGACCGTCGTATCCTCGTCGAACGCGGCGTGGTCAATGCACGCGAGGTCGAGGTTAGCGTGCTGGGCAACGACGAGCCGATCGCGTCCGTGCCGGGCGAAGTCCTGCCGAGCCGCGAGTTCTATTCCTACGAATCAAAATACGTGGACGGCACCAGCGGACTGGTCATCCCCGCGCGGATCCCCGATGAGATCGCGAACCAGATCCGCGAGTACGCCGTCCGTGCTTACAAGGCCATTGACTGCGCAGGCATGGCGCGCGCCGATTTCTTCGTCGAAAAAGAGTCTGGCCGCGTCCTGCTCAACGAGTTGAACACCCTGCCCGGGTTTACGAGCATCAGCATGTATCCCAAACTCTGGGATGCGACGGGCATTCCGTATCCCAAACTTGTGGACCGCCTGATCCAACTTGCGCTGGAGCGCAAAGCGGAACGCGACCACACCACGCGTGAATTTCGGAGGAGCGAGTGACGGACAAAGAGACTCCCAGCCGCTCCGAGGTCGTCCGCCAGCGGCGAAAGAAGGATGAAGCCCGCCGCCTGACGCGCGTCCCCAAGCGCGCCTCGCAACCAACTCACACCCTGCCGCGTCGCGGCGTGACGTTGGACGCGTCCACCCAGCGCGTCAAACCGCAAGCCAAACCGGTCCGCACATATGAAGCGATGGCCGCGGCCGCTCCGGTGGCGAATCCAATGCGTGACGTGCGCGCCCCTGCCCTGCCCCACTTCCGCGTCGGCTGGAGAATGTTGTCGTTCTTCCTCGTCATCCTACTCGGCGCGGGCATTTACCTCGCGTGGACTCTCCCCCAGTTCCGCGTCCCTGCCGCGACGTTGGTCGGCAACCAGATGCTGGGAGCGGAGGAGGTCGAATCGGTCCTGCGCCTGAACGGTGCACCGATCTTCCTCGTTGTCCCTGCGGACGCGGAACACGCGTTGCGGCTCCACTTCCCCGAGATCACGTCCGTGAAGGTTACGGTGGAACTGCCGAACAAGGTCATCGCGACCATCACCGAGCGACAGCCCGTCATCCGTTGGGAACAGGATGGCGGATACGCATGGGTGGACGCCGAAGGTGTGGCGTTCCGTCCACGCGGCGAGAGGAACGATCTGGTGGTGGTCAGCGCGTCAGGATCGCCGCCCGCCGGCCTGAAGTCCGAAAGCGACGCGTTGGCCCCCGTCCCGTTCGTCTCGGCGGAGATCATCGAGTCCATTCGCCAACTCGCGCCGTACGTCCCGCAGGGTTCCGTCCTGCTCTACAATCCGAAGTTCGGGATGGGCTGGGTGGACGCGCGCGGCTGGACGGTCTGGTTCGGGTCGAAATCTGCGGAGACCGATATGAAGTTGCGCGTCTACAAGGCGCTGGTCGATTCGCTGGCGCAACGCGGCATCACCCCCTCGTTCATCAATGTGGCGTATCCAGGTGCGCCCTACTACCGATTAGGTCAATGATATGGATGAAATTGTTGTAGGCATCGACGTCGGCACGACCAAGGTCTGCACGCTGGTGGGGCGCGTGGAAGATGGCAAGTCCATCCGCATTTTGGGCGTGGGCATCGAGACGTCGGAAGGAATCAAAAAAGGCAACATCGTGGACCTGAACGCGGCCACGCAGGCGATCCGCCGTTCGGTGCAGCGCGCCGAGGCAACGTCTGGTTTGGAGATCACGAGCGCGCTGGTGAGCCTGGCGGGCGCGCACGTCTCGTCGGTGAACTCGCGCGGGACAACGGGCATCCGCGGCGGCGTTGTGGATGAAATGGATGTGTACAACGCCCTCGACCAGGCGCGTGCCATTGCGATCCCCTCGGACCGTGAGATCGTCCACGTCATCACGCGCGGATTCTCCATCGACGGGCAGGACGGCATCCGCCAGCCCATCGGTCTGCACGGCTACAAATTGGAAGTGGAGACGCACATCATCACCGCCTCCACCGCCACCGTGGACAACCTTCGTCAATGTGTGGGCGCAGCGGGCGTGAAGGACATGCAGTTCGTTTTGAATCCGCTCGCTTCGGGCGAGGTGACGCTGACCGAGAATGAACGCGAAATGGGCGTGGCCGTCTGTGACATCGGCGGCGGGACGACCGACCTGGCGATCTACGTCAACGGCGACGTGTGGCACACGATGGTGCTGGCCGTCGGCGGAAACCACGTCACACAGGATATCGCGCACGGATTGCGCCTGCCTGTGAGTCAGGCCGAGGAAGTGAAGAAACAACAGGGTCACGCGTTGCGAAGCGAAGTGGGACCCGAGGAATATTTCAGCATTCGTCCGTTCGGCGAAGACCACGCGGTGCAGATCAACCGTCAGGATTTATCCCATATTATCGAAGCACGCGTGATGGAGATCTTCAAACTCATCCATCAGGAGATCAAACGCTCTGGCTATGACGGTCTCCTGCCCGCGGGCATTGTGTTGACGGGCGGCACTTCGATGCTGCCTGGCATCAAACGACTCGCCTCGAGCGTGATGGGACTCCCCGTCCGCGCCGCGCAGCCAGAGAATCTGATCGGCCTCGTGGACAAGTTGAACTCCCCCATGTTTTCCACCAGCGTCGGACTCCTGCACTGGGGGTTCCAGGCGCATGATGGCGAATCCACTCACAAACGCGGACGCAAGCACCGCGCGAAAGGAGAACCGAATATGGTCTTTGCGAACATCAAGGAATGGATCAAGAGGTTGTTGCCTTAGCCCTCACCCCCATCCCCTCTCCCGAAGAACACGGACGAGGGGGAAACGTGTTGAGAGTACTTTTTACCCTACGCGCAAAATCACTTTGCCTGTATAATCGCGAAAGGAGAAGCCCTATGGACGCGAACAAATCAGTACGCAACCTGTCAACCGAATCATACGCACGCATCAAGGTCATTGGCGTGGGAGGCGGCGGATCGAACGCCGTCAACCGCATGATGGACGAAGGCATTCAAGGCGTGGAGTTCATCTCCGTGAACACCGACGCGCAAGCGTTGATGCTCTCGAAGGCGCCCATCCGAGTCCGCCTCGGAGACAAGTTGACGCGCGGCCTCGGCGCGGGCGGCGATCCCGAGATCGGGCGCAAAGCCGCGGAGGAAACCGCCGACGAGTTGTACAACGTGCTCAAAGGCTCCGACATGGTCTTCGTCACTGCGGGCATGGGCGGCGGCACCGGCACCGGCGCGGCTCCCATCGTCTCACAGATCGCCAAAGAGTCGGGCGCGTTGACCATCGGCGTCGTGACTCGTCCCTTCACCTTCGAAGGCATGAAGCGACAGCAGTCATCGGAACAGGGCATCAACAAACTTAAAGAACATGCCGATACGCTGATCGTCATTCCGAATGACCGCCTGCTTCAACTCGCGGATAAACGCGCCAGCCTGCAGGATTCCTTCCGCATGGCCGACGAAGTTCTCCACCAGGGCATTCAGGGCATCTCCGAACTCATCACCACCCCTGGTCTCATCAACCTGGACTTCGCCGACGTGCGCACGATCATGGGCGAAGGCGGCGCGGCTCTCATGGCAGTCGGTCACGGCGAAGGCGACGAACGCGCCCGCAAGGCCGCCGAGCAGGCCATCTCGAGCCAGTTGCTGGACATCACCATCGACGGTGCGCGCGGCGTCCTGTTCAACGTGACGGGAGGCTCGAACCTGACCCTCTTCGAGGTGAACCAGGCCGCGGCCATCATCCGCGAGACGGCGCATCCCGACGTGAACATGATCTTCGGCGCGGTCATCGACCCGAGCATGGGCGACGAAGTCCGCATCACGGTCATCGCCACGGGATTCGAGCGCGGCGGACTCCCCCGACGCGTGCTCGAACGCCCCACCACGACGCGCCGCTCGGAGCCTGTCTCGCAGCCCGCGCATTTCATCCGTCCGCTGGAAAACGTCTCGGTGGCCGCGTCCACCGACCCGAAGTCGGAAGCGGGAAGCAAATCCACACCCCCCGCCAACTTCGGAAGTGACGATCTCGATATCCCGACCTTCCTGAGAAATCGAAGATAGATGAAATCAGAGAGACCCTAAAGGTTGCGAAACCTTTAGGGTCTTTTTTGATTCGTGCTAAAATTGCCGCATGGAAAAAGCGCGACTCCCCTCCCCTGCCGAGCATCCATCCTATCAACAACATCGCCGCCAGTTGTGGACGCAGATCCTGATCCCCATTCTGATCGTGATCCTTATCCTGTTGGCAGTGATCATTATCACGTCCATTGCCACCTTCCGCGACAATGGCGAGGTGGAACGCTGGGCCGCCATTTCAACGATATGGATCATCCTGCCCCTGCTGGGCGCGGGATTGCTCGTGCTGATCTTCTTCGTCGCTCTCATCTACGGCATGGCGAAACTGTTGGCGATCCTTCCTCCCTACTCAGGACAGGCGCAGAGGATCGTGTGGCGCATCGAAGGCGCCGTCAAACGCATCACAGATGAGACCGTCAAACCCTTCTTCGCATGGGAAGGCATCACTGCCGCGGTCAAACGCTTGACTGGAATAAAATAGAAAAGGTGAATCCATGGAAAATAAAGGACGTTTCCTCCTGGCTGGCACGGTGATCGGCGCGGTCACCGGTCTCATCGCCGCCGCGATGCTCGCCCGCCGCGCCGAACGAAATGAACGCTCCACGGCCATCACCACCGGCGATGGCATGAAAATCGGCGCGCTCCTGTTCGGATTGCTGCGCGCGATCTCGTCCATTGGCGACGATTAACAGGGCGGGGACATAAGACGGAAGGCCGAGGCGACATCCTCGGCCTTTTTTTCACAAGGAGCATCCATGTCTGCAAACCCGATTGTCTGGTGGGAACTTGCCACCCACGACGCGGAAAAGACGGTGAAATTCTTCCGCGAAGTCTTTGATTGGCAGATCAATTTCGACGAGAAAGCCGGCTTCTTCAAGATGCGTCACAACCCGCCGACCATTTCAGGTGGAGGTATCTTCACCCTGCGCCGCGCCAAACTTCCGTTCGTGGCGCTCTACATCAGCGTGGACGACATTCACGGGATGGCGAAGAAGGTGCAGGAGCACGGAGGCTTCCTCGTGGACCCGCCGTTCGACATCGGCGGCGAGTGGATCTGTCTGTTCAACGAGCCTTCGGGCGTGACCTTTGCCATGATCCAGGAGACAAAATCCGACCAATGATCAACATCTCAAAGCAGACTCACCGCCGTTTCGTTCTCGGCCGTCAGGGGTTGTGGCCTGGACGTCACTGGCGCGGGAAGAAGGGCGTTGCGGAGGCGATGCGCGCGGGCGAAGCCCTGCAACTCGATCCGTTGAATATCGTGGCGCGCAGTCAGGACATCATCCTGCACAGCCGCGTGCTGGACTACAAACCAGAATACCTTTATCAAATTGCGTACGGGGAGCGTCAGTTCTTTGATTATGGCGGCTGGCTGGCAATGTATCCGATGGAGGAGTTGCCGTATTGGCGTCTCCACATGGAACGCCGCGCCCGCGACGAGTACGTCAGTTATTTCGTGAAGAACCACCAGGAGGTGCTGGAGTTGGTGCGCGCCGAGTTGCGCAGGCGCGGTCCGCTGGGAAATCGCGACTTCGACAGGGAGCGGCTGGAAACGCAAAGTTATCGCGGGCGCAAGGATACGTCGGTGGCGATGTTCGATATGTGGCTTTCGGGCGAGTTGATGATCCATCACCGCGAGGGCTTTGACCGTGTGTACGATTTTCGCGAGAACATCGCGCCGAAAGATTTCGATTATGTCGCCTCGGGGAAGGAAACCGAGGAATTTTTCGCGCGCAAAGCGGTTGCATTCATGGGACTGAAGCGCGAGCCGTTGATGAAAGGGGAGTTGAAGTATTACCTTCGCAAGGACTATTCGAAGGCGGAGACTGCTGGTCTGCTTGCAGAGTGGATCGAGTCTGGGATGATCGCGCCCGTTCAAGTCGAGGGTGGACGCGAGACGTATCTCGTTTTGGCGGAAGATGTCCCAGCCTTGGAGTCGCTCGAAAAGGGAAAGGTCCCGAAAGGCTGGCGTCCCAAAGAGACGACCACGCTGGAGGAGGTGACGTTCCTCTCGCCGCTGGATATCGTCAGCGCGCGCGGACGGGCGAAGAAGTTGTTCGATTTCGAATACAAGTGGGAGGTGTACACGCCCGCGCATTTACGCCGCTGGGGATACTACGTCCTGCCGATCCTGTACGGCGATGACCTGGTGGCACGGCTGGACCCGAAGCTGGACCGCACGACGATGACCCTGCACATCCTCGGCTTCTGGCTGGAGGAGGACGCACCAATTGACGCCGACTTTGCCGACGCGCTTGCCAACGGGTTGAAACGATTTGCTGATATGGTGGGAGCGAAAAAAGTGAACGTGAGCGGGATCAAGCCCGCCAAATTGCGAATGCACGTCAAATCGAGACTGGCGTAATCCCCTACTCTGCCACTGAGACCTGGTTCCTGCCTGAAAGTTTGCTGGAATACATCTGGCTGTCGGCGCGCTCGATCAGCGATTCGACGGTATCGTCTTCGTGCGCCGCGGCTGCGCCCACCGAGGCAGTGACGGTGATCTCCTGACCCTCGAATCGGACGGTGGAACTTGCCACCATGGCGCGCAGTTTATCGGCGATCGTATGGAGGTGGGAAGGTTCCACTTCCAGAAGGAGGACGACAAACTCATCGCCGCCCCAGCGGCCGCAGGCATCGGTGCCGCGCAAATGGGCGGAGAGTGTGCGGGCAACGTTTTGGATCACCAGGTCTCCCGCGGGATGTCCATAGGTGTCGTTGACGGATTTGAAATTGTCGATATCAATGAACAACACGCCAAAGGGAATGGGATGGATTCGGTATTCGTTGAGCGCGGATTGAATCTTCATCTGGAGGAAGGCCCGATTGCCGAGACCTGTGAGCGGGTCACGTAGCACGTCCTGTTCCAATTGATCCACCCTGCGCCTCATCCGAAACATGGACTGGTTGTTGCTGAACACTTCCACCGCGCCCACCACGTTATGGTTTTCATCATAGATGGGACTGGTGCGGACGAGAATAGGCACGCGGTGACCGTCGGCGTGGCGAAGATGAACTTCGGCCTCACGCGGCTGGGCGTCCTGCATGGTGGCGGAGAGCGGACACCCGTTGGTGCAGAGGTGTTTTCCATCGTCGGTGACGTGATCGAGCAGGTTATCGAAGCAGAAGCGACCCACCATTTTGTTGCGCGAGTAACCCGTCAGGCGTTCCGCGCCCTTGTTCCAATAACTGATGCGGCGGCTGGCGTCCACGTAGTAGACTCCGTCGTACATGTTGTCAATCAGGGTCTGGTGAAATTCGTCTGAGTGTGAATCCATGCACCCATGATAGCATCCGATGGACGGCGATGACTTGCAAAACAGTTGCAAAGACATCATTTCATCTCTTGCGCACAGGCGGATTTTCCTGTATGCTTGCCGCATCCTCGCCTGAAACTCGCAAAGGAACGGGAAAAAACCATAAGCGCACCTGAAGTCATCCGCCAACTCTTGGAATGGATGCTGGCACTTCACAAGAGCCTGTCGGCGGCGCGCAATCCGTCCGAGCAGGATCGGCTGAAGCGCGAGATCGAATCCACCGATGGGGAGATCGACCGTCTCGTCTATGCGTTGTATGGGTTGAGCGAGGAAGAGGTAAAAATCGTTGAGGGATAAAAAACCTGACACGTCTTATCAATGCCCGATCATCGTGACCCATGTCCATGCAAAGGCTCTGGCCAGCAACGGCGCGGATGAGACATGTCAGGTTTAACCTCCCCCTTGCATAAAAATGGGTTTCATGTATAATGCCGTTGTCCACTGTTTGGGTGCCCCCCTCACCCAGGCAGTGGGCGTCTTTTAACGACTTGCTCGACCAACAATCAACGCCGATGACTCATCCGATCGTCGGCGTTGATCTATTAATTTTTGAAGCCTCGCCTGTGGAAAATGGGATAAATCCAACAATTGGAACGAAAACACGGCATCCCGTCTCGCCAACCCAAATCCATGCCCTGTTTGTGAATTTGCCATGCTTTTATTATTGCACGTCTGAACAATTGAGGGTTTAATGCATGTGAACGCCGAATTACGCCCCATACAAGTCATTTCGGAATTGATCGTCTTTTTGTCTTCCACAGGTTAGAGACATGCCACCCAAATCCGATCCCGCGAAACCTCGCCCCACCGTCTCGTCCGAGCCGTTCCAGTTGCTCTTTCAGAACCATCCCCTCCCCATGTGGATCTATGACCTGAAGACGCTGGCCTTCCTCGAAGTGAACGACGCGGCCGTGGAGAAATACGGCTACTCGCGCGAAGAATTCCTGCGGATGACTCTCAAGGATATCCGCCCCGCCGAGGAACTTTCGCGGCTGGAGAAGGATGTGAAGCAGAAACGTCCCACGCTTCAACATTCGGGAGAGTGGAAACACCAACTCAAGAATGGGCGCGTCATCGACGTGGAGATCACCTCCCACACGCTGGAATACAACGGGCGAAAGGCTGCCCTCGTCACCGCGCAGGATGTCACCGAGCGCAACCTGGTGCAAGAGTCCATGCGCGCCATCACCAATCGCCAGGAAGCCCTGCTGGTCGCCATCCCCGACATCATCATGGAAGTCGACACAAACAAGGTGTACACGTGGGCGAATCGGGCAGGCATTGAATTTTTCGGCGAGGATGTCATCGGGAAAAAGGCGGACTGTTATTTCGAGGGGGATCAAGACGTTTACGAACAGGTGGAAGCGCTATTCAACGGCACAAAGGATCTGACCTACGTGGAAAGCTGGCAGAGGCGCAGAGATGGGGAAAAGCGGCTTCTCGGCTGGCGATGTCGGGCGCTCAAGAATGCCAGGGGGAGCGTCATCGGGGTCCTCTCCTCCGCACACGACATTACCGAGCGCAAACAGGCCGAAACCGCCCTGCGGGAAAGCCAGGAACGTTTCGCCGCCCTGTTCCACTCCAACCCGGCCGCGGTGGCCATTACGCGTCTCTCCAATAACCGCTTTGTGGACGTCAACCCCTCCTGGCAGGAACTCACCGGCTACTCGCGTGACGAAGCCATCGGACACTCGCCTCTCGAACTGAACCTGTGGGCGGACCCCGCACAAAGGGCGCGGCTCATCGAGGCTATACAAAAAGCGGGCAAAACACGCACTGTGGTGCAGGTGCAACAAAGAACAGGGGAAATCAAAGACCTGTTGATGTCGGCAGAAGTCATCCATCTTGTCGGGGAAGATTACCTCGTCACCATGGCGCAAGACCTCACCGAACGCATCCGCACAGAACGGGCACTGATCGAAAGCGAAGCGCGGCTCGCGGGAATTTTCCGTGTCGCCCCCATTGGCATCGGGATCGTGATCGACCGCGTCTTCCAACAGGTCAACGCCCGCATGTGTGAAATGACCGGGTACACCGCCGAAGAATTGATCGGCCAGAGTGCGCGCATCGTTTATCCTGACGATGAAGAATTCGAGCGGGTTGGGCGCGAGAAATATGCCCAGATCCACCAAGGCAACAGCGGCGTCATCGAAACGCGCTGGAATCGCAAAGACGGCGGCATCATCGACATTCTGCTCTCATCCACCCCGCTGGTGGCCGATGACCTTTCTGCGGGGGTGGCGTTCACCGCGCTGGACATCACCGAACGCAAACGAGCGGAAAACGCCCTGCGCGAGAGTGAGGCGCGCTTCCGCGGTTACTTTGACCTGCCCCTGGTGGGATTTGCCATCAGTTCTCCAACCACACAATGGGTAGACGCCAATCCCACGTTATGCAAGATGCTCGGATACACCAAAGAGGAATTGATTCAGAAGAACTGGAAGGAAATCACGCATCCCGATGACCTTTCTGCCAACATGGAAAAATTCGATCTGGCGTTGAACGGTGAGCTCGATAACTACGACCTGGAAAAACGGTTCATCCGCAAGGATGGGAGCCTCATCTATGTCGATATGGCGGTCCACTGCCTGCGACGTCCAGACCGCACCATCAAATATTTAATGTCGTTATTCCTGGATATCACCGAGCGCAAACTGGCCGAAAAAGCCCTGCGTGAAAATGAAGAACTGCTCCGCGAGGCGCAGGCCGTGGCGAGACTGGGATCGTATCTGCTCGATATTCCCAGCGGAATGTGGAAGAGTTCCACGATTCTGGATGAATTATTTGGTATAGAAGAAGATTACATCCGCTCGGTGGAAGGCTGGATGGCTATCATCCATCCCGAAGACCGCGAGATGATGTCCAAACACCTTACCGACGAAGTGGTCGGGCAAGGCAAAGAGTTCAATAAGGAATACCGCATTATCCGTGCCAGCGATCACGTCGAACGCTGGGTGCATGGACTGGGCAAACTCGAATTCGACGCCAGCGGCCATCCCATCAAGATGCACGGGACCGTTCAGGATATCACCGACCGCAAGCGCCGCGAGCGGGAACTCGAAGCCGAAGCCATGCTTGCCCAATCGCTGAGCCAGACGCTGGAACTGAATCCCCTGCTCGATCAGGTGCTCCAAGCCGCCCGTCACGCCATCCCCAACGCCGAAAAGGGAAGCCTGGCGCTGATGGTGGACGATGATAATTTACGGGTGCGTGCGGTGGATGGCTACCGTCTAACGGAAGTGCTGGGATACACCTACCCCATCACGTGGGGGTATGCCGGGCGCGCCGTCCGTGAACGGAGACCGGTCTTCATCCCCGATATTCGGGATCACCCCGACTTACAGCAAGATGCCGAGGGGGCGCTCATGAGGGAAGTTCTCGGATTGAGAAGCGCCATCGCCGTCCCGTTGGTGGTCCACGAAGCGATCATCGGCGTCCTGTCACTCGAAAGCACGCGGCCCGATGCCTTCCAGGAAGAAGACCTGCGCCTGCTGGTCAATTTTGCCGTTTCCACCGCGCTCATCATCGAACGGGCCCAATTTTTCGAAGAGACCCGCCGTCACGCCACCGAAACCGCCGCACTGTTGCAGACGTCCCTGGCCTTGACCGACCTCAACCTGGAAAACATTTTGCAGACCATCGGGGAACGCGCCAGCGCCCTCTTTGAATCGGACGCCTGCCGCATCTTCCTGACCGAGGAGGCGGACCCAACCACCCTTCGCTGTGCCCTCGCCCTGGGCGAAAACCAGGAGGCCCTGCTCGGGCTGAAGGTCCACTTCGGAGAAGGCGTCACAGGAAGCGTGGCCGCCCAAGGTCAGGCCGAGATCGTCAATGATATGCAAAACGACCCGCGCGCCGTCCAGGTCAACGGCACGCCAGAGGAAGAAGAAGCGATCATGTTTGCCCCGCTCAAACTGGGCAACCAGGTGATCGGCGTGATGAGTGTCAAACGCCTCAGTCTGGAGAGGCCGTTCCTCCCCTCCGATCTGGAATTGTTGAAAGCCTTTGCCTCCATGTCGGCCTCCGCGGTCTCCAACGCGCGGCTGTTCGAATCCACGCATCAGCGCGTGCAGGAACTGGAGATGCTCCACGAAAGCGGCATGGCACTGAACCAACTCCTGACGCCAAAAAAGATCGGGCAAAGGATCATCGATCTGCTCAAGCACAAGATGAACTGGCACCATACCACCATCCGCCTTTACCATCCGCAGAGTGAATCGTTCGAATTGCTCGCGTTCAACCAACCGGGGTTGAAAAATGAAGCGGAGCGGCTCGAGGTGGAAAAACACTTTCGAGAGCTCATCGCCAGTCCCAATGATGGATTGAGCGGCTGGGCCATTCGGCACGCCCAGATCGTTCGCATTGGAAATGTGACCAACGATCCGCGTTATGTGGACACGTATCCAGGCTTGAACTCAGGCCTGTACGTCCCCATCAAAGCCGGGGAGCGCGTACTCGGCGTCATCGGCATCGAAAGCGAAGAACCCAATGCCTTCAGCGAAGCGGACGAGCGGCTGGTCAACACGCTCGCCAATCAGGCCGCCAGCGCATTTGAAAACTCCCGTCTATTCGACGAGACCCGCCAGCGGGTGACCGAACTGGCGACCGTCAACCGCATCTCCATTGCCCTGCGTGCCATCACAAAAAAAGAGGAGATGCTGGCCGTCGTGTTGGAGGAAACACTGGCCGCGCTCAATGTCTCGCACGGTTCGATCAATCTGTTGAATCCTGAAACAGGCAAGATCCATCGCACCATTGCGCGGGGTTGGCTCTCGGAGTTTACCGAACAGCCCATCCAACCGGGCGAGGGCGTTTTTGGAAAAGTTTTCTCCAGCAAAAATATGCACATTTCGCGCGATTTCATCAACGATCCACTCACCCTCCCCGCGGCGCGCGAGCAACTCCCACTCGGTTGGGGCGGGGCGTGCGTTCCGATCTCCAGCGCAGAACAGACGCTCGGCGTCATGCTCGTTGCCGTGCCCAGTTACCGCGAACTCAGCAAGGACGAGATCCGCCTGCTCAACACCCTGGCCGAAATGACCGGGAACGCCCTGCACCGAATGGAATTGCACGAGGAAACCCTCCGCCGCGCCGAGGAATTTGCCGCGCTGTATGAGACCAATACAGCCATCACGATCCAATACGAACTGGATGCGCTCTTGCAGACCATTGTGAAGGGCGCGGTGGACCTGTTGCACGCCACAGGCGGAGGCATATACATACACGACCAGGCCAGCAACGACCTGGTCGTGATGGTCGCTACACACCCGTCCATTCCGTTGGGAACACGGCTGGAATTTGGCGAGGGGCTGGCGGGACGCGTAGCCCAATCCCGACAGGCACTGCGCATCAGTGATTATTCCAGCTGGGAGAACCGCACGCCAAAGTACGGCGAAGTTGCCGTGCGGGCTGCCCTGGAAGTGCCCATCCTCTTCGGTGGAGAGTTGATCGGCGTGCTGGTGGCACATGAAGTTGGCGCCTCGGAGCGCAAATTTACCGATGCCGATGAACGCCTGCTCTCCCTTTTTGCGGCCCAGGCGGCGGGAGCCATCCGCTCGGCGCGCCTGCGCGAAGAGACGGAACAACGCCTGCAAAACCTGCAGGCCCTGCGCGAGGTGGACCGCGTGATCACCTCCTCGTTCGACTTGCGCCCGATCCTGAATGCCGTCGTCAGCCACAGCGTCGGCCAGTTGGACGTGGACGCGGCCGACATCCTGCTTTTGAATCCGCTTCTGCAGACCCTGGAATATGCGGCAGGGTTCGGATTCCGCACACGCGCCATCGAGAAGAGCAACGTCCGCCTCGGGCAGGGACACGCCGGGAGCGCCGCGTTCTCGCATCGAACCGTCCACATTTCCAACCTGCCAGAAACAGGTCCCGCCTTCCGACGCGCCTCCCTCCTGGCCAACGAAAACTTCATCGAATACTTTGGGGTGCCGCTCATCAGCAAAGGGGAAGTGAAGGGCGTTCTGGAAATATTCAACCGGTCCCCGCTTCGCCCCCAACGGGAATGGCTGGAACTGCTCGAAACCATGGCCGGGCAGGCCGCCATCGCCATCGACAATTCCCAACTCTTCGAAAAGATCCAGCATTCCAACATGGAATTGGCCCTGGCCTACGAAGCCACCATCGAAGGATGGTCGCGCGCCATGGATCTGCGCGACGAGGATACCGAAGGCCACACCCAGCGCGTCACCGAAAAGACACTGCTCCTCGCCCGCTCGCTTGGCCTGCCCGATGAAGAAATTCTCCACATCCGCCGCGGCGCACTCTTGCACGACATCGGCAAGATCGGCGTCCCCGATGACATCCTCCTCAAGCCAGGCCCTCTCACCGAGCAGGAATGGGAGATCATGCGCAAACACCCGCTGTTCGCCTATCAAATGCTTCACCCCATCCACTACCTGCGCCCTTCCATCGACATTCCATACCTGCACCACGAAAAATGGGATGGCACGGGGTATCCAATGGGATTGAGAGGCGAACAGATCCCAATGGCGGCGCGCATCTTCGCCATCGTGGACGTGTACGACGCGCTTATCAGCGACCGTCCCTACCGAAAGGCATGGTCGGAAGCGGACGCGTTAAACTACATCCGCGAACAAAGCGGCAAACATTTCGATCCCGAAGTGGTGGATAAATTCCTACAACTATTTGGCGGCGGACAGTACTAGCCCGTCAGCGTTTCAGGCAGACCAGTCCCTTCAAATACGCCCCCTCGGGGAAGTTCAACGCGATTGGATGATCGGCCGCCTGTGCGAGATGCTCCACGATCTGCGCGTCCACGCCCGCATCCAGAGCGGACGCGGCCACGATGCGCTGGAACAACGCCGCGTCCACGCCGCCCGAGCACGAGAACGTGACCAAAATCCCACCTGCGCGCAACAACTTGAACGCCAGCAGGTTGATGTCCTTGTATCCGCGCGCCGCCTTCTCCGCCTGCGCGGACGTGGGCGCGAACTTCGGCGGATCGAGGATGATCATGTCGAAGGCGCGGCCCTCGTCACGGAATTTCCGCAACAACTGGAAGATATCTCCTTCGAGTCGCGCGTGACGTTCAGCGGGCAACCCGTTGGACGCGACATTCCCGCTGACGAGTCCCAGCGCATCGGCCGACGAATCCACCGACAGCACAGACTTCGCCCCTCCCGCCAGTGCGTTGACGGTGAACCCGCCTGTGTAGCAAAAACAATCCAGCACGTCGCGTTCCTGCGCCAATTCGCGCACGCGCAGACGATTCATCCGCTGGTCGAGATAAAAGCCCGTCTTGTGACCTTCGGCGATGTTGACAATAAATTTCAGTCCGTGTTCGGTGATGGTTAATGGAGAATGGAGGATGGAGCCGCGCAGGAGGCCGACTTTTGAAGAAAGCCCTTCCAATTCGCGCACGTCGGCATCTGAGCGTTCGTAGATGGTGGATAGCCCCGTCTCTTCGAGCAGGATGTCAGCAATCGTTTCCTTCCAGAATTCCGAGCCAGTCGTCAGCGCTTGCAGGACAAGCACATCATCGTAGCGATCTACTATTAACCCAGGAATACCATCGGACTCGGCGTAGAGCAAACGGATGGCATTGGTTGAACGTTGAACGTTAAACGTTAAACGTTCAACAAGCGCGGAGCGAATCTTTTTGCGGAAGAAATCCGCGTCCACGGGTTCATCGTCGAAGGTCCAGACGCGGGCTCGGATTTGGGATGTTGGCGAGTAGGCGGCACGGGCGAGGAAATCGCCTTTCGAGGAGAGCACGTCCACAGTCCCGCCCGACACGGGCTCGTCATCCACGCGTTGGATCGCGCCCGAAAAAATCCACGGGTGGCGGCGGAGCAGACTTTTCTCGCGTCCAGGTTTGAGGAGGATGGGCATGGTTATCGTTCGTCGGGGAATGGTTTGACGCGCTCCATCCACATGGCGGGATCGTCAACGGGATGGAAGCCGAAGCGCGCATACAACGCGTGCGCGTCGCTGGTGGCGAGCATCCAGCGTCGGACGTTTTTCACGTCGGGGTGCGCGAGAACGGTTTCGACCAGCCATTTGCCGAGACCGCGGCCGCGATAATCCTCGTGGATGAAAACGTCCATGAGGTAGGCGAAGACGGCGCAGTCGCTGAGGACGCGCGCCATGCCGATTTGACGGGACCCCTCGTAAAGTCCGAAGGGAAGCGAGTGGGCAAAGGCGCGTTCGGCCGCCTCGCGCGGACGTCCCTGCGCCCAGTAGGCGCGCGTCAAAAAATCGCAGATGACATCGAAGTCGAGGCGGGCGGGATCGGTGCTGATGAGAAATCCATCACGGCTGGATTCGAAAAATTCTGGCATGGTGAGAGTGTATCACAGGTGGTATTATCTCCCCCCATGAAGAACATTTCCCTGCTCAAACGAATGGGCTGGATGCTGTTGGTGATCGCTATCCAGTTCATCTACTTCCCCACCAGCCAGGCCACCAGCGGCGGGATCGCGCCCAAACTGCCGATTGACGTGATTCCCGTGTATCCGATCTGGGTGGTGCCGTATTATCTTTGCTATCCGCTTTGGCTGTTCGGGATCATCTGGGCGCTCCTCAAATTGGAGGACCGCGACTTCCGCACGTTCATCGCCGCGGCGCTGTTCACCATCGGAATCGGCAACCTGACGTTCATCTTCTTCCCCACCTACGTTGACCTGCCCGTCATCACGGGGAATGACATTTTTTCCGAGATGCTGCGCGCCATCCAGATCGCGGGCGGGACTCACGCCGCGCTCCCCAGCGCACACAACTTCATCACCATGCTGATGATGACTTCTGCGACCCACCTCTACCCGCGTCAGCGCTGGCTGTGGACGGGAATCATGGCGACCGTATCCCTCTCGACGCTATTCACGGGACAGCACTACATCCTCGACGTGGTGGCGGGTCTCGCGCTGGGCTGGCTGGGATTCCGCTTCGGATTGTGGTGGGTGGCGAGAAACAACAAATGATATTCAAGCCCATCCGTTGGAAAGATTTCCCGAGGGACTTTCTCCGCATCCAAATCGGATTTTTGCTCTTCGGCCTGGCCATCGCGCTGATGATCCGCGGCAACATCGGGACGAGCGCCTGGGCGGTGCTTGATGTGGCGCTCTCCAAAATTACGGGCCTCTCGGTCGGGACTTTGACCGTGCTGGTCGGGTTCGCTGTCCTTTCGGGCGCGCTGATTCTGCGTGAACCCATCGGCTGGGGGACGCTGGCGAACATCCTGTCCATCGGGCCGTGGGAGGATTTCTGGCTGGCTCGCATCCCGTCCGTGACGGATAACCTGTCCCTGCAGATCGCCATGCTCTTCAGCGCCATCGCGTTGATGGGACTCGCGTCCGCCATCTACATCGGCGTGGACGCGGGCGCGGGTCCGCGCGACAGCATGATGCTGGCGATCCGTCGCACAACGGGAGTCAGCATCCGCGTGGCGCGCGGCGCCATCGAAGTGACCGTGGTCACCGTGGGCTGGCTGTTGGGAGGTCCCGCAGGAATCGGCACGCTCGTCTTCGCGTTGCTGATAGGGCCATCGGTGCAATTGGGATTCAAGTTATTGAAGGTGGAGCCACACAAACCCGTGGAAGTGCAGGCGGTGGTGGAGGATTGAGCCAGTTTTCAGTATTCAGTGATCAGTTTTCTAGCTACCTGACACTTTGGGAATAGAACGCGGAAAACGCGGATTGACACGGATGAACGCGGAATTCTTCTCAAATTTCACGAAGAAAAACGCTCTTTTTCCGCGTTTTCCGCGCTTGTCCGTGTTCTCCGCGTCCCGTTTTCTGAAACTGTCAGGTGGCTAGATCAGTTTTCAGTGTTCAGTATTGGAAAAGAAGAAGGAGGGGATTATTGCCTGGGCTTTTTAACACCAAAGCACGAAGTCACCAAGACTCAAAGGTTCTTTGTGGCTTCGCGCCTTCGTGACTCCCCTGGCACCGCCCGCCAGGGCAGGTGTGTGTTTAGCCCGCCAGTTTAGCCACTCTCAAAGAAGATTCCTCGGACCGACAAACTCAATTTCGTTGTACAATATTTCCATCACGCCGACGTTCGGGAGGATGACCATGCCTTTGCTTCGTCTGACACAACACATCGAAAAAGAAGACAACTATCGAATCGAAATGGCGTTCGAGGATGACGATGGGACGCGCCAGGCTCCCGAAGCGCGATTTGAATTCAAGGTGACCGACCAGGATCGTGCGGATTTGCGCTGGTATCTGGAGGATTATCTGCAATATCCGCTCGACCCCGCGCCAGATATTGCAAAACGAATTGAGGGGCGCATTCGGGATTTGGGAATCGAACTTTTCGATAAAATCTTTGAAGCCAACCGCGATACGCGCGACCTGTGGGCAACCCTACGGCATAAATTAGCCGATACACGCGTGGAAGTGGCGACGGACGTCAAAGGCGCGACCGCTCTCCCGTGGGAATTGATGCGTGACCCGAAGACAGACGAAGCGCTGTCGTTGCGCGCGAAGGCGTTCATCCGCACGTACACCAAGCCCGCGCAGAAAATCCACAAGCCCCAGCCCGCGGACAAGGTGCGGATTCTGCTTGTCATCTGCCGCCCAGGCGGACGTGACGATGTGCCGTTCCGTTCGGTGTCGGGCTACATGCTCAAAGGTCTGACCGAGGCGGCGCGCGAGCATTTCGAACTCGAAGTGCTGAGACCGCCGACCTTCGAGCAGTTGAGCAAAACACTGCGCAACGCCAAAGCGGAAGGCAAGCCGTATCACATCGTCCATTTCGACGGGCATGGCGGGTATCTCAACACCGATAAAACCAAGCCATCCGAATGGCTGCATTCGCTGATTCCCCTGCTGTTGAGCGGACCGCGCGACGGCTCACATGGCTACCTGTTCTTCGAACATCCCAAGCCCGACGCAAACAACGAAAACTCGCAACTCGTGGACGGTCCCGCGCTGGGCAAACTGCTGGCGGAGACCGATACGCCCGTGTTGATCCTGAACGCCTGCCGTTCGGCGCACGCGGACATTCAAGAGAAGCCCAACATCGCCAAAGACGTGGACGAAGCGCAATCGCAAGTCCGCGCCTTCGGTTCGCTGGCGCAAGAGGTGATGAACGAGGGCGTGGCGGGCGTGGTCGCCATGCGCTACAACGTGTACGTGGTGACCGCCGCCCAATTCGTAGCGGACTTGTACGCCGCGCTCGCCAGTGGGCAGGGACTCGGCGAAGCCGTCAGCATGGGACGCAAGCAACTCGCCGCCCAGCCCCTGCGCGAGATCGCCTTCGACCCGATCCCCTTGCAGGATTGGTCGGTGCCTGTCGCGTATGAAGCCGCGCCGATCCAATTGTTCGCGCACAGCGAATCCGCGGCGCAGGTCAAAATTGATTTGTCGAAAAAGATGCGCCCCGAAGACAACCTGCCGCGTCCCGATGTCGGATTCTTCGGACGCGATGAAACCATCCTCGCGCTTGATCGAGCATTCGATACGCAATCCGTTGTGTTGTTGCACGCCTACGCGGGCAGTGGCAAGACGATGACCGCCGCCGAGTTCGCGCGCTGGTACGCGCAGACGGGCGGATTGCACGGACCGATCCTGTTCACCTCCTTCGAGCAATACAAACCGTTCACGCAGATCCTTTCTGCAGTGGAAGAAACGTATCGTCCCGTGCTGGAGCAGAACAACATCCAGTGGCTGGCGCTGAGCGATAATGACCGCCTGAACCTGACCATGCAGATCTTCCAGCAGATTCCCCCGCTGTGGATCTGGGACAACGTCGAGCCGATTCACGGCTTCCCCGCGGGAACAGATTCAGCGTGGAGCCTGGCCGAACAGCGCGAACTCAAGATGTTTTTGCAGATCGCGACCGCGCAAAGCAAGACCAAATTCCTGCTGACCTCGCGCCGCGACGAACGCGAATGGCTGGGGGACATCCCCAAGCGCGTGAGCCTGCCGCCCATGCCCATGCAGGAACGCGTGCGCCTGACGCGCGCCCTGGCGGACAAACAGGGCAAACGGATCGCCGACGTGAAGGACTGGCTGCCCCTGTTGCGCTTTACGCAAGGCAACCCGTTGACCATCACCGTGATGGTCGGGCAAGCCCTGCGCGACGGGATTTCAACAAAAGCACAAATTGAAGCCTACCTGAATAAACTGCACAATGGCGAGACCGCCTTTGACGACGAAGCCAGCGAAGGACGTTCGAAATCGCTGGGCGCTTCGCTCAGTTACGGCTTCGAGCAAGCCTTCAACGAAGACGAACGCAAAATTCTCGCCCTCCTGCATTTCTTTCAGGGCTTTGTATTTGTACAAGCATTACGAGTAATGTTGAATCCCAAAGATGTTGATTGGGGATTAGGCTATAAAGATTTTACGGATGAAAAAGGTATTGCCATTTTAGACAAAGCCGCTGACATCGGCTTGCTGACCGCGCACGGCGGCGGCTACTACACCATCCACCCCGCCCTGCCGTGGTTCTTCCGTTCGCTGTTTGAGCAGTATTATCCCCTCACCCCATCCTCGCTGCGCTCGGACTCCCCTCTCCCGCAAGCGGGAGAGGGGTCGGGGGTGAGGGCAACCCGCGCCTTCGTCGAATCCATGGGCGAACTCGGCGACTACTATCACAACCAATACGAAGGTGGCAACCGCGACGTGATCGCGCCCCTGCGCAGGGAAGAACCTAACCTCCTGCACGCTCGTTCCCTCGCCCGCCAGCATGGATGGTGGATGGCGCTCATCAGCGCCATGCAGGGACTACAGACACTCTACAACCACACGGGACGCCGCGCCGAGTGGAAGCGGCTGGTGGATGAGATCGTGCCAGACTTCGTCGGCGCGGATGATTTGCCCCTATCAGGGCGCGAGGAGCAGTGGGGACTGGTCACGGACTATCGCGTATCGTTGGCACAAGTATCTCGCAATTGGGCAGAAGCTGAGCGACTCCAGCGCGTGCATGTTGAATGGGATCGCAGCCGTGCTTCCTCCCTTCTTACCCGCCCAGCAGAATCGCTGAGCGATGTGGAGAAAAATACGCTGCGAACGTTGGCAGTAGGCTTAGGTTTCCTAGGTCGTATTCAAAGATACCAGAATAATCCTAATTGCATAAGTTCTTTTGAAGAGTGCGTGAAATTATTGGAGAGTTTTCAAGATAACAGCACTGCCAGCGAAGCCGCTATTGATATAGGCAAAGCATATGTGGAATTAGAGATTTTACATGATCTGGACAAAGCTGATTACTGGTATCATCGAAGCCTAGAATTACGTTCCGAAAGAGACGGTTTAGGACGTGGCAAGTGTTTGATTTCACTTGGCGGTGTTGCTTTACAACGCTTTTTTCATGCTCAAACATCAAATGCCCCCGAAGTTCTTCAATACCTGAACTCTGCACTCAACTACAATCAACAGGCTATTCTTTGTCTCCCAGCAGATTCTGTAGATATGCTAGCCATGGCACATAATAATCTTGGCGTTATTTACAAAAATGCAGGTGATTTTGAGCGCGCACTGGAGCATTATAATCAGTGTATTCATTACGATGAAGCCGCTGGTAATCTTTATGGTGCAGGACAAGATCGTTTCAATGTTGCAATCATGTTTGCCAACAACGGACGTCTCTCCGACGGGTTGCACTACGCCCGCGCCGCCCTGCGCAATTTCGAGTCATACGGCGGGCGGGCGAAGGATGAAGAAGATAAGACGAAGGGGTTGATTGCGGCGATTGAAGAGGCAATGAAGAAGTGAACGTTAAACGTTTAACGTTCAACGTTGTCGTTGCAAGAGTGGGTGACTAGAGGGTAGAGGACTGGTATCTAGAAACCTATCAGGTCGGCAACCAAATCAAAACCCGCCTCACACGAGACGGGTTTTCTGATTATCGGTGGTCTCGATACGGCGGCGGCGGTTGAGTAGGACGAAGTCCGTATCGAAACCCGCCGCCTACTCGACCACCATCTTTCTGCGAGATGGGTTTCTTGTTATGAGTAGTACGGTGGTTGAGTAGCCCCGAGTGTTAGTCGAGGGGCGTACCGAAACCACTGCTCTCTACTCTCTCCTCCCCACTCTCTTCCCCATCTCCATCACTACAAACACCACCACGCCCGCGCCCGCCGCAATGGACAAGTCGCATAAACTCAACGGAACCACGTTGAAGAACGCGCTCAGGAACGGAACATAAAGCACCGCCAGTTGCAGCACGACCACAGTCAACGCCATGCCTGCCAGCAGGGGATTGCTCAACAAGCGAATCTTGAACAACGAATCTTTGGCCGAGCGCGAGGCCAGCGCCTGGAAGACCTGCATGAACGCCAGCGACGTGAAGACCATCGTCTGCCACTGCTCGCGACCTGTGAAGTAATACCAGGCTCCAAGTCCCAACGCGAGGGCGCCGATCAACGCGCCGACCCACATCACCTGCACGCCCGCGCCGCGCGAGAACACGCCTTCCTTCGGCGAATAGGGTGGACGCTTCATCGTGTCGCTCTCGGCGTTCTCCACGCCGATGCCGAGTCCCAGCAGGCCATCCGTCAGCAGGTTGAGCCACAGTAATTGCAACGGCAACAGCGGGATGGGCTTGCCCAGGAACGGCGCCAGCAACATCACCAGCACCTTGCCGATATTCCCCGCCACGCTGAAACGCACGAACTTGCGGATGTTGTCGTAGATCACCCGCCCCTCTTTCACCGCGCTGACGATGGTCGCGAAGTTGTCGTCGAGCAGAACCATGTCGGCGGCTTCCTTCGACACGTCCGTGCCTGTGATGCCCATCGCCACGCCGATGTCGGCGCGCTTCAGTGCAGGCGCGTCGTTCACGCCGTCGCCCGTCATCGAGACGATGTGTCCGCGCTCCTGCAAGGCTTGCACGATTCGCAGTTTGTGTTCAGGCGAAACGCGTGCAAAGACCTGCACCTCATCCACTACATTTTTCAATTCATCGAACGACAGATTTTCGATCTCCGCGCCTGTCAACACGCGTCCCATCTCGGCGATGCCCAACTGCCGCGCGATCTCCGCCGCGGTGAGCGGATGGTCGCCCGTGATCATCACCGTGCGGATGCCCGCGCTCTTCGTCACTGCCACCGCGTCTTTCACTTCCGCGCGCGGCGGGTCGATCATCCCGAACAGGCCGATGAACGTCAGGTTCTGTTCCAGATCGGTTTGGATGACTTCGGGGATCGAGTCCAACAGACGGAACGCGACGCCGAGGACGCGCATCCCCTTCTTGGCGAGACGCTCGTTCGCCGCTTCGATCCTGACCTTGAACTGGTCATCCAATCTCTGGGCTTGACCATTCACCCAAACGTGACTCGCGATCCCCAACAACCCGTCCGCGCTGCCTTTGGTGAAGGCGATGTAACGGTGACTGCCGATCTCCAAGCCCGCGAGAACCGTCCCATCGAATTGACCGAGATGATGGACGGTGGTCATGCGCTTACGTTCGGAGTCAAAGGGCAACTCGGCCGCGCGCGGGAAGGATGTATCCAGCGAGGACTTCCAGTAACCCATCTTGGCCGCGGCCGCCACGAGCGCGCCCTCGGTCGGGTCGCCGAGCGTGTGGAAGCGGTCATCGCCTTCGTCAATGAGACGGGCGTCGTTGCACAGCGCGCCGCCGATCGCCGTCAGCGAGAGAGCGGAGTGTGCCCCTCTCCCGTTTTCGGGAGAGGCGGGGGTGAGGGCGTATTGCGTCGCAGTGAACGAGCCGCTGCGATCCATTTCTTCGGTCAGATCCAACGCGTGGTCAGCCACATCCAGCACAACGACGGTCATGCGGTTCTCGGTTAGCGTGCCTGTTTTGTCCGAGCAGATGACCGTCACCGAGCCGAGGGTTTCCACGGCGGGAAGTTTGCGGATGAGGGAGTTCTTCGCCAACATGCGTTGTGCGCCGAGCGCCAGCGTGATCGTGACCACGGCGGGCAATCCCTCGGGAACGATGGCCACTGCCACACTGACCGCGGTCAACAACATGTGACGCAACTCGTCGCCGCGCAAGAGTCCCAGCACGGCGATGAAGACCGCGATGACCACGCCCACGATGGCGAGATTCTTGCCGAGCCTATCGAGGCGCTTTTGGAGAGGCGTCTGCCCTCCCTCGCTTTTCTGGATCAGGTCGGCGATCTTGCCGAGTTCGGTCTGCATCCCCGTGGCGATAACCAGCGCGAGACCGCGTCCCTGCGTGACGATGGTGCCCATGTAGCCCATGTTGCGACGGTCACCGAGCGGCAGACCCTCGCCCGAGAGCGCGGCGGTCTGCTTCTCAACGGGTTCGGATTCGCCAGTCAGCGCGGCCTCCTGGATGCGGAGATTGACCGCTTCAAGCAGGCGCACGTCCGCGGGCAGGACGTTGCCCGCCTCGAGTTGGAGGATGTCGCCTGGGACGAGGTCACGCGCGGAGAGCGGAACCAGCCTCCCGTCACGGAAGACGCGCACTTCGGGCACGGAAAGCTTCTTCAGCGCGGCAATCGCCTGTTCGGCGCGATATTCCTGCACGAATCCGAGGATCGCATACAGCAGGACGATGGCGCCGATGGCGATGGTGTTCTTGGTGTCGCCGAGCAGGCCAGCCACCACCGCGGCCGCGATGAGGATGAGAACCATCGTGGCGGTGATCTGCTCCCAGAAAATTTTCAGCGGGGTGCGCCCGCCCTTTTCCACGAGTTCGTTGCGGCCATATTTTGTGAGACGCGTTTCCGCTTCGGATTGAGAAAGTCCGTTCTCTTGCGTCACGCCAAGGTTGGCTAGATTTTCTTTGATGTCAATGAGATGCCAATTCATGAAGGATCCTTTTGGTTACTCGGCTTCGGGCAACGAGATGGGTTGTTTACGATAATGAAGGAACAAGTATCCGATCGCGACCAATAAACCACCTGCGAGCAGGAAAGGCAGGTATTGCTTGATGTACTGGCTGATGAGCATCCACTCGTGGCCGAGCAGGTAACCGATGCCTATTAAGAGTGTACACCAAACATAGGCTCCTGCAAATGTGGCGAGGAAGAATTTTAGGAAGGGAATCCGTACCAGCCCCGCAGGGATGCTAATGAGCGTGCGCACGCCAGGGATGACGCGCCCGATCAGCACCAGCCCCGTGCCGAATTTATGGATCTGCTCTTCGGCACGGGCGACGAGAGCCATGTCAATGTGAAAGAAACGCGCGAACTTCTCGATGACGGGGCGCCCGCCGAGCCGCGCCACCCAGTAGGTGATGGATGCGCCGATGGCGCTGCCGATGCCTGCGTACAGGCCACCCAGAAAAATGATGCTGGGATGCAGGGCGTGGCGCTCGATCAGCATCCAGCCCGCGAAGGCCAGGATGATCTCGCTTGGGGTGATACCTGTGGCATTTTCAAAAACCATCAAGCCAAAAACGCCCGCCCAGCCGAACTGGTCGAAGACGGTTTGCAAGGCTGCCAAAATGGTTGCTTCGATCTGGTCTAACATAATTCTCTCCTCAGTTTATACGTGGCGTTTGATTCAATAAGATTTATCCTATCGGAGTGCGGACTTGAGTCCTCCACGCCAAGCGGACTTAAGTCCGCACTCCGAGGATTTTTTCGGATAGGCCCCAAAGCGCCACGCATCCCTGAATAAAAAAAGACCACCGCCAAACATTTCTTGGCGATGGTCTTGCCTTTTTCTGAACAGCCGAGACCGAAGTCCGTATTGACGACTGCCCAACCCTTGCGGGCGGCTACTCCCCATCGGAGTGTATGCGGAGTATACAGATGCGACTAGCGCTTGTCAATTCTCCGCGGTTAAGAGTTCTCTCATCAGGCCGGGATGATGACCACACCCGAGGCTTTCAGCGCGGAACGGATCATCAGAAACTCGGTGATGTTCTCGGCCGTGATGAGACCGACGAACTGTCCCGCGTGCATGACGGGCAGGGTCTTCGCTTCGGCCTCCTGCAAACGCATCAGCGCCATCTCGACCATTTCGTACGAGTCGACCGAGGGCAGGTCGCGGCGGACAAAGTCCATCACCGCGGCGGACTGTCCGTGCTGGGCGAGGGCGGTCATGAAACGGTCGCGCTCGAGGATGCCCGCCACCTGTCCGTTCGCGTCCACCACGGGGAAGTCGTGTTGCGAGCCAGCCAGGAGCAGCACCACGGCTTGCGCGAGGCTGTCACGCGGCGAGAGGGACTTGAAATCGGTCATCATGGCGCGGGTGACGGGAATGCCGCTGATGGAGTTTTTCATCTGTACCATGCTGGCTTCCTGCGAAGCGCCGATCCAAACGAAGAAGGCGATGAACAACAGGAAGGGGTTGGAGAATAGTCCAACCAAGCCAAAGACGAAGGCCAATCCCTGGCCGATATTCGCCGCAGTTTGCGTCGCTTTGACGTAGTCCATCCGCATGGCGAGCAGGGCGCGCAGGACGCGTCCGCCGTCCATTGGAAAGGCGGGAATCAGGTTGAAAAGAACCAGTGACAAGTTCACGACCGCGAGGCGCTCGAGGAAGGAACCGCTCGAGACGGTGAGTCCGCTCAATGGTTCGAGGGCGTTCGTCAGGATGAGCCAGCCAAAGAGCAGGATCGCCAGAACCACGTTCACCGCGGGACCCGCCAGCGCGACCCACAATTCCTCGATTGGTTTCTCGGGCATGCGCTCCAGCCGCGCCACGCCGCCAATGGGATAGAGCGTGATGTCGCGCGTCTTGATGCCAAACTTGCGGGCGGTGAGGGCATGACCGTATTCGTGCATCACCACGAAGAGGAAGAGAAGCAGGATGAAGGCAATGCCCGAAAGCACGGCTGTCCAACTCTGCTGGTCGAGCCAGTGACTGATGCCCACCCAGCCGATCAACAGGAGAAATGTAGCGTGCATGTACACGTCAATATCGAAGAAGCGTCCGATTTTCCATTGCCATTTCATAGGTTCAACTCCAAAATCTTGTATTCGTCTGCCTATTGGATGCTGGTATTGTAAGATTAATTTATAAGAAAAATGTTATAAAAATCCCTCAAGAACTATCAGAGAAAACAACAGTCCGCCTTTCGGCGGACTGCTCTACTCTCTATTCTCCACTCTCTTACTTGATGATCCCCAACTTCTTCCCCGCTTCGCCGATCACATCCATGGCGCGCTCGATCTCGGACGGTTCGTGCGCGGCAGTGACGGTGGCGCGCAGGCGGGCGAGTCCCTCGGGGACGGCGGGCGAGACGACGGGCAGGACGAAGACATCGTTGTGCTGACATTCGCGCGTCATCGCAAAGGCGTTGTCGTCCTCGCCGCACAGCACGGGGACGATGGCGGTTTCCGTCAGCATGGTATCGAAGCCGAGACTCTTCAGCCCGTTGATGAATTGTTTGGTGTTCTCGTTCAAGCGCACAATGCGCTCGGGTTCATCGAGGATGACCTTGAAGGCTTCGTTCGCGGCGGCGGCCTGCGCGGGTGGGAGCGCGGCGGAGAAGATGTAGGCGCGGCTCGCGTGGCGGAAGTAATTGATGATCTCTTTCTTGGCGGCCACGTATCCACCCACCGAGGGGATGGTCTTGCTGAGCGTGCCCATCTTGATGTCAATCGCGCCGTACATGTTGAAATGCTCTTCGATGCCCGTACCCGTCTTGCCGAGCACGCCGACCGAGTGTGCCTCGTCGATCATCAACCAGGCATTGTACTTTTTCGTTAACTCCACCAACTTTGGCAGGTCAATGATATCCCCGTCCATGCTGAAGACCGAATCCGCGATGACGAGTTTCGCCACGTCCGCGGGCGCGTTCTTGAGCAGGGTCTCGAGATGCGCCATATCGTTATGACGGAAGCGGCGGAATTCAGAACCAGACATGAGACAGCCGTCCACGATGGAGGCGTGATTCAACTTGTCCGAGAAGACGTAATCGCCGCGCCCCATCAGCGTGGAGACGACGGTCAGGTTGGTGGCGTACCCCGAAGAATAAGTGATAGCCGCTTCAGTATGTTTGAAATTGGCGATGGTCTCTTCAAGTTCGGTGTGGATCGTCAACGTGCCCGCGAGAGTGCGGACGCCGTTCGTCCCCGTGCCGAATTTGTCCACGGCGGCTTTGGCCGCAGCGTCGATACGCGGATGGTGGACCAGGCCGAGGTAGGAGTAGGAGGCGTACATTCCCATCTCGCGTCCGTTGACGCGCACCTTCATCCCAGGCAGAATTTCCTGCACGGGCTGGTTGTAGAAATAAAGATCATTCGACTTCAAATAAGAAAGTCGGTCTGTGAACGCCTGAATGCGGCGGGTGACGGCGTCGTTGGTATTGTGAAAATCCATAGGACACTCCTGAACGGGAATTGCCCCATTATATCCGATGACTTCTGGACAGAAACCCGTTTTCTCAAACTTGACCTCCGTCATTGCGAGGAGGGTGTTCGTCCCGACGAAGCAATCTCCGCACTGACGAGGAGATTGCTTACCCTTCGGGTACGATGTCGCTCCGCTCGCAATGACGGATTACAAGCAGAATCCACACCCTCGCTTCTCTGCCTCGACGATAGCCTGGTCGCTGCTCCAAAAGAAATTTTCCTCGCCGACGGTTTCCTTCACTCCGCCGCGCTTGAGCATATTGCAGACGTTGTCGTGAATGCCCGCGAACATCAGCGTGCCGCCCTGCTTGTGGAGCCGCTCATGCAGACGATGAATGGCTTCGATGCCCGCCGAATCGATCAACGGGACGCCGCGCATCGAAAGGATCAATGCGTGGGTATCGCCGAGATTCTGGAAGGCCTCGTTGAACTGTCCCGTCGCGGCGAAGAACAACGGACCCGTCAGAAACGCGACGCGCACGTGCTGACACTTCCCCGCCGTCTCGATGCCGCGCTGGCGGAGTTTGTCGCGATCCACTTCCTGCACGTCAATGTCAATGCCCGCGATCTTGTTGAGGAAGACCGCCCCCGCCAGGAAGGAACCGATCAGGATGGCCTGCGTCAGGTCGAGGACGATGGTGGCGAGCATGGTGATCGTGAAAGCGATCATGTCAGTTTTGAAACGCTTGCCGAAGATGAATTTGATGGCAGGCCATTCGTTCATGCGGACGGCGGTCACCATCAACACGCCCGCCAACGCGGCAAGCGGGATACGCGCCATGTACGGGGCGAGCAGGAACATCGAGAGCAAGAGTCCCACTGCGTGGATGATGCTGACCATGCGCGTCTGTCCGCCCGATTTGATTCCCACGCTGGAACGCGCGATGGCCGCCGTGGCAGGGACTCCGCCGAAGAACGGGATGAGCATGTTGCCCATGCCCTGCGCGATCAACTCTTGATTGGCCTGTAGGCGGACGCCCGTCATGTTCGAGCCGACCGCGCCGCAGAGGAGCGATTCGACCGCGCCGAGCGCGGTGATCGTCAGGACGGGGGCGATGAAGTCGGGGAGATTCGTCCACGGGACGTTGGCGAGGCTGAGGCGGTCGGCGAGGAAAATTGTCTGGGGGATGTCGCCGATGATCGAGACAGCCCACCCCAACGCGGAGGAAAGAAGCGTGGCAAGGATGATGCCGAGGAGCGAAGCGGGGAAGCGCGCGTTCCATTTCGTCGGCCAGAGCAGCATCGTCACGATGACGACGAGTCCGATGGTCAGCGCGTGGAGGTCGGGCGTGAATCCGCCGCCGAAATATCCGATCAGTTTTTGCGCGGCGGTATCGGTGGCGGGAGTCTTCACGCCGAGGAAGTTGTCAATTTGGCCGATGAAGATGATGAGCGCGATGCCCGACGTGAAGCCGCTGATGACCGCCGAGGGGATGAAGGCGATGAAGCGGCCGAGGCGCAGGAGGCCGATGACGAGCAGTACCGCGCCCGAAAAGAGTCCCGCGACCCAGATGCCTTCGAGGCCGTAGCGGCTGACGAGGACAATCAGCACCGCGGACATGGCGCCCGTCGGTCCGCTGATCTGATACGGCGCGCCGCCGAGCAAGCCCATGATGAAGCCTGCGAGAATCGCAGTGACCAGTCCCGCCGCGGCGGTGGCGCCCGAAGCGACGCCGAACGCCAGCGCCAGCGGCAGCGCCACCGCGGCCACGGTGAGACCCGCGAGCAGGTCTTGTTGGAATCTGGCAAGCGAATAGCCAGAGAACTCGTCCTTGTAAAGACGAGCGAGGGAACGTCGAGGCATGAATTGTCTCCTTGCAAATAAGTTTACAAAGGCTCGCGCCGAGACCATCGCTCGGCACACATGCTCCCCCAGGGCAGTCTTTGGTTTAAGTTGGGCGGGATTTTATCACAGGAAAAAGTGTTGCAAGTAGGTGAATTCTCGTCTAGAATAGAAATACCGATTGGGCAAACACTTTGTCAGCATTGAGAGAGCGGATTTATGCCACGCGTTGAAAAAACCGTCTTCATCAGTTACCGACGCACAAACGTGCCGTGGGCATTGGCCATCTATCAAGATTTGACCATACATGGCTACGATGTTTTCTTTGACTATCTGAGTATTGATAGCGGGACTTTTGAGAAGGTTATCCTTGAAAATATCAAAACACGCGCGCATTTTCTTATAGTCCTTACCCCTTCTGCATTGGAACGGTGTAAAGAACCAAATGATTGGCTTCGCCGTGAAATTGAAACTGCAATGGATGAAAATCGCAACATTGTGCCATTGATGTTAGAAAGTTTTGACTTTGGAAGTCCTTTCGTAATACAGGTTCTGACAGGAAAACTTGCCAAGCTTAACAAATTTAATGGCTTACGTGTTTATTCGGAATACTTTTTTGAAGCAATGGACAAATTGCGCAAACGGTATTTGAATGTGGCGGTAAGTGATATTGCTCTACCCACACTGAATATCGAAACAAAAGAAATTACCGAGAACCAAAAAATTGCCGCCAGTGAGGCCATGCCAGTTGGAACAGAACAACTCACAGCGCAGGAATGGTTTGAACGAGGTTTTGTTTTCACAGAGAATAAAAACTTTAGTGAAGCCATTCGATGTTATTCCGAATCCATCATCATAAAACCAGATTTTGCCGAGGCTTACAATAACCGTGGTAATGCCAGCTTCGCTATTGGTAACACAAATAGCGCAATTGCAGATTACACCAAAGCCATCCGCATCAACCCTGATTTTGTAGAGCCATACTACAATTGTGCGGTAGTATTAGAAGAGAAGAAAGACTATGCCCAAGCTGTCGCTGCTTATCAAAAGTATCTTGATCTGCAGGGAGGGATTCGTTATGGAAACCAAAAAGAAGTCGAAAAACTTATCTGGGATTTGGAAACAAGAAAATAAGCAAAACTAACAAATTCAATTCATCAATCTTGCATGGATACGTGACGATCCGCGCTTTACGGAAATTGTCGGGCCGAAACCTGAGAAATGAGAAACTCGGAGGGGATGAGCCTCCAAGTTTATTTTTGGGGTGAGAGGGTGCGTCGCACCTTACGCTGAAGACTCTCCTCAGGGTTAGTTGCGACGCACTCGCGGCAGCCCCTCCCTCTCGCACACAGAATTGTAAACCGCGTTCTCACGCAACTGGGTATAATAGGCGTATCCAAAGGACTGCATGACAGAAGAAACCACCCCCTCCCTGCCTGAGCCGTTCCACTGCACCGAGTGCGCCTCGGGGCTCATGCATATGCGCTTCATCACCTACTTTACATGGTTGAACGAGGAACTGCTCACCGTGCCGAACTTCCCCGCCTGGGTCTGTGACGTATGCGGACGCCGCGAGTACGACGAAAAAGCCATCTCGTGGCTGACCATGCTCCTCAACCCGAACGCGGGACGTCCCACCGCCCGCAAACGCGTCCCGCCTCGCACCCGACCTCGGTCCGAGTCCCCGCGCCCCAGCCCCGACCAAACCTGACGAGGAATCCGCCACGCATGATGGACACCGCCCCCCGCACACACCGCTTCCTTCCCGCCGACATCCTCACCTCCAGTTTTCGCGTGGTCGGCAAAGTGGCCGTCTCCACCAATGGCGTGATGGGAGTCATGAACGACCCCACCCATTCCTACATGGAAGTGCTGGATGCCCGCTTGGCGCGCATCCACATGCCCACCAAACTGGTGGATCACTACGAAGTCATCCGACTGTTCAAACGACAAATTTTTGCCCTCGCCCTCGCCCGCCGCGAAGACCTCGGCCCGCAGGCGGTGGTACGCGGCGGATTCACATCCGTCACCGAATATCCCGTGCGGTTGACCACCCAGGTCTATGAGATCGAAGGCAAGGTCGAGTATCCCGGCCGATTCGATTTCTCTGCTCTCATGGCCGAGGGATCGCGTGACTTCGTCCCCATCTTCGATGCCACATTGACCGCCGTGCTCATCCCCACCTTGCGCGTGGAAAGCCCGGGCATGTTGTTCAACCGCACACAGGTGGATATCCTTGCCCTGCAGGGACAGCGAGTCAAAGCCCAAAGTTGATTCGTCCAATCGCTTGACCGATAAGGGTGTGGATGATAAAATCCCGCCCGCTTTAGTGTGGTCGGCTTCGTGCCGTCGCACACTACATCGTTGACGTGAGTCAGCGATACAAAATGCCCCCATCGTCTAGTGGACTAGGACGCAGCCCTTTCAAGGCTACGACCGGGGTTCGAATCCCCGTGGGGGCACACCTCTATAGGCAAACATTCACCCACCCCATCATCTCGAAATAAACATCCCCGTCTTATAGACGGGGATGTTGCTTTATAACACCTAGTGAGCCACACAGTGATACGATAACAAAGTGCGCCCATTCGAATCACTATAGATATTGGATCGTGTCCACGATGGTGTACCTGTTCCATTACGGCAAACATACAACTTGATCGTTTTGCTGGCCGCTACAGTCACGAAAACAGTGATCGGTGCGGTTAGTTGTTGGTTCGCTCCAGTGGTATTTGTCAACACTACCATGCGCTCAGAATTTGCCACATCCGCCGAATCGGTGGAGTTATACAACTTCGCATTTATCCACCAGCTCGTCCCTGCATTTCCTGTCAAGTCGCTGCGAACATTTGCGTTAATGAGATAGGTGCCAGCAGACGGCAGAGTAATAGATAATCCTGTATCTTGATACACTCCCGCCGCTCCCGAAATGGTAAAGGGAGACGCCAATACGCTCTCGCCAACTTGCTCTAGCGCCGTCAGCAACGCATCCAGTGCATTGAAGCGCGCTACCACATCCGCTTCGCTCCCTGCAGGGTCCAGCCCCAATTCCGTCTGCACGGCTGTGACAGCATCCTGCAGGTCATTGATGTGTGCGGCCAGGTTGTAATCCACTCCATCCGTTTTGGCCGTGAAAGCATCCAGGGAACCAGGATAAACCGAACTCATTGCTCACCTCGCATTTTCTGAACGAGCGCCTCTGCCCGTTCCCAATGGTAGAAAGTACGAAAAATATCAGGCATCCTCTCTCGGTCCCCACCCGAGAATTCGAAGATCGTGGCATAGATCTCAGACGGGCGGTCACCGAAATAACCACCCCATTGGAAAATTCCAGGCAGGTTTACGATTGCCTGCGCAAGTTCACTGGGATCGTTCCCCGACCATTCAACCAGCAAATAGGTCTTGACCGCTTCTCCGAACTCATCCGAGTGGCTCACCCATCCCGCTTCCTGATCCAGCCGATGACCGATCTCATGCAGGCAAGCGCCTTCCGTCCTGCACCACATCAGTCTGCTGATAATGTTGTATTCCCCATTCCGATCCTTTCTCGGAATGGGGACGAGCAAAAGGATGAGCAGGATAATGCTCACGCCCGCAACAACTACGGACCGATGGCGAGCCATGTCACATCCACATTGATCGTACCCGTCCCACCCTGCTGGATATAGATGCTGAATCCGCTTGCAGTGATCGCAGAGAATCCAAAGTCGTCCCAGTTGGAACCATCGTACGGCTTGCTGATGAACACCACGGGCTTATAGGCAAATGCCGTTGGGAACGTGATCGCTACAGATCCACTGCCGCCGCTCACCGCGATCCTCGCCGTCCCCATCTGGAGCTTTGCACTGCTTGGCGCGTAATTCGTGGTTCCCTGCGCATACCAATCGGTCGCGCTCCCACCTTTCCTTCGCAGGTCGCTGATCAATTGTGACATCGTCGCCAGTGTAAAGGTTGTTCCATTGCTCTGGATCACCTTACCACTGTTCCCGATCGCATCCAACTTCGTCAGTTGATTGGCCGCGCTCGAAAGTGCGATCTGTCCCGCCGCGGTAAATGGCCACAGTGCCTGGAAATTCGTCCTCACCCAATCGTTCCAGTTGGTTGCTGTCATCGTCTGCCCAGTCACCACGGCAGGTGGTTCCGTATAAACAGCCATCACTCACCTCCATCTGCTTTTTGCAAAACAGGAATCATCTCGTTCTGCCGTCGCAATTCCTCCACGCTCTCGCCAGGCGTCCACGATCGGTGCATTACCACGGGCATCCCATCCACCACTCCCACCAGCGGCCTTGCCATGAACACGCGGTCGATCTCATTCGCTCCGCCTCCATCCTTCAGCGGTCGCTCCAACAGGATTCGCTCGATCTCCTCGATGTTGTCGGGGAAGGTCACCACCCTCGGCCTCCCCTTCGTTTTCCGATTCCCGCAGTTGAAGCAATAAAAGATCGGTTCGGCAGGGTCCACAGCTTCCGCCCCGCCACACTCACACCGCGCGATCCACTGCCCGTGGTTCACCTCCGCCAGCACAGGCACGCCAACAGGCTCGCCGCCAACAAATGGCGTATCCAGCAAACGCCTCCCCGCCATCTGTGCTGAAAGCCTGGCAATTCGTTCTTTCACATTTCGCGCCCCCTCGCGCCTTGCATAATCACTCGCTCGAATGATCTTATCCATTCTCCATTCTCCATTCTCTACAACCCATAGATCGTCGTCGTCCCGATCGTCGCGGGGAACGTCCAATAGGTTCCGCTCAGGCTGATATAGGGCTCCAACAACCATTGCGTCTCCACATGGAATCCCGTCCGATTGAGCCACGTGTGCTTCAGCCAGGCCACACGGTAGGTGCCGTAAATTCCCAGGTCGGGAATATCCACGTCCACCAATGAATTTAAGTCCACACCGAATTGTGTGTCTGGCTGGTTGAGCAACTTCACATTGATGAACGCCCTCCCAGATAGATACAATCCAAGGTACTCGGCAAACCCAACCGCCACGGTGGTGGACTGTATCCACGGCAGGTCCAATTCGAATGTTTGGTTCACGTCCGAACCTGATCTCACCTCTTGATACGTTGCGTTCGGGCTGTCGATCACGTCCCCGCGCAGTTTCATCAACGTCAGGTAGGCCGAGCCAGCTCCGTTGTTTGTGATCTCCAACTTGGCGCTCTTGCTGAATGTGGTCATCACAATCGAAATATTGCCAGTTAGGTCCGTTCCCAACCCGTCACTCTGGCTGTTCGCTGTATAGTCCGTGGTCGCCACAGGCGTCGTCACCGTCTTGGCAGGCACAGACGCATTGTTGTACGCAAATTCTGCCCAGATCTCGAGCGTGGCTCCTGCCGCAATCGAAGGGATTTCCTGATACCGCCAGATTTCCACCGCCGAAACCAGCACGCGCGGTCTCACCCAAACCCGCACGGTGTTCCGCACCACCTCCCACGGCCTTGCCACCTCGATCCCCTCACGGAAGTTCGTTCCGTCCAGCGTGGCCACACTGCTCTCCGAAGCGTTACGGTTTCGGAATGTCGCCTTCCCATCGGCCGCAACAAAGAACTGCCCCAGTTCACTGTTCACCAGGTCGTAGATTTCGTTATAGGCCGTTCGTTTATCCACCCACCAATACGGACGCACGTCCACGCCAATGTCCAGGTCGCTTCCCCACGCCGCGGGCCATCCGATGACGGTCAGCATATCGGTGATCGCCTCGTCGGTGCGGTAGTTTTCCTTCACCGCAATGGATACATTCTGGCGCAGAAAGCGGATCCCGTCTTCGCCCTTGATCCTTGCTCGTTTCGCCCTCGCCGAATCGGGACGAATATCGCTCAACGTGCCGCTCATCACCGAATATAAATTTCCTGTGGGCGTCAGCACGCGCAAACGGAACAGCCTGCCAGGCAGGATATTCGGATAGATCGGGCTGGCTGTGTTATACGGGTCATACCGTCCATCATTGTTTTCCCACAACCCGTCCAGGCTCCCAGCCTCCTGCGTTTCGAACCCTTTGCCGTCCGCACGGATATAAAAACTCCTCCCGCGCGTGATCGTCAACGCAGATAGCTTCTTCGCATCGTTCTCGCCGCTCCACGCACCGTCGTTGTCCCAATCAATATCCAGCCCCCACGCCAGGTCGCTTGGCGCAGACGCTCCATAGAGTGCGCTTCCATACGGGACAGTGCCAAGTCTCGCGCCCATTACCCTTCAACCTCCAGCCTGCGGCGCACCTCTTGTGCGATCATCGGGGCCAGCACCTGCTCCGCCTCGTACCGATCTCCCAGGCTCACCGCGGGCGCATACGTGAACTGAAGGACGATCCCGCCTCCAGCGCCGCCTCCCCTCGACCTGACAGCGGGCACATCCGCCATCGGTGCCGCTACCGCCCCTGCCAACGCAGGCGTGAATGGATTCCCCGCCAGCCCTTTTTCCCATCCCATCACCACCCCCATGGCCAGCGGCTCACCGATCATTCTCTCCATGAGTCCCGAAGGAGAATTGATGTCGAAGAAACCCGCCAGCACATCGGCAATGGCCTGGCCAAATGAAACGATCTGATCCAGCGCCCATTGCCCCATGGACATCAACCCGTTCACAATTCCTTCGGCGATCATCCGCCCCAACGCTCCCCAGTCCGTTGTTCTGAAGAAATTGATAACCCCTGAGATCAGGTTCCCAACGATCAACTTGATATTATTCCAGGCTGTTTTCAGGATCTCACCGATCAACTTCCAGTTGCGGTCCCACACCCTGCGCAGTTCCTCACCGAACCCTCGCCAGTCTCCCTGGAAGGCCAGCGAGAATAATTTGAAAACGCTCTTGATATTTTCAACCGCGGTGTTGAACCACAGTTTGATGAGGTTCCAGGTGTTGTTCCACAACTCCGAGATCCATCCCAGCTTCCCGCTGTTCAAGTCCGCGATGAATTGCAACCCAGCCTGCATGATCCCCTTCAAAAAGTTGATCACGGCTTGAGTCTTTTGCTGGATGCCTCCCCAGTTGTTCGTCCACGCCTGGTACAACAGATACCCGATGGCGATCAACGCCGCAATGACGGCGATCACGATCAATACGGGCGCGCTGATCGCCCCGATCACCCCAATGATCGCACCGATAGCCGAGACCAGCGTCCCGATGATCATCAGCAACGGTCCCAAAATCGCCAGCGCCGCTCCGATTCCAATGATCCACTTCTGCTGTTCGGGGGTCAGCGCCTGGAACTTCTCGATCAGCCCGCTCACCCACTGGACGAATTGCAACGCGTACGGCAACAACTGCACCCCCAATGCCGCCGCCGCATCTTCGAACTGTGCCTTCAAAATTCTCTGCTGGTTTGCCAGCCCGTCCGCTGTCCGTGCGAAATCTCCCGCCGCGTTGTTCGATTGTTCAACGATTAAGGCATACCTTGCCTGCGCCAATGCGGCCGCGCTTAATTCATCCTCCGCATCGGCCAGCCCCATCTCCATTGCCTTCGCTACTACCGCCGTCTGGCTCAGGTTGATGCCCAGGGTTCGCAGCGGCTCCACCTCTCCTACCAGCCCCGATCGCAACTTCTCCAACACCTCGGTCGGGTCTATATTGTTGAACGAAGCCAGGTCAGCCGCCAACTGCACCAGCCCCTCACTCATATCGGCGGAAGCATCCTTTCCAATCCCCATTGTGGTAAACAGATTACCGAAGGTTCCTGCCGCGCTGAGGGCTGTGTTCTGGCTCATCCCCAAGGCAGTCGCCGAGTCCATGCTCCAATCCAGCACCGATTGCCCCATCTCCCCAAAAACGACCTTGACCTTGTTCTTTGTCTCTTCAAGGTCGCTGGCATAGTTGATTGCCGCTACCCCAGCGGTCACGAGTGGCACAGTCAGGAATGTTGAAGCCTTCATCCCCAGATTCGTGATGTCCCCGCCCGCGCTCTTCATGCTCTGGCTGACGCGTGAAGACCATGTCTGAGTTTTCTTCTCAGCCATATCCATCGCCTGCGTAAACGCCGCCGCATCTGCAATCAGTTTTACTGCCAGTGTCACAATCGTTGTCATGTTCACTTTCCCTCCCCTCCCCATCGGGAAAAACACCCGATGGGGAGGGGCTAGGGGTGGGGTTTATTGCTTGGGCTTCGCCGCGGCCAAAGCCGAGAAGTACGCGTCGATCTTCATCGCCACATTCATCTTCTTCTCAACCTCGGCGTCTTCATCGCTCTCTTCGTCATCGGGTTGAGGCGAACCTGCGTGTTCGCCCTCTTCCTCGGGTCCAAACCTCGGCATGAACTCCTCTGGCCTCCGCACAGGATCGTCCTTGCCTCGCCACAGGTTTGCCAGGTGTGCCATCAGGCTTGCGGTGCGATAATCGTTTCTCCATTCGCCGTAGGGTTGCAGGGCAAAGAATGCCTTCCACTCTGCGAATTCACGACTGCTCATCGCCTCCTGTAATTCGGCGACGGTCCGACCGCCCAGGGCGAGCGCTAGTTCGAACCAGTGCTTTCGCTCGGGGCGGTCTCGGAGTTTTTTGTCAACTCCTCCACGTCGCCATCGCTCAGGCCGCTCAGGCGTTGAGCCGCATCGAATACACGTTGCAGGGCCGCCGCGCTTTTGTTTCCAAGCGCAACCACATCTTCATCACTGAAGATGCGGTTGCCCGCTTCGTCCACGCACGCCTGAGATGCCAACTTGGCACGCAAATTCGCCAGGTTCACACTAGCCTTCTTGCCTTTCCCCTGGATCATGCTGGCCTCCAGGGCATCCCGTTCTTTCCCTGTCAGGCCTTTCACACGCACCACGCCGCCCCATTCAGGCACGGGCACTTCTTCGAACTGCACATCCTGCGCATCCAGGATCTTTTCACGAGTCAGGTATTGGGTCATGGTTCCTCGCTAACTGATCGTCACCGCGCCGCTGATCTTCAGCGTGATGTCAGCCGTCAGTTTGCCTTTTTTGGGTGCCTTTGGCTTGAAGGAAGTCAGCAACGCCGTGAACGCGAAGGTCTTGACCGTATTCGGTAGGACGATCTTCCAGTTCTTCCGCGTCTTGTTCAGGATGGCCGCCAGCAAACCTGTGGTCTCATCGTGGGTGGGGCTTGTCGGGATCCAGTTGATTTCGAACTTCGGCTCTCCGCCGCTCAACAGCACACCGATAGATTCCTCCCACCCGCCGCTGTCGTGGCTGGTCGCGTCTTCCGTATCCAGCTTGATCTCGGGCAGGTCAATGTCGCCCACCTCGGCGATGGTGGTAAATGTTTCGGGCGTTCCCCCGTCGCCCATCTTCATAAAAGTCCCGTGGGACGAAAGTGCGCTTGTCATGGTGCCTCCTTACAATGCAACGACCGCAAATTTGACGGCCGCGTTCTCAGCTTCGACATAGACTTTGCCGTCGCTCTGCTTCCATCCAGCGTCCTTGAAGCGGAACGCCGCGATCTCGCCCGCGCCGATGGAATACGTGGTGACGTCTCCCGTGCGCTTCTTGTCGTCCGCCACCGAGGTGAACGTGACGGTGTACGGGTTCGCACCATCTGTGTTCCATGCCAGCAGGATGTCGTCACCCGCGCCAGCGAACTGGTTCTTGTTCGCCACATCCGCCGCCTCGAACGTCAAGTCCAGCAGGTTCGCGGTGACGGGTAGGGTCGGGTACGGACCCTGCAACGTGCTCTTGGTAATACTTGTTCTTGCCATGGTCTACTCCTTTATTGTGAATGTCTTGTGCTCATTGCCTTGCTCATCAAAAGTCGAATCGATTTCCTTCAACTCGACCTCGAAGACTTCTTCCAACTCTCCCCTCCCCAAATTCTCCGAATTTGGGGAGGGGTCGGGGGTGGGGCTGGGGGGCGGGTTTTGCGCCTGTAGCCGATGCGCCTCTGCGTGCTCGAGCATTGCCTGCTCATCCAGCGTATCGAACCCGCACAGCGAACACCGCCACTGCGGCAAACCAGCCCACGTGCCAACCTCGTAAGTCCTGGCCTCCGATTCCGCCGTTTGCAAAGCATCCCCGTGGGACTGCGTTCCGCCGTCTGCCTTCTGCGTTCTGCTCTCTGCCTTCTTCTTCGCCATAGTTCTCCTTTCACGAATACCAGATCTCGATGTCCACGCTCACCCAGTGCCGTCCAGTTTCTGGATCATGGTTGTCGCGCTCGTCTTCGATAAACCCTGCCCCGCACGTGGACTGTCCCATCTGCCCGCTGTATCCATCCAGTGCCGTGACCACCTGGCCTGCCAGTCGGTGCGCCTTCAGATAGGTGTCAGCGTAGCAATCCAACTGAAAGCGCGGATGTCGCAATTTGCTCCTGCCATCATGCGTATGCTCTGGCGGGTCGCTCACCTGGAAATACTTGATCGCAGGCAACGTCGCATTCTGCGGCAGTTCGTTCGGATAGATCCTGCTCGCCGCGTCTGTTGCCTGGTCGCTCAAAAAAGAAAATAAGTCCTCAACAAACATCTTTATCCTTCCAATGCCGCTTTCATGATCAACGATCGGAAACTGCCTGCCATCGTTTCCTGCGCTTCATCCTTTTTCTCATCGAAGGCGGGACGCATAAATGGTCTCGCGGGAATCTCCACGCTCTTCTTCAGCACGTACTGCACCGCTCCGCTTCCATCCACCATCACCAGGTTTCCTTTTACGGTCTTGCGCAGTTTCAGGTCTCCGTGCGTCCGCGGGCTTCCCGTGTAACTTCCCACGGGGATCGCCAGGTACTTGGCCGTTTTCGGCTTGATCACGCCGCCGAATTCGTGGGGCGGCGCATATTCCAGGTTTGTCCCAACTTGCCCTTCTGCCCGTTCAGCACTCTGCAGGGTGATCTCCTCATGGATCGAGCGGCTCAGCGTCCTCGTCTTGATCAGTCCCTGCGACTTGGCATTCGCCTTTGCCGCATTCCCGATCACCATCAGGCCCGACATCGTGGTGTTCGCCAACGCCTGCCCTCGCACCGCTCCCCCCATGCGCCTGAACTTTGCGATCAACTCAGCCTTGCCAATCACGATTCCGTCATCACTCGCCATCGTTGCCTTGACCTTTGACTTCTGACCTTCGACTATCGGACTATCCGACATTCCAGTCTCGTCATCACGCCTTCCGCATCCTTGGCCACCAGCAGGATCTGATACTCCTGCCCGTCCACCTCTGCGATCCACTCCTCGGTCACATCTTGGAATTGGCCGTCCAGAAGAATGCGATGCGTCGCGTCCAGGTACGTGTAATTGTTCCCTCTCCGCTCCCCCCCGCCAGCGGCTCCCACGCGGCATGGAATCACCTCATAGCCTGGCTTCACGTCATGCGCCACCGTCTCTGCGCCTGTCGTATCCTGCGCTTTTGTCGGTTGCTTCAATGCACAACTCTGCGTGAAGAAATCACGCCTTAGGTACTCCATCATCCGCGGGTGAACAATTCGACTCTGCATTCTGCCTACTGCTCTCTCTCAGCCTGTTTCACCACGCGCTCGCGTCTCGTGAACTCATCAACGACCATCTCGCCATAATCGAGCAGGCCGCCCTCCTCCGCTTCCGCCGCGGCTTCCTCGTTATCGGAAAGAGTCCGCAGTTTATCGGCGCGCTCCATCAAGGCCCTGGCTGTTGCGGGTCCATCGGTTCGCAGGTCCATCAGCGTGATGACCTTCAACGTCAACGCCTGGTCGCTGGCGATCATGTCCAGCGCGTCCGCCGCCGCATAGCGCACATCCTCGCCGTTCATGTCCAGGTACGCCTCGATCTCCTCGTCCGTCAGGAGCGCAGCGCTCTCCACACGGTCAGGGATCATCATCCGCACCTTGCCAATATCGTTCGTTGGGTCATATGTGAAGGTCATATCATCCTCAATGTGGGGAAGGCAGATCGCTCCGCCTCCCCCACTGATTACTGATCACTAGCCACTGGCTCTTACGGAACACCCGATCCGTTGCTCGCCACGGTCATCTTCGGATCCATGCGCGTGCCGCCCAGGATGTGGCGCACCTTGTACTCGCGGCTGTCGGTATCGAAGTCGTACTCGTCCGCTCCGCCGCCGCCCAGGCGCACCGCGTTCGGCTGTTTCATGAACACCTCGGGTTGGTCATGCCCGCGCAGGAAGCCCACCTCAAGAGCGGGGCGTCCATTGTTCGGGTTCGCGAACAGGAACCAGCTGGTGTGCGTGTTGGTCGTTTTCGCCACGATCGGGACGTAGTAATCCACGTTCAGGTTGAAGCGTGTCTTCATCCAGTTCTGGCTGGTGAGTTTGCGGGCGCTCGTCCCGCCCTTTTCGGTCAGCTCGATCGTCAAGGCGTTCAGGATGTTCAGCGCTGTCACCTCCAGCGCGGGCGGGACCACCAGTTCCACCATCTCGATCACGATCGGCTCGCCGTTCTGGTCGGTCGCCTTCGACATGATCTCCATGCCCGTCTGGAGCGCGGCCAGCGAGAGCACGGGGTTGCTGGTGATGATGTTGCCGTTGCCGCCAGTGTAGAACGATGCATGCGGACCGTTCGCATCGCAATACAGACCAGTGACGAATTTCTGCTCGGTGCGGCGCGCCGCGCGGCCGAGGCGGGCAGGGCCGTCCGTCAACGCTTCCAGGTCATCGTTGACGATGGTCTCGAACGAGAATGGCAGCCTGCGGCCATATTTCTTGACCGCGTAGCTGTACGGAGCATCCTCGTCGATCTTTGAGCCAGGATATTCCTTCTGCTCGGGGACAACATCCAGCGTCTGATCCGCGCCATACACACCGTAGCGTTTCACAGTGCGGAAGTCGCGGACGGTGTTACGCTTGGCGTAATTCGTCCACGTGGTCGGGGCTTCCTGATAGGCCGCCAGCACCTGGCGGTCCAGGATGTCGCCGAAGAGATACGGGAAGTCGCTGGTGGTCATGGCCTCCTGCAACTGCCGCATCGAGCGCTGACCCCTCACGACCTTCGCCACAAACTTGGCCGCCTCGGCCAGCATCTGCGGATACTTCGGGTTCCGCTTCAGGGCGCTCTGGCGCATCCCAACGCCCTCACCCCCGAAGAGTTTTTGCGGGCTGGCATCATCAGCGCGGAAGGTCTCAAGAACTTCCAGGAATTCAGATTTGTTTTCCATGTTTCACCTCACTACGCAACAGGGACGGTCAGCACGTAGACGATTCCAGCGCCCACGTCACCGCCCGCATCGTCGTCGGTGGTGGTCACGCGCAAGGTGCCCGCCGCCGCGATTTCATGGTTGGCATCGTCGATCGAAGCCGCCCGCACAATGGCCTTGTCAGCGCCAGACCACGCCATCGCATCGGTGATGGCGTTCGCGCCGTTGAAGACCTGAATGGTGTCGTTGGCCTCGCCCGCGCCGCCCGTGTGGACGGCCCACGCGTCGATCACGCGCTCTTTGATGTCCAGCACCACATCCGTGTTGCCAGCCGCGCCGCCCGCAATGTCGATGCGGTGAAGGGTCGGGACGCAGGGTGTGGTATCGGCATTCGCCGATTTCTCGATCTTGGTGCCCTCGATAATGGCCGCCGCGATCTTGGCCGCGGTCACAGCATTGGCCGCCAGGTTGGCAGCGCCCACGGTTCCAGCGCCGAGCGTGCCAGCGCCAGGGCTTGGGACGTGGAACACGTTGATCGTGTCCGTCAGGCCGTTGCCGATGGCTTCCAGCGCGAACCCGTAGAAATAGCCGTTGGTGCTGTCGTTGTTCACGCCGTCGATGGCATCGTCATAGAACAGCGCGTCGCCAACGGCAATCGCGCCAGCCTCGGCCACCACGGGGATGTCCGCCACAAACGGCCCAAAATTGCAGACTGTTTCGGTGGCTCCCGCGCCACCATCGCCCTCGTCGAGCAGGGCAATGCCAGTCAGCGCACCAAAGCGCACGGGGTCGCCGCTCGCAGGGGTTGCGGGGTCGGTCACCACTACCGCCTGGTTGTATCCAGGCTCATAAATGATGTTCTTGGCCATGTTTCACCTCACACGCGGCCTTTCACCGCGATCTTCACGCCAGCCTCGCTCAAGCCCAGATCGGCGAACGCTCCTTCGAGCTCGCCCTGCACCTTGGCCTCGTCGAGATCCTCGTCTTCGGCTGCGCTCTCGCCCAGCCCGTGGATCTTGCCAACGCCAACCACCTGTTCCAGGTACTTGACCTCAGCCTTCACCGCTTCCTCGATGCGCGTCTTGAGCGTCTCGCTGTCCAGTGAACCGTCCTTCATCGGCGGGTTCGCGGACAGGGATTCGATCAAGCGCGTCTTCGTCACATCGGGCATGGTGCTGGCGCTCAACGCCTCCCGCACCATGTCCTTCGCATCGCGCAACGCCAGAGCCTCTTTCATCCTGGCGTTCTCATCCGTCACCGTGCCCAGAGTGGTCTGGAGCGTGGTGATGGACTCCTGCAGTTTTTGCAGATCTTTCTCGTCCATACGTGCCTCCTTCATAGGGTATGAATCCACGTCTCCAGACGTGGCTTTTTGAACGGCCAGATTCGATCTCGCCGCTTCAAACATGGAAATGATCTGCCCGCCTGCGCCAGGTGCCGTCACGAAGTCCACGCTCTTGCGGGCGATCAACTCCGTGATGATGGGACCCTCTCGTCCCTCAGCAGATCCTTGTTGTGCTCTTCCGCTTGCCCGAATACTGACACCGATATGCGGGGCCAGGTCTTCCACAGATTTTTGATACGCCTCGAACACCTTGGCGTCCGCATACAATCCTGCCCCTGCGGGTCCGTTAGCCTGGTAGCGCGCATCGGTCACCAGTTCCGCCGCCAGGTTGTTCAGCGATCCCTCGGGGCGCTCGGCCTCCTCGGTGGGCGTCTGGTGATCCCAAAACATCTTCGTGCCCTTCGTAAACACGCGCGGCCCGTCACGCTCCAACACATCTGCGGGGTAAAAACCGCTCGATCCCCAGCCTGGCTGGATGATCTTGATCGGGATCGTTCCATCACGACGCACAGCCTTCTCGATCAGCGGCACGAACATCCCATTGCCGCTCTCGGACAGATCAATGCCATCATCATCCGTATCTTCCGATTCGCTGACTGCACTTCCACCGTCCGCCGCTTCAGGCGCGTCGTCCCACGGCCTGCGCTGGAAGAGTTGCGGAGCGTTCTCCGTCAAGAACTGATGGTAGTTGTCCAGAGCCGTGCCGATTGCACCTGAAAGCACCTTGCGCTCTTCACGCGTCACATTCCCATTGCCAAACATCTCGTCTGCAATGTTTGTCAACGCCATGTGAAGACGGCTTTCTAACCACTCCGCTAGATTGGACTTCTCCAAAAGCGGAAGCATCTCCTCGATCATCCGCTCGCGCAAACTCTTGTTATGCCTGTTTCGCTTTGCCATGGTTCTCCTTTACTGATCACTATTTCTTGACTCTCGTCAGCAGGTCGCATCTGCATCCAGGAAACCGCAACGGCCTCTGATGCCCACTCGGGAATGACGCATCCAGCTTGATCCAGCCAACCGCCGCATTTCCTCGGCATCCTTCCGAGACCTTGTCATCTCCGACTGTGTCCCAGGCTTTTTCCATTTCCAGGCCTGCCGCTTCCAATTCCTGTGCCGCCTGCAACTGTCCTTCGGTGTACGCGTTCCCTGTTTCAGTCACAGCGATCAGGTGCGCTCGGCTGTCAATATGTGCCTGCGGCTTTCCGATCGCAAATTCCTCGTAACGTTCGGTCAACGCCTCTGCAATTCGGTCATACGACCATCCCTCTTTGGTTGCCTGCTCGATGATGGTTCCGATGTAATCGCGCGTCGTCTCGTTGATCTTGGTTACCAACTTTGCGCCATACTGCGTCAGGTAGGTCACCGCACGTGGGTTGTCCAAAGTAAAAGAAATTCCCACGCCCAGTTCGGCGATCTGATTCGTTCCACCTGCCAGCAACGCCGCGCGCACTGCCCTATCAATCGGCTTACTGAACAGCACGAGTGTCCTCTGCGCCACTGCATGGAACACAAACATCCATTCTGTTGGCAGGATGGATTCCTTCAACTCTTCGTCATCATCCCCCCTCTCCAAATTCATGCTCTCCGAATTTGAGGAGGGGACGGGGGTGGGGTCAAACCGATCCCGAAACTTCCGCAGGGTTCTCTCGAATTGCCTGCCCTGCTCGCGGAATGCTTTCCGCATCGCCAGTTCCAGTCTCCGCTCGATGGGCTCTTTTCGCTTCAGCCGTTTTGACCTGCGCACAGCCTCCACATACTCCTCCGCCGCGCGCAACACAGCCTCGCTCTCCTCGAGCAACGCTTTGGACTGATCACTGATGACTGCGAAGTCCCCGAAAGGGGAAGACTGATCACTTTTCATCATCAGCCTTCCTCATTTCCGACTTGATCGTCTCGATCAATTTCCTCGCCGCCTCTTTTACCAGCGCCTCACTCGGTGAGTTGGGGCGGACCTGCGTGTCCGCCCTGGATGGGTTGCCGCTCCCCGCTGGCACGGTCTCGCCTTCGGGGAACAACTCAGCCATGATCTCGTCCACGTCATCCTCGGCCATTGCCTTCAGGATCAGCCTCGTCGCAGTCTGCTCATCCAGCAGGGTCAACTGCTGGCCGTTCAGCGTCAGTGCAGTCACCACCGCCTGCACCGCCGCTTGAATGTCTTTTTCCAAAATGGGCGGGAAGTCGATATCCAGCATCGTATTCACGTTGCTGTTCCACACGATCGTTTCCTCGATCTCATTGCCATCGGGAGTCTTTTCTATGCGGCCCAGTTTCCTGATCGGCGAATCGGTTGCCTTCATTGCCTGCAACAGAACGTACCCAAAGATCGAGCGGAGCACATCCGTCCAGAATGTCTGCCGTTCTTTCATCGCCAGTTCGGTGGGACGGTCCATCGTCTTTGCCGTCGCGAATGTCCCAACGCTCACGTCACCGAAATAGGTTTCAGGCAGGCCCACACCCGCGGCCGCCATCAACAACAACCGTCGTCCATCATCGGGGCTGATTGACGCACCGCGTACCTGCATCGGTTGCAGGTCCGTGCCCTCTGCCAGAAATGCCATCGCCCCAGTAACAGGCGGCGGGTTGGTTTCTGTGCTGGTTCCGCCTGCGGCCAGCGTTGTCGCCATCTTTGCCTTTTCGGCCGCCACGCCCTTTTTCCCCTTCGTGACACGTTTCCACGCAAAGCGGCTATAGGCGCGCATCAGCGAAGCCACGTCTTCCAGGAAGTCCTTGTAGGCCCGCGCCCAATCAATGGCAGAATAGATCTGGCTCACGCCAAACTTCCAACTGCTCATCCCGCCAGTCTTCACGTGATACACGGGCGCATCCCACATCACCTCGATGCCACCCAATTTCCTCGGCTTCTCATTCGGGTTGTAATGCCAGTCTGGGTAATACGCTTTGCGCTGTTTTGTATTCATCCTGCCCGTCGCAGGGTTGAGCTTCTTCTCGGTCCAGCGGCGCAGGTAATACCAGGATGTCTTTGAGTCCTCGGGATCGCTCACGATCTCCGCGATCTCGTCGAACGGCAATGTCCGCACACGCACGCGTCCATCCGAAGGACGCGTGAAAAAGACAAAGAAAATGTTGCTCTCCACCTCATAATCAACCTGCTTGAGCATCTGTGCCTGGTGGCTGGTCAACTCCACACGGTTCTTCTCGTCGTCCCAAAACCCCTGCAACACTTTATTTAAGGCTGGATCTTTGTACTTTACGGTCACGCCCTGCGCCCAAACATACAGCGCCATCACCAACACCGCGCGGTTCATCAGCGGGTTCTTGATGTACATCATCCGCGCCAGGTCGGTGATCTTGCGGATCCCGTCCCGCGTGAACTCGTGCTCATTCTCGAACATCAGGCGCATCCAGTTGGCATCCTCGAGTGCCAGCTCCAACTCGGCCATGCGTTCGGTCAGCACTTCCTCGTTGAACTCCGCCTGCCTGGCCTCCTCGCGCAAAGACTCAATCGTCTCCTTGACTTCAGAGAGATTGACGCCAGTCAAACGTTCGATCATCGTGATTCGCAAATCGGCCATTGGTTACACAGGTGAAATGCTCACCCGCTCCTCAAATACAAATTCTTCATCGTCTTCATTCTTCAACAACTCCACGATCCCGCGCATTTTGTTGAAGCCCGAACCAGAACCATCCACCTGGTCTTTGAAGCGTCCCTTCGGGAATGCGGACAGTTCATCCAGATACTCGTCATTCCATTCACCTTCAACTAGTCGCACGCGTCCCGCCTCCGCCATCGTGGCAAACGGTCCCGCATTGGTGACCTTATCCCCCGTCACCTGGTCGAATGTTCCGATCAGCCCGTTCTCAGCCAATAAGGCATTCGTGGATTGGGCGCTATCCAATCCAGCCGAGCCAGGATCCTGCGGATGCCAGATCAAGAACGGACCGTCAATCTGGTAGTCCACCTTTCCAATCTCCACCATCTTCTTGTCTCGTTCTGCCGAACCGATCTGCCCCTTCCAGGCGTGTTCCACATAAATAAAATCGTCCTTACCCCAACTCATTTTGATGCCAGCGGTGCGCGCTCCGCCGCCTGGCGTGCCTGCCTTGTCCCACGCGCGCATCCGCACCCAGACATTGTTGCCAGGGCCTTGGGACACTTTGGTAAACCATTCCCGCTTGAACATATTTCCCTCGCGGGCATAGGGCGACTGCTGATACAACGCCTCGAAGTCATATAGACCCACATCCGCCTTCGTGGATGCCAGCCATGCCTCGTCGTACCACTCTGGGCAAAGCGCCGCGCCGCCCGACCGTCCCAGCGGATCAGCCAGCGGCAGGAACACGCCCTCCCGCATCATCTTGCGCTGTTCCTCCTCGGTGGGATATTTCTCCAGCGCCAGCGCGGGCATACAAACGATCTCATATTGAGATGTCAGCGGATCGCTGACCATTCTCTGCATCAGCCTCCCTGCCAGATCATCCTGATGCCACCGCGTATGGAAGATGACCACGGCCGCATTCGGGCGTAGACGGGTGCGCGCCGCGCTCTTGAACCAGTCATCCACCAGATCCCGCCTCCCCTCGCTCTCTGCCTCTTCGCGGTTCTTGAATGGGTCGTCAATGATGAATAAATGCGCAGGCAGACCTGTAATACCGCCACCCACGCCTGCCGCCTTCACGCCGCCTCGGTAGGGCTTCGCCAAGTCCCACGCCTCGGTCGAGCGTGAATCGGACGACAACTCCACGGGCCAGATCTTGTCGCTCTTGCTCCCGAAGACCGCCTGGTATTCATCGCTCGTCACCTGGTCACGGATATACCTGCTGTGCGTGGTGGCCAGGCTCTCACCGTAGGACGTGAGAATGATGCGGCTGTCTGGCAACAAACCCAACAGCCAGGCGGGAAAATGACGGCTTGCCAGTTGACTCTTTCCATGCTGGGGCGGCATGAAGATCATCAATCGTCCGATCCCCTGCTTGCCTCCACTGGCAATGTATAAAGCCACCTGCTGGAGTTTCGAAGCCAACAGGCGCACGTGCGGCTGTGCCTCGTAGCGCGGATCCACATATTGGCAATATGCAAGGAAATTCCTGCGCGCCTTCATGCGCAGTTTTTTCTCGCTCTTTGCATCCGATGGCGTCATCAACAGGTCAGTCGCTGGAAGCATCCTCTTCCTCCTCGCCAGCAAGACCTGAATTAATTTCAGCCACACCCGCCGCCAGTTCATCCAACGTTTGATCGCTCACATCGTGGGAGCCCTTCGCACCGCTCTTCTTGAACAACGCCACCAACTGCGACGTGGGCACATCATCGCCTGTCATGCGTGCATATATTTCGAGATGCTTGACAAACTTATAATCATCTCCCGCTTTGAGCATCCCCTTGATTAATTGGGCAAACGCATCAGCGCGGTAATTCCACAACTCCGCCGATTGCAACAATGTCACCATCGTGTCAATGGCAGGGTTCTTTTTGCGCCACGTGCTGATCGCCCGATCGCTGGTCAAATTCAGAACCTGCTTCGCCAGTTCTTCCTGCGTCTTGGGCGTTCGCCCATCTTTTGGAGTGGACGCCCAGGCGATATAAGTCGCCTGCCGCCACGGCCAGCCACCATTGACGAGTTGCTCGAAGCGTTCGAACCATGCGGGCTGTTCCTCCTTTCCCTTCAATGCATACAAAGCCGAACGCCCCGCCTCGGACCTCAAGCGGGCCTCCTCAAAATCCATTTCATCCAGCTCGCTGTCGGGCACTTCCAGCCCGAGCGCCAACTGGCGAAACTCATCAGAAAGTTCGTACTTCGGCTTTGGTACAGGCATTACAACAACTCGTTTCTTCGTCCTTCGAGAAGTTTGATGAGACGGTCTATCTCATCTCTGCGAATCGCCTTCTCGTCCAATGCGGGCGGAGTGGATGGCTCGGGCGGAAGCACCACTGTCCCAACACTCACCTCCATCAACTTCTCGCCCCCGTACCACACCGCGGCAAACTCAGGCCGCAGGGACCACAACTGCGCCCACTGATCATCCCCAACATGCAGAATGCGGAGGATCGGCCAGGTGGTCTTACTGGCCAGCGCCCCAATTTGCAGGGAATCAACATTTGCCTCGGCGCGCACCCGCACCCCTTTGGGCGCGATCACCGTCCCAGTCGACGTCGGATCGCCGAACGCGAAGCGTGTCAAAAACGCCAGCGGGTCCACCGTATATCCCGCCCACGTCTTCACGAAATCAATGCCTGGCTGGTTGAGCAGGATCACTTCAAAATGCAAATGACTCCCGCTCGACGCGCCGTCAATGAGATCAGAATCTCCTGGCTGGCCGCCCATCTCGCCGATCTTCTGGCCGCCCGTCACAGCATCCCCGATCGTTACATCCACCTTGTGCAAGTGCGCATACAACGTATCGAACGCACCCGAGTCGTGCTGAATGATGACATGCCGTCCATAGCCATGCGCCCCTGTCAGATTCACGTCCGCCACCACCCCATCTGCCGCGGCATAGATCGGAGCGCCCACAGGCCCGCCGATGTCCACGCCCATGTGCCGATAGGTTGGCGCAGGATACATGGCCGCATTTACGTTCCCCCATTTCTGGGTGATCTGAAGAGTTGGCGAAGTCGGAAAAGAAAAATTCATTTGAACAACAACTCCACTTGACCTGTCATCAGTCCGAAGACCAATAAAATGAACGCCCCGCCAAGCGCGGTGACAAGCCACATCCCAACTTTATAAAATGTCACCATTGGCGTCAGGTGTTCATAGATGTCAATGACGGCGGTAAACAGCAAACGGTCACGCGTTTGAATGTCCACCGTTTTGCCTTCCTTGATGATCTCTCGCATCTCTGCGATGACTGTTGTGTTTCCGTTTGCCATAAGAATCACCGTAGGGGCGGGGTTTCCCCGCCCCTTCTTGTTCACATCAAATCGTTATTTCTTCATCACGACGGAGACAGGCTGGAAGCCCTTGACGATCTTGTGGATGCCGAAGGCGCTCAGGATGGAAACCAGCAACGTCAGCGCAATGGCCACCGATGGCGCGGCTTCGGGCGGAACCGCCGAGAGCAGCGCATTGAAGAAATAGACAACGGTGGTGACGATGGACGCCGTGATCACTGCGGCCCATCCGCTCAAATCCTTGCCAAGCAGGATAGAGAGCGACTTGAGACCAGCCGTCACGAGAAAGCCGATGCCTGCGGCCAGCAACGCCTCCAACTCGGTCGGGAGCGTCACCTCGCCAACGGGCGGCTCTGCACCCTGGGCGAAGGCGGGCATCACGAAGAACGCGGCCACGATCACAACGATCACGAAAACTAACCAACGATTGACTTTCATGGAATTCTCCTTTTCTGAATCTCCACCCTGTCTACGCTCAAGGTGTTAAACGCAAAACGCCGCCGTGCAAAATGCACGACGGCGCTCATCTCGTCTGATACGGCCCCGCCAAATGCTAGGCCTGCGTAGATATTTAGTTGCACCTCAATTTAAACACCATTTCCCCTGCGCGTCAAGTATTTTAGAACGCGTGTTTCTAGCCATTAAAAGACAAAAACCTGGGTGAGGGGGGCACCCAAGTTCTTGTCAATACGAATTATAAAATAACTTTTGCGCCTGTCAAGACTTCAGCGACCTGCATCGCCTCTTCCAATGTCCAATTCAACTGTCGCAGGAATTCCACCTGCCGCCATCCAATGCTTTTCAATTCACTGGCTTCCTCGCCCAGCCTGCTGATCTTGGAAAAACAAAGCTGGAGCCTGTTCAGCTCCAGCGTGTAAATTTCCTTCGGATCGGTTGTGTATTTGGTGGCGCTCATGATGCGTAATCCCCTTTATCCGTCAGGAAATCCCGCAGGTCCTGCAACTGATCCGCTACGTGGGTCAAATCTCCAACGTGTCCCCAGTGGTGGCCGCCCTGCCCGCTGGCTTCTCGATCATGCTTCTCCAATCCGACTTCAATTTGCTTCAGCAGTTTCTTGATCTCTGCCTGCTTGCGTTCGTATTCTTTCAGTGCATCTTCCTTGGCCTGGCGTACTGTCGTGTGTTTCATGACTTTATGCTCCAAGTTCATAACCAGACTTGAGAAGTTTTTCCATCGTAGCCAGGTTGACGACCCAATAAAGATCATCATCGCCCAAAATAATGGCGTTGGCCTTGATCGTTCGATTGCTGAAACTTTCTGCCGATTGGTATGAATTGAATTTTGCAATCATGTCATTCTCCTTTGTTTGATTTCCCTCAGTAGGCCGTAGGAGTGGCAGGAAGTCAAGTTGGGGCAGACCTGAGTGTCTGACCCACTGATCACTGATTACTGATTACTGGCACCTGTCCGCTGAACTGCGCCCACCGCTCGATCACAACCGCCGCATAGGCTTCATCCAATTCCACTGCCCTGCACCGCCTCCCCAACTGCTCACAGACGATCAGCGTCGTGCCACTGCCAACAAAGGGATCCAGCACAATATCCCCAGGTAAGGAAGAATTCGCCAGCGACCGTTCCACCAACGGCAGAGGCTTCATCGTGGGATGATCATCACTGCGCTTCGGGCGGTCGATCTGCCACACGTCGCTCTGTTTACGATCCACCACTTCGCGGAGTCTCCCCGCATCCGACCGCCAGCCATACCACAGCGGCTCGAACTGCGTGTGGTAATCCTTCCTCGAAAGCACCAACTGATCCTTCATCCAGATGATCGTACTCGACCAGTGGAATCCATGATCCCGTAACGCCTTGTCGATCACAGGCCATTCCTGCGCGCTCATCACCAGGTAGATCAACGCGCCCTTCTCACTGAAGTCGTGCATATTCTTTACTGCCGTGCGTATGAACTCAGGGAACTTCTCGCCCAGGTTATCGTTCTTCATCGTCCGTTTCTTATATCCCTGTGCGTTCTGCTCTTCGATGTTTCCACCATAGTCCACGTTCCACGGTGGATCCGTCCAGGTGATCTGCGCCAGCTCGCCCTGCATCAATGCGACCATGACCGCCGCGTCCGTGCAATCTCCAACCGCCAGCCGATGCTCTCCCAATTTCCAAACCTGCCCCACTTCCACCTTCCACTTGGCGACCAGCTCGTCCGCATGTTCCACCAATTCGACAGGGTCCGCTGTTTCCTCTTTGACCTGGTGTTCCACATCCATCAAGAGTTTCTGCAGTTCCTTGTCCAGGAAACCCAGCGCATCCATATCCATCCCTGCCGCGGCATCCTCGGCGATCACCGAAGCATCCCACGCCAGGTCCAACTCGGCGACGCGGTTATCCAGGTACGCCAGTCTGCGCGCTTCGCCTGAGCCATCCTCGAGATCCAGGTCTTCCCTCTGCACAACGATCAGTTCATTTCGACCCGAAGGCACAATGCGGACGTTGAGTCCTGCCTTCCTCGCCGCGGCCAGCGTCTTGTTGCCTGCAATGATGCGGCCGTTCTTGTCGCTCAGGATGGATCGTCCCGCGCCCAGTTCCGTCACAGACTGCTCGAGCAGTTCTCGCCCGCGCTCTGTGCCTTTATTGGCATTGCGTTCATCGAATTTCAACGGGTCATTGCTCACAGATCACTGGCTCCTTTCCTGTGAGAATATGCCACCTCTCCAATGTGGCCGCCACATATACAGGATTCAACTCCACGCCCCTGCAGACGCGCTTCATCACCTCGCAGGCGATCAACGTGGTGCCGCTCCCGCAGAACGGCTCGAACACGATTTCCCCTTTCCTGGAATACAGCATCAAGTGCCGCAACGGCAGTTCGATCGGAAATGCCGCCGTGTGACCATTCGCCCTGGCTGTCCCTTTGATGTCATCCCAATATGAGCGCAGCGCCCACGAAGCTCCAGTCCATTCTGTCCCGCGTTGTTTTCCCTGCGTGTGATAGAACGTCATCAACAGGCTCACGTCCGAATCATCGAACACGTCTTCAAACCGCTTCGGCTCCCCATCGGCATGCTCATACGTTGCCAGGAATTCGTTATGCTGATCAATAATGTCGGTCTTCGGCGATGTGGCCATCAACTGCCCTTCCTTGATCCAGTGGCGCACGTGGCGCAGGTTCCATCCCAAACGATGCAGGGCATTCGTCCACTTATCCACCAGAAGGAAGACGTGCCGCTTCGCCTTCTTGTCGAGCGCCGTGCTGAACCCTGTCCCCGTGTTGATCACGATTCGGCTTTCATCCAGCCGCGTGACCGCGTGAATTGCCTTTGACATCTCCTCGATGAACGCGTCAATCTCCACCTCGCTCGTCTGCGTCTCGTAATCCTTCCCTACCCAGTAAGGCGGGCTCGTGAACGTCAAGGTTGCCCGTTCCTGCCCCAACAGGCGCTCCACGTTCAACGGGTTCGTGGAATCCCCACACATGAGCCTATGACTCCCTAATTGCCAAACCTGCCCTTCCTGGACGCCCCACTTACGGACCAGCTCATCGCCTTTGTCGCTTTGGTCGCCTGGGTCCTTCCCCGCTTCATCCTCCACCCCAGCCTGATCCAGCATCTCGCGCAGTTCGCCCTCGAGAAAGCCCGCCCCATCGAAATCCAGACCAGCCCTGGCATCCTCGGCGATCTGCTCTGCATCCCAGTTCAGGTCCAGTTCGCTGACACGGTTATCCAGGTATGCCAGCCTGCGCGCCTCCCCAGTCGGATCATCCAGAATCAGATCATCACGCTGGACGGCGATCAACTCTCCTCGTTCTGCTTTCACAATGCGGACCTGCATCCCCGCCTCCTGCGCGCCTTCGAAGGTCTTATTGCCTGCGATGACATTGCCATCCTTGTCCAGCAGGATCGAGCGACCACCGCCCAACTCCGTGAGTGACTGCTTCAGCAGTTCCTTGCCGCGCTTGGTTCCTTTGTTCGCGTTGTGTTGATCAGTCTTGATCGTTGCCATTGTTCACCTCTGCCTCGAGCGCCTTTGCCAATTCGTCCAACTCTGCATCCGTCTTCACGCCAGCCTGGCCGCGGGCGGTCAATGCCGCAAGGATCTTATGGGCAGGCATGTAATCCCCCATCAACTCCAACGCCAGCTTTCGGTCGTTGTGACTTTTATATTCGGGCTTCACAGCCACTGCCACCAGCGCTGTGAAGATCTCCGCCCTGTGCTTGAATAACGGACCCGCCTGCATCACGCGCACCATCTCGTCAATGGCAGGGTTCTTCCTGCGCCAGGTGTTGATCGCCCGATCGCTCGTCAATCCCAAATGGACGCGCGCCAGTTCATCCTGTGTCTTCGGTTCCCTGCTCCCCTTCGGTGTGGATGCCCAAGCGATGTATGCCGCCACCCTCCATGGCCATCCGCCCTTGCACAATTCCATGAAATCATCCATCCAGCGTGGCGCGCCGATCTTGCCATACAGATTTTCGAGCGCCTTGCGCGCCGCTTCATTCCGCAGACGATCATCCGCATTGGAATTCCCATCCTCCACCTCTGGCAACTCCAAGGCTAAAGTCATTTGATACCCAAACTTTGGCAACGGCATTCTTACCTCATTAAATGGCGAACAGCCAGCATGTGGACTGCGGGCCCGCATGTTGGCTGTTCGGTTTTATTTTAGAACGCTCGTTCTATTTTGTAAAGTCACCATTGATTGAGATACGCCTTCGCAAACTCGATCTCATCATAAATAACTCGCGGACGGTTGAGACTTTCATACTGAAAAGAGTGATACTCTGTCGTCTCGCCTCGCAGCCACCGCTCACGCATTTCGTTGAGTTGCAACATCCAAGCCAAACCCAAGCCGCCGTAAACCCTTGGGCTTTCAAGGAAAATATATTTCTCACCCTTCTCCATCGCCTCGATCAAGGCCACCTGATACGGCATCGGAGTGAAATCGCACCGCCTCGCAAAATCAATGAACGATAATTTTTTCATTTCTTCCTCAACAATCTGGCTCCCAGGCCAACAGCCTTCACCTTCAGCCGCATTCCCAGCGGAGCCTTCTTCCCTCGCGCCTGAAACACATCGCAACCTTCCGCCTCCATCACCCGCGTTCTGAATCTTGGTGATTTCGAGTTGGAACACCATTGCCCCGAACCTGGAATTTCAGCATCCATCACCCCAGGTTCGCGGCAATATTGGCAAATTCCACATTTCTTTTTCATGCCTTTATTTTACTCCGCCAAATACGTGGACGCCAGCAACTCCGCCACATCGGGCGCGGGATGCCACTCCTCCACGCAACCACAGCCAGCCACCGAGCATCGCCACCGCATGGACAAAATCTTGCCGTCCAGCGCGCCACTCACCTCGATCTCCGCAGGTCGCTCCACGCCCAGGTCCACAGCCTGGCGAAACAGCGCCAACCTCGTCGTGTAATAACGCAGAGTCTTGCCACCCTTCACCCGTAATTCGGCCTTGACCCGCTCTATCACACCCAGCACATGGCCGTTTTGGCACTTCCACTGCTGTGACCCGTCCAATAATTGACCGTCCAGATTTTCCATTCGTTATCTCCGTCCACCAACCGCCACGCAATCCCTGGGCAACCACGTCGCCACGAGCAGGATGCACCCGTAAACATCCTGTCCATCCTCCGCCCTCGGGGGCAACGTCCGCACAAAGGCGAACTTCGGTGCCCGACCCGCCGCCTGCTCGAACACCTCCGCCGCCGTGCGAATCGCATCGCTCACCCGCTGGCTATCCAACAAACGCAACACGTAAAACCTGCGCGGCTTTGGCCATTCACGCGGCCAGATATCCAGCATCCCGAAGAACGGCCACTCTGCCCGCAGATGATACGCCCCCGCCTCCTGCGTCTGTCGTACCGTTGCCTCCCCTGGCAGGGACATATGGATCGGCTCATTGCTCATCACATGCAACTGCCGCATCCCATCCTCCGTCACCACATCACTGACAATGATCATCGAGTCCATCTCGCCTCCCGCTCCCCAGGCTCGATCCAGTCCAGGCCAAGGAAGCGCAGGAAATCAATCTCCTCGGGCATGGACAGTTTCGTGGACAGATCGGGATTCTTCTCCTCCCGATCGCCAATCCACACCGCGGCATCCTGAACCCGATACATATTCGGCAGAGCTCCGCCATTCCGCCTCCTCGTCACGCACCAGTGACTGAAATCTGCAGGCCCCGTCCGAATCACCATCTGCACGCCCCATTCCGCAGGCGGCGTCACAAGAAACAAATCAACTTTTACTGGGTGAATGAGGTTTTCACTACCACCATAAGGCTCGCCTTCCACGCCAAACTCCTGCGGATCCACGAGTAATTTTTTATATTTTTCGCCATCCTTTTCGCGCCGAATTATTTCTTCTTGAAACATCTTTTCAAGAATGGCGTCCAGTTTTGTTTTGTAAACTTTAGGAATCGGCTTCCCGAATTCAGGCCGTTCCCGCGGAACAGGAACCAGGTCAGGGATCGCCACGATCTCGATATCCTTCACCTCGGGCTTCCCGCGGCGGACCGAACCAGCGATCTCAATCCGCGTACAGGCAGGCCGCAGACGTTCCACCAGCTCTTCAGCGATCTTCAAAGCATCAGCGTGTTTCATCCTTTACCTCCGTCACGAACTCATCCGCCTTGATCATCTTCCTCGGGTCCCACCAGATCAACCGCAACTTATCCTCCCTGATCTCGGGTGGGTAACGCATGAAAAACTCGAAGAACGCATCACGCGATTGAAATCCATCACGTTGAGACAGTTCAACGATCCATTCCGCTGACAAAGGATTGTGCTCGATCACAACCTGGTGAAGATGCGGATAAATTTCGATCCGCTCCACCTTCACGCAGGGAGCGACCGCAATTAACTGACATGCCTTCGTCCGCTGGCCTGTATAAAGCTGAAGATAATCCCCAACCTTGGTCGGATGTTTCCGCTCAGGCCGAATCGTATGCGGTTTCCACATTTCGATGATCATCGGTACAAACTGCTTTTGGAAGTTATACGCTGGCATCCTCAGCCTCCTTCTCCATCTTCTTCAACTTCCGCTTCAACAATGTCACCTTCGTCTTCTCGCCGCGGCGCTCGCAAAGCATCAAGCCATAGCGCACAACCTCGATGTCTTTCTGGCTCTCGCTCGAATAATGCGGCAGGGATGCTTGCAAATCCTCCACCGATGTGCCAACCAGATCTTGAGCGCGCTCGAATACAGATTTACCGTTACCTTTCATCACGCACCTGCCTTTTGCGTAGCATCCCCGCGGGACCGCATTCCTGGTTTCTGCGTCCTGCCTTCCGCCTTCTGCCCCTTCTCCACCTTCGCCGCTCACTTATCACAGAATGCATAGCGACGGTAACCCTTCGGTCCCATCGCCAGCACCTGGCGAAAATAGATCAGGTCCTTGCCGCATCCAGCACATTTCATTTTGATGTTCGCCATCTCAACCTCGCTTTACCCATTCCTGATTGATCAGGTCATGCGTCCGCGCCTTGATCATCAACTCCAGGCCATGGAGCCAGATCCCAGCAATTGCGCCAACAAACGCACCCAACAGAAAGATCCACAACATCTCAGCCTCCTTATGACTGTGAAGTGACATCGCTGGCAACCGCCAAATCGGTCACCAATTCCTCACGCGCATCGCGCATCCAGTTGTACGCAGTGCGCTCGCTCACACCATAGGTGTCCATCACCTGGCGCACGTCTGTCATCCCTGCAATCTTCGCCCGTTCCTCCTTCGGAACTTTTGTCCAATGCTTCCACTTACCGAACGTTTCAGGCTTTTCATCCTTTGGTTTTGAAACCTTCGGCTTATCTTCCGAAACAGGCGTTGAAACTTTCGGTTCAGTTTCCGAAACTTTCACCAGCCCTGGCTGTGCAAAAGCCACACCGCCAACCACGAACGCAGGCGCAACCACCACGGCCACCGACCACGTGTACTGCCAGAAAGAGATAGCTAGTACCTCCGCAATCGTCTCACCCGTCATGCGGCTCACGATATACGGACCCAGCACGAACGGCGTCAATGCCAGCAACCCGCCCGCAAAAAACAGTAGTCCCCAGAACCGAAAATTCGGGCGGTCAATCGTTTTTTTCTTGCGCCGCACCGCCACGGTCGGTTTCGTCTTCCGCACCGCATCCAGCAGGTACGCCGTGGCCACCACCACCACGATCCCCATCGCCACACCGCTGATCGTATTCATCACATTCAAGAACGCGCTCAACGCATCAGGAACAGTGCTCACATCCGCCGCCAGCATCGCCCCTGCCCAGCGCGGGCTTTCCACCAACACCGCGCTCCACAACAAGATCTTGCCCAAATCCATGCCTGCTTTCGTTCGTTGTTTTTTGCCTTGTTCTGCCATCTTCTATGCTCCTGCCATATTTGGTGTTTGAGACGGTTTGAGATCAGTTTGAGACCATATGTGGGTGTTTGAGGGAGTTTGAGCAGTTTGAGTGTTTGAGACCAAACCAGCCAATTTTGGGGTGATCCGACGGGCATTCTTGATCGTGGGGTCCTTCGAGAGCCAGCCGCGCTTCTCGTATTGCTCGATCAACACGCGCGCCCGCCACTCAGTCAGCCCACCCAGTTCTATCAGTGATGTAATCGTCACGATCCCTTCCGTCTCCTCCAGCGACCGCCTCACAAGCAATGCCTCTTCATCTGGCAACGGCGCGGGCGTGACCACGTTCCGCCCCAACCACTCGCGCTCCATCTCATCCGTCACCAGATAGAACTGCATCGGCTCATACCGATTCGTCCGCATCACTCCTCGACCTGCAGGCTTCCCCATCACCCGCTTTCCCCACATAGACGAACGTAGCACAACCGCACTCGTCTGTTCCGCGGCCACCGTCAATCCGATGCGCGTCTGAAGCATGTCGTTCACCTCGGCTGGCACGGTATCTTTATGCCATTCGTGACCAGAAAGGAAGATGTGCAATCCCCACTTCCGCCCGCGGCGCAACAGATCAGCCATCTGCGCGAACACGCGCTTATCTCCCAGATACGAATTCGCCTCGTCCACTGCGAATGCGATCCTCGGCAACGGATCGTTTTCTTGGTTGTACGCGTCCAGGTCCGCAGGCGGGATCCCACCGCTCGCGGCCTGGCGGAACAACGCCACGCGGTCAGACAGTTCACCAGCAATGCGGTCCAGCAACAACAAAACATCTGCAGGAGACGAAGCCACGGCCGAGGCCGCGATCCCATTCCACACGTCAGGGTTGAACGTATGTCCGTCAGGATCGGCCAGATACAACCTCCAGCCGAATGCACGCGCTTGATGCACCAGCAACGACTGGATATTGCTCTTCCCCGCCCCCTGTCCCGCGCCGATGATCACATTCTGCAAACGCTTCGCACCCACATAGATCTCGCCGCGCAATCCAATACCCAGTCGAAAAACATCCCGCTCGCCAAAGCCAGGGAAATCCACCGAGCGCGGCAGGCTGATCTTGCCATTCAACAAAATCACGTAATGCGTTCCAGTCTTGCGCGTGATCGTCACGGGCAGGCCGTCCATTGCACTCTGCAAGCGCCGCGCCACATCAGGGTTTTCATAAGCCTTCAGGCTTCGCCCCAACGCCAGCGGATTGAACGACGCGGTAACGTACACTCGATCCCCGCGCTCATTCAAATCGTATTGCTCAGGCGGCATCAAACCCATTTCATCCACCATCATGTAATCCACCACCTCTGCCACCTTCTCAACGATCGGATAAAACTTCTGTAGGTCGCTCATAGGTTCTCCTCCAGGAATGTCGCTTCCGCTTCATCCAGAACGGGATTCATTGCCTTGTTTCCAATACGGATATTCGGGACATTTTTCTGCCCAACTCCAAACTCCGTATTCATGGTCTTGACCGCTTGTTGTGCATACGGCGCTGGCATGAACGAGATCGCCTCAACGGCCTGTGTCCTGCGTGTCACGTCCTTTTGTTCTTCTCGATCAAGCGGAACAGGGGTATCAATACTGCCTTTGCTGTCAACAGTCATCGCAGCTCCAGGCATGGCATCAATTTTTACGATGGCAGTTTTTCCATCTTCCTTTTCAAGTGCAACGACAGGCATCTTTCCATGTTCGTCCCGTTTGAACACGCGCGTCTTCAGCCACTTCCGAAATCCTTCCGATGAAACAATGGCGACAAAGATCACCATCAACCACGGTCCGTACGCGTCAAAACCGTTTTTCATCTCCTGCCGTCGCACTGCCAGTTCCACATCCCGCGCCTTCCCCTCATCGATTCGTTGCTGAATGTAAACTGCCGTCGCCGTCCACATCGCATGAGTCGGTTCCACCACGGCGGTTTGTTCCGCCGATCGCTGAGTCTCCACGCCATGCGCCGCCTGGGTCTGCTGAATAAACACCAGGCCCTGCTGGGTTGCCGTCGCCTGCCAATATGCCGTAGCCTGGGCAGACGTAGCCTGCGCCTGTTGCGTGCGGATCACATTGATCGCCTCCGCGGTCTTCTCCGCCCTGGCCGCTTCCGTCTTCGCCGCCTCGGCTTTCTGCTCTGCCGCGATCTTTTCTCGCTCCAGTTCCAGGTCTTCCGCATGTTGTGTCATGCTGTTCGCCTGCTGTTGCGCGACAACGGTCATGGAATAATCTTGCATGCTCATTGTGGGTGTCCCATAAGGAACAGGGCTCGGCGTGGGTGTCAGCGTCAGGCCAAGATAGATTGCCGCCGCGGTCTGATACTTCGGCGGTGGCGGAGTACCCATTGCCGCTTCCGTCGCTACCATCTGCGCTTCCACCTCGTTGTACGCACCGCAGGCCGTCAAAGCCAAGCTCAACAGAACCAGAAAGATGATGTTTTTTTTCATGGGGTCTCCTACATGGATATATTCAACTCGTCATCGTCAGCAGACTCGTTGCGCATCCGACCGACCCGCGGCCTGCCAGCCAACTTATCTACTGGGTACCTACCCGTGAGCGCCAGCAACATCAAATCCTCACGCCTCAGCTTCGGTTCAGTAGGCGGTTTCGTCTGCCAGTTTGCATTCGGTCCAGCCTGCCATCGCCCAGTCCTGGCATTTCGCTTCCACAGCGAATATGCCTTGCGCACCTCTGTAAAAACAGCCGCCGTCACACCCGCTACAGTTGCCCCGATCAGCAACTTCAGCAGAATTGCCGCGCCCTTCTCCAACGTCAGCATTGCATTCGTTCCGATGGAGATCCCAGCCTGCGCCTCGGCCACAAGGGGCGTAATCCCATCTACGTTGGAAATCGCGATCCCTGCCACAATCAACAGAGCGAATACCACTAAAAAGCCAACCAAACCTTTAGCATCATCCATCTCATCCTCCAAACTTCTCGGCGATCTCCGCCGCCAATATCAACAGTCCCAGCAGGAACAGGAATCCCGCCGCCAGCACACCCATGATCGGCGCCAACTCAATCTCACTCTTTGATCGCTTCATTCCATTTCCTTTCCGATGAACCTGATGAACTTTAATGAACTTGGCGTTCCGCCCATTGGCTTCCCGCCCAAACCCGCTTTTTCCTTCATGCCAAATGAAAGCCGAAAGCAACCTGTAAGTACATCGAAGTTCATTAAGTTCATTAAGTTATGGAATAATTGTTCTAAAATTGCCTTTCGATGAACCAAATGAACCTCGATGAACCACTTTTTGGGGGCGGCCACTACATTTGTTATGGTTCCAACCGCCAAAAACGCACACTTACGCGCAATAAAGGCCATTTTTCCCGCGACAAAACAAAGTGAATCGCAGGATGCGAAAACATGTTCATTAATGTTCATTTGGTTCATTAATCCACCTCATCCTCGAACATCTCACCCTGTTCAAGATTTTCTGGTCGAGTAGCCGCGGCGTTTTTCGCCATATCAAGACCAGCGTCATCATCCCTCATTGCCGCCCGTAGCGCGTCCGTCAACCCATAGCGGATCTTCGCCACTTCCAGTTTGTCCTCGTCAAACACGATCACAAACCCCTTCCCCATCCGATGGCTCGGCAGCATCAGCGTATCCTCGCAGATGCTCCCCGTCGTTTTGGTGGTCAGACTCTTCCCGCGCCGCTTTGCCTTTTGTTCCTCCTCGGCATCCCCCTCCCCATCGCCCAGGTTCATCTCATCCATCACTTCGTTTGCCACCACCGCAATGTCGCGGGTGAATGCGTACTTGACAGTTCCGAATCCATTCAACTCGCCCTGGAACAAGTACTTGGAATATTTCTCGTTTTCAGAAATGGCGATCACTGCATCCAGCACGCGTGCATCCAATCCCTGCGAGCGCTTCATCACACTATGGTGATAAAGCGACCGCGCGAACATCTCGATGTCCTTCAACATCGAATCGTCATCTTTCGCGATGTATTTCAGCGGTCTGATTACCTCGTTATGGCGGGTGCTGATCGTGTAATCCGTCAAATCCTCGCTGATACTGAACTCATCCGCCTGCCATTTTTCCAACCGCCAGCGCAGGAGTTTATTCACTACCGCCTGTCGTTCGGTATAGAACCTCGGCGGCAGTTCCTGGGGGATTCCTTTCTTCTTCAGCTCCAGCGGCGAATGCTGTGACATTTCAAAAGTCACACAGCGGTTCTCGGTCGCGTCGTCTTTGAAGCGACCATACATCGTGATGATCTTGGGACCATACACATAAGCCATTTCCGAACGTTGCCGCCTTGTCCCATCGGGCATCATCACCTCCACCATCTTCCAGACCTTGCCCGTTTTCTTTTTGTATCCCACGTTCAACAGCACGCCTCGGTCGTCGAACTTGTCGCTGATGTCCATCTCGTCCATGAACAGCACCCCACGGAACGTATCAATCGCATCCTTATAGGATGCGGTCGTGCTGATGCCCGTCGAAATGATCAGCCGATAACACAGGTATCCAATGCGGAGCATCACCTCGGTCTTGCCCGTGTCCGTCCCGCCGCGCGCTCGCAGGTAGGGAATGGCTGGAAAACAATCATAGAGATAGGTCAGCATCACGTAATAAGATGCCAGCCTGTACTGCAACGGATTGTCGAAGAGCACATACCGCCGCAGAAACAACTCGATTTCCGCCGCCAATTCCCGCTCCTTTACCAACTCCCCCAACCCCGATGGGAACATCACCGCCCCTTCGATGATCACCGAGTCTGGCTCCCGCGGTGTGTAACGAATTCCATTGATGTCTACATATTTCGCTGTCCCAAATCTCCGCTCAGGATTTCGGTAGGCAAACATCGCCTCGTTCTTGGCTGGATCATAGATATATTCCAACAGCCAGCCCTTGCCGTCCTCCGTGCGGATCCACCCACCGAAGGTCTCTACGATCTCGCCTGGCTTGCCGTCATCCTCGTCCACCTTTTCCTTGCGCGCAGTAGCCAGCAGGTTCTTGAATTCGCGGATCCCGATCTGCAACGCTTCCCCGAATGCGGTCCGCAACTGCTCAACAACCAGCCTGTCCTCGATTCGCGCAATGATCTCGATTACCCGCTTCGTGGCCGCGATCTTCTCGGCGCTTCCAAACGCCAGCCTGCCCGCCGCACTCGCCGCCTTCAATGCGATCGGCCTCGCCTCGTTCAACACCCCGCGCAGGATCTTCGCTTCCTCGCCATCCTCCACCTTCGTATCCCGCGCCCATTGGCGCAGGTCATTGGCATCCTTCACTGCCTTGGGCTTGCCGTTTGGCCTTGTCCACTTTTTATCAGGCCACTCGATCACCCGCGCCATTCCTCCCACCACATTGGCAATGGGGTAATCGTTCTCCTTGCCGATGATGGCCTCCTGGCCTTTACCATCTCGGTCGTATGCCAGGTACAACGTCCCATGTTGCTTTGCCAGGCGCGCCAGTTCCTTCTGCGTGTGCTCATTCTGCCAACCCACTCCCGCCGTTGCCACCGCCGCGTAACCATACTGTCCCTGCGTCACAGCATCCATCTGCCCTTCGACGATCACCACCTCCGTCGCCTTGCTGTAGTAGCAGTGGTTGTAATAGAGTTCCTTCCGCCCGCCCACCAGTTCGTTTGGCAGGTTGTAACTCTTTCGCTCCTCGGTCTCGCCATCCTCATTCACCTGCTCATCGAATGGCGGAATATTCCTGCGACTGAAATACTGAACTGCCCCGCCATGAATGTGCGGGAAGATAATGCCAGGCACGCCGAGCATCGAAGGGATTCTCCCGTTGCTAATCCACCTGCCCTTCGGCTCGATCCCGTTCGCTTCACACCACCCCGTAACAGCCTCCGCGCCTTTCAGTTTGTTCCACTCCCTCAGCCCCATCAACGCCACTGCCGCAGGCGAATCCAGCGGCACCCCGCCCGCCTGCAAAGCCGATTGCATCTCCTCCCAATACCGAGCAGTAGCAGTTCGCTCCAGCGAACGATCCCCGCCTCGACCGCTGAACCCCAATCCCGCTCCCCTGGCGACGACCCTCCTCGTCCCATGCTTATCTTCCTCGCCATACATCACCAGTCGGATTGTGTTCTCATGGATGCCCCGATCCTTCAAGTACTCCATCGCCTGTTCGTCATCCAACAGCCACTTCTCGAACAGTTCCTGTGCGATATCGAAGGCATTCATCTGCACACGGAACGCCAGGCGCTTGGCGGGATCCGTTTCGTGCTGTTCCCACTCTGGCATCCCCGCCCTCTTCGCCAGCGTCCGAAGCGCGCCGAAGAAATCAACGTGATCTCGCGTCTCCACCCAGAAGATTACATCGTTGTAGCGGCCTCCACCATACTCGCCGTTCCCGTTCCAGGCGAATCGTTGGCGATCCATGTCTACGACCAGACTGTGGACACCCGCGCCGCGCCCACTCCCGCGCGTCCAGCCGTGTCCGCTGTGACGTTCAAGCGCAATAGTCTCCTCGATCACGTCTTCGATCCTGACCCGTCGCTTCAACTCAGCGACATATTCTTCGATGTTTGTGTAGGCCATTTTTCCGTCCAAAACTTGCAGAATTTTTCAAACCGTCCAATCAACTTGCCGAAACTTGCACGAAACTTTCAGGGGCGTTTTTCCCCTTTTCTGTAATTTTTCTCGAGGTGCGAAGCCCTATGCCGCACGACCGCCTACCGCCCCGAGATTTTGCCCCCCGCCCCCACCCCATGCGATCCGCATCACATAACCCCATGTTATGTGACCTGAATTTTGGAGGCCGTGAGACCTTTTCTACACAGCGCACCCGCTCGCCACGCAACGCACCCAAAACGGGAACTCTGCGATTCTTCCTACTACTGCAATAAAACTGTGAATGCGCCATCATCACTCCTTCAACAATGCAAGCGCCGCTGTGGCCTGCTCACCAATCACGGACATGGACTGGGTTACATCATCCAGGTCAGCCAGCGCAGGCGATAGCAACCCAGTCAACCCTGTGCGGTCCTGTGCCTGGCTCACTCTCAGCCTGGTCACTGGCACTTGCATCTTCACTGTCGCCAACTCCAGGATGATCGTCTCCAGGTAAGTGCGGATCTGCGAATCAGTCTTGCTTGGCCTGGCCATCACGCACCTGTGTCTTGAGCAAATCATTCTCTGCCGTCATTTCTTTCTTCGACCAGACCAGATCAACGACAGCCTCGAAGCCATAACTCACCAGCACGGACAGCCCTGCGGTCCCGATGGTCTTCCACAAAGCCAAGGCGATCATGACCTTAGCAACTTGATCCAATCCAATGAGCCAGAACGTGAATGGAACCATCATCGCCAGGACGCCGAGCGTGTAAGCGATCACTGGATGCAACTTTCTTCCGAGCAGGTATTCCTGCTTGCAAATGAAATGCAGTAACGCCTCGGCCATGGCCACCGTCGCGTAAAGCCATCCTTCGTTCATCCCGAATAACCTCCGTGTTCAATAACTCGCGCTCCGCATGAATCATTTGCAGTAGCAGAGAGATTCCCGCGCGCCAGGCACCCAACCGTTCCTTCGGGATAGGGACAAACTTCACTTCCGTGGTGATCGTGACGGCGCGCGGCATTCATTAGTCCTGATCCGTGTCTTGCAAAGGCGGAACAGCCTCCCATGCCTTTTGCCGCACATCATCCCAGGAATAGCGCGGCAATTCTTCTGACCACTCAAATATCGGCATGGATTCAAATCCAGCCTCGGCGATCATCGCCCTGATCTTGTCGATAGAGTGCATCCAGGGGAAATAGGAGATGCCGCAAAGAGGAGCGTTTTCATCGCCAACCACTTGTTCAATCAATATGTTCCTGCGCAATGCAAAGCCATCTGATGCCTTGACAACCATTGGCTCCAGCGAAACAGGATTCCAGATCTTCACCTTTTGCCCATCGTGCCGCGTCCAAAAGCCTTCATCATCTTGTTTACCCAGCACGTAGATATGATCGGTGTCTGCGTACGTTTCACCTTCATCTCCATGTGCGCAGTATCCAAACGTCAGCTGTAGAGCAACACAGGCTCATCGAAAGCCATCTGGATCGCCTTGCGGCGTTCGATGTTGCGCGCTATGACAAGGTTGAACTCCTTTTGGAATTCAATAAAGCGCCGAACCTCTGCGGCAAAGAGTTCTTTTTCTTTCTGGCGTCTTTTGATTTCAGCTTGAGCGTCTTTTTTCATCTTTTCCCGATGGGCATCAAGCGCTTCTCTTGCCTTGTGGCATTCGGCGATGGTTTCGTTTATGCTCTCTTCGAACTCAGGATAGTTCGCCTTCAACATAACGAGCGCGGGGAGCGTTGCATCGTCTGTTTCCCATCCAAACGGCCTGGTGATCTTCTTGAGTTCCTCTTTCGCCCGATCCTTGCGCCATGTTGACCAGTTGACGCGCGCTTCGAACAGGAACGCGCCAAGCATCTCAGGGATGAGTTTCTCATCGCGTCGGGCTGAATTCTTCTCGTGCCACAGGCTGGCATAGACCCGCACCGCTTCATCGCCCTGGCTCGGGTAATCGTTGTTGCGACCGCGTAAAGTGATGGGGCATAGCTGATGCTCATCCGAGCCGTTGACCAGCCAGATGATCTCTACAGACCAGAGACATCTATTAACATATCGGTTCAGGCTGGCATCTATTTTTTCAACCACGCCCTGTTCTTTGAATTGCTGATAGAGATCATCCCCAACGGCTTCACGCATCGCCGCACGGACCTGCTCGGTGGCATTCAGCTTGCCAGTCTCTTTATCTGCATCTTCAACGCGCTTCAGTTGCGCTTCCTTCTCGATCAATTCTTCAAGTTTCTTGTTCATGTCTACTCCTCTCGGTTCTCATATTCATCCGCGAAGGATTCCAACTCCTCGCGCATCTTGCGTTCTTCTTCCTGCACCTCATCCCACTGTTCACGATCAATCAATTCCCCAACGTGCTCACGGACCAGGGTGGCCAGCGTGCGCGGCTCCACAGCATCTAGTTCCCAGGATGACTCGCCAAACTCCGCTCGATAGGCTTCGAAGCGGCTGTCCGTCTCTTTGGCAGGGTTCTCAGGCGGTTTCCAATCCTCAACCTGTTCCCAGTTCAATGCCAGGCGATGGACTTCAATCTTGGTGGTGCGAGCGAACTGCGCCAGGCGATCATCAATGTCCCTCGTCATATCAATGCCGCTTGGATCATGGTCGCCAAAATAGAAAACGTGGATCTGCTTGCCGTAGCGTTTGGCCTGCGCCATGCGCTTGCCAGCCTCGTACATGGCCGATGAACTGCTGTAGCCCTTGTTCGCCGTGAAGCGGACGTGCAACTCGCGACACACAGGCTCAAGGATGCCGCTCAGGGCGTCCTTCTCGACCATCACCTCCACGTGGCAAGGCTGACCCATCCAGCGGTCCACACGGAACTGTTGCGCCGCGGCTCGAACGATCTGTGCGGGAGATTCCCACGCTACAGGGATCACTGCTTCGCGGTTGCGGTCCTCGATCCTGTCCCAATCCAGCAACCCTGCTAGGCGCGCGTCGCTCACTAGGTTGCCGATCCGCTTGTAGGACTTCACCGTGTTCTCGATGATGTCCCGCGCCACCAATTGGTAATACAACTGGCGCAGACTCAAGCGATAGCCCTGCCTGGCGTATTCGTTCAAAATCTTGTCAGCCGTCTCGATCAGTTTCAGGCTGGCGCGATTGAACTTATGATCAATGAACTGTTCTTTGGCCATCTCTACATCGCCTCCACCGCCGCGCGGATCTGGCTCTCGCGCACACGGAAATATCGCAGGGTGGTTTTCACGTCGCCGTGGCGCATCTGCTTGCGGACCCCGTCCAGCGCCTTCTCCTCGGAGATGCCCTGCTCGATCAGTCGGTCTTTGAGTTGATAGGCGTACCAGTGACGGATGTCATGCGGTTTGATGTCATGGACTCCCGCCGCGCGTCCGATCATCTGAATGCGCTCACGGATCTGGTGCGTGGACAGTCTCTCCCCCTCCCAGCTGGTGATCAGTGCGTCGCCCGCCGCGGCAGGCCGAAGGTCCAGCCAGGATGCGAGCATGATCATGAACGCACTCGGGACCGAGATGGTCGCCTTCTTGTTTCCCTTCCCGATCACGGTGATCTTGTTCGCAGTGAAGTCCAGGCTGGAAACGTTCAGACCCGCAACTTCGTTGATGCGCAGGCCAGTGTGGACAAACGACCACCAGATAACCTGGTCGCGCAATGCCAGCCAGGCGTGACCCTTGCCAGCGCATCGAATATGTGACCCGTCACGGACCACCGTCTCGAGCCGCGCCATCTCGTCGTCACTTCGGTCGCGCGGCATGAGTTCGACTGCCTTGCGTTGGATGCTGACGGTTGGGTCGTAATCCAGAATGCCCATCTTGACCGCCCATTCCACCATCACGCGCAGGCTGGCCAGTCTGCGGTTGCGGCTGTTGACCGCCACCTGCAGGTGATCATCCTGCTGGCGGAAATAGGCTTTCACGTCTGTTGCATTGAGTTGATCGGGCGTGAAGATCGAGTGGTTGACCTGCTCGAAAAACTTTCCAAAATGGCGCAGGTCCTGCAGGTACGCGGAGATGGTGTTCTGCGATCGGTCGTTCTCGTGCAACCAGGCCGCGAATCCTTCCATCCAATGGATCGTGGGTGCCGCGCGAACTTGAGTGATATTAGCCAGCATGTCTCACTTTCCTCGGCAATTCGGGAAGTTCGCACCAATAGATGACACGAACAGATTCCAATCCGTTTGATGTGACCCAGTCTTTATCCCGATCGTCGTAGTTGACGATCTCAACGTATGACGTGCCATCGGGGAACTTCACCACTCCCAAAACATCTCTGCCGCTCGCTGGTTTTTTGCGTGAAGGTATCATCCATTCTCGGCCAGCGATCCAAAGATGCATTCGATTTTTGGTTGCCATCACTTACCTCCCAGCATCTGCCTGGTTTCCGCAATGAACTCACCGAACTTCTCCACCGTGTTATTCAGGTCATTCATCAGCATCGCCTGCTTCATCCCGTCGCGGATGCTCTCGAAGCGTTCCCAATTTCCAAACATTGAGCACATTGCCATCGCCTCGGCGGTCGCTTCATCAATCCCCAATTTCTCGTTCTGCTCTTTCACCCACTCGCTCGACTGGACGCCGTAATCAGTAGGATAAAAACCATCCTCGCCAAACTTCACGATGATCACTTCCCCCGTCATCGGGCGAATGGCATACGCCATCTGCGGATCACGCGCCGCGCTCGAAAACAGACTTGCCGCTCCGCTTCCATATTTCTTTTCGTCCATCGCTGTTCTCCTTTTGGTGACCGAAAACTGGTCACGAATAATGTCCACTTTCCAAACATCCGTGCTACCATCCGACTCATGAGCAACCCGTCCTTGCTCGCGGTGGTCGAGTTCATCGAGACCACACAGACAAAGCGACCACGCGGACCCCCGTCCACCGCGTGGTCGCTATTTCTTCTTAGCCTTGCTTTCGGCAGGTTTTGCTTCAGGCTCCACCCTGCCCACCAGTTTCACGTCTGCCAATTTTCGATAATCCTGCTCGATCAGCCATTCGGCATGCCCACTTTTCGAGCGCTTATAGGTCTCCGCCAGTGCCCTCAACTTCTCGCTGGCTTCTTTGCTGATTTGGATTGTGGTCAGTTCGTTTGCCATAGTAGTTTCCAATCGCCGTCGATATAGTTTCCAATCGGCAACCCCGATTATATTGAAAACCTATAGATTGTCAATGGCTGGAAACCTATCTATTCCTATTGGAAACTTACGTTGTGTAACAATTGGAAACAGATGTTCAACGACTGGCTACTCAACCAAATGCAACAAAAAGAATGGTCTCAGGCGGATCTTGCTCGCCATTCTGGATTGACAAAAGGAGCCATCAGCAAATACATCAATGGGCGCATTCCTGATGAAGCCGCCATCCGCAAAATAGCACGTGCTCTCAAGATCTCGCCCGAAACCGTCTTCCGTGCCGCTGGCCTGCTTCCGCCTCAGTCACCAGAAACCGAACTGATCAACCAGATCTCACATCTCACATCCGAATTGCCAGAACAGGAACAACAAGACATCCTCGAATTCGTCAAACTCCGTCACCGTCTCGCAGAAGAGCGGGGAAAGAATGCAACTCGAAGAACTGCAAGCCATCCTACAACACCTAAATAGGTTCCAGCTCACACTCATTCTCTGGTACGTCCGCGCCCGTTGGATTCTTTACAAAGTGGGACTACTTCAACCCGTCCACGTGCTTTTCCCCGCCACCATCCTACAGATCATCATCCTGGTCTGCGCCACCTCCCTGCTCGATCAATTCATCTACATCTTCGCCATCGGCAACTTCATCGTTGTCTGGCTGGCTGTTCTTCCATCCATGCTTCAACCCCGCCCCATACGGGCGCATTGGGTGTCATGAATCATCGCACATGTTCAGCCCTATGAAAGGACTTGTCATGAGAAATATTGGAGTTCTCGATTTGCATGGAGTTACGGTCGAAGAAGTAATCGAAGAATTCAACGATAGACAAATGGAACTTGGAATTGTTCATGAAACAGAAATAATTTCCATCAATGTTCGCCCCGAAACCAATCCTAGGAGAATTGCTCAACCTGACGGCGCAATAAAAGAATCAAGTGTAGTGGTAACAATCTTTTATTGGAAAAACATTTAAGGTGATAGGCCATGAGAACCATCCGCCCTATTCTCGGCTTTTTCACAATCATCCCCCTTGCCCTCATCATCGCCTCCATCGCTGATCCAAAATTCGCTTCGCACAATACTGCCGCCGAGTGGGCGTTCATCCTCGTTGGCATCCCCATCCTCGTGCTCAATCTCTGGGCATGGGATGCGCCGCACATAATCAAATCCATTTTCGGTCCAGATGAAAGGAATGAACAAAATGGCTAGCGTCCCGTCAAGAGTTTACGATAGGTTGAGTGCTGGAATTAAACGTTTCCAGCCAGTGCTCGCATCTGCAAAATCACGCGATGTGAACGAATCCGACACCGTCACGATCATCACCGACATGCTGGCTGACGTGTTCGGGTATGATAAATACTCCGAGATCACATCCGAATATGTAATTCGCAACACCTTTGTGGATCTTGCGATAAAGCTGGATGGAAAAGCCCAATTGCTAATCGAAGTCAAGGCGATTGGTCTCGATCTCAAAGATGCATTTATTAAACAGGCAGTGGACTATGGAGCCAATGAAGGCATTGAATGGGTGGTGCTCACTAATGGTGTGATCTGGCAAATTTACAGGGTTTCGTTTGGAAAGCCAGTTGGCTCAGACCTCGTACTCTCGATTGATTTCATGAACCTCAGCCACAAAAGCGCAGGGGATATTGAAAATCTCTATTTGCTCAGCAAAGAAGGATTGGGAAAATCAGTTCTTGGAGAATATCACACACAACGCCAGGCATTGAGCCGCTTCTTCATCGGAGCGATTGTTCTCAGCGAGCCTGTCCTTGATGTTATTCGCCGCGAATTGCGAAAAATATCCCCCGATGTCAAGATTGATTCGGAACAGATCCAGGATGTATTAATCAACGAGATCATAAAGCGCGATGTGATGGAAGGCGAAAAGGCCGATGAAGCACAGCGTAAAGTGAATCGCGCCACAAAAAAAAGCGCCAGAAAAACCTCCAAGAACACATCGTCTCAAGATGAACCTGTTGTAGATGCAACACAGACTGAATCAACAGGAGAAGAACAAACATCTTCACAAGACTGAAAACGAAGTCTGGCAGGTAGATTTTATGAACAAGATCAGGGAATTGTGGCAAAAGAACACGCTCAACAAAGTCATCATCTCCATCGTTGGCTTTGTTTGCCTGCCATGCCTGATCTGCCTTTGCATCGTCGTTATCATCCCCACGCCACCAACAACTCCCGCACCGACAGCGGCCATTTCAACGATCGTCGAAGAGACATCCAGCGTCGCCCGAATCCAAACCATCTCAGCGCCCACCCTCACGCCACTCCCAACCTTCACCGAATTCCCGTCACCCACAACAGTCATCCTTTCAACCCGCACGCCATTTCAAGTGACCGAAAATCCAGCCAGTGCGCCAGGCGCGGCCTGCGTCCCAAACACCACACCCCAAACAGGGACAGTCATCGATGTCACAGATGGTGACACGATCAAGGTCAGGCTCGATGCCGATGGGCTTGTCTACCCAGTCCGCTATATTGGCATTGACACCCCTGAAAGCACCATTCAGCACGAAGCCTATGGCAAGGAAGCCTCGCAAAAAAATACCGAACTTGTGCTTGGCAAGATTGTCACGCTCTTCAAGGATGTCTCTGAAACTGACCGATATGATCGCCTGCTCCGCTACGTGTTCGTGGATGGCCTCTTCGTGAACTACGAACTCGTGCGGCAGGGCTTCGCCAATGCGGCCACCTACCCTCCCGATGTCTCTTGTGCCGATCTGTTCCGCGAAGCTGAAGCCTACGCCAGGGATAACTCCCTCGGTCTCTGGGCATCCCTGCCGCTGGCCACCGCAACCGTTCCTGGAAGCGCTACGCAGTCCGTGATCATCGTCACCGTCAACAAACAGGCTGAATACGTGGACATCAAAAACGTCGGTTCCTCGCCTGTCAACCTGAACGGCTGGACTCTTGTCTCCGAAAAAGGCAACCAAGCCTGTAGCCTCGGTGGCATCCTTGAGCCAGGCCAAACCCTCCGCATCTGGGCAGGCACAAACTCAACTGGCTTCAGTTGTGGCTACAACAAAAACATCTGGAACAACAGCGAACCCGATCCCGCCGTCCTCTACGACGCGCAAGGCCACGAAGTGGATAGGTATTAATTTAGAAAGCACTGGATAGTCTCTCTAAGATTGGAGAACATAATGATCATCCATAAACAGTATATTCGTAACCTTGATCTTTATTTGGATTCGTCGTATCACGATAAAGCTCTGATATTTGGTTTCAAGTTTGATAGTCTTACCGATGCTTTGGTTCAACGAATGGGCTTTTCAGATATATCGTCCATAGGTGATGGACTATTGCCAAGAATTGTGGGGCCCCAGAGTCGCTTCAATGCCGAAGGGAAGTGGATAGTTCATCGCGATCTGCCTATGGAAAACGCATATCGCCAAGTAATGTGGCACTGGAAGGAGTGGCGAGGCCGTGATGATACTGAGGAAATGTCAGACGTCAGAGATGTGGAATATCGGAGGTATCCTCGTACTTTTGTTCCCCCACCATCAATTGAACTAAAGATAGGAAAGACCGCATCAGGACAATTAGCAATACTCTCTCCTTTAGTGACATTGACAAGTGAAACCAAGTCATCAATAATCCATATTATTAATCTGCTACTCGAATTCTTTGGCTATTGTGAAGTCTTTACCGAGTCATTAGATGAAATGGCAACACCCCCATTACAACGTTTGAATTGGCGGCTACTTCCTCCCGGCAAATACCCTTGGCCTCAGCTCAGAGAACATATAAAGGGACTAATCGAACACACCAGTAAACAAAAACAAGAAATTCTTCAATACAGACTTGAAGCCATTAATAGCTATGGGCCTGATTTTCTTGCAATCGGAGAAGGTGGCTTTCGAGGTTACATTGTTTTTGGATTTCCTGACAAAAAAGTGTATTGCTTCGAAAGCATGTATACCGGAAATGCCACGTATGTATTTTCTGACGACTGGGTAGAGCTATCCAAACTGACCAAAGCCCAAATTTTAAATGAGCATTTGCAAAAGAACCGCTTAATCCATATTGCAGGTTGGCCAGACAAGCTACACTCCTTATTAGCTCTATAGTTTAGGCATATCACGAATGTATAAAGCTCACCCCAAGTTAGCGCCTCCATCTGATGAAGCAACGACTATATGGAGATACATGGCGTTCGCTAAGTTCGTGAATATGCTTGACACTTCATCGCTATGGTTTGCGAGGGCAGATCAATTCGATGACACATTTGAGGGCTCCTCGCCAAAAATAAATGTTGAGGCGAGACAACCTCCGTATGATCTACCCAGAGAAGACATTGCAGTATTCAATAGCCTCATGAAAAACACTGCTTCAGTAAAAGAGAGTTGGGTAAAGCATGTGGCTATCAACTGCTGGCACATGAACGTGACCGAATCAACTGCTATGTGGGAACTCTATCTTCCTCCTACAAAGGATGGACTCGCCATTCAATCTACCTATAGGAATATCCGAGATTCCCTGCGAACTGACGAATCTGTCTATATCGGACAGGTTTTATATATAGACTACGAGCATCAAGTAATAGAAGGTGACAGCGTTCTTGCCCCTTTTATCCATAAGAGAAAAGCGTTTGAACATGAGAGAGAACTTCGCGCAATTATTGTACGATCGCCACCACCAAGCCAAAAAGGCCTTGATTTTAGAATAGAGACTATCCAGAAGGGCATACCTGTACCCGTGGATTTGCGTGTTTTAATACAAAGAGTTTACATAGCACCCCAAGCTCCCATTGGCTTGGTGGAAAATGTCAGATCTCTTCTTGAAAAATATGGATACAAATTCGATATAACGATTTCCGGTTTATCGGAAAAACCTTTCTTTTGAAATTTCGACCGCCACACCTGATGTATATTCCTCCCCCCTCCTCCCTCCCTCCTGGCTCCATCGTAGATTCATACCGCCGCGACAGCGGCGGTATGCGTCAAGACGCCTCCACCGATCAGCAACTCGCCGAACTCAAAGCCTACTGCCAGCAATATGGCCTCGTCCATCGCCACAAATTCGTGGACGTTGCGAAATCAGGCGGGTCCACCGTGGGCCGCGACGACTTCAACCGCATGATCGATTCCACCCGCCACGTCGAAGAACGTCCCGCCGCCATCCTGCTCTGGAACTACGCCCGCTTCGCCCGCGACCTCGATGATGCCATCTACTACAAAGCCCTGCTCCGCAACCGCAATATCATCGTCCACTCCCTCACCGATCCCATCCCCGATGGCCAATACGGCCGCATCATCGAATTCTTCATAGACATCAGCAACGAAGAGAAGCGCCGCCAGACTTCCACCGATGCCAAGCGCGGCCTGCGCGACCTCGTCCTCAAACATGGATGCGTCCCTGGCACGCCGCCCACAGGCTTCAAACGCCAGCCCGTCACCATCGGGGCACGCCGCGACGGATCCGCCCACGTCGCCCACCGCTGGGTCCCCGATCCCAACCTCGTCCCCCGCATCCAGCGCGCCTTCGAACTGCGCGCCGCTGGCAACACCCTCGCCAAGATCCACACCGAAACAAAGATCTTCTCCTCCCTCAACTCCTACAAAACCTTCTTCGCCAATCGCATCTACATCGGCATCCTCGAATTCGGGGACCTGGTGATCGAGCATTACTGCGACCCGCTCATAGACATGGACACCTGGAACGCCGTCCAGAAACTCATCCGCGACTATGCCCTTGCCCGCACAAAAGAACGTCATCCCCGACGCGTCGATTCACCCTACCTTTTGAGCGGACTCGTCCACTGCGATCTTTGTGGCTCCCCGATGTCTGGCAACACCACCACCCGCACCCACATCACAGGCCGTGACGAAGCCTACCGATGCTCACGCGCCAAGCGCCGCCTCGATTGCTCCGCCTCCCGCATCCCTCGCCGCAAACTCGAAGAAGCCGTCTTGCACACCCTGCGCGATTACATCCTCCTGCCCGATAGCCTCGCCGCCATGCTCGAGATCGAGCGTCACGCCACTGACCACCGTGAGACCCACCGCAAGGAACGCCTCGCCGTCCTCGATGCCGAAAAGAAAAAACTCTCCACCCAGATCGTCAACATCACCCGCGCCATTGCCGAGCGCGGACACTCCTCCACCCTCCTCGACAAACTGACCGAACTCGAAGGCCAGCGCGCCGTTATCATCACCGAATACACCGAACTGACCAACACCCGCTTCGAAGCCGCTCCCCCGCTCGATCCCAAAGAGATCGAATACCTATCCCTGCGCCTGGCACGCCTGCTCACCGAAGCCCCCGCTGAAACAGCCCGCCAGATCCTGCAAACCTTCATCCATGAAGTAAGAGCCAAAAAGGAAAATGGGCAGATCATCGGCACCATCACCTACTACCTCCCACCCCTCGCCGAACTACTCCGCCCTCCCGATTCCGAACCGCCCCCTTTTGACACCGCCCCCACGGATAATTTGTTGCCTATACGTTCCCTCCCCGTGGGGGCACTCGTTGAAAATCGCCGATAAGGCGGTTTTTATTTTCTAGATCGTGGTCCCCATTTAGGGGATGATATTCGAATCCCCGTGGGGGCACTTGCTGAAAATCGCCGATAAGGCGGTTTTTATTTTCTAGATCGTGGTCCCCATTTAGGGGATGATATTCGAATCCCCGTGGGGGCACTTGTTGAAAATCGCCATCGTGGCGATTTTTATTTTCGGTGATGG
>JBMOMR010000042.1:0-12936 GCA_049324715.1 Chloroflexota bacterium | reverse complement strand
AAGTGATAGATTTTGCCGATTTTCGAGAATCGGACACCGATAATGGATGGTTGCATGGGGGCAATTATACCGTAAGGGACTCCTCTTTATGTTTTCTTGACGTTTTTATTTCCAACTTTGCCCCCAAGTTGACCCGCAACTGAATACACTGCTTCCATTGGAGGCACGCATGAACGACCTTGTATTTCTTGGCTTAACCGTTCTATTCTTTTTGCTTTCCATTGGGCTGCTCAATGCACTCGATGGACTGCGGGAGGACAAGTCATGAATCCGCTTTATTGGATGGTTGGAATTGTCGCGCTCGGACTTCTGCTGTATCTCGTATTCGCGCTGGTCAAACCGGAGTGGTTCGGATGAGCGCCTGGATGCAATTGATTTTCTACTTTGGGATTTTGCTTCTCCTGGCGAAGCCGCTCGGCGCGTACATGGCGAGAGTCTATCAAAGCGAGCGCGTCATCCTTGACCCTTTGGCGGGGCGCGCCGAACGATTCCTTTATCGCCTCTCAGGCATTGACTCGCGTTCCGAGACGACTTGGAAATCGTACGCCGTCGCGATGTTGGTCTTCAACGTCCTCGGCTTGCTCGCGATTTACCTTTCGCAACGCCTGCAAGGGATTCTGCCTCTCAACCCGCAGGGACTCGGCGCAGTCTCCCCTGACTCCGCGTGGAATACGGCGGTGAGTTTTGCGACAAACACCAACTGGCAGGGCTACGGCGGCGAAACGACGATGAGTTACCTCACCCAAATGCTCGGCATGACCGTGCAGAATTTCCTCTCTGCGGCGACGGGCATGGCGGTTTTGGTGGCGCTGATTCGCGGCATTGTCAGGCACACCACCAAAGAGATCGGTAATTTCTGGGTGGACATGACCCGCTCTGTTCTCTACATTTTGCTCCCGCTGGCGCTTATTTTGGCATTGGCGCTGGTTTCGCAGGGTGTGGTGCAGACCCTTAGTGAGTATAAGTCTGCTACTTCGCTTCAATCAGGCGAGACTCAACTCATCGCGGTGGGACCTGCCGCTTCGCAAGTTGCCATCAAGCAACTCGGCACCAACGGCGGCGGATTCTTCAACGTCAATTCGGCACACCCGTTGGAAAACCCGACACCGTTCTCGAACTTTTTGGAGATGTTGTCCATCCTGCTGATTCCCGCCTCGCTATGCTACACCTACGGAAAGATGGTGGGCGATACGCGTCAGGGTTGGGCGCTGCTGGCGGTGATGACGATTATTTTTGTAACTCTGCTTGGCGTTACAGTTTGGTCAGAGCAGGGCGGCAATCCGCAGTTTGCAAAACTCGGCATTGACCAGACACAGTCTGCGACGAATCCTGGCGGCAACATGGAAGGCAAGGAAGTTCGCTTTGGTATCGTGAACTCGGCGCTGTGGGCAACAGCCACGACAGCCGCGTCGAACGGCTCGGTCAACTCCATGCACGACTCGTTCATGCCGCTGGGCGGACTCGTCCCGATGTGGCTCATGCAACTGGGTGAAATTATCTACGGCGGTGTGGGGTCGGGCTTATACGGCATGTTGGCGTTCGTCATCATCGCTGTCTTCGTCTCTGGTTTGATGGTGGGGCGCACCCCCGAATATCTTGGCAAGAAGATCGAAGCCTACGAAATGAAGATGGCATCCATCATCATTCTCATCCCTGTCATGGTGGTATTGCTCGGCACCGCTGTGGCATTGATGACCGAAGCAGGGCGTGCCACCATTTACAACCCATCTGCACATGGATTCAGCGAAGTGCTTTACGCGTTCTCGTCCGCTGGGAATAACAACGGCTCGGCATTTGCAGGGCTGGGCGCGAACACGCCTTTCTATAACATCTCGCTCGGCATTGCCATGTTCATCGCGCGTTATTGGCTGGCGCTTCCCGTTCTGGCAATTGCAGGCTCACTGGCAAATAAGAAGAAAGTTCCTGCCAGTGCAGGGACATTGCCCACGCACACTCCGCTCTTCATTGCCTGGGTCATCGGCGTCATCATCATTGTCGGCGCATTGAGTTTCCTACCCGCCCTGGCGCTTGGACCCATTGTCGAGTATTTGATGATCTTCGGATAACACCGTCATTGCGAGGGCGGTGATCTTCCGCCCGAAGCAATCCATTATCGAGTTGGGGATTGCTTCGTCGCAAAGAGCAAGAGCGCTCCTCGCAATGACGAATGAGGAACTATGACTACAAAAAACAAAACCCAAGCCCGCCGCGAGATGTACCAACGCGCTGTGCTGGAATCCTTTATCAAACTCAACCCGCGCTGGATGGTGCGCAACCCCGTCATGTTCGTGGTGGAAGTGGGCAGCGTGCTCACCACTTTATTGTGGATTCAATCCCTGATCGGCAAAGGTGAAGCGTCTGCGGGCTTCATCGGCGCGATCACGCTCTGGCTGTGGTTCACGGTCTTGTTCGCCAACTTCTCCGAAGCTGTGGCAGAAGGGCGCGGAAAAGCCCAAGCGGAGTCGTTGCGAAAGGCAAGGCAGGATACGCCCGCGAAGAAGGTCAGTTCCAAAGTTGAAAAGCTTGCCCTGAGCCTGCCGAAGGGTCTAGAAGTTGAACATGAAATTGTTTCATCCACCTCACTCAGAAAAGATGATCTTTATTTAGTCGTGGCTGGCGATATTCTCCCCGCCGATGGCGAGATCGTGGTTGGAATCGCTTCGGTGGATGAAAGCGCCGTGACAGGCGAATCCGCTCCCGTGGTGCGTGAGGCGGGCGGTGACCGTTCCGCTGTCACAGGCGGCACGCGCCTCCTTTCCGATTGGCTCATCATCCGCGTCAGCGCCGACCCTGGGCAGGGATTTCTCGACCGCATGATCAGCATGGTCGAAGGCGCGAAGCGTCAGAAGACGCCGAACGAGATTGCGCTCAACATTTTGTTGGCGGGCTTCACGATAATTTTTATGGTCGTCGTCACAACCTTGCTGCCGTATTCAATTTACAGCGTCAACGCCAGCGCCGTTGGCAGTGGCACACCCATCACTATCACCGTGCTGATCGCGCTGCTCGTGTGTCTCATCCCCACCACCATCGGCGGTCTGCTTTCCGCCATCGGCATCGCGGGCATGGACAGGATGATCCAGCGCAACGTCATCGCCATGTCGGGTCGCGCGGTGGAAGCGGCGGGCGATGTGGATGTGCTGCTGCTCGACAAGACGGGCACCATCACGCTCGGCAATCGTCAGGCGGTGGAGTTCATCCCCGTCAACGGTATTGCGCCGCAAGAACTCGCCGAAGCCGCACAACTTGCATCCCTTGCAGATGAGACTCCCGAAGGTCGTTCCATTGTGGTGCTTGCCAAAGAAAAATTTGGTCTGCGCGGTCACACCGTGGATGGAATGCACTTCATCCCGTTTACCGCGCAAACGCGCATGAGTGGTGTGGATTTACCCCCCTTACATCCCCCCAAATCGGACGACGATCTTTCGTCCTATTTGGGGGGGACGAGGGGGGTGGAAATCCGCAAAGGTGCGCCTGACACGATGATCGGATTGATCCAGTCAAACGGAAACGGCGTCGCCTCAGACCTCAAGCCGACAGTTGATTCCATTGCCCGAGCAGGCGGCACGCCGTTGGTTGTGACTCGCGACAACAAAGCGCTGGGAGTCATCCACTTGAAGGACATCGTCAAAGGCGGCATGAAGGAACGCTTCGCGCAACTGCGTAAGATGGGCATCAAGACCGTGATGATCACAGGTGACAATCCGCTGACGGCCGCCGCCATCGCTGCTGAATCAGGCGTGGATGATTTTCTGGCGCAAGCCACGCCCGAAGCCAAGCTCAAACTCATCCGCGAATATCAAATGGGCGGACGCTTGGTTGCGATGACAGGCGACGGCACGAACGACGCACCTGCTCTTGCTCAAGCCGATGTTGCCGTGGCGATGAACACAGGCACGCAGCCTGCACGCGAAGCCGCCAACATGGTGGATCTGGACAGCAACCCGACGAAGTTAATCGAGATCGTGGAGATCGGGAAACAACTGTTGATGACTCGCGGCGCACTGACCACCTTCAGCCTCGCCAACGATGTGAGCAAATACTTTGCGATCATCCCTGCCGCATTTGCTACGACCTATCCGCAGTTGAACGCACTCAACATCATGCGCCTTGCCACCCCCGAAAGTGCCATCATGTCCGCGGTGATTTTCAATGCGCTCATCATCATTGCGTTGATTCCGCTCGCCTTGCGCGGAGTACCGTATCGCGCAGTCGGTGCGGCGCAGCTCTTACGCGACAACCTCTTGATCTACGGTTTCGGCGGCTTGCTCGTGCCGTTCATTGGGATCAAGGTCTTTGATATGTTGTTGGTGGCGTTGCATTTAGTATGACGAGAATAGAGAGTAGCGAGCAGAGAGCAGTCAAAGTCGTGTTCACTATTCTCTGTTCATCTGCTCTCTACAAGGAGTGAAAATGAAAACAAAACTCTCTCTTTCCAAATTGGCTGGTGTGATTTCTACGGCAGGACTCGTCGCCGCCAGTGTCGCGCCGAACACGTTACATATTCCCACCCCTCTGCGCCCGTGGATATTCATGCTCACCATAGCATGGACGTTGCTGCTCGCATCTGGAGTCTTTTCATCATGGTAAAACAACTTCGCCCAGCCGTCACGTTGCTGGCGTTACTCACCGTCATCACTGGCGTGATCTATCCGCTGACCGTGACAAGCCTCGCCCAAGTCCTCTTCCCACAGCAAGCGAATGGCAGTCTCATCGTTATTGACGGCAAGACCTACGGCTCGGAGCTGATCGGTCAGCAATTCGATGACCCGAAATATTTCTGGGGTCGTCCCTCTGCGGCGGGATATAACGCCGCCGCTTCGTCTGGCTCCAACTTGGGGCCGATGAATCCGTCTCTCGAAGAAGTTGTGCGGGCGCGGATTGAGTCGCTCCATACCGCTGACTTAAACAACCCGCTTCCGATTCCCGTTGACCTGGTCACCTCCTCTGCCAGCGGACTCGACCCGCATATCAGCGTGGCGTCAGCGTTGTACCAGGTCCGAAGGGTGGCGTCCGCTCGCGGGTTGGAAGAAGCGGAGGTTAAATCCCTCGTTGAAAAATACACCGAAGGACGTCAGTTCGGAATGCTTGGCGAACCGCGAGTCAACGTCCTGCTGTTAAATTTGGCGCTGGATGGGATACAATAAATTCGATGGAAAATCGTCCCGATCCAGATGCGCTTTTGAAGCAGGTTCAGTCTGAAGAGCCCAACCATGGAAAATTGAAGATCTTCCTTGGGTATGCCGCGGGCGTGGGCAAGACCTATGCCATGCTCGAAGCCGCTCACCAACGCAAAGAGCAAGGCGTTGACGTTGTCATCGGATACGTGGAGACGCACAAACGCATCGAGACCGAAGAACTGCTCGAAGGGTTGGATGTCCTGCCGCGCAAGCAGGTGGAATATCATAACGTTTTACTGCCTGAACTGGATGTGGATGCGCTTCTTGCCCGCCGCCCGCAACTGGTTCTCGTGGATGAATTCGCGCACACCAACGCGCCTGGCTCGCGTCACCCCAAGCGGTTTCAAGATGTGGAGGAGATCCTCGACGCTGGTATTGATGTGTACACCACGCTCAACATCCAGCACCTCGAGAGCCTGAACGATATCGTCGCGCAGGTGACGGGCGTTGTTGTCCGCGAGACCATCCCTGACCGCGTGATCGACACGGCCTCCGAGATCGAAGTCATTGACCTGCCGCCTGATGAACTGCTCGCGCGTTTGCAGGAAGGCAAAGTTTACATTCCCGAGCAGGCGGCGCGCGCCATCCAGAAATTCTTTCGCAAGGGGAATCTCACTGCCCTGCGCGAGATGTCCCTGCGTCGCGCGGCCGAACGCGTGGACGACCAGATGCGCTCGTACATGCAGACCCGCGCCATTCCTGGACCCTGGGCCGCGGCCGAACGCCTGCTGGTTTGCATCAGCCCCAGCCCGCTGGCCGAGAAACTCATTCGCAACACGCGGCGGTTGGCGGACGAACTCAACGCCGAGTGGTTCGCCGTCTACGTGGAGGTCGCCTCGAAACCCGAGAACAAACCTGCCAATCGCGAACGCATCGGGCGGACCCTGCAACTGGCCGAGGAACTCGGAGCGAAATCCCTCACCCTCGCGGGGCCGTCCATCCACGAGGCCGTGCTGGATTTTGCGCGCAAAAACAACATCACGAAAGTGGTGGTAGGTAAACCGCTCAAACCGCGCTGGCAGGAAATTCTGACAGGTTCCATCGTTGACCAGTTGGTTTATCACAGCGGTGTCATTGACATTTACGTGATCAGCGCGGAATTTGAATCGAAGAGGGTCGTTGTCCCCGAATCCTTCCAGCCGCATCGCCCCCTGGGACGATACCTGCTCAGTTTTGGCCTCGTCGCGCTAGCCACGCTTCTCGGAATCGCTATACGCGGCAACCTTGAACCCGCCAACCTTGTCATGTTCTATCTGGCCGCAGTGGTCATTTCAGCAGTCTTCCTCGGCAGGGGGCCGTCCATGCTGGCCGCCGTGACAGGCGTACTTGCCTTTGACTTTTTTCTCATCCCTCCCTATTTGACGCTGGCTGTCAGTGACACGGAATACCTCATCACGTTTGTAGTCCTGTTGGTGGTCAGCCTTGTTATCAGTTCATTGACCGCCCGTGTGCGCGAACAGGCCGAATCTGCCACCCAACGCGAAAAACAAACGGCCGCCCTTTACAACCTCGGCCGCGATCTGACGTCCGCCACTGATTTGAAGCATGTCGCGGAGATAATCATCTCACATATCGGTCAGGCGTTCGGCAAGGATGTCGCCATTTTCCTGCCAGAGAACAAGCAACTTCTTACGTTTGCGAGTTCGCCCAATTACGAGCCCGACGAAAACGAACTGGCCGTCGCGACCTGGGCATTCGAGCATGACGAACCTGCTGGCCGCGGCACCGTTACATTGCCTGCCGCGTCATTGCGATGCCTGCCTCTCAAGACCGCCAATAACACCGTCGGCGCGCTGGGCATTCGCCCAAAAGACGCGAAGAGTTTTCTCACTCCCGAGCAACGTCAGACACTGGCCGCTTTCACCAACCAAGCCGCACTTGCCATCGAGCGCGCAGGGCTGGCGGAACAGGCGAAAAAGGCTGAACTGTTGCAGGCTGCCGAAAAACTGCAGACCGCCCTGCTCAATTCCATCTCGCACGATCTTCGTACCCCGTTGGTTTCCATTACAGGCGCGCTGACCAGTCTGGATGAACAGGCGGAAAATCTCAACGAGGAGTATCGCCGCAGTTTGATCGTCACAGCGCGCGAAGAGGCCGACCGATTGAATCGGCTCGTGGGCAACCTGCTTTCGATGACGCGTATTGAAAGCGGTGCCATCCGACTCCATTGCGAACCAGGCGACGTGCAAGACCTGATCGGCACGGCCATCGAGCAACTTGGCCAGCGCGCTGAAAAATATCACATCAAGGTGGACGTGCCCGTCGACTTCCCCCTTGTGTCAATGGACTTCACGCTCATGGTGCAGGTGATGGTCAACCTGTTGGAAAACGCCATCAAATATTCCATGCCCGATTCGTTGATCGAAGTGACCGCCTCGTTGACTGACGCAAACGCCCGCCTCCAAATCCTGGACCGTGGGGTGGGCATCCCGTCCGAGGACATTTCCCGCGTCTTCGACAAATTCTACCGAGTCCAACGCCCCGAGAGTGTCAGCGGCACCGGACTGGGACTTTCGATCAGCAAAGGCATTGTCGAAGCACATGGCGGCACGATCCGTGCCCGTAAACGCGAAGGCGGCGGCACAATTCTCGAAGTTGAATTACCATTGGAGCCATGACCCTCGGCAACCAACGCGTTCTGGTGGTGGATGACGAAGCGCCCATTCGGCGCTATTTGCGCGCCGCGCTCGGCGCACAGGGTCTGACCGTGTACGAAGCGGCCAGCGGAGAGGAAGCCCTGCAAGCCGTACTCAGTCACCGCCCCGACATCATCGTCCTAGATCTCGGCCTACCCGATCTGGACGGCATCGAAGTGACGCGCCGCTTGCGCGAGTGGAGTCAGACCCCAATCATCATCCTCTCCGTCCGCGAGGCCGAACAGGACAAGATCGCCGCCCTCGACGCCGGTGCCGATGACTACCTGACCAAGCCTTTCGGCACTGGAGAACTTCTCGCGCGGATGCGCGTTGCCTTGCGAAAGCAGACCTTCGCCACGAGCGAGCCCGTTTTCCAGTCCAGTGGCCTGACCGTGGATTTTGCGCGCCGTCTGGTTTTAGTCAATGAGAAGGAAATCCAACTTACGCCCACCGAATATGACCTCTTGAGAATTCTGGTCATCCACGCGGGTAAGGTCATCACGCATCGTCAATTGCTGAAACAAGTCTGGGGCGAAGGCTATGACGATATGCACATCCTGCGGGTCAATATCAGCAACCTGCGTCGCAAGATCGAACCAGATCCAGCCCGTCCTCGCTATTTACTGACCGAATCGGGCGTGGGTTACAGGATACGGGTGGAAGATTGATGGGAGCTCGTTGAAATCAAATTATCTTCAAGATGTTGTTGCAAAGCATATCGAAAGTTGAAGTTTTTGTCTGAACTCGAAATAGGAATTAACGAGTGCTGGCATAGCGAGCAATGTTTTTGATGAACTGCATGTTTTTTGCGCCGTCGCCGCTGTCCTGGATGAGACCCAATTCGGCGATGACCAGGATCTGCCCGCCCTGTGAGCCGTAATCGACCAATCCAACGAGGGGGTGACTGGCGCCGCGGATCAAACTCAATCCATTTGTCATGCTAAAAGCAACGGCATTGTTGCCCGAGAGTGTCAGATAGGGCGAATCCAGGGTGAGTGGATGTTCAGATATTGCCCGGGCGGTATTGTCGCTCCCTGCGCCGCCCAGCCTGAATTTAATTCCCATGGATTCTAGCAGGGCATTGGCGGAGCGCACGCCGAGATTGGGACGGTAGAGTCGGAGCGTTGAGGCATAATCGGATGCGGAGTTGACGACCACGAGCAGGCCTCCATTGGCGACATATCCCTGCAACAGGGTGATCTCGGAATCGCTCCACACTTCGGGCGCGTGACCGGGCGAGTTGACCGTTGGTGGGAGAACGATGACCTTCACATCCTGCAAATCGGTAGTGGTGATGGCCTGTCCATAGGGAATCAGGTCAACGTCCAAACTTTCCCAACTGAATGCCATGCCCAGTTCCCTCAGTGCTGTGATGCCAAACGCTTCGGTGTGACTCGCGAGAAAGAGTGCGCGGTGAGTTGGTTCGGGAGTTACCCGAAGGTTCGGCTGGACGCGACCTATCTCCAGCGCGGCCGCCAGAAGTGTTTTCGTCATGTCAACGAAGGCCGTACCCACCAATCGTGCCCGATCCATGTCATCATACGGATCGTGCCAATGGACATAGTAGTGAATGGGTCGTGACCCATACAGCATTTCCCTGCTATCTATAAATGCCAAGTCCGCGTTGGGGACATTGAAGGCTTCGAAATTATTGTTATCTGAACCGAGTCCGTGTTCTACAAATTGATCCAGCGATATGTTTTGGGCGCTTAGAGTGTTGGCTAGAAAATCATATAAGGGGATGCGGTTTTCCCCAAAACGATCGTACGGGTTGACGACCAAAGTGGGTTTGCAGTCCACCCCATCGAGCGGGGACCCGAGGCCGTCCATTTGCAACATGACGAGGGTTTGATCCAACAGTTCCTGATGCGTGGACGCGAAATACGAGGAGCCGTAAACACCAAGCTCCTCCGAGCCAAACCATGCAAGATACAAATCCACGGGAGGGCGGATTTGAGAAACATTCAACACGCGGGCAATCTCCAGCAAGGCGGCGGACCCACTGCCATCATCGAGCGCGCCGGGGTTGTTGGGCGAGTCGACGTGTGCGCCCAGGATGATCGCCTTCGATGAATCCGCCCCGGGGATGCGGGCGATCAAATTGCCAGATTTGCCTGGATAGTACACATCGGCGTCCAACGTAAGTTGGGCCGCTTCGATGTGGGCCAGACCGTCCCAATTTTCGATTCCCGCCGGGCTCAGGTCTTCGATGCGAACATACAGGATCGGGACGCGCTTGGCGGGAGCGTCCCAACCAAAAACAGTGCTTCCCTCGCTTGCGCCCATCCCGTGACTCTGCCCGGTCTTGTTGGAAAAACTCGTCACCAATACGATCCCCGCCAGTCCGTGGTCCACCATTTCCAAGAGGCGACCACTGTTTTCGGAAGGTCCAAGTCCGCTCGCGCTGCCCGCACCGGGATTTGCGTGCTGGTCGATCAGCGTGTAGTCGAGGAAGAGAATCTTGCCTTTGTATGCATCGATTCCCATTTCATAAAGGGTGTCGGCGTCGTTCACCAACAAAGGAAGGCCAGACGCTGATAGCGGATTCGGATTCGAATCGTTGACCGCGCCGTCGGAGTCGAAGTACGAAGCCAGGTGTCGGTCGAAACGATTGCCGCGTATCGCATCCGCTAGGACCTCGATCTGCTGTCCGCCGATCGTGAGGGTCAAGTCTGACGTCAAAATCTCAGTGGCGAGATACACATCAAAACTTTGCCGCTCGAATTCCAGTCCAACCTCCTGTAGATTTGAAAAACCGCGCATGGTTCGCTCAATGTAGTCCAGCGCCTCGGCCTCTCCACTGCTTGCTGAGTTACGCCAGCCCGAGTACGCTTGAATGGACGTCAAATCTTCGAGATATGCCAGGAGGCTATCCTGTGAGACCAGTTCGTAGGGGACTTCAAAATCACTTTTGGACGGCGGCGCGGGGGTGGGCGTGGACAGTGTGCGGGGTGTTGAAGTTGACGTCTGATGAGTTTCTACAGATGGCTTGCAACCGTTGGAGAATAGGATTAAAGCAACAATTATGAACGTGGGCAGATAAATCCTTGAGGAATATTTTTTCATCTTTTTTACCTTTTGACTGTTGTCTGGCAACTCTATATTTCAGTATAGTGCATCTTGCGTTGCATCAAATCCCTCGTCAGAGGGGTTTGATGCAACCTCCAGTGTGGGAAGTCGTGTTTTGTAAGTGCTGATTCTTTCGACGGGAAAAATCCATCTGATGGGTCAAGAGCCTCCCTCTTGTTATTTTTCAATGACAAATGACAGATGAAACAGGCTCTTAAATTCTGTATAGTGTGAGTTGAACGTATTTACGCCAAAGCACGCTCCCCACACTATTCAGGAGGTTCCCATGTTCAAGCGATTGTTTCTTTCTTTGATCGCAACACTGACCGTATTGTCATTGGCACTGGCGGGCGCCACTCCCATCCAGGCCCAGGGTGGATCGCCGCTGCGAGAAGTGATCACGACACTTTACCGCGTCAGCGACATTTACGCGGGCGCTACGGGCTCTGCTCCCGAGGACCTGGTGGTTTACAACGGGGCCCTGTATTTCGGCGCGAACGGGAACGATGGGGCGGGACGCGAGATCTGGATGTATGAACCTGGCTTGGGCGCATCTCGCGTGGTGGATATCTACGCTGGCGCCAGCAGTTCCTATCCCTATTACCTGACTGTCTACAACGGAGCCTTGTATTTTGGCGCCAATGGGAACGACGGCGCGGGGCGGGAATTGTGGGTGTATTCCCCGACTGGGGGCGCCCTGCGTGTGGCGGATATTTGCTTCGGGGCGGTCGGAGCCGACCCTTCTTATCTCGAAGTCTACAACGGAGAATTGTATTTTTCTGCCAATGGATGTGATGGCGGAGGGACGGAATTGTGGAAATACAATTCGACCACCGACTCGATCCAACGCGTTGTTGATATTTACAGTGGTGCCACAAATTCATCCCCCCTGTACATGACCGTGTTCAATGGTGTGCTTTACTTCTCCGCGGATGGCGGGGATGGCGCAGGGAAGGAACTGTGGATGTACGAGCCTGTGGGCGGCGCTCTGCGCGTGGAGGATATTCAGGATGGCGCGAGCGGTTCCTACCCCAGCTATTTGGCCGTCTATGATGACGTTTTGTATTTCTCCGCCAACGCGAACGATGGATTGGGACAGGAGTTGTGGTGCTACGATCCCACGAATGGCACTCAATTCGTGGCTGATATCAACTTTGGAAGTGATAGTTCGAACCCGTCTTATCTCACCTCCTATAATGGCGCCTTGTATTTTAGTGCGCGTGGAAATGATAATGCTGGCACTGAATTGTGGAAGTACGACGCTGTCAATGGGGCAGACCGTGTGGCCGATATTTACCCTGGGAGCACGGGCTCCATTCCCGCGTATCCCGCTGTTTTCAATGGTTCGCTGTATTTCCAGGCAAATGGGAATGACGGTGCTGGCGCCGAATTGTGGACATACGGTAATAGTTCCCTGGCATACTTTCGTTCGGTCAAAGGCCAGGATGGATGGGTGCTCGAATCTGGCGAGACCACGGGGGTGGGCGGCTCGTTGAATGCAGGCGCGGTGACGTTCAACCTGGGCGACGACGCGTCGGACCGACAGTATCGTTCGATCCTATCCTTCAACACTTCCACATTGCCCGATAACGCTGTGGTCACTGGAATTACCCTGGGCATCCGCCGTCAAGGTTTTACAGGCGCGGACCCATTCACAGTGCTCGGCACCATCCGCATCGACATCCGCAACGGAGCGTTCGGTACCACCAGCGCGTTGCAGGCGGCGGATTTCCAGGCGGCGGCAAGCAGGAACAATGTAGGCACCATTCAAAACCTGCCCGATGCCAACAACTGGTACACCACCAAACTCCTGAACACTTCCTATGCATTCATCAACCTGGCTGGTATAACGCAATTCCGCCTGCGCTTTTCGGCCGATGACAACGACGATCGTACGGCCAACATCATCCGATTTTTCAGCGGTGATGTCGGCGTGCTTTCCAATCGTCCACTTTTGGCGATCCTCTACTACGTGCCTTGATTCCCTTTGCGCGGATTGTTCGAGCGAATATAATCTCGCTCATGAACCCACAACAACAAATTCGCGAATT
>JBMOMR010000041.1:0-1664 GCA_049324715.1 Chloroflexota bacterium | reverse complement strand
TGATCTTCGACCTCGGCCTGCCCTGGCACATTTACATGCCCATCATCAGTTGGCAGCACCATTCGGTGATGTTCGAGATCGCCTGGTGCGTGATGCTGTATTTCTCGGTGTTGGTGCTGGAATTTTCGCCCGCCATCCTTGAACACCCACTTTTCAAACGTAAATTCTTCCAGGTCATCCTGCACGGACTTCACAAGGCCACCCTGCCGCTGGTGATCTTGGGAATTGTGCTTTCCACCCTGCACCAGTCCTCGCTGGGGTCGTTGTTCCTGATCATGCCGCACCGCGTGCATCCATTGTGGTACAGCCCGTGGCTCCCCTATCTGTTCTTCACCAGCGCCATCGCGGCTGGAATGATGGCTCTGGTCGTGGAAGGTTTCCTCGTGGAGCGTTGGTACAAGCGCGGGATGCACTTCGACCTGCTGGAGCGGATCGGCGCGTGGGTGCCGCTTCCGCTGGGACTGTACCTGCTCCTGCGCTTGGGCGACCTGTCCCTGCGCGGCGTTTTACCGAACGCGCTGGACGGTTCGTGGCAAAGCGTCCTGTTCCTAGCCGAGATTCTCGTCTGCGGAATCCTGCCCATCGGGTTGCTGGCGATCAGAAAGGTCCGCGAAAGCCGCGAAGGCTTGTTGACCAGCGCCATTTTGATCATCACGGGCATCCTCAGCCAGCGCATGTCGTTGAGCATGTTCACCATGCGCCAATCCACGGGACTGGACTACTCCCCCTCGCTGGCAGAGACGTTGATCGCCTTCGGCATCCCCGCGGCCGCGCTCCTCGTCTACCTGTTCTTTGCGGAGAACCTGGCGCTGTTGGGAAATGAGATCCCCAACCCGCAAGCCGCCACGAAGTCCAATCCGCTGGCGAGGTTCAGCCAGGATACGCCAGGGCGCGCCATCTTCGCCCGCCGCAGTGGACTGGCAACCTTCGCCATCGCGTTGATGTTGCCTGCCCTGTTGAACTATCCTGCCTCGGCCAAGAATCCATCCATCAACCCCGTGCAATCTGCCATCGGCTGGGAGACGCTCCGCATTGACGGGAACCAGACAGGCTACATCGTCGCGTTCCCGCATGTGGAGCATCAGGAAAGGCTGACGGAGGAACTCGGCTCGAACGAATCCGCCTGCGCGACCTGCCATCACTTGGACTATCCCGATGACGAAGCCACTTCCTGCTCGCAATGTCACACGGATTATTACCAGCCCGCGTCCATCTTTAATCACACTGTTCACCAAACGTCTTTGGGCGGAAATGCCAGTTGCGCGGAATGCCATGAGACGGAACACGTCCGCCAGTCCGCGGCGATCTGCCAGGATTGCCATGAGACGATGGTCGCACAGGCGGGACAGTCCATGTTCAACTCCATCGCGCCTTCCTACAAAGACGCCATGCACGGACGCTGTCTGAACTGTCACGAACAGAAAGCTGTGGAATTGGACAAGCCCGAACTGGCGTTGTGCAGCACGTGCCACACGAATTACGAGAGCGATCAGTTGCAGACGAATTTACCCTGACACGACAGAAAATCAAAAAAGACACTCGACTTTGGCTCTTTAGTCGAGAGGCATGAAAAAGAGGAAGCCTTCTGGTACAGTATAGGTTGAGAGACCGAACTGGAACAGGAGGCTTCCATGGTTAAGAATAGCACACAATCGGTATTGTTG
>JBMOMR010000040.1:0-13451 GCA_049324715.1 Chloroflexota bacterium | reverse complement strand
CCGCGCACCCAGTCTCCGATGGCGCGGGCGCGTTTGAGACTGCGCCGAACCGCCGTGACCAGATCGTCGGTGTGCAAGGGTGGGAAAATGTATCCGCTCAACCCAACGCGCAGGACTTCTTTTGCGATGGCGAGCGTGTCCTTTTCGACGTAGAGCAGGATCGGAAGGGTGGGGAATCGTTCCAGTTGTTCAGTGGCCAGTTCAAGTCCAGATTCGCCGCCCAATTGTTCGCCGATCAACAGCAGGCTGGGAGATGATCCCTGCAAAGCGCGCGCCAGTCCCTGCCGGTCATGTACGACAGCCGTCTCGAAACTTGCACTGAAAAGGGCCCGTTCCCCCAATTGCAGGAAGGGCGATTCGTCCAATGCCAGCAGGATCAGCGGTTTTCCTTGCATGGATCATCCACTTGAAATTTCACGTACCACCAATTCTGACAGTCGTTGCGCGGCGGCATTGGCAGAGGCCAGTGCCTGTCTCTGTTCGGCGTTGAGCGGGCCGGTCTTGCCGGTCAGGATCAACCCCAGCGGGTAGAGGACTCCATCCAGGTCTTTTTGCACGGCATGCCGCAGGGATTCGAACAGCTCGTTCTGGTGTCTTTCGCCTGCACGCGCGATCTCGGCATTCTGGCGGATGGCATGGAACAAACGCTCATTGACCAGTGAAATGGAGGCGTAATCGGCCACGGCCTCGAGAAGGGTCCGCTCGGTCTCTCCGAAGGCCTTCTGTGTTTTTCGGACGACGATCATCAGGCCGATGACCTCATCGCGGACTTTGATGGGAGTGACCGCCACGGAGCCACCCAGCGAGGCCACCTTGAACTTTTCGAGGGGCGCGCCATGGATCAGCAGGGACTCCCCCGATAGCGCCACCAGCGAACTGACGCCGTCGTCGAGAGGCTGTCCCATCTTTTTCGACCAGACTTCGGGCAGGTTTTTATGGGCGGTCAGGATGTAATTCTTGGAGCGGTCCTCGCGCAGGAGCAACCAGCCGAGGTCCGCGCCGCTTACTTGCAGGGCGCCTTCCACGATGCGCTCGAAGAGCACGCGGCGGTCTGTGATGGAGACCACCGCCTTGCCGATGGCGACCATGGATGTCAGTTCGCGCACCTTGTGTTGGAGGTTTTCGTTGACCTCCTTGAGTTGCTCATCGAGACGTTTGCGGGCGTGCGACTCGCGCACTTGAGCCAGGACGCGTTCCACCGCGGAGACCACCTCTGCATCGCGGGCAGGCCAGAGCAGGACGTCTGCCGCGCCGAGGCGGAAAGCCTGGATCACATCCTGTTCCTGTCCCTTCGCGGCGATGATGAGGAGCGGCGCCTTCATGCCCTGTGACGACAGGGCGACGAGCAGGTCTTTTCCGCTCAAGCCAGGTAAATTTAAATTGGCAATGACCAGGTCCGGGGGAGTCTGAAGCGCTTTCTTGATGGCCGATCCCACATCAGTGACGATGTCCACCTGATACCCCAAAGGTTGTAATGCCTGGCGGGCGATCAGGTCGCTGATATCGGGGTCGCTTTCCACGAGCAGGATGCGTTCAATGATAGGCATAGGTACCGCTGTTGTCTGGAAAAGTGTAGGATATGGAAATTGTAACATTATTGCAGGAAAACGGAGATGTTATACTTGGGGCATTCTGTCCTATGACCATCTCCCCTGCCACTGAAACCGATAAATCGACACATATTACTGCCTTCGATACCGTGCGCGGACTGGCCGCCCTTTCGGTGGTTTTTTCGCACTACATCGGCGCCTATGGATGGCCGACCGGAAGTCAGGTAATGAAACAGGCGTGGACCTATTCTCCCCTGCACATCTTCTGGGATGGGTTCGCGGCCGTCTCCCTTTTCTATGTTTTGAGCGGACTGGTGCTTTCGAACAAGTATTTTCGGCAGACCAAACGTCCCGAACTTTCGCAGTATCCGCTGTCTCATTTCCTCATCAGCCGCGTGTTCCGCATCTGGCCGCCTTATCTGGTCATTTTCCTGCTCAGTTATGGCCTGCGCCGCTGGGTGGATCTTTACGAGGGAGTCACGATTCCCCCGGTCAACTCGTGGCTGTTTTCCACGTGGAATTCGTCCATCCCGCTCATAAAACTGGCACGGGAGGGGTTTTTGCTTCAATTGGGCGATTATTCCCTCGTCCCGCAAGGCTGGACGCTTCCCATCGAATTGGCGATCTCCTTCCTCGTGCCGGTTGGGATTTTGCTGGCCTCGCGTCACACCGGCTGGCTGGCCTTTTTCACCCTGTTGCTGATTGGCCCGCTGGGGGCCACGTACTTTGTCTTCCATTTTGCAGTGGGCATCCTGCTGGCGAAGTATCACGCTGATATCCGCACCTGGCTGGAACCGAGGCGAGGCTGGAAACTCGTTGTGCTCTTACTGGGTCTTTTCCTTTACACCTTCCGCTATACAATGCCTGTTTATTTTTCGTGGAAACTGCCCACCAGCATCCCCTGGCTTGTGACGGGCGCAGGGGCCGCGTTGGTGCTGATGGTGGTGATCGCCTCCGAGCGGGTGCAGACGTTCCTCTCCCTCTCGTGGCTGCGTTTCATCGGAAAAGTTTCCTTTAGCATTTACCTGATCCATTTCCTCGTTTTGATCCTTTTGACGCCGCGCCTGTTCCAACTTATCGACGCGCCGCAGTCCGCTCTCGCCTTGACCTGGTGGCTGGGCGCGGCGTTCACGGTCCTCATGACCATTGGGCTGGCCGCGCTTTCCTATCGCTTTGTCGAAGTCCCGAGCATGACCTTCGGCAAGTCCCTGCCGAGACGTTTCGCGGACTGGAAGATGCGCCGCGTCCTACCACAACCTGTCAGTGGGAAGTAATCATGTCGGAATTTGATCAAGCCCAAAAGGAATTCTGGAGCGAGAACACCAACCTGCGCGCCTACAACCATCCCGTGGTGGAGGCGTTTGCGCGTCAACGCGTGGACTTCATCCGCAAGCAACTCGACGCGCCGATCCAAACCTGTCTCGAGGTCGGATGTGGCGATGGGTTCGGCATGTATTACATGCAGGAATTTGGCGAAGTTTTCGGTTGCGACATCTCGCGTCCCATGCTTCGGCGCAATCCGCTCCGTCAGTTCGTAGCTGAAGCGGACATCTATCGCCTTCCCTACGCCGACAAAAGTTTCGACCTCGTCTATTGTTGGGAGGTTATGCATCACGTCAAGGATATGCAGGATGCCATCCGCGAGATGATGCGCCTGAGCCGCCGTTACATTTTGATGTACGAGCCAAACGCGTTCAATCCGTTGCAGGTGGGGTTCGGGCTGATCGCTCCCTCCGAACTGGGGACTCTGCGCTTCCATCCCTGGTACATGCGGAATCACTTTCGCCGCGCGGGCTTGACGGACATCCGCACGTTTTCCGTCGGCACGTTCACGCCGAATCGGACTCCGCTCTGGCTTTATAAGATTTTGGCCGCGCTTCCTTATCGCGTCCCCTTGTTTGGAATTTCGAATTTCGCCCTCGCGCAAGTGCCATCATGAAACCGCTTCCCGCGTTGACCGTCGTCGTGCCCGTCTATAACGAGGCGGAGTCACTGCCCTCCTTCCTGCCGCGCCTGCTGGATTTTTGCGGACAGCGGAGCTGGGAGATCGTCTTCGTCAATGACGGGTCGCGCGACGATTCGAAGAAGATCCTCGAAAGCCACGCGAAACCGCCCCTCGTACGCGTCATCCACCACAAGGTCAATCGCGGATACGGCGGCGCGCTGAAGTCGGGCCTGCTCGAGGCATCCACTCCCTACGTGGTCACCATTGACGGCGACGGTCAGCACGAACCCGATGACATCCTGCGCCTGCTCGAATTCGCCGTGGAACATGACGCCGACCTGGTGGTCGGCCGCCGTGATGCAACCCAAAAAGCGGACTGGTATCGCGAACTCGGCAAGACCATCATCCGACGCTTCACGCGCCTGCTCATGCCGCTTCTCATCCAGGACCTGAACTCGGGCTTCAAACTCTATCGCACCGAACTCGTCCAGGCTTACCTGCCCGTCTGCCCCGACTCGATGGCCTTCAGTGACGTGATCACGCTGACCTTCCTCAACCAGAAGGACCTCGTGCTCGAGCATCCGATCCGCGTCCGCCCGCGCGGCAGTGGTAAAAGCACGATCAGCACCTACACTGCCATCGAGACGGTCATGGAGATCCTCAATCTGGTGATGCTCTTTAACCCGCTGAAGATCTTCCTCAGTCTTTCGGCGGTTTGCTTTACCTTTGGCATTTTGTGGGGGACGCCCATCCTGCTCCTCAACCGCGGCGTGAGCGTGGGAGCCATGCTCGCCATCGTCAGCGGACTGATCTTCTTCGTTATCGGCCTCGTCGCCAGCCAATTATCATCCATGCGGCTGGGGGAATTGAGCACCCGTCGGCAAAAGATTCGGGCCAGGAAAGAATAGAGTCGCGCAGACACCAATATTCTCATTGTTGCTGGAAAGGGAAATCACATTGAAGACACAACGAAGTAATTTTGCCAAACTGCTCCTCCCGATTTTGTTTGCTGTGATTCTGGTCGCGTGCGCGCCTGCCGCCCCGTCACTGACGCCAACCCCTGCGCCCACACTCACTCCATCGTTGACGTCTACGCCGCTCCCGACTTTCACACCTACCATTACCCCAACTCCCATGGGAGGCGGGGCAGGGAAACTGATCTTCCAATATGCCAGGGAAGGCTACGAAAAAGATTTTCCCAACCTGCAGGGCGACTCGAATCTTTTCATCGTGAATTGGGATGGCACTGGCCTTACCCCTGTCACCAACGGCCTGCTGGACTACAGCATGTTTAAGGGTGTCTCCGCGGACGGGAAAAAGGCATTGCTGTTCTTTGCTCCTGCAATGTACACGGCAGTGGAAGGCACAAGCATTTTGTACGTGATGGATTTGACCCATCCAAACCCACAGCCGATCAAACTTGCCAGCGGCATTTTCGAAGCCACATACAAAACAGCCTCCTGGCTGGACAATTCCCGCGTCATTTATGTGGACCAGGTGCCGGGCGGCTGGGCGATCTTCACCATCAACAGCGACGGGACGGACCCCAAACGCATCTCCCAACGCGTCAACGGGATCACCCCCCGAGAGGTTGTCGCGACCGCCGATCAATCCCGCATCTTTTGGGTGGGCGTTGACGCGTCCACCCCAGGTTGGATGCATAAAGGCATCTGGTGGACCAGCATGGACGGCTCTCAGCAGGCCCAATTGATTCAACTTAAAAGGGGTGTAAACATTCCCTTCTCGCTGAATAACTTTTCTCCAGACGGTAGCATGGCGGTTTGGGAGAACAACACTTGGGAAGATACAGGCACCGGATGTTGCAGTGTCCGTTTTGCGTTCACATCCGATATGGACAATGCGACAGAGATCAAGTTGGAACCCAAAACGGGAATGCTGGTTGGTCCGAGTCCAGATATTGTCTGGGCGCCTGACGGATCAAGGGTGATCATCAATCGCCGGGCAGATGCGGCCAGGTTCAACGACCAGATTATTTTCGACCCGGGGCAGATGTTTATCCTATCGCCCGACACCATGACGCTTAAGGCAGTCCTTCTTCAATCTCCCGACGCGACCATCAAATATCCAAGCATTGAGATCATCCAATGGCTTCCAGACGGCAAAAGCCTGTTGGTGAGGGTGGGATGCGTCACCTACGCCACCGATTATCAATGTGGCGGTGGCAAAATCAAGATTCTGGATCTGGAAACAGGCATATTCACCGATGTCTTTGGCGGCAAGGTGGATCAGAATCGGATCGGAAACGTTGTCTGGTTGCCTGAGTCAGAGTAACCGAAAAACAAGACAAATGCGAGATATGTCATCCAGAAATCAAGTCACTTGTCAGACCAATTTGTGACGCGTGTCACTGGAGTTTTAAGCCCAATCCCCTTAAACTGGGAATGTAGTCAGGAGGCTGACATGGCATTTCGGACCTGGCAAATTGACAAGATCAAGTACTGTGAGCACGTTGGTCACGAGATCGCGCTCGAAGCGGAAGTGATCTACCCCGCTGAGCACTTGCCCGACCAGCCGCCGCGTGTCATAGCCCACCGATGTTCCAACGCCACAGCCTGCAACATGTTCGACAAAGCCGTCTGCAAATGGTGCGGCACCAACCCTGACCACGATCCAATGTAGCAACCAACAGGCCGCAAGCCTGAATGGCATCTCTCCTCCCTCTGAGTTGGCTAAAGGCATCCCCGCGATCACTCGCGGGGATTGCCGTTAATTATTCCTCACACCAGTCTTTTCGTTCGAGGAGTTACCGTTTTTCGGCCAGGTAAGCGAAGAAGCCTGCGCGCCGAAGTGCTTTTAGCGTGAGCCATCCCAAAAGTCCGCCGACCGCGCCGAAGACGATGTAGCCGATGATGGAGCGGAGAAGTCCCAGCGCCATGAAGCCCAGCGGAGCATCCGTCACCAGACCGAACAGCCATTTGACGAGGAACTTCCCCATGTGGCCGAAAGTCCCCACAAGGAGGGCTACCGCCAGGTTCTCCGCGTTGCCGCCCAACAGCCAGAGGGTCAGGTCCGAGACGATTCCCAGCACAGCGTAGGACAGGAAGGTATCCAAAGCGCCGAAGTCGCCCAATCCAAGAAAGGCGGCCAGAATCCCAGATGTGATTCCGATGGTAGAGGCCGCGCCTGGTTTGGGAACCACGCGCGCGCCTACCAGGATGATCGCCATCCAGAATATTCCCGAATGTCCCGTGAGTTGCACGGGGATGCGCAGGGCGATCTTGGCGACCACCACCAGCGCGGAAAAAAGAACGAGGAGAATCAATTGAAAGGTGGAAAAGTAACGCTGTTTCATGGATACCGTTATGGGGTTGTGATTTCGATTTTATCCACGTCCTGAATCCAGGAATCGCGGAGATCGAAGCCAGGGATTTTCGAGACCAGTTTGAGCGTGCCGCGTCCCGCGAGATCGAACATGACCATGTTCGCCTGGTCGTTGACTTCGGCCCACGTCAGCGTATGGGACTTCCCGCGGCTGGAACTGGAGACCGTGACTTGCGCGGCGTCCTTGAGTTTGCTCTCCTTCACGTACAGCAAAAGAATATCCCGCAACAGCCAACCGTCCTGCGTTTTGCCCTCTTCGGCATCCACGAAACTCGCGCCTTCCAGTTGACTCAGGTCATCGGGGACAAAACTGGCGACGAACCTGCCGTCCACGAAAATGGGAATGGAGCCAGGGGGCATGTCCGTGGGTGCGGAAGCGGACGCCTGCCAGCGCTGGTAATAGTCAATGCCCAGGATGCCGCCGACGATCACGAGCAGGATGACGACCGCGATCAAAATCCGTTTGTTCAGGTTCATGGTCAACTCCAATAGAGAAGGATGATTACCAACGCCGTCCCGACCATCAGCAGGATGTCATATTGGGAGAAGGCCAGTGTGCGATAGGAAGTGCGATGCGGCGAATCGAATCCGCGCGCATAGGCCGACTCGGTGATGGCCCAGGCGCGTTTGGTGGTCAACACAATGGCAGGGACCGTCAGGGAGACCAGGTCGCCGATCGTGGAGAGGAATCGTCGAAAGGATGAGACATCGGGAAGCGCGCCGCGCGAGGACTGCGCTTCGCGGATGGACCGCCACTCGTCGTCCAGAAGGCCGAGGCTTTGGAAGGCCAGTCCCAGGCTGAACGCGTATCGGTAGGGCACGCGTAGTTTTTCCAGCGCCAGTCCCAGCTCGCGAGAGGTGGTTGTGGAAAAGAACAGGGCGAAGACGCCCGTTAACAGGATCAGGCGGGTGCAGATGGTGGCGGCGTGGATCAGGTCGATCAGCCACCAATCAACGATGAAGAGGAAGAACAGGAGCCATTTGAGCCGCCAGACCTGTTGCGCGGCGGGGCGCAGCAGGCGCGCCCACAACAAGAACAGGATGTAGATCCCCATGAAGACTGCGAGACGTTCCAACGGCATCATCACCACCAGCGAGATGGCGATACTGATGAACAACTTGGTGCGCGGGTCAACGGCTCGCAACGGCGAACCATGCACCAGAACCATTCTCCGCGAACGCCCAGCCTGACCGACTCTCATTGGGCAGACTCCGCATCGAGACTATGCTGGAACCAATCTGGCAAGATGATGCCCGCTTTCTTCCACGAGACGTGATCCTGCAAAACCGTCTGGGTGGCACCATCCGCGATCACGCCCTCGGCTCCCATCAGAATCAATCGGTCGGCTTGCGCGGCCAGGGTCAGGTCGTGGGTGGTGAGGACCACCAACTGTCCCGCGTTGGCGAGTGCGCGCAGGATGTGCATCAGGATGTCTTTGTGGACGTGGTCCTGTCCAAGCGAAGGCTCGTCGAGCAGTAAACCGTGGATCGGACGGCGGACCGCCACCAGTCCAAGAGCGAGGCGTTTCTTTTCACCCTCGCTGAGGAGCAGGGGAGGCGTGTCCTCGTAGGCGTCCAATCCCAGCGCGGTAATCAGCCAGCGGTAAAAGTCCATGTCTGGGTCGGGGACGCGGTAGAGGATTTCGTCGCGCACGCTGGCGTTGAAGAGTTGCAGGTCGGGGTTTTGGAAGACCATCCCCAGGTCGGGACGTTCGTCTCCCTGCGCGGTGACGGCTTTGACGGTTCCCGTGTACTTTTGCAGGCCAGACAGGGCGCGCAACAACGTGGTCTTGCCGACGCCGTTGCGCCCCACCACCGCGACGATCTGACCACCAGCAAACGACAGGTTCAGATTTTCGAGGACGGTTTTTTCGCCCAGTGTGACGCCCAGATTTTCCACTTCCAATGTGAATTTTTCGTGCGGACGTTGGGGAAGGTCGTAATGCAGGGCTTCGCTGTTTTTTTCTTTTCCCGGCAGGGACAAATTTCGCAAGCGGGATACGCCTTCGAGATATTCCTGGCGATGCTCGAACATGACCAGGGTCTTTCCCTGCGCGGCGAGGCCGTCGAGATAGGCGATCAATTCCGTGGCCGCGGTGGGATCGAGCATCGAAAGCGGCTCGTCCAGAATCAGGACGTCGGGCTGGCGCGCCATGATGGCGGCCAACGCCAGTCGTTGCTGTTCGCCGCCTGAAAGCGTCCGCGGGTCGCGCTCGCGCATGTGCGCCAGATGGAATTGTTTCAAAACGGTTTCGAGGTGGTCCGTGATCTCATCCCGCCCTAGGCCGAGATTTTCCAACCCAAAAATAATTTCATCTTCCACGCTGGGAGAGAGCATTTGTGCGGCAGGGTTTTGGAAGACCATGCCTGCCTTTTCTGCCAACTGCCACATGGGGACTTCGGACGTGCGATAGCCATTGAGCCAGACTTCCCCCGAAAGTTCGCCGTGATAGAGATGGGGGATCAATCCCATCAGGCAACGCGCCAGTGTGCTTTTGCCGCAACCCGAAGGCCCTGTGACGAGGGTGATTTTCCCTGCTTCGGCCTGCATGGAAACAGACGGCAGGCCATGACCCTCCTGCGGGTATCGAAAGGAAACGTGTTCAGCGCGTAACACGAGATTCGTTCAATCCAATTTCAGGGGTAGCCAGTGATCGTCATCGCGCTCGACGAACAGGATCGGCTGTCCATCGCGGCGGGCGGGACGCAATTTGTCGGCCAGGATCAAACCGTCAGAGACGGGCTGACCGTCGGGGGTCCGAACGGAGGCGATGCCAGAGGCGAGGACCGCGTCGAGGGGCTGGAGTCCGCTCAAAGTGCGGATCGAACCGACCAGGACGTAGCGTCCGTCATTCCCCGAAGCGGACAGCCCGACCGAGGCCAGCGCGCCGATGACGCCTCCCTCCGTCCCGCCGAGACCTTCGAGATGGATGCCATGCGCGGCGGCCAGCGCGCGCGGCTCCTGCTGATGGAGGAACTCGCGCTGGGCGCGCTGTCCGTAGCGGACGATCTCGTCTGGAATTTCGGAGGCCACGCACAAGCCGGGGTCACTGCCAGGCTGGAAATCGTCCAGCATGAACTTTCGGGCAAAGGCCGCAAGCTCCGTCAGCGGATAGGAGTCGCCTTCGAAGATGATGGTGGCGGAACTATTGTGGGAAGTTTTCGGGACGCGTTCATCTTCCAGCAGTTGATGGCGCACGATGCCATGCACGCGGAAATTCTGCGCGAGGGACTCGGCCATGACGCGCGCCAGATGCCCCGTGCCGCGCGATTCGTGGTTGTCGGTATCGTCAAGACCAATAAAGTATTGCATATCGTCTCCAGTTGCCGACCTCTCTTCCGCTTTTTGTTTGGCAGAAGAGAGGTCGGCATGAAATGGTGGAAGTGGAAAACTTATTTGATGGTGGTTCAATATAAGTGATGGCTTTTGTGGGGCGGGATGGAATCCCGCCAAATCACAGGTATGCGGAATGCCATTCCGCACCACATCGTTTACTCGATACCACTATCACTTATTTTACTTGGATTTCCACCACTCCCTTGACCTGCAAACTACCAGGGAGACCAGGCAGGACGGTGCTGAATCCGCCGTTGTTGCGGAAGGAGACGATGCAGTTGGTGCAGGCGGTCAGTTCCGCGAGGGTGATCTCGGCGGTGTAGCCGTCGTCTGCGACGAAGACCACGGTTGTGGCGTCGGCATTGGGCTGGGCCAGGGCCAGCAGGTCAGCGATGAGCACGCCAGTGTAGGTGTCTTTCTCACCCTTGTTGTTGGTGGCCTCGACGTCAATGGTGGTCATGGCCTTGACTTCTGCTTCGGTCCAGGCCTGCTCGGCGGCGACCGCGCCCGTCACTTTCAGGGCGATGTCGGCGCTCGCGGCGGGCGGTTCGGTCGGGACGGGAGTGGCCTGTCCGCAGGCGGACAGCGCCAGCGACAGAATCAGGCCGAGTACGAGGAATAGATTTACTTTGCGGGACATATTTCATTTCTCCTTCTGGATATTTGCTCGCCGCGAAATTCCGCGCGGCGGAAAGCACAAACAGGAATCCGAAAGTTCTACTTTCGGAGATGCTTATCCTGAAGTAGAACTTCAGGATTCCAATTTCTTTTCAGGCAGTAACGCCACGCGCAGCAGGACAAACACCGCGATGGAGACCACGATCAGCAACGCCGCGACGGGTTGCGCCGCGCCGAGTCCGAATCCGTTGAAGCGCTCGTAGACCAGCACGGGAACGATCTTCGGGTTGTACGCCAGAATGACGACCGCGCCGAATTCGCTGATGCCGCGCGCCCACATCATCACCGCACCGCCCAGCACGCCGCGCACCGCGAGCGGAAGCGTCACGTGCCAGAACGCCTGCCATGCGGACGCGCCGTCGATCAGCGCCACACGCTCCAGTTCCTCGTCCACGAGGGCGAAGGACTCGCGGCTCATGTTGACAAGGAACGGCAGGCTGACGAATAACATGCCGACCACGATGCCGAGGAAGTTGTCGGTGAAGGCCACGCCGAGCGGAGTGAACCACTGTCCGAGTAGGCCGCGTCGCCCGAAGACGAGCAGGAGCGCGATGCCTGCCGCGGTGTGCGGGATGATGATTGGCAGGTTGACCAGCGCCTCCACCAGACGTTTGCCGCGGAACTGTCGCCGCGCCAGCAGGTAGGCGAGCGGGACTCCCGTCAGCAGGGCGAAGGCTGTTGCCGCCGCGGCCGCCGCGAAGGTCAGCGCGAACGAGCGGAGCGTTTCCGCGTCGGTCAACGCCAGCCAGAATTGCTCGGGCGAGGTTCCCAGCAACGTCGCCATCAGCGGCAGGACGATGAAGATCAACAGCAGTCCGCCGAGGAACGAAAACAGGAAGTTAAAGAACAGTGACTTGCTTTTCACGGCGCGACGGGGACGCAAATGGCTTGCAGACTTGGCGGCATGGACGCGTACCCGTCGGCAAGGCAGGGGTCGAAGAGCGGATGATGATTGGCGCCCATGATGGCGCGGCCTTCGGGACCGAGCAGGAACTCGATGAAGAGCGCGGCCGCGTCGGGGTGCGGCGCGTCCGCGGGGATGGTGATGCCGTAGCCGATGCGCTCGCCGCGGAACTGCGGCTTGACGGTGGCGAAACGCTGGAAGTCGAGGTCCACCTGCACGGCTTTGTACGCGGACTCGAATTCGGCCTCGCCCAAATTCACCGCGTCGGGCAGGGCGAGCATCTTCAATCCGTGTTGCTGGATGACGCTCTCGTACTCGAAGGCGTAATCGAGGTCGCCCGATTCGAGCAGGGCCACCAGCATGATGCTCCCGCCGCGCAGGGCGATGTGCGAATCGGGTTTTGTCTCCAAAATTTCGGGGACGGTGATGGTGGTCAGGTTATCGTCGCGGAAGACAGTGATCGGGAAGGTGAATTGCCCGTTGAAGACAGGCTCGAACAGGCCATAGCGTCCGAGCGAGTTCTCCATCAGCGCGAAGGCCATCAGTTCGCGGTAGCCCGCCGCGTCGAAGCGCGGGTCGGGCAGACCAAGTTTTACGTCGGGACGCGCGAGGATCTCGAACCAGTTCTCGGCGTTGATCTCCGCCGCGTATTTGCTCTCGGCGCGATACGCCAGCGCGAGTCGGTTGCTCGCAAAGCGGATGTGCCAATCGGCGTAGGGCTGTCCCGTTTCGGGGACGTTCGCCGCGTACATCAGCATCGGGATGAGCGAGGCGTCGGCGGTGGCGACCACGTCAATGGCCTCGTGCAGTTCGGTGGCGTGACGCATCACCTGGATACTGCCGTGATACTCGGCCTGCACATCAATATCTGGATTGGCCGCTTCGAAGGCTTTTTCCAGATCCGCGAACGGGATGATGAGACTCCCCGCCGCGAACACGACGAGTGGAGTCTTCGCTTCGGACTCCGCTTCGGTCGGTTGACCGTTACACGCGGCGAGTCCCAGCCCGAGCGAAAAACAAATGGCAAATCGAAATAATTTTGAAAACATAAATTCAAAAGGGTGGGACTTTCATCCCACCCCATTTTTCAGCGAACCGTGATCTTGGTGATGTCCTTCACCCACACATCGCTGGACATGCCAGGCATGACCAACTTGAACTTCTCGGCCGTATTGGTGAATCCGATCAGACAGTCGGTGCAGGCTTTCAGGTCGGCGAGGGAGACTTCGGCGTAGTAGCCATCCGAAGCGGTGAAGCGGATGGTGGTGGCGCTGTCCTTGATGCCCGCCAGTTCGAGCAGGGTGCTGATACGCACGCCTTCGAAATCGGTTGCCACGCCCTTCGCATTCGGCGCGTTGATCTGGACCACTTCCAGCGCGCGCAGGGAGGCTTCATTGAAGTAGAGAGGCTCGTTGACCAGTCCCTCGATCGTCAGCGTGGCATCCGCCTCGGTAACGGGAGCAACTGTGGGTTCGGCGGAAGCGGCAGGTTCGGTCGCGTCGGGCAGAGGTTCCAGTCCAACTTTCAATTCCACGATGCCGCCAGCCATTTCATTCTTGGCGAGGTCAGAGCCGACGAGGCGCAGGGGGAAATATTTGTCCACCAGCGGGTTGTCGTTGACCTTGTAGGCCACGATGATGTTGTTGTTGCGTTTGATGCGGGCGGCGTCGAAGGTGACGGTGTAGCCGTCGGCGG
>JBMOMR010000039.1:0-82384 GCA_049324715.1 Chloroflexota bacterium | reverse complement strand
AAAGTGTTTCGTATCTTGAACGAAAGATATCGTAATCGCAGAAAGAGATTTGCTGTGCGCTTCAACCTGATCGCTGCCATTTACAACCTTGAACTCAACTCATATTGACTTTTGCAAGAGGTCTAATGAACCAGAGAAAGGATAGAAAAAAACTTTTCAGTTTTTGCATCGTGAGTCTCCCATTTTCACTGCCCTCGACAGCGTGGACTTCCAGTCCGATGACGGGTTCGTAGGGCATGGGGATATTATACAGGGGAGATGGATTAGTTCTTCTACTAATTAATTCGGGACGCGGAAAACGCGGATGAACGCTGATGAACACAGATTCTTTTATTTTCTCCGTGTTTTCAGCGTAAATCAGCGCTCGTCCGCGTCCCATTTTTAGAAATTCGGCAGCCTCTTCTCCAAAAAAGCCTTCACGCCCTCTTGATGTTCTTTGGTCTTCCCTGCCTCTTCCTGCAAATCCGCTTCCGTGGCAAGGACTTCTTCCAGGTTCGGGTACATTGCCTTGTTGAAGGCCAGTTTCGCCTTGCCATACGCGCCGATGGGACCCATTGCCAGCAGCATGGCGGTGTTTTGCACCGCGTCCATCAGGTTGAACGGGACCACGCGGTTGACCAGTCCCCACTTGAGCGCGGTTTCTGCGTTGATGGGTTCGTTGCTGAAATAGAATTCGGCCGCGCGGCCGAGGCCGATCAACGCGGGGAGGAAGAGCGAGACTCCGCTATCGGGGACGAGTCCGATGCCGCTGAAGCCGACCACGAACTTGGCCTCGTCCGCCGCGATGCGCAGGTCACAGGCCAGTGCCACGCCGAGGGACGCGCCCGCGCACATCCCGTTGACCGCGGCGATGACGGGTTTCTCGATGGTGCGGATCTTCAACACGAGCGGGTTGTAGGTCTCGTAGAGATGCTCGCGGTAGGATATTTTCGCCGCGGCCAGTTTCATCTCGTTGATATCCTGCCCCGAGCCGAAGGTCGTCCCCGCGCCGGTGAGGACGATGACGCGCGTTCCTGGGTCGCGTTCGGCCTCGTCCAGGGCGCGGCGGAGGGATGCGATCAACTCCTGGTCGAAGGCGTTGGCGCGTTCGGGGTTGTTCATGGTCAGGGTGCGGACACCCGCTTGAAGGTCAGAGAGAAGCGAAGTCATTTGATTGGATGATTCCTTTGGCGTTGCCCATCCGTTACGCCCCTTGGGGACTTCGATCAGGGCAGAAATTAGAAAAAGACCGGGCCTCTCTGAGAGGCCCGGTCGGTTTATTCGAGTCCGTCCTCGGCGTTGTCGTCTTCGCCTGAGTCGAATTCCAGTTCCACTTTGTCGCTGTCGAGGTAGATCCATAACAGGAGCATGTGGCCGTCGGGTGTTTCCACGTTGCGGGCGGCGGCGATGGGGGCGGTCTGTTCGAGACCGAGTTCGTTGCGGTAATGGAGGTGGATGTTGGTGCGTTTGTGCCAGGCGCGGTAACAGCGTTCCACCAGCGCGGGACCATTGAACGTGCGCAGGCGCGTGAGCAGGGGGATGGAGAAATTCGGGCCTTCATTGAGACCCATTGCCCAGCCGTCGTTGACGGCTTCAAAAATGGGCGGGGGACCTTCGATGATTGTGATTTTATCGTCCATGGTTAAACCTGTATGGCAAGATGATACCATAAGACGATTTTGCCGGCCGAAATCGCACCCTTTTGCAATTTGGTCGATCCCGGGCGTGGAGTTGGCTAAACACAAAGTCACCAAGGCGCGAAGCCACAAAGAATTTTCGGGCCCTGGTGACTTTGTGCCTTGGTGTTAGGACCCAAGGCAATATAAAGCGCCTGAGTTGACGAAGTATAATTCGCGCATGACCAAGCTCGTCCCGAAGATCATCATCGAAGGCACGCGGTTGACCTTTAAAACCGACATCGCCTTTGCGCTCAACGAACATCCGCGCATTGTGGGGCCGCGCAAGTATCGCTATCATTCGCCGCTCATCTCTGCTGAGTGGTGTTCGTTCACCAACTTCCCGTGGGGGCGCGGACCGATCAACTTCGAGCCGCACGAGGAAGCCCTGGCGATGGAGACGTATGCCACGTGGGTCAGATTGTTCGAACTGCAAAAATACTACTCGTGGATCGTGGACCGCTTCCACCTTTCCACGCGGATGTATCAGTTGCAGGCCCATCACAAGGATTACGACTTCCGCTGGCTGGAGGAACGCCTCCTGCCGCTTGGATTTCGCCTTGTCCTGTTGACCCGTTCCCCCGAATCCTTCGAGGCGGCGCGGGCGGAACGCCTCAAGGTTTCGGGCAATCCGTCGCAATATGACGATCTGCAACGTTTTGTCAACGAACAGGAATTGATCCGAAAACTCGCGGCCGAATCGATCCTCCCCCGCCTCGAACTGGACATCTCCGATAACGACATTCCCCGCGCGGTCGAACACATCGCCGACTGGATGGAATCCACCGGCGGGTTGTGGATGAAGGATTGACCATGTACAAACTCATCATTCTTTTTGGCCAGCCTGAAAATTCGCTCGAATTCGTCACTGGCTGGCAGGCGTTCCTTCACATGGCCGAGCAGATGCCCGGCCTGCGCCGCGAATCCGTCAGCCTGATCGAAAATGTCATTTACGATGGGGGTAAACCGCGTCCGTTCAAGATCCACGAATTCTATTTCGATGACCGCGCCGCTCTGGATGCCGCGCTGGCCTCCGACGCCGGTCAACAGGCGGGCGAGTGGCTCCATCAGTTCACGGACGGCAATTTCACCCTGCTCACCGCGCCGCACCAGGAAGCCACGGCCAAAGAGTTCAACAAAAAAGTCACGAAGAAGAAAGGCCGCGCACGATCTGCCTGACCAGCCCCGGCCCGCGATAGACCAATCCCGTATAGACTTGCACCAACGCCGCGCCCATCTCGATGCGGCGTTTTGCGTCTTCTGGATTCATGATTCCGCCCGCGCTGACGACGGGGATTTTTCCATCCACGCGCTTCACCACCTGACTCAACACCGCCTCACTCTTTCCCCGCAGTGGACTGCCGCTCAACCCGCCCGTTTCACCCTGACGCGCCGAGCGCAGTCCCTCGCGTCCCAGCGTGGTGTTCGTGGCGATGACGCCGTCCATGCGCGTTTGCAGGATCACGCCCAGGGCGTCGTCCAATTCCGAAGGGGACAAGTCCGGCGCGAGTTTGACGAGAAGCGGGATCCGTTTTTCGAGTTTGGCCTCCTCGATGCGTCGCTGTGCGTCGAGTTGGGTCAGCAATCCCTCCAGCGCGGCACGTCCCTGCAAGTCGCGCAGTCCCTGCGTGTTGGGCGAACTGACGTTGATCGTCAGGTAATCGGCGTGCGGCGCGAACGTTTCCAGCAGGCCGAGATAATCGAGCACGGCCTCCTCGTTGGGCGTGGACTTGTTCTTGCCGAGGTTCACCCCGAGAACCACATCCGATTTCTTCGGCCTGCGGCCCAGCACGAGATCGAACGTGCTCATCCTGCGCACGGGATTCAATTTCTTGCGGACGAATTCCGCGCCGCGCGAGGGGAAGCCCATGCGGTTGATGACCGCCTCATCCTCGATGAGGCGGAAGATGCGCGGCTTCGGGCTTCCCGCCTGCGGCATCGGCGTCACCGTCCCCACCTCGATGTGACCGAATCCCAGCGCGCCCAATCCCTGTACCGCCAGCGCGTCCTTGTCGTAGCCCGCCGCGAGGCCGACGGGATTCTTGAACGTCAGCCCAAACGCCTGGACAGGTTTGCGCCGCGTGAAATAAAAAAGTTTGAGAAGCCCGAGCGTGGGCGAAGTGGATTGCACAATGCGTAACGCGTTCAGCGTGAGCGCGTGCGCAGTCTCGGCATCGAGACGGAAGAGGAGGGGGCGGAAGAGGCGATACATTATGGCACGCGGAAGATCCAGAAATCATGCTGTTCGAGCGCGGACTCGTAGGGTTGCAGTTGTCCCGTCGGGTAGAGCGCCTGGAGGAGGGTGAGCGTCTCCATGTCAGGCTGCGCCGCCATGAAAACTTTCGGCCCGGCGATGTCCAACGTGGTGGGCAGGTTTTCGCGGAAGATGGCGATGTCGCGCCCTGGCACGCCCGCCCAGAATGGCGGCAGGCGCGTGTCCACCCAGAAGGCGTATGGCACGATCCACACATTGTCCACGGGCACGCCGCGCTCAATGGCGTCTTTCATCACCGCGCCCATCTCCGATGTGTTCCACGCGTTATATTCGTATTGCGAATTGTATTGACGGAAGATGAGATCGTAATTTTGGACGAACGACAGGACGAAGAGGGCGCCCGCGAGACTCCAGGCGATGACACTCCGCCTCTTTCCCGACCGTTCGACAGGCTCAGGACGATGCCCGAGAGCGGACATCAGGCCATCGAGCGCCACGCCAACGAGGAGGAAGACCGGCACGATCGCACCCGCCGTCCGATTCAGGGACGGATTCTCGATGGGGAAGGCCAGCGAGAGGATGGACGGCATCTGCGTCAACGGGATGGCGAGGAGCAGGACCAGGTCCGCCCAGTGACGCGAGCGCAGGTAGCGGATGAGGACGAGGAAGAATCCCAACAGGAACAGCGCCCCGCCCACAACGTCCAGCGCGGGGCGTCTGGGGATCGAGTGAACCCAGATATTGCCGTTGTACCAGTTGAATTCCTTGGCCGCGTTCCACAGGTTGCCGAGGAAAACCTGCCATACAGGGCCGGGCAAGGGTGTCTCGAGCGAACTGACGCGCGTCAACGCGCGGTAGCCGAAGATGTCGGGATATTCGACGGCATAGCGCGCCAACGGGATGAAGAACATGAACGAGGTCAGTGCGAGCAATCCCAGCCAGAGCAGGGACTGTTTGCGCGCCTGCGCATCGCGCGTGTGGAGCAGGTAAATGCCCACGATGATAACCACCGCAATGGGCATGATGCGGAAGGGCATGTAGCCATTCAGGCCAAGTCCGAGCGCCACGCCTGCCAGGATGAAGTCGTTGCGATTCTGACGGCGCAGTCCGCGGATCAAATAATAGAGTGTCGGCGCGACAAAGAGCGGATAGAACGAGATGCGCAGGGCAAAGCGTTCGATCACGCCCGGCCAATAGGCGATTGCCGCGAAGGCCACAGCCAAAAGTCCGATGCGCTCACTGCCGAGTTCTTTTCCCAGCAAGTAGAGATAGGGCAGCATCAGCAAGCCGCCGATGACCGCCGCGATCTTGATGCTGAGGAACGAGACGCCCGTAAATCCCGCCACCAGCGCGGAGAGATAAATGTAAAGCGGCTCGCGTCCTGTGTTGCGCGGGAAGTAGATGGAATATTTTCCCTGCGTGATATCGTACACGTCCATCAGTTTTTCGGCGTGGTCGCTGGTCATCTCGTGAGGGACATCGCCGAGGTGATAAAAGCGGAAGAAAATGGCCAGCGCAAACACCGCGATGACCAACACCGTCCACGGCGTGATGCGGAGACGCGATAACGCGTCAGCGATCTTTTGTCCCAACGATGGGGATTCTTTTATCCAGAAGGCGCGGATGAAAAGGAAGATGGAGATCAGCCAGAAAGTTATATTCCAGGCATTGAATTGATTTTCTTCTGTCGGCCATTTGGGGACATCCATGCCAAAGATTTTAAGGTCCCACATCAATATGAACGTCACGATCCCATACAGTATTGCAAGAAGGAAGGTTAAACCTCGGACGGTCAGCGGGTCGCTGTTGGATTGTGACGCGGGGAGGGGCGCAGGAGTCCACTCGCGGCGGAGGAAGGCCCATACCGTCAATGCAAGCGCGGCGATATACAGCGGCACACCGATCATCGCGTTTTGCGTGGGCGGATCCCCCAGTGGCTCGAAACTTCGTTGTGCGATCAGCGCGAGAAGGAGGGCGAGCAGAGAACGCCAGGGGAAGGATGGAGATTGGTAATTGGTAACTGGTAATTCGGCGTTTGGGGGAGGCGTTTCCGATTCAGGCGTGGAAGTTTCCACGAGTTGGGTCGTATCGGTGCGGTCGGCCCAGGCGCGCAGGAAGGCGGTGAAGGAATGCCAGTCTTTAAATATGGATTTGACGTAATCGAGGACGGTGGGTTCGGTCATGGGAGATTGGTAATTGGAGATTTATCACTGATAACTGATTACTGCTTTCGCGCGATCACAATGATACTCTCTCCCCAGCGCATCGGGAGGAAGACGAATCCCGTGATGGCTTGGAATCCGCCGAGCGAGCCGAAGACGAGTTTTTGGATTTGCTTCGGGATGAGGGGAATGTAGGGAACGTCCCAGAAGCCGTCGGAGAAAACGCGGAGCGGACTGAAGTCCGCATTCCGAATTAAATTTAGCCATTCTTCGGGCGGTTTGAGGGAAATGTGAGTCGGGTCCTGGTAGCCGATCCACTTGTCACCCTTCCATGGCTTCAACAGCGAACCGAGATTGGGCGTGGCAAGGATGAGCGTTCCGCCTGGCTCGGTGACGCGTCCGATCTCGCGCAGGGCTTGGGCAGGGTCGGGGAGATGCTCCACAATGTGTTTGATGATAACCACGTTGAAGGACGCGTCCGCGAAGGGAAGTTCCTGTGCGGATGCGGTTTCCAGCGAGGATGTATTCACCACTGCTTTGGATTGTTTTACCGCCCAGTGGTTTAAGTCCATGCCGAAGGTTTGGAAAGTATCTTCGAGTTGGCCGACGAGGTGCCCCATCCCTGAGCCGACCTCGAGCAGGCGCGCGCCGCGGCGTCCGTAGCGACGCGCCAACGTCGCATAGAATCGGTTCGACCACCAGTACATGCTGTACTTGGCGAAGGTGATGTCCGCGTAGGTGTGGGTGGAGAAGTAGGATTCGTCGAAGGGCATGGGGGAAAAGGATGAAGGATGAATTATGAAGGATGAATACTGCGTGTTGCGTATTGCGTAACTTGACCTATTGCTTTCTCGCAACGTAGAAAGTGAACGTGCCTTGAGGGTGCTCGGGATGGTTGACAAACTTGCGGAGGAAACGTTCCGTGAAGAAGAGATTCCAGCGCGTGGGAGAGATGATCCAGCGGCGGAACAGCGCGTGAGGAAGGAGCGTGGGCGCGCCGAAGTAGTGTCCCCACTCGAGGACGCGCATCGCTTCGGGCGAGAAATAATGCCACCAGCGTTCGAGCGTGAAGCCCGCGGACTCCAACCATCCCTGCCACGTCTCTGGCTCGACGGCGTGTTCGACGCGCGACATCTTGCGGAACCATTCCGTGTAGCCTTTGCCGAAAACGCGTGAGAGTGCGAGTTCGGACAGGTAACGCGTGTTGGGAACGCAAAAGTAAAACGGCGCGCCAGGCTTGAGCGTGCGCGCCACATCTTTCAAAACTTGCTGAACATGCGGAATGTGTTCCAGCACCGAGTTGGAAAATGCGCTGGAAAAATAATTGTCGGGAAAGGGCGCGTGCCCGCCATCCGCTTCGACCAGCAGACGGTATTTGTCATACTGCTTCGCCTCGTGGATGGGACCGTGCCAAGGGTCGAGGCCGACGTCAATTTTCCCGTCAAAAGTCAGCGCCGTGAAGTTTCCGTCGCCGCAGCCTACGTCCAGGATGGGAGCGGGAAGGTCAAAATCCTGATAATAGCGCGACTCGATGGCGCGCAAAAAGCCGCGGAAGTAGGGCAGGGTTTGCAGGTTGAGAAAGAGAAAATCTTTCGGCTGATGACTGATTGCTGATGGCTGATGTGCGGACATCACTTTTTCCCCATAAGTTTTGCAAACAGTTTTTCATATTCAACCGCGACCGAATCAGGATCGTAAATGCGCGCAAGTTCGGCAGTATCGCATTTGTATTTTTCGCGGTTCGCCAACACGTTTAGCAGCGCGTCGGCCAGCGCGGACGAGTCGCCGATCGGCACGATCTCACCCATGTTATGCATCTGCGCGGGGCGGCGCACACCGGGCAGCGCCGAAGCGATGCACGGCGTCCCGTTCATCATCGCTTCGATCTGCACGAGTCCAAACGCTTCGGTGGAATTCAGCGATGGCACGACCAGCACATCGAGGTTGGGATAATACGCGGCCATCTTTTCAAGGTCGAGATTGCCGAGGAATTTCCAATGTCCGCTCGCCTCATATTTTTGGATCTGCGGACGGAGCCGCTCGAAATAGGCTTGCTCGCCCATCACGTTTTGATATTGTCCCGCGAACAGGACTTGCGCGTTGGGATATTTTTCGATGACCTTCGGAAGCGCATCCAGCAGGATCTCGACTCCCTTTTCGGACGCGAAGCGCGTCGCCATTCCAATGACGGGACGGCGCGTCGCGGTCTCGTGGGCGGACGCGAACGCTGAGGTCGCGCCCTCGGGTGGAGTCGGCAGTTCGACGGGAGGCAGGATCGGGGTAAGTTTGGATGCGTAGCGCGTCAGGTAGGGAGAGTTATCGGCGTAGTCCTGCGTGTACGTCACAATGTGATTCGAGAGAATCCCCGCCATGTTGTTTTGAAAGTTCACCACGGTGTTGACGATGCGGTTGAAGAATCCAGACGGCAGGTCGAGGTCGCAGTGATAGGTGAGGACGGCGGGCTTGCCGAAGAGACGGGCGCGGAAGGCCACGCCAGGCGCGTCGAACTGCGGCAGGTGGAGTTGGACAACATCGTGGCCGGCGACCAGTTTGGTCGCGACCCAGCCAAAGGTCGGCGCGAGAACGCCCTTGCTGATGCGGACGGCGACGGGCACGCGGATGATCTTCACGCCGTCCATCGTCTCTTCGCGCGGCAGAGACTTTTCGTACTGCGTGGTCATCACGGTCACTTCGTGGCCGCGTTTGGCGAAGGCACGTGCGAGGCGTTCTGCATAAATGGTGAGGCCCGAAGTGTGTGGGCGGTAGTAGGTGAGAACGGTAAGGATTTTCATAGGGCGGGGAGATTATACCCTCTTGGAGAGGGTATAATTTTGGCGATGGAAAAATTAATCCACGACGCATTGGAATTGTTCAACGTTCACCTGACAGGGCGGGCGGTGCTGGCACTTTCCACGTACGAAAAAGAGTTGATGTCGTGGAACCAGAAATTCAATTTGACAGCCATCCGCGACGTGGAAGGCATCCGCGTCAAGCACTTCTTGGATTCGTTCTCCTGCGTGCTGGCGTGGAAAGCCAATCCGCCCGCGCGTCTCATTGACGTGGGGACGGGCGCGGGGTTCCCTGGCATTCCCCTCAAGATTCTGTATCCATCCATGCAGGTGACGTTGGTCGAGTCGGTGGGGAAGAAAGCCATGTTCTGCCAGCACATCGTCGAGTTGCTCAAACTGGACGGCGTGGACGTCGTCAACTCCCGCGCCGAGACGCTGGGACAGGATGCCGCGCATCGCGAAAAATATGACTGGGCGGTGGCGCGCGCCGTGGCGCAATTGAACGTGTTGAGCGAATACCTCCTGCCGCTGGTAAAAGTGAAGGGGACGATGCTGGCGCAAAAAGGCGAAAGCGGACCGGCCGAGGCGCAGTCCGCAGAGAAGGCGATCAAACTGTTGGGAGGCAAACTGGAGCAGGTGATTCCCCTCAACCTGCCGGGCGTGGTCGAAGACCGCTACCTCGTGCTGGTGGACAAAGTCCATGCCACGCCGCCGAAGTATCCGCGCAAGGCGGGACATCCCGCGAAAGAGCCGTTGTAACAAAGGGCAGGTCAAGGACCTGCCCCTTGCCTCCATTCGAAAATTACACAGATGCTCGAAGGCCCAAAGACACAAAGTTTTTTTTGTGTCTCGGTGTCTTTGGGCCTTGGTGCTAAGACCCATTATTTTTCGGATAGGATTTTAATGTATCAGCGTTCCTCTCCCTGCTTATTCTCATCGGTACGGGAGATCAAGTAAGATTGACCTGTACCCCCTGAGTCTCGTGGAGAAAACATGAAAACCAAAAAGGAAATCATTTCGAACTGGCTGCCTCGCTACACCGGACTGCCTCTCGATGGGTTTGGACAGCACATCCTGCTGGTCAATTTTGAAGCCTACCTGCACACCTTCGCCCAATGGTTCAACGCCCACATCCGTGGGGAAGATAAGCCCATGCCCAACGTGACCGCCAATGGCATCACGTTGATCAATTTTGGGATGGGAAGCGCCAATGCCGCTACGATCATGGATCTGCTGGGAGCCGTCCAGCCCGAAGCCTGTCTTTTCCTCGGCAAGTGTGGAGGCCTGCAGGAGAAGAATGCCATTGGAGATTTGATCCTGCCGATCGCGGCCATTCGAGGCGAAGGGACCTCAAACGACTACTTCCCGCCCGAAGTCCCGGCTCTGCCCGCCTTTAATCTGCAAAAGGCCGTCTCCACCACCATCCGCAACCATGAACGCGATTATTGGACGGGGACAGTCTACACCACCAACCGGCGTGTTTGGGAGCACGACGAAGAATTCAAAAAATATCTGGTCCGCATCCGCGCCATGGCTGTGGATATGGAAACAGCCACCCTGTTCAGCACGGGCTTCTACAACAAGATTCCCACTGGGGCGTTACTGCTCGTTTCCGACCAGCCCATGACCCCCAGCGGGGTTAAAACCGCCGAGAGCGACCGCAAGGTGACGCGCGAGTTCCAGGATATGCACTTGCGCATCGGCATCGATTCCCTCAAGGAGTTGATCAACAACGGACTGACGGTCCGCCACTTGCGGTTCTAATGTTTTACAAAACGTGGCTTTCCCCAGATTTCAATACCACCACTCAACATCCCTCACCGACGATCTTGATCTCATCGGGCTTGTTCGGGATGATGCACAAAAACTCAAACGGTTCCTTGCCGATATTTTCGTAGTAATGGATGACACCCTCGGGGATGAACACCACGTCACCCGCGCGGACCTCGTAATCCTCTTCGCCGATCCCAATCCGCGCGTGGCCGCGCAACACGTATTGCTCATGTTCCACCGTGTTGGTGTGACGCGGCATCCCGCCGCCTGCCTGCATGGAAAATTTCCGCAGGGCAAAGTTGGGGCCTTCCTGTGCGGAGATCAAGACCTGGATGGTGGTGTCTTTTCCAGCGGCTACGTTTTTCTTTTCAACATCTTCAGTGTGTTTTACTGGCATGGTATTTTCCTCTTCAGGGAATAAGTTGCTGTTCTGGATCTTCATTAACCTCTGGATAAAACAAAGAAACAATTGACTTTTTGGCGTGAGTAGCAGCAATAAAAAGGGGAACAACCAAATTTCCGATAATTAGGAAAAAAGATATTGCATATAAAATGCCGTATATCCGCTCTACCAAAAAGCAAGATATTGTAATCATCATGTCCCACGCTATTAATGTTAATACAAAAAAGGTTTCCTTTCGTGCGACCTTAAAAAACAAGTAGGCCAGTATAACAAAAGAAAGAATGAACAGGGTTAAAATGAAATATTCTGGAAACCCTTGAGATGTCCACCAGCGGTCGATAAAATTCAATACAGGAATTTTTACAGCAACAATGCTTGCATAAATGGTGATCTTGTTTTTGGTGCCAAAGCATATCAAAATAAGTAGAGCTATAGGGATTGGGATGAAAATGAATAAAGCAAGCAGTACACCTAACGCTTCTGAACCATCAAGCCGATTTAGTAAAACGTAACCCCAAGAATACAAAGACAAAAGAACAAGCAAGATACTTGTAAAAAAAAGGGGTTTTGGGCTAACGCGACGGGATAACGCACTAAAAAAATGAATTAATAACGCGCAAATTAAAGCCGGTATAGCAAATAGGAATGTTAATTGTTTGAATAGTTGTAATAGATATTCCATCTTTTCACCACATTTTATAGGCTTCTAATTGCGCTGTGGCAATCATGTTGGTGTGAGCCGCGTTGGTTTTGATACGAGCAAGTAATGCGCTCCCTATACTAGACTCTCCTCGCAGTGACGATTTAACGTGATATTCCAAACGCTTCATCGAAGAACGCGATCATCTTTGACGCATATTCCTCGGGGATCGTCTTCGGTCCGCCGCAGTGACCCGCCTCGGGGATGATCCACATTTCGGCATTTTCCCCCGCATATTTCAACAGACGGCTTTGCATGATCTCCTCGCTCCCGATGATCGGGCGTTCCAGTCCGCCCCCCACCAGCATGATCGGACGCGGGGCGATATTCCCGATGATGTCGATCAGCGGTGACGGGGCCTCCTCTCCCAGTTTCAGCGAGAACATCCAATCCATCGGGTAGTTTGCCATCGTGATCAAAAAAAGAAGGGGATCGTTCGAAAGAGGGAGATCCTGTGCGCGCACACCGCCCGCTCCCTCCGACCAGACCGCGCCAATTTCAGGATAAAACGCCGCGCTTTGCAGGGATATTTGTCCGCCAATGGAGCAACCCGCCATCCCGATTTTCCCCTGACCATTATCGGGCCGCGCCTCGATGAAGCGAATCGCCCCCCAGACGTCGCGCGAATCCTCCCATCCAAATGAGCGATGCGTCCCCTCGCTTTCGCCCGAAGCGCGCTCGTCGTACATCAACACGCCATACCCCGCAGGGACGAGTTGCCGCGCGTGCCAGAGCATCCCCGTGCGGTTGCCGCCGTAGCCATGCAGGAGGATGACCGTCACGCCATTTTGCGGCGGGACATACCAACCCGCCATGGTCAGTCCATCCTCGCTTTCGAAGGTGACTTCTTCCACCTCGAATTCCAGGTCGGGCGGTATGTTGACTTCGCTCGGCACGGGCATGGAGTCGGCGTTGACGGAGTACAGACTCCGTTCGAGTGTGATGACCACAACGAGCGCCAGAAAAAGCCCCAGCGCAAATCCAATCAGGCGGAGAAAGTAAACCGCGCTGTTGCGAAACCGTCCCCAAAATGTGGTCGGACGCGGCGGTGGATTTTTAGCGCGGGCCTTCATCTGTTTCCACATCCAAAAGATGGCCGCGCCAAACACAGCCAGAATGACAACGGCTTCGATGAACGGCCAAAGTTGCAGAAGGGTCATTTTTCCTCCAGTTGGATTGCCCCCGCCTTCACGCGCCAGGCTTTCGCATCCTCCACAAATTCGGGCGTGAACATGTGCAGGTCGGTGGCGGTGAGCAGAGATTGTTCGGCCTGCGTGAGATATTTCAGCAAGTCAGCGCGGCGTTGCAGGTCGAGTTCGGCCATCACCTCGTCGAGCAGGATGACAGGCCATTGTGTTGTGCGCTCTTTGATCCAGGACACTTCCGCGAGTTTGAGCGAGAGCAGGGCGGTGCGGATCTGTCCACGCGAGCCGTAGTCGCCGAGGTCGATCTGGTTGGCGAGGAAACGCAACTCGTCGCGGTGGGGGCCGATCGTCGTCACGCCGCGCGAAATCTCCTCGGAGCGGAGCCCGCGCAAACGGTCCAGAAAGCCGCGTTCGATGTCCTTGAGCGGAATGTTCGAGCGGTCGGTCGGCGCGTCCAATTTGAGGGCGATCTTTGGCGCGGGGTCGAATGACGGTTCGTATGCGAGACGCAAAACTTCCGCGCCGTGCGTCAACTCGAGGTGGATGCGCGCGGCCTGCTTCTCCAACTCCTGCACGGCCGCGATGCGCCACTGGATGATCTGCGCGCCGAGCCGCGCCAGCGTTTCATCCCAGACTTCGAGCTGGTCGCTGTTTCCCCCGCGTTCACCCAACGCTTTGAGCAACGCGTTGCGCTGTTCGAGGGCCTTGCCATAATCGGAGAGGACGCCCGCATAAGCAGGGACGGCCTGCGCCAGCGCGAGGTTGAGATAACGGCGGCGCTCGTCGGGACCGCCCTCGATGATCTGCGACATTTGCGGCACGAAGACCACCGCACTGAATTTGCCGATCGCGTCGCTGGCCTGCTTCTTCACGCCGTCGAGCAGAATCTCCTTGCGAAGACGCTGTCCATTGCCGACCCCGACCGCGTCCAGGATGAGGCGGACTTCGAGTTTATGACTCCGCGTCCCGCGCACGTATTCGCCGACGATGCGCGCCACCGCAGGCGTCTTGCGCGCTTCGAGAAAGTTGACCATCTGCCGATCGGCGTTTGTCTGGAAGGATGTCAGCGCGGCGAGAAAATAAATTGCTTCGAGCACGCTGGTCTTGCCTTGCGCGTTGTCGCCCACCAACAAAACAGACCGCCGTGGAACGTCAATATCCAGGCGGGTGAAATTGCGGAAGTTGGTGAGGGAGAGGCGTTTGAGGTACATAAATGTAGGGGCGGGGTCGCCCCGCCCTGGGCGGCAGGACGCCGCCCCTACAACATCATTTCCAGTTCGATCTCATCGCGCAACGGGATGTTATTCTCGCCGATGAGCGGGATGGACGGCTTGAGTTTGCGCGCTTCCTCTATGGCGTTCACGCGCAACTCGCAGAGTTGAAAACCGCGTTTCTGATAAAAGCCCAACGCGCGCAGATTGGCATTGGTGGTGGAGACGTGGACGCGGCGGCATTGGTTGGCCTTTGCTTCCTCGACCACTTTCTCGATGAGCGCCGTCCCAATGCCCTCGTTCTCGCGCAGACTGTCAACGGAGACGATCTCGCAGTCAGTGTCCAAAAATGTGTAGGTGATGAGGCCGATCCAATCGTTATCATCCAACGCAAGGAAGCCGCTTACGTTCTCAGGCTGGAAGACCGTCCCATGCGCAACAACGAACTCCGCATCCCAATGGTCGTCCCAGAACTGGCGCAGACGCGGGACGTCCGCCGCGGTGAGGCGATGGATGGCGGTCACTAGACGCGGTCTTCCTTTTCTTCCTCGGTCTCAGGAAGCCAGACGCGGGCGGCGCGGTCCGTGAAGACGACACCGTTGACGTGGTCGATTTCGTGCTGGAAGATGCGCGCCAGCCATCCCGTCGCTTTGACGCGCATCGGCTGTCCGCGTCGGTTCAGACCTTTGATCTGGACCATCTCGTGACGTTCCACCTCGCCGACGAGGTTGGGGATCGACAGGCATCCCTCCACGCCCATCACCTTTTCCTCGGACGCCTTCACGATCTCGGGATTGAGCATCACCCAGACCTTTTTCTTCGCCTCGTTCTCATCCTGTTCGGCCTCGTCATTCTCGTAGTATTCCACCACGATGAGACGCTCCGAGAGTCCGATCTGCGGCGCGGCCAGACCGACACCGGGCGCCTCGCGCATGGTCTCGATCATGTCGTCGATGACGGTTTGTAGTTCCTTGTCGAATTTGGTCACAGCCCGTGCCTTGCGGCGCAGGACCGGGTCCGGGAGTGTGACAATGGTGCGTACGGTCATTTCATACCTCTAGTTTTAATTTGCGCGTCGATTTTACCCGTTATCTTTATTGTTTTGTTGTTCCTGCTCGCGGCGGAACTGGTCCGAGTTCATGTGATAGGTGGCCAGCCACTCGGCCATGCGCTCACGTTCCAGCGCGGCCTGCGCTGCGGCTTTGGCGGCCGAGCGCGCCATGCGGCGGCGGTCAATGTCCGATTGGACGGTGTTCGGGTCGAAGACATCCTGGAATTCCAGTTTGGTTCCGCCCACCGTGATATAGACCGTTCCAAAGTTGAAAATATTCCCCAGCAAGCCGATGCGTTCCGCCTCGGTGCTCAGAATATTTTCGAGTGCGGCGGCGCGGCGTTCCTCGGTTCCCAACGGCGTCTTATCAATATCAATGATCTGGTCGGGCGTCACCATGAAGATGTCATTTGCCCAGTCCATGTACTGATAGATCCACCACAAGTGGAATGGGGTCGAAATGATCGGGATCGCCAGCACCAACACATCCACGGTCAACCCACCCTCGAAGGAGACAAGTGGCAAGTCGGGATGTGCAATAAGGTAGATGATGCGTCCCAGCCACCAGGCGAACATGACAACGATGATCATCGTTGGGAGCCAGATCTGCCGCCATAGCACGAAACCATGTTTGCGATAGGTAACCGTGTCCCCATCCTCCAGCCGCAGTTTGAAGAGGTTGGCGAGGAAGAGTTTGAACACACTCGGACGCCTGATCTTGGAAAACTTTTGCGATTCCGGTGGCGCGGGCATCTCATCTGGGACGGGAAGGTTCAGCCGTTTGCGGAGCGCGGTCTTCATGGCTTCTTTTTCACTGCTCAGGTTGCGCTCCTTGGTGCGCCCCCAGTACTCCTCCACCAGCCGCGAGGCGTGATAAGGATGACTGACATAATTGAACGGGATCTTGCCTACGAACGTGCGGACGATCACGTGTCCATAATCCAAAATCCTGCCGATGGCGTCCGTTTCCACGCCCACTGAAAGGATGGTGCTGAGCGGCGCCTCCTGTCGGCTATCGAAGATACCCACCACCTTTTCCACCCAAACCACGCGTTGATTTGTCACGACGTAGTAATCGTTTTCCCAGTCCGCCACTTCCCACACCACCCAACCTGCGATCACCAATAGAAATACAACCGCGACCGCAAGGATCCAGTTCGCCTGCGCCACCATGGCCCACATCATCATCAAACCGGGCACTGCCAGGGAGAGCGCTGGAAGAACGAGCGCACGCCAAAGCAGGATGGGATGTTTGCGAGCCAGAAAGTAAACCACCTCGTCCGATCGCACCCATTTAAAATGCAGCCGTCTCCACAGGCGGTGCGTGGAGATCGCCACCTCGAAATTCGGTTTGACTTTTGGCGCTTTTTTCAGTAACTCGTTCAATTTTGAGTGGTGCAGGGCCAGCACACTCCCGTCACTGGTGGCAATGATCGAGGCCGTGCGCGTGCCCTTTGTGAACAATTCCTCTTCCCCGAAAAAGTCCTGCGGGATCAGGTTTGCCAGAACCTGCTCGCGCTTTCCATCGTTGCGTACCACCTTCACCTGGCCGCGATGCAGAATATAGAATGTCTCGCCGCGCGACCCCTGCTTGATGATCGCATCGCCATCCTTGAACGGCTCATCCACCAACGCCTCGGCCACATCTCTCAGGTCGTCTTCCGAGAAGCCGCTGAAGAGATGTATCTTCTTGATGAATGCCATGCGTTCGGGAACAGTGCTCACAAATTTATTCTAGCATGATTTAAGATTTGCGGATGATCGTACAGCCAAAGGCGGGCGCTTCAGGGATCGCGGGCAGAGTCCCTGCCAGCAACGCGTTCACCGCCTCCTCCACGTACGAGCGCGTCGCGACGCGTTGACAAAATGAGACATCGTCCACAGCGCCGTGATAGCGGACGACTCCCTCGCGGTCGAGGATGAACGCCTCGGGCGTGACCTGTGCCGCGTACGCGTCCGCCGCCTCCTGTTTCGCATCCATCAGGACCGTGGGCAGGCCGCGCTCTCGAGCCGCGTTTTCCAACTCTGCCAGCGACTCGTTCGCGTTCGACGCGACCGAGAACCACACGACCTCCTCCCCTCGAGACATCGCCGCGCGCAGGGACGCGTCCGTGCGGATGACGTGCGGGCATTCCGCCGACCAAAAGTTCACGATGACGATCTGCCCGCGATAGCTGCTCAAGCGATGGAGACGCCCATCGAGGCCGCGCAGTTCAAAGTCAGGAGCGAGGCGATTGATGTCCATAATCGAATTATATCGTGCAGGGGCACAGCGGATCCACAATAGCAGAATTGCGCACCAAATTCGCTGTGCCCCTACCAACATGATAAAATCCGCCGCATGAAAAAATGGCAGTTCTGGCTGGGGCTGGTCATCAGCCTCTTTTTTGTGGCTTGGGCCGTCCACGGTCTGGAATGGGATTCCTTTTGGGTCGCGGTCAAATCGGCGGAATATTGGTGGCTGATCCCCGGCGTGGCCGTGTATCTGGTGGGACTGTGGGCGCGGGCGTGGCGCTGGCATTATCTGCTGAAACCGATCAAGCCGATCCCCACCAACAAAATGTTTCCCATCGTCTGCATCGGCTATATGGGCAACAACATTTATCCCTTCCGCGCGGGAGAGGTGTTGCGGGCGGTGATTCTGAAGCGCAAGGAAGGCGTGTCAGTCTCGGCTTCGCTCGCGACCGTGATCGTGGAACGCATTTTCGATGGCGTGGTGATGCTGGCGTTTGTGTTCCTAAACCTGCCCGAACTGGCGCGCATCAACAGCGACTCGGGCTTCGTTGGCGATATTCAATCGCTGGCGGTCTGGGGATCGGTCGCGTTTCTCGGCGCACTGGCAATTTTTCTGCTGGCGGCGATGTTCCCTCACATCACTTCACGTATTGGGACGTGGCTGATCACCCGTCTGACACCCCAACGAGTGCAGGAGAAGATCATTGGGATCATGGATAAGTTCCTCAACGGTTTGGAATCCTTGCGCTCCCCCGCCAACGTGCTGATGGTCTTTGTGACGACGGTTGTCATCTGGCTGTTTGAGACGGGAAAATATTGGTTCGTGATGCACGCCTTCGATTTCAACGTCTCGTTCTTCGCGTTGATGTTGATGAACGGTATTGTCACGCTCGCGACCACGCTTCCGTCCGCGCCGGGTTATGTTGGCACGTTCGACACCCCGGGCATCGCCGTCCTGCAAGCCTATGGCGTGGATAAGGCTTCCGCCACCGGCTACACCCTCGTTCTCCACATCGCCCTCTGGCTCGCACCGACGCTCTTAGGCGCGTACTTCATGATGCGCGAGGGCATCCACTGGAACGAATCTCTGCGCGATGAAATGAAGGAAACGAACTGATGCCCACCATCGAACAAGCCCGCACCTGGTACGTTGACTCTGACCCCGTCCACGATTTCGACCACGTCCTACGCGTCTATCGGATGGCGGAACGTCTCGCCGAAGCCGAAGGCGCGGATGTGGAAATCGTCCATGCCGCGGCGTTGTTGCACGACGCGGAAGGTGCAATGCCCGGGCACGAATCCCGCGCGGACCATCACCATGCCTCCGCCGAATTCGCCGCGCAGGTCCTCGCGGCGGAGGGCTGGGATGTGGGACGCGTCGCGGCCGTCCAGCATTGCATCCGTGCGCATCGTTACCGCGGCACCGAAAAGCCCGAATCGCTCGAAGCGAAGATCCTCTTCGACGCGGACAAACTCGACGTGCTGGGCGCCATCGGTGTGGCGCGCGTCATCGGCTACGCCACGCTGGCAGGGACTCCCTGGTACGAGCCTCCATCCCGTCAGTTTTTGGAGACCGGCAAAGAGGTCGAGGGCGAAGCGCACAGCGCGTATCACGAGCATCTCTTCAAACTGCGGAAAGTCCGCGAGCGCATGTTCACCGTCACTGCTAGATCCATCGCGGACGAGCGGCTGAAATACCTCGATGAATTTTTTGATCGGTTGATCGACGAATGGAATGGAAAACGATAATTCTTTGAACCGCAAAGCACGCGAAGGACGCAATGAAAAGGAATAAACCTTCGCGCCCTTCGCGGTAAATCAAAAGAGGAGCGAAAATGCAAATAGATATTATCGGTGTTCCCGTTGACCTCGGCGCAGACCGCCGCGGCGTGGATATGGGCCCCAGCGCCATCCGCTACGCCCACTTGCAAAGCAAACTCGAAGACCTCGGCCACATCGTCGAGGACAAAGGCAACATCGAAGTGCCCATCGCGGAGATGTGTTCCATCTCCGAGCCGAAATTAAAGTACATTGATTGCATCGTCCCGATGGGTCGTCGCATCGCGGGCGCGGTGGCCACCAGTGCGCAGGCGGGACATTTCCCGCTCGTGATCGGCGGCGACCACAGCCTGGCGTTCGCGTCCATCCGCGGTGCGGCCAAACACAAAAAGATCGGCGTCATCTGGGTGGACGCGCACGCCGATTTCAACACCGCCGAGACGACTCCCTCGGGAAACATCCACGGGATGCCGCTCGCGGCCATCGCGGGACTCGGCGACCGACGCCTCGTCCAACTCTGGGACGAAGCGGTTCCTGTCGTGGACCCGAGGCGGATCGCGGTCATCGGCGCGCGGGACCTCGACCCGGGTGAAAAGGCCAACCTGCTCGAAGCGGGCGTGATGGTGCAAAGCATGGAGCAGATCGACCGCCACGGCATGTACCAGACCGTGATGAAAGCCATCGACCGCGTCAGCCGCGACGTGGACGGCATCTACCTTTCCTTTGACATGGACTCGCTCGACCCGCGTCACGCGCCCGGCGTAGGGACTCCCGTCCCCGCGGGGTTGACACAGCGCGAAGGTCACCTCGTCTGCGAGTTGGTGGCCGAGACGGGCAAACTCGTCGGCATGGATTTGGTCGAGGTGAATCCCATCCTCGACGTGCAGAACCAGACCGCGATTTTGGCGGTGGAGTTTGCGCTTTCCGCCCTCGGCCGCCGCGTGTGGAATGGCGACGGCGCGTAGGGCGGAATGCCATTCCACCCCACAGCCAGAACGACAACGGCGCTAGTCGGAATGCCATTCCGACCTACATACTGAAAAAGGAACTATGACTCATCCCACCCTCTCTGACATCGAATCCCTCGCCCGCGTGGCGGGGAAAATTTTGCGCGACGGCTACGAGACCGATCACGAGGTGCAACTCAAGGGCGTGATCGACCTCGTCACGGAGATCGACCACAAGTCCGAGAAGTTTTTGCTCGAAGCGATCGGGCAACGCTGGCCCGAAAGTCATTTCGTCGCGGAGGAAAGCGGCGAAAGCGGACACGGCGACCTCACCTGGTTTATCGATCCGCTCGATGGGACGGTGAATTACGCGCACGGCGTGCCCGTCTTTTGCGTGTCCATCGCCTGCGCGTGGGATGGACAGACGCGGCTGGCCGTTGTCTACGACCCGATGCGCGATGAGATGTTCCGCGCGGAGAGGGGCTGCGGCGCCCACGTCAACGCGCGCCCGCTCAAAGTCACGCGCGTGGCGGAATTGGAGAAGTCCCTGCTCGTGACGGGATTCCCGTACGATATGTGGACGGTCGTCCCCAACAATCTGGAGTATTTTGGACGTTTCGCGCGCATGACGCAGGGAGTCCGCCGTCTCGGTTCGGCCGCACTGGACGCGTGTTACGTTGCCGCTGGCCGCTTCGACGGCTTCTGGGAACTCTCGCTCAAGCCGTGGGATGTGGCCGCGGCCGGATTGATCGCCGAGGAAGCCGGGGCGCTCGTCACGAATCTAAAGGGTAAGCCCGATTATCTTTCGCCGCCGCAATCGATCCTGGCGGCGGGCCCCTTACTTCATGAGAAGATGCTGGCCGTTTTGAACCAGGCCTGATCGGAACAATCGATTCTTCTTTTGTTGCGGTGAGTGGGGTAGAATAATGGGGCTTACAAAATTGTTAGTTCCACATTGCGTGTTCTGGATTGGGACCAGGCATGACCCCTGCCGCATCATTTCCACTCAGCCGAACCAAGGTCAGTTTACCGCGTCGCCGCGAGCATCTGCTTGCGCGGCCGCGCCTGCTGAGCCTGTTGAATCGGTTTCTTGATAAGAAACTCATTCTTATCACGGCGCCGGCTGGGTATGGCAAAACCTCCCTGTTGGTGGACTTTGCCAGTCGCTGTGAGTTACAGGTCTGCTGGCTCGCGCTGGACGAACTCGACCGCGATCCCCAACGGTTTGTCACCTATTTCATCGCCGCACTGGCCGAACGCTTCCCGTCCTTTGGGGCCGAATCCATGGCGGCGCTCAACAACCTCGTCTCATGGGAGGAAAGCCTCGAGTCTCTTGTGGTCACGATGACCAATGAGATGTACGACACGATCCGCGAACATTTCCTGTTGGTATTGGACGATTACCATCTCGTGGAGGATGTCGAGACGATACGGGGATTTCTCAGCCGCTTTGTTAAACTCTCGGACGAAAACTGCCACCTGACGCTTTCCTCCCGGCGATTGACGCATCTTTCCAACCTGCCGCGCATGATCGCGGACGAACAGGTGGAGGGCCTCGACTTCGTGGAACTGGCCTTTCGCCCGGACGAGATCCGCTCGTTGTTTTTGCAAAACCACAACCAGGAACTCACGGAGGAATCCGTCCGCGAACTGGCGGAGCAAAGCGAGGGATGGATCACCGGCTTGCAACTGGCGGGATTTTCCAGCGGGATGACAGGCCGTATCCGTGTGGCCCGCGCCACCGGATTGGAACTGAATCAATACTTTGATGAGCAGGCGCTTTCACGGCAGTCTCCCGAAATTCGTTCCATCCTGCTCTACACGTCCCTTTTCGATGAGTTTGACGCGGACTTGTGCCGGTCTGTGCTTGGAGACCTTTTTCCCAGGCCGTTGAATTGGTCCAGCCTGTTGGGCTTTATTCTGGAAAATAACCTCTTCGTCCTGCCGGTCGGCTCGGATGGACGCTGGCTGCGTTACCATCACCTCTTTCGCGATTTTCTGCGCGCTCGCTTGCAGGAGGAACACGCGGAGCAAATTCATCTCATCCAGTCCCGACTGGTGAGTTCCTACGAGGAACGCGGGGAATGGGAGCGCGCTTACCACATCTGCCGCCAGTTCAACGATTCCGACTTGCTGGCCGGGCTGATCGAACATGCCGGGCCGACCATGCTGCGCCGCGCGGTGGTCACTCTCACCGACTGGTTGAACGCCCTGCCACCGGCGCTCGCCAACTCGCGCCCAGGCCTCCTCTCCCTCCGCGGCGGGATCGGCTACCTGCGCGGCAACTACCGCGAAGCGCTGTCCCTGCTCAACCAGGCCGAGTCCATCTACCGCGCCCGGGCCGAGACCCCCGGCTTTGTGCTGACGCTGGTCCGCCGCGCCATGGCACATTTCAACCTCGGTGACTACAACTCGGCCTTGCGCGATGCCGAAGAGGCCCTGCAGCGCACGGAAAATGCCCCGGACTTGCAATTGGATCATGCCGAAGCGCAACGGATCAAAGGTCTGGCATTGTTGCGATTGGGACGCACGCGTCAGGCAGTGGAGTGCTTCGAGCGTTCTCTTGCGCTCTATACCCACCTCAAAGAGAGTGACAGCATCCCGATCCTTCTGTTGAATTGCGGCATGGCCTATCGTGCTTTGGGAAACTATAAGGCCGCCGAGGAATCGTATCAGAAGGCGTTGGAGAATTGGCGCAAAGAGGGGAATCTGGCATGGCAGGCCAACGCGCTCAACAACCTGGGCGTTCTGTATCACATCAACCTGGGCAATTACGAGAAAGCCAACCTGTCCTTCAAGGAAGGCTTGACCTGTGCCAACCGTTGCCGATACCTGCAGACCGAGGCCGTCATCGCCATCGGCTTGGGCGAACTGTACGCCGAATTGGGAGAATACGAAGGCGCCCGTCAGTTTTATGAACAGGCAGGGACGATCGCCCGGGAAATGGAAGACCGCTTCCTTCTGAACTATCTGCCGCTCGCGCAATCCGAACTGTTCATCCTGCAAAATGACATGAACCGCGCCGAACGCGTGCTTGCAGAGTCCCTGACGGCCATCGAGGCGGGCAATTCACATTACGAGTTGGGTCTATGGTCGCTCCGCAGCGGCTGGTTGTCACTTGCAAAGAACAACACAGGCTCCGCACTCGAATTTTTGAGCAAAGCACAGCAATATTTCGCAGAAGACGGACGCGAACTTGAAACGCAGTGGAGCCGCGTGTGGCTGGCCGCGGCCCTCTCGGCGGATGGAAAAAGTGCAGAAGCAAGGACCGTTTTCAAAAGCGTTTTGACTGGAGTGGCTTCCGTTCCCCACGCGCTGGTCGCGTCCATCCGTTTGGCGCGTCCCTGGCTGGGAGCCTTGCGGACCGACGCGTCCATCGGAAAGTTGGCCGCGTCGCTCTTCCTGCAGGCTGAACGCCTCGAAGCACGCATGGCCTCCCTTCGTCGAGAACTGCGCCGTACGCCGCAAATGGTCACGCTCTCCGTCCCGCGGCTGGATATCCATTCCCTGGGCTGGACGAAGGTGACCGTCAACGCGCGTCCCGTGGAATGGCCCACCCAGTCAGTCCGCGAACTGTTTTTCTTTTTCCTGATCTCCTCCAAACCGTTGAGCAAGGAACAGGTGGCCGAAGTTTTGTGGCCCGACCTGGAGGATCCAGAACGGATAAAACAGCGCTTCAAGAACGAACTATATCGCCTGCGGCGCGCCGTTGGCCCCGATATCATCCTGCTGGACGGCGACCTCTACCGCTTCAATCGTTCTCTCGATTATGACCACGACCTGGACGATTTCGAATCCTACCTGACCCGGGCCCGGTCCGCCCAAACTGATGCCGAACGCATCGAGAACTACGAAAAGGCGGTGGACCTGGTGGATGGCGTGTACCTGGCTGACATTGGCGCAGCATGGGCGATTATCGATCGCGAGCGAATCCAGCGAACTTTCCTGGAAGCGGTCATCAACCTGGCGGAACTTTACGAGAAGATCAACAACCCGGAGAAGATGCTGGAGACCTGCCGCCGCGCTTTGGAACTCGACCCAGCCCATGAACCGGCCCACCAATTGGCGATGCGTGCGTACGCCGCCCGCGGCGACCGCAAGGCCCTTGCCCGCCAATACCAACTGTGCAGGAATGAGTCACTTCGCCTTTTTAACCTGCCTCCCACCGAGGAAACCGAGAAACTCTACCGACGTTTGATCTCCTGACCCCCCCATTTCCTCTATTTAGCCCCGAAAGGGGCTATTTTTTTTAATCTTTTGAAGCCTGTTTTGAAGCCTGGTGGATTGTATCCTGAGAAAAATCAAGACCGTTTTCTGACAACGAAAGGATAAAAACCATGAAAACAGCCTTCGAGAAAGTCACTTTGTTCACTCTCAAACTTGACCGCTACCTCTCTTTGACCGCCCTGTTCTCCCTGATCATCTTCCTGGCGCAGGTAGCCTCTCCCGATACCGGTGGCGGCACAGGCCGCTAGCCGGAAGAGAAATAGAAGAGTTACCATGCTTGCCATGCATCAAACCATCCAAAATCAACAAGTCCAGCAGGCTGGAGGGCAGCGCGGCCTCAACCATCTGCTTGCCGCGGCGGTGGTAAGCCGTCAATTTCGAGAAATGCTCCTCCAGGACCCGGAAGCCGCCTTGCAACGCGGGTATCTGGGAGAAAAATTCGAATTAAGTCATGAAGAGCGCGAGCGACTGACGTCGGTCCGGGCCCGCTCCCTGGCCGATCTGGTCCGAACGATCGCTGTTTTTTGAGGGGCGGGGTGACAGTAAGCGTCGGCTTCCCTGACTTGACCGGCGCTTCAACATGGTGACGCGGTGGGAAGGGGGCGCAGTGTGAAGGGACACACTGCGCTCCGTGTCCATTATTGGAATCTATGAATATCACAAGCGAAACGCGACAACCAAGTTTTATGCATCAAGAACCGCCTCCAATTCTCTCCCACCTGCCCGATAATGATTTTTGGAAGCTTCTTGACGCCATGCCAGTTGGCGGCATATTGATTGACGCGGATGATCGGATCAAATATTGGAACCCACTGGTGGCGCGGACACTGGGTTATTCCTCGGCCGACGTGCTTGGAAAAAAAGTGACGGAAACCGTTTTCGTGGATGAAGCCAGCCGTCAATTTGGTCAGATCGCGCGGGGAATGGAAGATTCTCAGATCACTTCCCATCCCATCCAAAGTCGGGGCAAGGGCGGGCATCTTCATCTCATTAATTGGCGTTTTGTCCGCTTGAATAACGGAGCGCGGCATCTCCTTGCCTTCATGGATGAAGTTATCCCCACATCTACCGATGAGACCAGTCAAAATCACCGACAACGTATCCACGCCCTGCGGATCATCGACATGGCTATTTCAGGCGGAATCGATTTTCAAGTGACGCTTACCATTTTGTTACACCAAATGATGTCACAATTAAAAATGGATGCGGCGGTGGTTTTGGTGTATGAACCATCCACGAACAGGCTGAAATATGCCGCCGGCCGTGGGTTGCGCACCAATGGCCTGCAGAATACCAACCTGCGGATCGGAGAGGGATATGCGGGGGCGGCTGCGCTTCACAAGAAGGTCATTCAAGTGCCAAATCTTCAGCAAAAAATGGGGGATTTTCTTCATGCACCGAATTTTTCTGGAGAGGGTTTTGCGAGTTACTACTGTGTCCCGTTGATCGCCAAGGGCGTGGTTAAAGGCGTGATGGAAAGTTTCCATCGGACGCCGTTCTACGCAGACCGGGAATGGCTGGAATTCTTTGAGACGTTGGGAGGACAGGCCGCCATTGCCATCGACAACGCCATGCTGTTCAACGATCTGCAGCGTTCCAACCTGGATTTGATGCTGGCCTACGATTCCACGCTGGAGGGTTGGTCGAAAGCGCTCGATATGCGCGATAGGGATACGGAGGGACACACGCGGCGGGTCACAGAAATGACCGAACGCCTGGCTCTGGCATTCCGAATCAAGGATGCCGACCGCATCCACATCCGCCGCGGCGCGATCCTGCACGACATCGGAAAAATGGGGATACCCGACAGCATCCTGTTAAAGGAAGGCCCGCTCTCTGAAGAGGAATGGAAGATCATGCGCCAACATCCCGATCTGGCGGTGGACATGCTTTCCTCGATCAGTTATCTTCGCCCCGCGTTGGACATTCCCCACTGTCATCATGAAAAATGGGACGGCAGCGGTTACCCGCGTGGCCTGCGAGGGGAGCAAATTCCCATCGCCGCGCGCATCTTTGCCGTTGTGGATGTTTTTGATGCCCTGACGTCGGACCGTCCCTATCGGCGCGCCTGGTCGCTGGAGGATGCGTTGAAATACATACGCTCGGAAGCGGGGAAACACTTTGATCCTAAAGTGGTGAGTGTGTTCATGCAGGTGATCGCCGAACTGGCGGTGCAAGGGGAATAAAGAAAATCCTCCCGAACGGAGGATTTTTTATGGGCGGAGAGATTCGAATACCATCCCCTGAACGGGGACTCACAACCAAAAATCCTCCACAAGGGAGGATTCGAAGTGAGCGCGGAGAGATTCGAATACCATCCCCTGAACGGGGACTCACAACCAAAAATCCTCCGCAAGGGAGGATTCGAAGTGAGCGCGGAGAGATTCGAATATCATCCCCTGAACGGGGGGCTCGCAACCAAAAATCCTCCGCAAGGGAGGATTCGGTGATGAGCGCGGAGAGATTCGAACTCTCAACCAATGGCTTAAAAGGCCACTGCTCTGCCATTGAGCTACGCGCCCGTGGATTAAGCGGACTGCATTCTATCATGTGAAAGTGAGAGCGTCAACGTAATAGATTCGGGACTGCCGTCGTCCATGCAGTTGGAGGCAAAATGGCTGAACTGAACTACGTAACCCAGAATACCTTTCAAACGGAAGTCGTCAACGCGGCTGAACCCGTTCTCGTGGATGTGACCGCTGTATGGTGTGCGCCATGTCGCATGGTGGAACCTATTGTTAAAGAGTTGGCGCAGGAATGGCAGGGGAAAGTAAAGGTTGTCAAACTCGACGCGGACGAAAACCCCGGCATCTTGATGGAATACGGCATCCTCGGCATCCCGACCCTGATGTTCTTCAAGGGCGGAAAACTGCAGGAGCGCCTGACTGGCTTCATGCCCAAGGAAAAACTGGTGGCGAAACTTTCGCCGCATCTGTAAAAAAAACAGGCCGTGAGGCCTGTTTTTCATTCCTGCATGAACTTTTTGAGTGCCGACAGATCCACCCGCGACGTCAGGTCGAGACTGAGCGGAGTGACGGCCACGTGGCGTTTCTTCCGCATTACATAGACATCCGTATTCTCGGGTTCATCTTCGAGACGCGCCGCCTCTCGATACCCAACCGATGTCGCGACATCCCAGGAATCCCTCTCGGGTTTGACCGGGTCGTAATACCGCTGGCGTGCCAGGCGGCTGATTTCCCATGGGGTATCGCTCGTCGCGTCCGAAGGTACTTCCACTTTCAACACCTGTACATCTTCAGGGAAATGCTTCTCTAACAGCATGCGGGCAAATTTCGCGGTGAACTGTGCCGCCGCGGCAAAATCAATCTCTCGCGAGTAGGACAGGTGATACTTCTGGTCAGTTTGCAGCGAAACAGCCAGTGCGCGATATCCCAGCGCCGCGCCCTCCATGGCCGCGCCCACCGTCCCTGAGACAGTGACGCCCGTGCCGATGTTCTCGCCGTAATTGATCCCCGAAACGACGAGGTCGGGCGGCTCGGGCATGATCTCCAGGATGGCGTGCAAGACAGCCTGCGCGGGGCTTCCGCCCACCGCGTAGACCGTCCACTCCTGTCCGTGGACGACCAGAGTCTCGGGTTGGATGATCCCGTCCGAGGTTCCAGGAAGACTGCGCCCCATCCCCGAGGACTGCTCCCGCGGCGCGGCCACGGTCACATATCCGAGCGCGGATAACGCCTCGGCCGCGGCCCACAGGCCCGGCGATCGAATCCCATCATCGTTGGTCAGAAGAATTTGTGCTTTTTTCATGGTAAGAAAAAAGGAGCGGAACTCCGCTCCTCATCGTGGCGCCTCTGGCGCGACTCGAACACGCGACCTTTTGGTCCGCAACCAAACGCTCTAATCCACTGAGCTACAGAGGCAAAGGCGAGCGCTATTCTAATGCACAATCGCAGTCGGGTCAAGCGATTTTCATGGCAAAACGCACACCTCGATGCGCTCTTTGCCCTTCCCGATGTTATCGCGCTTCAACTGGATTTTGCCGACCTCGCCCGTCCGTTTGAGATGCGTACCGCCGCAGGGGACGCGAGCGAATCCGACCACTTCCCAGTAGCGACGTTCCTCCGCCTCGTCGCCATACGCGCTGACGATCTCCGCGTCATTCTGGACGATTTGGTTGGCCGTGGCCTCGAGGAGCGGAAACGCGGCTGAGATATTTTCCGCCCATCGGAAATCAATGCGCGCTTTATCCGCGGAAATGTGCGCGCCGATCTTTTCGATGCCCTTCAAATTCTGATACGCCAGTTCGAGGACGAGTTCCGCCGCGAAGTGCAGACGCATGAGACGGTATCTCCGCTCCCAGTCGATCGTCATCGTGACCGCGTCCCCGACTTTGAGCCCGTGACCATCCTCCAGGGTGTAGAAAATCTCTTTCCCTTCTTTGCGTGCCTGAACGACGCGTTGCCCGCCGATGGTGCCGTGGTCGCTTTCCTGCCCGCCCGCGAAAGCGTAGAGAATCGTCTCGGTCACGGTGACATCGTTCCCATCCACGCGGGTGATGTGCGTGTCAAGTTGAGTCAGATATGGGTCTTGCCAGAAAATCTTTTTGGTCAATGTTTCGTCCCCGAAACCTGTTTCCCGTCCAGCGTGTACATGTCAGAATCGGCGGGGGCGAAACGGACGGTCGGCCCGTAGGCGGTGTTCAACGCGGAATTGAAAGCGTCCACCACATCCGCGAGACGCGCCTCGTTTTCCACTGTCCCGCGGTAGATCTTTTCCTTGCGTCCGTCATCCCGCTGGACAAAGTGTGCCCATTCGCACGTCCCGTCCTTTTTCTTCTTGGCGAGTATTTTGTAGACGCCGGTCCCCGGGATGTGCGGCGTCACGTATCCACCCAGAACTTCCTCGCCCTCATCCACGTTCATCACCGCGATCTGGCGGAGCGAGACGCCTTTCGGCAGATTCTTCAGGAACTTGCTGTTCGGATGATCTTTCATGCCTGACTCCCTTTTGTGGATAGTGTTTCCAGCATTTTGCGCGTCGCCGCGGCCACCTCGGCGATGGCGGCATCGAACGCGGCTTGATTCACCTTGGATGGTTTGCGATAGCCGCTGACTTTTCTCACGAATTGCAACGCGGCTTCATGGATCTCTTCTTCGCTCGCGGGGCGGTCGGGCAGGCGCAGGGGTTTTATGCTTCGACACATGGTTACCTCCAAAATTCGGTCACTTGTACTTCTTCTGCTCGACCGGACGTTTTGGGTTGGCAGGGAACCATCCCTTGCGGACGCGTTCCTCCTGCTCGATGATCTCGTGGATGCTCCACAGGCACGAAAAGCCGAACACGCCCACGATGGCAGACAGCAGCGTATTTTCGATGAAAAGCGTCGCACTTACGCCGATCAGGCCAACGACCAGAAACACAGGCCAGATTCGTTTCCCGAAATGATATTCGCCTTTCACCACGATGGGGTGAAAAATGCCAATGATGAGAAAAGCGGCCGCACCGATGACGATTCCCTGCCAGTTCATACTGTCTCCTTACTGACCCTTGAAGGTAAAAGTCTTTTGCCGTCATTGTGAGGGTGTTCGTCCCGAAGCAATCCCGCCCAACGATGGGAGATTGCGCACCCGCCCTGGCGGGCGGTGCCAGGGTCGTCGGGAAGATCATCCTCTCGCAATGACGGAATTAAAAATCCTTCGAATTCACTGACTGTTCCAGCCAAGCAATAAGACTTCCGTCAGCAAACGCGCGTTGACGTTCCGCTCCATCTGCTGGAGGGCGCGCTCGGTCTCGCGGACCCTTTGGCGGGCCGCGGACAATTCGAGTTGACTCGCCAGCGAGGCGATCTCCTCGACGCGGTCCACGTTCGCGAGCGGCGAATCCGCTTTCGACGCGGACAGGAACACATCCCGCCAGAACGATTCCCAGACGAGGAAGGTCTGGCGCATCGCGTCTTTATCTTTGGCGAGTTTATCCGCGTAATCGAATTTGTCCACGCGCGAGGACGAGAGAAGTTTCTGCAATTCGTCCAGTTTCTGCTTGCGGAACGCGAGGAGCGATGGGTCTTCCGCCAGCCGAAACGCGTAGCCTGGACGTCCGCCGCTGATGTGCGCGATCCACTCTGCCTGACGGCTCTCCGTCCCCCGCCTTTCTAATTCTCTTTGGATGTCTTCGATGGGAAGAGGACGCAGTCGCAACACCTCGCAGCGCGAGACGATAGTGGGCAAAAGGGATTCGGGGTTGTCTGTTGTCAGCAATAAAACGACGTGAGCAGGAGGCTCCTCGAGGGTTTTTAGAAAAGCGTTCGACGCTTCGGCGTTGGCCTGATTGAACCGTTCACCGACCACCACTCTGTACATGCCTTGATAGGGCTTGAGATTGATCATCCGCTGGAGATCGCGGATCTGTGAAATGCGGATTTCCCCATATTGCGCGGGGATCAACGCGCTTTTATCGTCGGGGTCTTTGACGGTAGGTTCGACGATGGTCAAATCGGGATGCTTTTTTGCTTCGGTCTGCCTACAGTCGCGGCATTGTCCGCAGAATTCGCCGGGCGCGGGTGGATTGGTGCAGTTCAGGGCGCGGGCAAACGCCAGGGCGAGGGAGCGGCGTCCCAGTCCGAGCGGACCCGCGAAAAGGTAGGCGTGACGCGCCTCGCCCGTCGCGATGTGACGGCGGAGCATGTCCACGGCCCAGTTGTGTCCGAGTAAGTTCCAGTTACTTGCTCTGAGCGAAGTCGAAGAGTCAGTCATCAGTGTTCAGTCAATCGTAAATCGCAAATCAAAAATCGTAAATACTTAATCCTGCCCCGCTCTCAATCGCAAGTACGACTCATACCTCTCTGGATGAATCTTCCCCGCCTCCAGCGCGGAGCGGACGGCGCAACCCGGTTCGTGGATGTGTGTGCAGTCGCTGAACTGGCACTCGGCCACCAGCGGCGCGAGTTCGGGGAAGTACGCGTCGATTTCCTCGGGTTCGGTGTCCCATAGCGCGAGGGATTTCCAGCCGGGCGTATCGGCCACGTAGCCGCCCTCCGCGAGCGGGATCAGTTGCCGCGACACGGTGGTGTGTTTGCCTTTGCCCATCGCCTCGCTGATCTCGTTCACGGCCAGCCCCAGCCCGGGCTGCAACGCGTTGAGCAGGGACGATTTTCCCGCGCCGCTCGGCCCAGCCAGCGCGCTGAGTTTGTTTGCGAGCGCGGCGCGCAACTCATCAATACCTGCGCCGGTTTCGGCGGATGTGTAAATTACGCGGTAGCCGATCGATTCGTACAGTCCGAAGATATTTTTGGGGTCATCCACCAGGTCAACTTTATTTGCGACGATGATGGGTGGTATCTTCTGTTTTTCGGCGATGACGAGGAAGCGGTCAAGCATGCGCAGTTTGGGATTGGGATGCGCGCAGGCGAAGACGAACACCGCCTGGTCGCAGTTGGCGAGCAGGATCTGCTGATAGATTCCCTGCGGACGCGGGTCGAGGCGGACGATGGCGCGTCCGCGCGGCTCCACCTCCTCGATCGCACCGGATCCGTCAGCGAGGCGCGTGATTCGGACGCGGTCGCCCACCGCCGCGAGGTCCCCGGCCCGAGGTCCGCGCTTGAGGCGTCCGCGCAGTTGACAAACGACCGCGCCCGCTCCGGTCTCCACAGTGAAGAAACCAGATTGGGCGCGGATGATCAAGCCAGAAAGGAAGTCGTTGGTCACAATTTATGCAAAATACTTTCCGTCATTGCGAGGAACGTTCTTTGTGACGAAGCAATCCCTGCATTATCGGGGAGATTGCTTCGCTTCGCTCGCAATGACGAATGCTGGATACTACGGCCTCGGCGTTCGGGTGGGGATGCCGCCAAATGGCGTGGGCGTGCGCGTGATTCCGAAGGCGGATTCGAACCAGTAGAGCCGTTGTGGCCGTCCCAGATAATAGGTTTCGAGGATGCGGTTGAAAATGGGGGCGCCGAAATCGGAGCCTTCGCCGACATATTCGACGATAACTGCCACGGCGATATCCGGCTTGCCGTTGTACGTTCCGTAGGTATAGCCCGCAAACCAGGCATGCGGCGAGCCGGGGATGTTCGATTCGGCGGTGCCGGTCTTGCCCGCGGCGGGGAAGTTGAAACTGTTCTGCCGCACGAGACGGAAGTTGGCCGTGCCGCGTGTGTTGAAGATGACGTTGACCATGGCATCCTGCAGGGCCTTCAGTCGGTCTGGCTGGATGGGGAGCGTGCCGACGACTTCGGGTTGGAAGGATTCGACCACGTTCCCGTTGGCATCCACGATCTTTTCGATCAGTTTCGGACGGTAGAGCGTGCCGCCGTTGCCGATGGCTGCCATGAAGCGCGCCACCTGAAGCGGGGTGACCAGCACGTCGCCCTGACCGATAGCCTGGTTGGTGGCTTCCAGTTCACTGCCGGGGATCAGGATCTGCCCGGGTTCTTCTTCCACGCCGACGATGCCGGTGAGCGAGCCCAGTCCAAATGACTTTGCCATGGCGGCGATGTCGCCGCTGCGGTTGTTGCGATAAAGATCGAGACCGATGTGATAGAACCACGGATTGCACGAGCGCATCAGCCCTTCGGACAGGGTGAGCAGGCCCGAAGGCACGCTATCGGACGTGTCGCAGAAGAGGCCATCACGGACGCGGCTCTGACAGTGGTCCCACGTCCAGTCGTGGAGCACCTGTCCCTGAATTTCGGTGAAGTCATACTGACAATCGTAGGTGGTTTCGGGCAGGAAGAGTCCGCTTTCGAGGCCCGCGGAGAAGGTGATGACCTTGAAGACCGAGCCGAGCGGATACTGTCCCTGCGTGGCGCGGTTGTACATGGGACGTTCCTGGTCGTTGAGCAGGTTGTTCACCATGTAGCCGTTGTTGAAGTTGTTCGAGTCGAACAGGTTGGGGTCGAAGCCGGGCGAGGATGCCAGCGCCAGCACGCGGCCGGTGTCGCGTTCGATCACCACCACCGCGCCGGTGAACCCGGCCAGTGCCTGCTCGGCATAGTTTTGCAGATTCTTGTCGAGCGTCAAATACACATCGCTGGACGGTTTTTCCTCTTTCTGCGCGAGGTTGGCGATGATCTGTCCCTGCGGGTTGGCGATGTAAAGTGTGCCGCCGTGCTCGCCCGCGAGGAAATTCTCCTCCGCTTTTTCCACGCCGATCTGACCGACGCGTTCGTTGCCGCAATAGCCCTCACGTTTATATCTGTCCAGATCTTCGGGGAAGATGCTCAAGGTGTAGCCGATGGTCTGCGAGGCGGTGCCGCTGTTGGCGTAATAGCGCGAGGTGTAGGGATTGGTCACCAGCCCGCTGAATTCCATGCTCAGCAGGCGCTCGCCTTCTTCTCTGGATGTTGTCCCGACGGGGATGTACCAGCCCGGCCCGGACGCGACGATCTGATTGGATAGCGACTCGGGGTCGACTCCCGTCAACCGCCAGAGTTCGTAGGTGAGGTCGAAGAGACGGTCGAAGTTGACGGTGCCCGTGTCCACGCCGAGGGCGACCGCTTCCGTCTCGGTGACGAGGGGTTCGCCGGCCCGGTCATAGATGTCGCCACGGGCGGGCGCGCGGCAATCGAGCACGAGGCGGTTGCCACCCGCCAGTTCGGGCAGGATCAGGCTCTCGTCCCAGGCGAGTCTCCATTGGCCGTCTTCGAGTCCCAGCCGCGCGGTAAAGTCGCGGGCGATGTCACCGGCCAGGGTGGAGTGGTAGATGACGCGGAAGGGAATCTGGGCGGCGACGGGGCTGGTCGTGGCCGCGCCCACCTCAAAGTCCAGGCTGGACGCGCTGAGGGTATTCAGTGCCTCGCGGTAGCGCGTCGCGAAGTCCTCCTGCGGGATGGCGGCCTGCGAGGCTTTGTCCAGCACGGCGTACATGGCGGCGTAATCGTTGTTTTTCAGCGCGTCGAGAAAAGCGGTCAGTGCGGGGGTCGCGTCGGCCGCGCGGGTGATGCCCACTTGCGGAGGCGGCAACGGCGTGGGCGTGGGGAAGAACGACAGGCCGCCGTCCCCGGTGACACAACCCGTGATGAGTGTGAGCACAATGACAAGAGCAAACCAGCGAAACGGTTTCATTCGTTCCTTTCCATTCCGGCGCCGCGCAGAATGTCGGCGAAAACGGGACACGAGTAATTTAAGAATTTTTGGCAATGGGCAGGCACGTCCGCTTGCGCGGGCACGTCCATTTGCAGGAGCAGGCGCGTCACGTGGCAAAGCGGCAATCCCATCACACTGGCGTAGCAGCCCGCCATGGACGCCACGGGGTTGAAGTCCGCGTGTTGGATGGCGTACGCGCCGGCCTTGTCGAGCGGGTCGCCCGTGGCAACGTAGGCTTCGATCTCCGCATCGGAATAATCACGCATCGGGACATCGGTGACGCAGACATCGCGCACGAGATGACCGTCGCTGACGCGCAACGCGGCGATGCCCGTGAAGACCTGATGGACGCGTCCGCGCAGTTGACGAAGCATCCGCTTCGCCTCCGACGGGTCGGCGGGTTTGCCCAGAATCGCGTTCCCGTCCACGACGGTGGTATCCGCGGCGAGGACGACCTGTGACGCGTCCGCGCGCAGGGCCGAGGTGCGCGCCTTCTCCTCCGCGAGACGTAAGACGTAGTCACGCGGCGATTCGTTCGCGCGCGTCGACTCGTCCACATCTGCGACGATGATCTCGAACGGCCATCCGCCCAGCGCGAGCAGGTCCTTGCGGCGCGGGGAATTGGATGCCAATACGATAACGGGTCGTTCTTTCATGGTGGGAAATTCTAACACACGCCCCCACCCCGGCCCTCCCCCATTTTCAAAAATCGGAAATGGGGGAGATGGTAACCACTGGCATGTTCTGGCAGGCCGTTGTACAATGCGTCAAAAACTTGTCTGGACGAGGAGAGAGGCATGAAAGAACTCAAGGAACGCATTCTGAAAGAGGGGAAAAATCTCGGCAATGGCATTCTCAAAGTGGACAGTTTCGTCAACCATCAGGTTGATCCCCTGTTGATGGATGCCTGCGGAAAGGAATTCGCGCGTCGCTTCGCGAACGTGGGCGCGACGAAGATCCTGACGGCGGAGATCTCTGGCATCGCCCCCGCATTGACAACCGCGATTCATCTGGGTCTGCCGGTCGTCTATGCACGCAAGCACAAGCCGATCACCATGCCCGACCAGGTCTACCTGACCCTCGCGCCCTCGCACACGAAGGGCCGCATGGTGGAGTTGATCGTCTCGCCCGAGTACATGGCGAACAACGAGAAGATCCTCATCATTGACGACTTCCTCGCTTCGGGCGCGACCATTCTCGGACTCGTCCGCCTCGCGGAGGCTTCAGGCTCACACGTCGTCGGCATCGGCGCGTTGATCGAGAAACTCTTCGAAGGCGGACGCGCCGCGCTCGAGCCGCTGGGTGTGCCGGTCGGATCGCTGGCCTGCATTACCAAGATGGATGATGGGAAGATTGAATTTAGAGAGTAGAGAACAGAGAGTAGGGAGTGGTGCGTGTTGCGTATTTCGTATTGCGTAGTCCTTGGATTGCGCGGTTGGCAAGATGGATATTTGAAAATATGAGTTTTGCGATTCCCGTCAAACGTTTGCGTGAAACGGATGTGCTGATGGCGTTCCGCCACCCGAAGCCAGCCTATCCCTTCCACGTGTTGATCGTCCCGAAGAAGGCGGTCGCCTCGCTGGCGGAACTCGATCCCGCGGATACCGCCTTCCTCACTGACCTCTATTCCGCCGTCCAATCCCTCGTGGACGAATTCAAACTTCCCGCCTATCGACTCATCGTCAATGGCGGGGAGTTTCAGGATTTTCCGCAGTTGCATTTTCATCTGATCGCGGATGTGGACCGCTGAGAAGTTCACAAGTTTTTTGCATATTCCATGTGTTATACTGATTCCGTTGTCAACAGGGTTGGGTGATTCTCATCCGAGTCGTCTAAAGCCTGGCTTAGTCCACCCGCAAAGCGAGTGATTGGAGAAAAATGGAAGTCAAGTTGTATGTTGGAAACCTGTCGTATTCGACGACAGAGGATAGTCTGCGCACCCTGTTCACACAGGCGGGGACCGTGTCTTCGGTGGCGTTGATCAAGGACCGGGATACCGGCCAATCGAAGGGCTTTGCCTTTCTGGAGATGAGTTCGCAGGCCGAGGCGCAGAAAGCCATCAGCATGTTCAATGGATTCATGATGGGCGACCGCGAGTTGAAAGTGAACATGGCCAGACCGCGCGAAGAACGCGGCGGTTCGTTCGGCAACCGCGGCGGTGGGCGCGATCGTCGTCCGCAACGTGGCGGCGGCGGAACCAGACGCTATTAGACCGTCTTCAAGATTGAAAACATCCCCGACCAAAATCGGGGATGTTTTTTGTAGAAAAGCATCAGCCGTCGAATGCCAGGCCCCGCGTCCGACGGCTGATTCACGCGGTTCTCCTCTGCGCCGCGTGCCGCGGGTCACTTTCGGCTGTTGAATTCCATTTCCATTAGGATGCGGAGGATGTAGGCCAGTGCTTTGAGGGGAAGATATGTAATGAAAATATTCAACGCAACACTGACACTACTGACAAGCAGCCCTAAACCTATGCTCATAAAATCTGGATTTTCGGAGAATATTCCCTGCAAGAGTTGTTGGATCGCTGGAAATGTAAACACACCCACCAGTACATTAAGGACCAGGACCCAATTGGCCACTTTGTTTATCTTTCGGATTAATTCGATCGCGTCCCACGTATCATAGAATTCAGGCTGTTCTTCCGCATCAATTAATTTGGCTTCCCACTCTGTCAATTCAAATTCATCCACATCGCTTGTATCATCGTTTTCATCTTCATCCTTGAGACTGGGATCGTCCTGGGGTGGCAATTCGCCCAATCGTTTAATAAGGATTTCTTTCACCACGTCAAACGCAGCATCCGACCATTCCGAGTGGTCATTCGTTTGCCAAATATCCAGTAATTCATCTGTTTCTTTCAGATTCATGCTTTCATAAATCTGGCCACGAAAATCGTTAGTCATTATCTCCCTCCACAATGCTTTTCTCCCGATAATTGATGTCAGTTTCAACAATCATATTCAGCCCAAGTGAAATGCCTTTCAATACCAAGAAATAGATGACCGCCTTGAGCATCCCTAAAATAGTATCGGCAATCAAGTCAATCCAAAAAGTCGGACTCAATTCGAAGAAGTTTAGAAAGCTAGTGATGGGTTGCGATTGATTCGGTGTCATTGGAAATTGCAAGAATCTCGCGATTGCTATAATTCCATAATTGATAATCGTCAGAATGAGCATCGCCCACGCCAACCACTTTGCCCACGTGGCAATATTTAACAATCGTTTATGCTTTGGGGAGAAGAAATCATCCTGTGTTTCCATAACCCGACCTCCAGTTTTTACTTCTTGCTCTCTTTGATCATCTGCCTCGCCGTCTGCAAAATCTCATGCGCCGAGCGGAGAGTCCCTTCACCGACCTCGCCGAGCATTTGGGCGAGTTCGAGCAGGCGCGCGTCGCCGTCCATTTTTTCCACGCGGGTGAGCGTGCGGTTCTTGTCAATGAGTTTCTGCACCTGATAGTGCTGGTCACCGAAGGCGGCCAGTTGCGGAAGATGCGTCACGCAGAAGACCTGATGGTTGCGTGCCAGATGCCAGAGTTTGTAGCCGACCACCAGTCCCACGCGTCCGCCGATGCCCTGGTCAATTTCATCAAAGATGAGACTCGGAATTTCGTCGGCGCGGGCCAGCACGTTTTTGAGTCCCAGCATGAGACGCGACGTCTCGCCGCCCGAGGCAATCTTTGCCAGCGGTTTGAGTCCCTCACCAGGATTCGGCGCGACCATGAATTCCACGCGGTCGAAACCATATTGATCGAACGCGACGCGCGACCCGTCCGCGAGCGGGATGCCGTTCGGGTCGGGACGCGTCTGGAAGTCCACGCCGAAGCGGGCCGCGGACATTTTCAGGTCGGCGAGTTCCGTCTCGATGCCGCGGCTCATCGTCTCCGCGGCGTGTTTGCGCTTTTCGGACACCTGCACGGCCTGCGCGGCGAGTTTGTCGAGCAGTTTTGATTCCTGTGCGGTCAACGCGTCGATGCGCTCGCTGGCATTGGAGATGGTCTCCAGTTGCGCCCGCGCCTCCGTTCCAAATTTGTTGACGGCCTCGATGCTCCCGCCATATTTGCGCGTGAGTTGATAAATGAGATTGAGGCGTTCTTCCACTTCGTCGAGTCGTTTTGGGTTGAACTCGATCTCTTCGAGATAGTCGCGCAGTTCGCGCGTCAGGTCGGTGAGATTTTCGAGCAGGAGGTCGGCGCGCTCCGAGAGATCATTCTTCGACGGGTCGGTCTTGGCGAGCGCGGACAAGGCCTGCGCGGCCTGCCCAAGCAGGTCCGACGCGGCCGACGCGTCGGGCGTGGATTCGTCCAGAATGACGAGCGCTTCCTGCGCGTGTTGCGCCAGCGATTCGGCGTTGGCGAGTCGGTCGCGCTCTTTGCGCAGTTCCTCGTCTTCGCCCTTCTTTAACTTGGCGGATTCGATCTCCTCCACCTGGAAGGTGAGCATCTCGGTGCGGCGCGTCGCGTCAGATTGCGCGGCCCGCAGATCGGTCAGTTCGCGGCGCAGGTCGAGCAGCGCGTGATAGGTCTTTCGGTAATCCGTCAACAGAGAGTTGACATCGGCAAATCGGTCGAGCAATCCCAGATGGGCGCGCGGGTCGAGGAGCGAGAGATGCTCGCTCTGGCCGTGGATGTCCACGAGGGCCGCGCCCACTTCTCGAAGCAGAGACAGGCTCACAGTCCGACCGTTGAGGCGGGCGATGGAGCGTCCCTCGCGGCGGACCTCGCGCGTCAACGTCACGAGGTTCGGATCGTCATCCAATTCTTCGCGTTTCAGGATCTCGTTCACCGCCTCTTTCGCGGACCCTTTGAGGGCGTACGTCCCCTCGACGAACGCGGCGTCTGATTCGGCGCGGATGACGGTGGCGTCGGCGCGGCCGCCGATGAGCATGGTCATGGCGTCGAGGATGATGGACTTGCCCGCGCCCGTCTCGCCCGTGAGGATGGTGAGTCCCGGGCCGAGCCTGAGTTCGAGTTTGTCGATGATGGCGAAGTTTTGGATGCGGAGTTCGGTGAGCATGTTATCTTCTAAAGAACAAGCCAGAGAATTGGGAATACGCGGTGGGGACGGCCATGACGAGGTAAACGATCTGCCAGAGCAGGGGGCCAAGCGCAAAGATGTTGGAGAGGAAGTTGCCTCCCGATTCCGCGGTCGCGAACATGAGGAAGCCTCCGCCCACGCCGAGGACGAGGATGGTGGGCAACGCGCCGATGATGATGCTCGCACCGAACAGCAGGTTGAGCCAGCGCGAGTGACGTCCCTTGACGAAGCGCCGCGCGATGTTGGCAATGGTCACGCCCGCGAGAGGGGCGAGGGGGATGGCGAGGAACCAGATGAACGAGGTGACTGCCAGCACCAACAGCGAAGCGATGCCCGAAAGGATGGCGCCCGTGAAAAAGGCGATGACGTAATCGGACCACTGCGCGGTGTCGAAGACGCGTTGCTGGCCGCGCACACATTCCGTGCAACGATAGCCAGTCGGCGTGCGAATCGCGCACGAAGTGCAGATGGGACGCTCGCATTGGTTGCAGCGCAGGAGCGTGGGACGGTTGGGGTGGTTGTAGCAGGTTAATTCAGTCATCAGTTTTCAGTGTTCAGTCATCAGATTGAGTTTTGATTCATGTGCGCGGTCAGGTTGCGGTAGAAATAACCCGGGTTGCCGAAGCGGACGAATTTTGCTGTGGACTCGCCCGCGCAGACGTTCACGTGATCATCCTCGGCAAGGACGATCGGCTCCTGTCCGTCCACGCTGAGGACGGTGTTGTCGCTTTGGATGAGAATGCTGACCGACGTTCCCTCGGACAGGACCACGGCCCGGTCCACGGACAGGTGCGGCGCGATCGGGACGATGAGGATGTTCCGCAATTCGGGAGGCAGGATCGGCCCCCCGGCCGCGAGCGCGTACGCGGTGGATCCCGTCGGTGTGGCGGCGATGAGTCCGTCCGACACGTAGGTGGTGAGCAGACGACCGTCCACGTCCACCGAAAGATGCACGGGGCGGAGCAACTGTCCGCGGCTGATGGCGGCCTCATTCAATGCCTGCGAAACGCTTTTGCTTTCGCCGGCGCGCACGTGTTCTACGCGCAGCATCATGCGGTTCTCGATCCAGGCTTTGCCTTTCAATAGTTGTTCGAGGTTTTTGCGGCAGTCCTTGTGCTCCACTTGGATCAAAAACCCCAACCGTCCGAGGTTGATCCCCAGAATGGGCACGTCGGAGGGAGCGCAGAGATGCGCGGCCCGCAGCATGGTCCCGTCACCGCCGAGAGCGATGAGCAGGTCGAATTCTCCGCTTTTGACGCGGCGACGCAGGCTCTCATCGTACAGGGAACCAGTCGGCGCGGCCAGGCCTTTTTCTTTAAGGAAAGCGGCAATGGCGCGGGCTTCCGTGAGCGCCTCGGGCATTTTGGGATGAACAGCCACGATCGGACGCTTGGGCAGGAACGAGTCGGGCATATAGAACAATTATACTAGTTTCGGTAGTTTGGTAGTTGGGTAGTTTGCCGGCGAAATGCCGAGATTCACGCCAGCCTCTGCTCGCACTCTTTCCGAAACCCGCATTTGAGACAGCGCGCCGGTTCGGCGTGGGAACAATTCACTTCGGTGCGCGTGTCGTCGCGGCGGATGTCGGCGAGGATGTCGAGCAGGGACGATTCGAGCGCGGGCGTGTAATCGATCGCGAAGGTGCGGGTGGGATAGTGGACGATCCCGTAGGGTGGGCGTTTGCCGTAGACTTTCTCCACGAGCAGACAGTACGCCGCGAGTTGGTAGATGTGCGAATCGTACGGGGACTCGGGTGCGCGTCCGCTCTTGACCTCGATGGGGATGATCTGTCCATTTTGCTCCACGAGGTAATCGGGCTTGCCCGTCAGCCCGAGTTTGGCATCGAAGAGCGGCTGTTCGAGCGGCGCGCCCCACGTGCGCGTGTCAGTGTAGATGACGCGTCCGCCGGGCAGGCCGGCCTGTCTCTGCTGGCGCGAGGATTGCCAGAGGAGGAAAATGGCGAGCAGGACGAGGAAGATGGAGAGGTAGAGCACGGTAACCAGTTATCAGTGTTCAGTGATCAATGCAGCCTGCTTGACAACCTTTTTCACCCGCGCCAACGCCGAACCCGAAAGGTCTTCCATCCGTTTCTCAAGCGCAGAGACGAATTTTGTTTTGTTCGCGGCGTTGATGGCAGGCAGGGTCTTTTCGGCGTGTTGCGCCACGTCTTTGGGACGGCAGGTCTGCAGATGTTTCAACAGCGTCGGGAAGATGGCATCGTTATATTCAGGCTTCGCGGCGGCGGTCAGCGCGAGAGCTTTGACAGCGTTATCCACGGTGATGACGGAGCCTGCATCCATCGCTTTTTTGATTTCGGCAAGATGGCTGAAGACCGCATCTGGATTTGCTCTTGCGGCTTCGGCGAGGGCGATCATCCCGCCCCAGACGAGTCGGTTGTTGCGATTCTTGAGCAGGCGGACGAAATCGTCCACATGGCCACCGATCAGTGCAGGGTCAATGTAGCCGACTTCGTACAATACTTTGATGCAGTCCGCCGCGATGTTTGCGTTCTTGTCCCACAGGTGTTCGGCAATTTCACGAATGCCGGCCTTGTCTTTTTTCACAGCCAGGTCGCGGGCGAGTTCCTGGTTGGGGACCTCGTCGCGGCGGTTTTGGAAATGAGCGAGACGGGGAAGCACGGACATGGGTTTTTCCTTTATGGGGCCGCCCTGCGTGACTTTCCACCGGGGTCTGCCCCAACGTTCATGGGAGCAGGGCAGTGACGAGATAGACCGTCAGCAGGGTGCAGGCCAGGAGGAGCAGGAGCAGGCCGAAGATCCGCAGGAGACCCGCCGCGAGGACTTTCCGTCCGTGCTGACGGTGGAGCGTCGTCCCGGCGTTCAGTTCGGACTGGTTGGCGGATTCCACGCCCTGTTTGCGATACCACCAAGCGCGGCGGCAGTAGAGATAGGTCCCAATTTCGGAGGCGCGGATGGTTCGCATGGATGGATTTTAACGCATTTGTCCATATCTGCTATATAATTGAAATGTCGTCGCATCCACATGATTCCTTAAGGAGGAGTGTTCCATGAGAAAGATTTTGGCTCTGGTCTTGACACTTGCTTTTGTGTTGACGGCTTGCGGACAGGGAGGGGGCGGAGGTGGCACAGTGCGGATCGGTTGGGCGGGCAGTCCCGACACGCTCAACCCGGGGGCCGCGGTGTTGGCCGAGGCGTACACGATCTTTGAACTGGTGTATGACTCGATGTATGAATTGAACCTGGACGGTTCATTCTCACTGGCAGTGGCCGAGAGCGTGGAGCGCTCGGCGGATGGGCTGGTGTACACTTACAAGATTCATAAGGGGATCAAATTCCACGACGGGAAACCGATGACGGCCAAGGACATCAAGTTCACCTACGATTTCTACAAGGCCCACGAAGATTTCCCCTATCTCAATTCCTACACTTCATATATTGAAAGTACCGAAGCGCCCGATGATTACACCGTGGTCGTGACTCTCACTGATGCCATCCCGAACATCGAGAGCCAGTTGGTGTACATGTACATTCTGCCCGAGCACATCTGGGCGGAATATGCCGAGGGCGCGGCCGCCACAGAGTTCGAGAACTTCGAGATGATCGGCACCGGCCCGTTCCAGGTGGTGGAATACAAGCAGAACGAGTTCATCCATATGAAGGCCAACAAGGACCACTTCCTGCAGCCGCCCAAGGTGAGCGAGGTCATCTTCCAGACCTTCGAAAGCCAGGATGTGTTGGTCCAGGCCATCAAGAGCGGACAGGTGGACATGATCACCGAGATGCCCGCCACCGCCGTGGAAACATTGAAGGGTGACCCGAACATCCAGGTGGTGACGGGAGCGCCGTTCGCCCCCGACGTTTCGGACATCATCTTCAACCAGATCGATCCTGAAAATTGTCCCACCGAAGATGGCGGCATTTGCACCGGTCATCCCGCTCTGCGCGATCGCACCGTACGCCTCGCGTTGGCGCACGCCACGGACAAGCAGAAACTGATCGACGTGATCCAGCTCGGCTACGGCACGCCCGGTCTCACCCTCATCCCGGATGGGTTGGGCATGTGGTACAACAACACCATCAAGGATTACGCCTACGATGTGGACGCGGCCAACAAATTGCTGGATGACGCCGGTTACAAGGATGCGGACGGTGATGGCATCCGTGACATGCCCGACGGTTCGCGGTCCCTGACCTTACGTATGCACTGGCCTTCGGACAGTATCGACGCCCCGCGCATGGCTGAAATGCTCTCGGAGATGTGGCTCGAGGTGGGCGTGAAGACCGAGTTGCAGGCCATCGATCCCGACGCGTTGACCGCGGAGTGCTGTCCCGCCTTCGATTTTGACGTGATCCTCTGGGGCTGGGGCTCCGATCCCGACCCGAGCCTGTTGTTGGGCGTCCAGACCACGGCCGAAATCCCCACTGGCTACAACGAGACGGGTTACTCGAATCCTGAGTTCGACGCGCTGTTCGAGCAGCAGGCCACCGAGTTGGACCAGAAGAAACGCATCGAGATCGTCTGGCAGATGCAACAGATCGCCTTCGATGACGTGGTTTACATCATCCCGTACTATGCGCAGGCCACCCAGGCTTATCGCATCGATCGTTTCACCGGCTGGCTGATCGAATTCCCCAAAGTGGAACTTTCGGATACCAGTTCGCTGGTTGTGGTCGAGGCTGTGAAGTAAGCCTTTTTGCCATCACCCCAACCCCCTCTCCTCGCGGCGCACCTGCAAAGGACGATCGGAGGAGAGGGGATGGGGTGTTGGACTTAAGGACACATCTTGAAACGCTGGCGCTATCTTCTCGTAAAAATCGGGTGGGCTGTCTTCACCATTCTGTTTGTCCTGGTCCTCAACTTTTTCCTCTTCCGCATCCTGCCCGGTGACCCGGCGCGGGCGGGCGTCCACGACCCGCGTCTAAAGAAGGACGCCATTGAGGCGATACGCGTCCGTTTTGGGTTGGACAAGCCCGTCATCAATTGCTTCGAGTCGCTCAACCCGGTCGAGTTTGGGTCGTGTACGGTCAATCCTCTCGAAACGCAATTTTTCATCTACGTCAAGAATCTTCTACAGGGGGAAATGGGCATCAGTTACCACACCAACCGCCCCGTCAAGGACATCCTTGCCGAACGGTTGTGGAACACCCTCCTCCTCATCGGCGCGGGACAACTCCTTGCGATCATCGTCGGTGTGATCTTCGGCGTTTTCGCGGCATGGAAGGCGCGCACCAACATTGACTACGGTGCGCTCATCATCAGCCTGCTGGCGTGGAGTTTGCCCACCTTCTGGCTTGGAATTATTCTTCTATTTTGGGGAAGCAACAACGGCCTGCCCATCGGCGGGATGCAGACGCCCGGCATGAGCAGTCAGCCGTTCTTCGTCCGCGTAGGCGATACTCTCAGCCACATGCTCCTGCCCACGTTGACGTATACCATCGTCTACATGGGTGAGTATATGCTCATCATGCGCTCCAGCTTGCTGGACGTGCTCTCCGAAGATTACATCCTCACCGCCAAGGCGAAGGGACTCAGCGCCTTCCAGGTGTTGAAAGACCACGCGCTGAAGAACGCCATGCTCCCGCTGGTGACGGTCATCGCCATCAACCTGGGATTCACGATGGCAGGCGCGGTGCAGATCGAAAGCGTCTTCTCGTGGCCCGGGCTGGGACTCGCAGTCTATGAAGCGGTCAACCGCCGCGACTTCCCTGTCTTGCAAGGCGCGTTTCTGATGATTGCCATCGCGGTCATTCTTGCCAACATGATCGCGGATTTGACCTATGCCTACCTCGATCCGCGCGTGCAGACGGATAATCCATGACCGATACCAACTCCTCCTCCCCCGCCTCACGCCTGCTGGACTTTTGGCGCGTCTTCCGTCGCAACAAAATGGGATTGGTCGGACTGATCATGCTGGTGGTCATCGTCATTGTCGCTGTCTTTGCGGATGCCATCGCCCCTTACGACACAGGCTCGTCTGTCCAGGTCACCACTGGTGACATCTATAAACCGCCCAGCGCCCAACACTGGCTTGGCACCGACGATGCCGGCAAGGACGTGTTCTCCAGTTTCATCTTTGGTGCGCGGGTTTCCCTCACCGTCGGATTTTTCGCGGCCTTCATCTCTGTCTTCATCGGCGGAGTGCTGGGGATCGCGGCAGGCTATTTCGGCGGACGCGTCGAAAACATCCTCATGCGTTTCACCGACATCATGCTCGTCATCCCCGACCTGCCGTTGATGGTCGTCATCGTCGCGCTCACCAAACCCTCGCTCCTCAATATCATCTTCGTCATCGGCCTGCTCGGCTGGACCACCACCGCGCGCATCGTCCGTTCGCAAACGTTGGCCGTCAAATCGCGCAAATTCGTCCTGCGCGCCCGCGCCATCGGGGCGGGTAATTCCCATATCATACGCCACCACATCCTGCCGCTCGTCATGCCGATCCTGGTTGTCAACGCGGTGCTGGTCGTTTCCCTCGCCATCCTCAACGAAAGCACCCTCTCCTTCCTTGGCCTCAGCGACCCGACCGCCCTTTCGTGGGGCCAGATGCTCAACTACGCCTTCGGCCGCGGCGCCATGTCCACGGGCGCGTGGTGGGCGCTCGTGACACCGGGCTTCGGCATCGTCTGGGTCGTTTTGGGACTCACGCTCTTCGGCCACGGCCTGGAGCAAGTGTTGAACCCGCGGCTGGACACCCACCATTTGATGAAACCCCGCCCCATCGTCCGGCATGAGGCGACGGGACCTGCGGCCGTTCGCCGCGGGACTCGCGAGCGGCTTCCGTCCGAGGCGCCGATTCTCCTGCAGGCGAACGACCTGTCCATCTCCTATGTGGCAGACGATAAACCTCCCGCGCGCGCGGTCGAAAATGTCTCGTTCTATCTGCGCGAGGGGGAACTCATGGGGCTCGTCGGCGAATCGGGCTGCGGCAAGACCACGCTGATGCTCGGACTGTTGCGCCTGCTCCCCGCCGCGGGACAGATCGTGGACGGCGAGGTCTGGTTCGGCGATACCGAATTGACCGCGCTGACCGACGAAGAAATGGAGCAGGTGCGCTGGAAGGGAATCTCGATCATCTTCCAGGGCGCGATGAACGCGCTCAACCCCGTGCGCACGGTGGGCGAACAGATCGCGGAAGCCATCGTCAAGCACGACCCTTCCAAGAAGGGGGATGCGCTCGAAGCGCGCGTCTCCGAACTTCTCGACCTCGTTGGCATCTCTCCCGAACACAAAAAACACTTCCCTCATCAATATTCGGGCGGGATGCGCCAGCGCGCGATGATCGCCATGGCATTGGCCTGCAACCCGAAAGTCGTCATTGCGGATGAGCCCACCACCGCGCTGGATGTGATGATCCAGGCGCAGGTGCTCGAACTGCTCGATTCGCTCCGCAAGAAACTTGGCCTCTCGATCATTTTCGTGACCCACGATCTGGGCGTAGTTGCGGAGATGTGCGACTCGGTCCTCGTCATGTATGGCGGCGTGACTGCCGAATACTCCGATGTGGATACCATCTACAACACCGCGCGGCATCCGTACACGCAGGAATTGCTGAAAGCCTTCCCCGACCTTTCGCAACCTGACAAACGATTGGCGTCCATCCCTGGCTACCCCCCGCGCCTGGATGACCTGCCCGCCGGTTGCCGATTTGCGCCGCGCTGTCCGCTCGCGTTCGAGCGTTGCCACAAGGAACAACCCGCCATCCACGCCTTGGGCGATTGGCATTATGCGAGTTGCCATTTGGTGGAAGAAAATTCTTTAACCGCAAAGGCCACAAAGTAACGCAAAGGATTTTACATCGCATCCCTTTGTGGTAAAAGGCATTGAAATGCAGGATTACTTCCTCGAAGTCCACGACTTAAAAAAATACTTCCTCGCGGGGCGGCCGAGTCTCTTCCGCCGCACCGTCGAACACGTCCACGCGGTGGACGGCGTCAGCTTGCAACTGCGCCGCGGCGAAGTGATTGCCATGGTCGGTGAGAGCGGATGCGGCAAGTCCACGCTCGCGCTGACGTTGATGGGCCTCGAGGAGCCGACAGACGGGCGAATCGTTTTCGAGTCGAAAGAGATCACACACGCCAACGAGCACGACCGCAAACTCCTGCGCCAGCGCATCCAGATGGTCTTCCAGGACCCGTACGAGTCGCTCAATCCCACGCAGACCATTGGCGAGATTGTCGGTGAGCCGCTCGATGTGCATGGACTCATCCACAGCAAACGCGAGCGTGAGGAGCGCGTGGTCAAAGCGTTGGAAGACGCGGGACTGAAACCCGCCGAGACCTTCATGCACCGCTTCCCCCACCAGCTTTCGGGCGGACAGCGCCAGCGCGTAGTCATCGCGGGCGCGCTCGTCCTCGAGCCGCACCTGCTCATCGCGGACGAACCCGTCTCCATGCTGGATGTCTCCATCCGTGCCGAGATCTTGAATCTCCTCGCCGACCTGCGCCGCACGCGGCAGATCTCCATCATCCTCATTACGCACGACCTCGGCACCGTCGGTTATTTTGCCGACCGCATCGCGGTCATGTATCTGGGGCGCATTGTCGAGATTGGCCCCACCGCCTCGGTGTTGACGCATCCGCAGCATCCCTACACCAAGGCCCTGCTCTCGGTCGTCCCTGTACCCAATCCGCGCCTGCGGCGCGAACGTGTCATCCTGCAAGGCGAAACGCCCAACCCGGTCCACGTGCCGAGCGGATGCCGCTTCCACCCACGCTGTCCCATAGCGATCGACCGTTGCAAAGTGGATGATCCTGTGTATGTGCAAGTGGGGGATGACCACCGCGCCGCGTGTTGGCTGGCGGGAACGTGAAACGGACCATCTTCACCACGCCCATCCTGACCGACCTCCTGCGTGCCCTCTCCCGCCTCTTCCTTCGACTTTTGGGCTGGCGCGTGGTTGGACGCCTCCCTGACGCTCCCAAATGCGTCATCGTCGGCGCGCCCCACACCTCCAACTGGGACTTCGTCATGTTCCTCGGGCTCGCCCTCATCCTGCGCGGCGATTTCCGTTACATGGGCAAGGCCGACCTCTTCCGCCCGCCGTTTGGCGGTTTCTTCCGCTGGTGCGGCGGCTATCCCGTGGACCGCTCCAAACCGCAGGGACTGGTGGACCAGATGGCGGAAGCCTTCCGCACCAACGAACGTTTCATGCTGGTCATCACGCCCGAGGGAACCCGCCACAAGGTCCAGGAATGGAAGATGGGTTTTTATCACATCGCCAAAAAGGCGGAAGTCCCCCTTGCGACCGGTTATGTGGATAGTGTCACCAAGACGTGTGGCATTGGTCCGACCTATGTCCTGACGGAAGACATGGAAGTCGATTTGCAGGCCATAAAGGCATTTTTCGTGGGGAAGGTGGGCATCCGTCCGCATCAGACCAGTGAGTTGTAGTAAATTGGGAGGGTAAAAAATTCATACAATTTCAATGCGTATAGTGTATAATAAATTAATCGTGTTTTAAAATGAGTTGCTTCTCTAACATCCCAAAGGATATCCCCATGAGAAGAACAATGATCATTCTACTAGGTGTGCTGGCTGTGCTGATGTCTGGTTGCACCATGCCGTATGTGTTGAACGCGGATGGAACCGCCACGGCGATCATTCGTCAGGTGACTGAGATTTCGGGGACGCTCCAAACCACGCCCACACCGGCGAACACAGCAACCCTGACCCCAACAAGCGGTTTTGATTCGTTTTCGCCATCTGCCACCCCTGAAATTCTACCGACCTTTCAGCATTTAACTCCCAGCCCCCGACCGCCCTACTACATTCTTCAGCCCGGAGAATTTCCCTACTGCATCGCGCGCCGGTTCGACGTGGACCCGAAGGAATTGTTAACCTTGAACGGTCTCTCCTCGGGCATGCTCTATTCTCCCGGCCTCGTGCTGACCATCCCGCAGACGGGAAAACCCTTCCCCGCGCCGCGCTGGTTGCTGGCGCACCCCGTCACTTACACGGTCATGCAACAGACGACGGTCTATCGATTGGCCTGCCAGTTCGGTGATGTGGACCCGATCGTCATCATGCAGATCAACAGCCTGACATCGCCCATCCTCAGCCTGGGCCAAACTATATCAATTCCCTGAGCGGACATCCTCCTTCACAGTCTCCTTTGCCGTTCCGCCGGAACATAATTTATCCACTATTCGTTATTCATTAAAAAGGAGAAATGCGATGACACACAAAACGTTGCTACGAATCGTTTTGGTGGTGGCGGTTCTGTTGGGGAGTTTTGCCACCGCAGGCAGCGCGCAGGCAGGAGGCTATTGCGGCGCCACTTACACGGTTCAATGGGGGGATACGCTTGGACGCATTGCCTCCATCTGCGGCGTGACCATTGACGGCATCTACGCGGCCAACCCCGGACTGGGCAGCGTCATCTACGCGGGACAGGTGATCAACATCCCCGGCGGCATCCCGCCAGCCACCCCTCCGCCTTACACACCTCCCCCCTACAACCCTCCGCCGTCCTCTGGATATGGAGGCACCTACGTTGTCCAGTATGGCGACACCCTGCGCATCATTGCCGCCCGCTACGGGGTCAGTGTGAACGACCTTCTGGTCGCCAACCCGCAGATCTGGAATCCGAACCTCATCTACGTGGGGCAGGTCATCTACCTGCCGGCCCGCCCGGTCTACTACACCGTCCAATGGGGCGATACGCTTTACAAGATCGCCGTCCGTTTCGGGACCACCGTGGCCAGTTTGCAATATCTCAACAACATCTGGAACCCGAACTGGATCTACGCCGGGCAGGTGTTGCGGATTTACTGAGCCGACACGGTCCGTGAACTGAGCCCCTGAAAAACCAAATACGAAAAAGTACCTCCTGCGGAAAACCGTACCAGGAGGTACTTTTTATGTGTGCCAAAAACAATGCAACACGTTCCAGTCAGAGCGAAATTGGATGTGGGGCATTTTTTCTTTTCGTGTCGTTTTGAATCGATTTCATGGTATTAATTCCCCACCATGCATTCCAACGCTTTTGACCGTTATCACGAAACTGAAAGCCGCCTCCACCGTCTCGACCCGCGTGTCAAGGTGGTGCTGACGGTGCTGTTCATCCTGTCGAACGCGCTCCTGCCCGACGGCGCGTGGGCCGCGTTCGGCCTGGCGTGGATTTTCCTGCTGTGGGCGAACCAACTCTCGAACCTCGGTGTGGATTTCACCTTCCGCCGTTCCCTCATCGCCCTGCCTTTTGCGCTGGCGGCGGTCTCGGCCATCTTTTCGCCGCTGGGAAATCCATTGGCCGAATGGCACATCGGTTCATTCTTGTTGATCCCCACGGATTATGGGCTGATCAAATTCGCCAGCATCCTCGTCCGTTCGTGGCTGTCGGTGCAGGCCGCCATCCTGCTCGTGGCGACGACGCGCTTCCCCGATATGATCCATGCCTTCGAGCATCTGCGCGTCCCCGCGGTGCTGACCACCATCGTCTCGTTCCTGTACCGCTATCTCTTCGTGCTGACGGACGAGGTCATGCGTCTGCTGCGGGCGAGGGAATCGCGCAGTGCGGTCGCGCCCGGCCAAAGGTCCGGGCGAAGCGTGGCGTGGCGCGCCAAAGTCACGGGCAATATGGCCGGTCAGCTGTTCCTGCGAAGTTACGAGCGCAGTGACCGCATCTATAATGCCATGCTCTCGCGCGGCTACACGGGACAACTCCGCACGCTCAATCCGCACGTGATGAAACGCGGCGATTGGCTGTTTGCGTCGCTGTCGGTCGTGCTCATCCTCATCCTTCAATTGATCGGAAGACTTTAATGCCTGTCATTCACCCCACTCACCACCATGCCATCCCCGAATGCGATGGCGACGTTTTGCGAGTGCGCGACCTGCACTTTGCCTATCCCGACGGACACGCGGCCCTGCGCGGCGTCTCGCTGAAAATGTGCGAGGGCGACAAGGCCGCGCTGGTGGGACCGAACGGCGCAGGAAAGTCCACGCTGATGCTGCACCTGAACGGGATTTTGGAGGGCAACGGCGAGATCGAAGTCGGCGGCATGCGCCTCACGCGTGACAATTTGCCGGTCATCCGCTCGATGGTGGGACTCGTCTTCCAGAACCCCGACGACCAACTCTTCTCACCGACGGTGTTCGAGGACGTGGCCTTCGGTCCGCTCCACATGGGATTGCCCGAGGACGAAGTCCGCGCCCGCGTGACCGAGGCGCTGGCCGCCGTCCGAATGAGTGCGTACACCGAACGTCTCTCCCATCACCTGAGCGTGGGTGAGAAAAAACGCATCGCCATCGCCACCGTCCTTTCGATGCGGCCGTCCATCCTGATCTTGGACGAACCCTCCGCAGGTCTCGACCCGCGCGCCCGTCGGACATTGATCCATCTTTTGCGCGACCTGCCCATCACCATGCTCGTCTCCACGCACGATATGGCGCTGGTGAAGGAATTGTTCCCGCGCACCATCGTCATGGACGATGGACTCATCGTCGCCGATGGTTTGACGATGGAGATTCTGGACGATGAGAAATTGTTGGAGGCGCATGGGTTGGAGAAGCCGTAGGTCTTGAGGTTACCTCCCATAAGTGGTGACTATGCCACCATCGCTGACAGGCCAACACTTATCATCGAGTACTACATTCCGTAGGAATGTGTCCTTTAGGATTACGCACCATAAAATTGATTGCGACTAACGCACTGGTTGAAGCAAAAGTGACGGCTATCGATTAAGATAGCTGTCACTTTTGTTATCCCGAACGGCAGCCTTGGGACGTTTGTCTACTTGAATTTTTCCTTCCCATCGTGTAGACTGGTTTTGATCTGGCTGTTGCCCACCGTTTGACTTTTCATGCCCGCACCTGCCAGGGGTGCGGGCCGTTTTTTTGAAGGAGGTTCCTGTGAACGCAAAGTCCAAATTCTTTTACGGCGCATGGCGGGTGTTGTTTGCGCTGGTTTTCAGTCTCTCCGTGGCGGGTCTGTCCGTGCAGAACGCACAGGCGACGGGGTACGTGGTGACCAATCTGAATAACAGCGGGGCAGGTTCCCTGCGACAGGCCATCATCAATGCGAACGCGAACGCTGGCGCGGATACGATCACCTTTACGGTGAGCGGGACGATCACGCTGGCAGCGAATTTGCCCGCCATTTCCGATAACCTGACAATTGATGGGCGCGGGCAGAACGTCACCGTTAGCGGAAACAACCTTTATCGGATCCTGTCCGTCAATAGCGGCAAAACGGTCACCCTTGATACCCTGGTCATTACCAAAGGATATGGTGGTGCGGTTGGCGGTGGCGGCATCCTGAACAATGGCGGCACCCTGACAGTGAGAAACTCCGCCTTTACCGCCAACAAAGCGGACGTTTATGGCGGCGCCATTGACAACGATACCGGTACAGTGACTATCGTCAATAGCTCCTTCACCAGTAATAACGCCGAATACGGTGGGGCCATTAATAGCGCTACCGGTACATTGGTCGTCACAAATAGCACCTTTTCTACAAACAGTGCGACCAATGGCGGCGCCATTTGGAGTGACACTTCGGCAACGGTGCGCAACAGTACTTTCAAGGGGAACTCGGCGCAAAACGGCGGCGCAATTGACAATTATGGTGGCACATTGACCGTGATCAATAGCACCTTCTCTGCCAATAGCGCCAGCCTCTTTGGCGGCGGCATTGGTAATTTTAATGCTGGTGACATCACGGTGCTAAACAGCACGTTCTCAGCGAACAGTGCCACCGACACTGGCGGGGGCATCTACGTCTGGACGGACAGCAGCCTAACCTTGAAGAACACCATCCTTGCGAATTCCACCAGCGGGGGAGACTGTGCAAATTTGGGGACACTGGTGGATGACGTCAACAACCTGATCGTGAGCAATTCGGGATGTGGAACCCCCGTCTCGAGCGCGGACCCGATGCTGGCCCCGCTGAACAATAATGGCGGCCTCACCCAAACCTTTGCCCTGTTTGCCAGTTCGCCCGCCATCGGCGAAGGAGATGATGCAACCTGCGCCGCGGCGCCTGTCAACAATCTTGACCAGCGCGGCCTGACCCGACCGTATGACACACACTGCGATATTGGCTCTGTGGAAGTGAGGAATGAAAGCGCTACCATGACGTTCCGCTCTGTGGCTACATATGATGGCTGGGTTCTCGAATCTGGAGAGAATACCAACGTGGGCGGTTCACGGAATACCACTGCCACCACTTTTAACGTTGGTGATGGCGCGGGAGATAAGCAGTATCGCGCCATCCTCTCGTTCAACACGGCCGCTATGCCCGATAATGCCGTCATCACCAATGTCACGCTCAAGATCAGAAAACAGGCGCCGGTGGGGACGGATCCGTTCACCATCCTTGGCGGCTTGAAAGTGGACATGCGCAAGCCCTATTTTGGTACGTCCATCGCGTTGGTGGTTGGTGATTTTCAAGCCACAGCAGGAAGAGTTGGCGCGGCCACGTTCAACCCGCTCCCGGTCAACAGCTGGTACAGCGCCGTTTTGAATTCTGCCTACCGAAACTATGTGAACTTGAAAGGCTCAACCCAATTTCGCCTGTATTTCACTCTGGACGATAATAATGACAATGCCGCGGACTACATGAAGTTCTTCAGCGGCAACTATGGCACGGTCAGTGCAAGACCGACGTTGCTCGTCGAGTACTACCTGCCGTAAGATGTCTCATGCACCGCCCCTGAATTTTCAGGGGCGGTGTGATTCAGGCAGAATGCTTCTTTCGATAAGGCGCATATGCCATCTGGTGTGGAAGTCTCATTGGTTATAATCAAATCGGCCAGTCAACGTATAGCATGAACCCATCCACTGCTCCCTACAAACCTCCTCCCTGGCAGATCTTCCTCCTCGGCGGCTTGCGGATTCTCTATCGGGGAAAGCCCATCGCATCGCCGCCGTTCCGATCCCAATCCCTTCTGGCGTTGCTGGCGCTTCATCCCACCGAACGCAAGCGCGAACAGCAGGCGGGCACGCTCTTCCCCGAAGCATCCGAAAACCTCGCCAAAGCCCGCGTCAGTGACCGTCTCTGGCTGTTGAAGAATCATCTGCCAAAATTTCCCATCATTTCCACGCCCGCCGAAATCAGCATCGAAGAGGGACAAATCTGGGTGGACGTGAACGAGTTCCGCTCCCTGCTCCGCAAGGGTGATCCCGCATCCATCTCGCAAGCCATCGAACTTTATCGCGGCGACCTGCTCCCCGAACAGGACGCTGACTGGCTCCTGCTCGAACGCGAGAACCTCTACCTCACCTACATCCGCGCCCTGCAATCACTGGGACAGCTCCATCTGCAAAACGGCGACCCGCTCCAGGCCATTCCCCTGCTCGAGAAACTCCACACGCACGAACCCTTCGACGAAGCCAACCTGCGCGGACTTTTGCGCGCCCACCAATCCGTGGGTGGACGCGGCGCCGCACTCGCGGCCTTCGACCGTTTCCGCCTCCGACTCCGAGACGAGATGCGCCTCGACCCCGAGCCCGCCACGCTCGAACTTGTGGAGGCCATCCGCACGCAGACGACTCCCCCTCCGCCTCCCCGCGCGGACCTGAAACTGCCCGCGTCCATCCCCAGCCTCTTCCAGCGCGGACAACTCGCCCTCTGGCGCGGCGACGTCCTGACGACTCAAGCCTGTGTGGAAGCGCTCCGCAAAAAATCAGGACAGACCGAAGCCGACGCGCTCGAGTCCGCATCTGCCATCCTGCGCGGGGATTTCGATTGTGCGAAAAAGATTCTCGGCAGGCAAGCGTCGCCGTCACTGCAAATCCTGATCCAACAAATTCACCTGTCGGTCGAACTCAAGGAGTTTGCCGATGTGGTGGAACGTTGCAAGTCCGCCATTTTCGAAGCGCACCGCCAAAAAGACATCTCCGCCGAATTGCTCCTGCTCGCCGACCAGGGACTCGCCTATCAGCGCACGGGCAACGCGCTTGAAGCGATGCGCTGCGCGAACCAGATCATCACCCAGGCCGAGAAGGAAAAACTGCCCTACCAGATGGCGCGCGGGCTTTTGCTCAAGGGCATTTTGCAGATCAGCCAGGGCTTCGAACGGGATGCCATCGAGACCTTCCATCACGCTGCGGCCTACGCAAGCGAACACGGCTTCCTGCCCCTGCTCGAACGCGCAGAAGGGAAACTCGGCGCCGCCTACCAGCAGGCAGGAAAATTCCGCGTGTCCATCCAGCATTACGAACGCGCCTTGCAGATCTCCCGTGACTTGAACATGAAGCGCGACGAAGCCGAGATCCTCCACAATCTCGCCATTGCCATCGCCTCGCTGGGGCGCAACGACGAAAGCATCCACTACATCCGCCAGGGACGCGACCTCTTCGCCACGCTCCACGATGAGCAGGGCATGGCGCGCAACACCTACCATCTCGCCTTCGGGCTGGCACTGACCGAAAACGGTAACCTTGACGAAGCGCTCGCGCTCGGCAAACAGGCGCTCAAAATTTTTCAAAAACATCAATCGCAAGGCTGGATCGCCTCGGTGTACGCCATGCTCGGCTACATCCACTGGCAGAGAAACGAACCCGATGCCGCCATCGCCATGTGCGAGCAGGCCATCCCCATTTACCAAAAACTCGAAGAGCCCGATTTCATCCCCGAACTGTACGGCTACATCGGGCTGGCGTATCTGCAAAAAAAGGATCCGCGCAAGGCGTTGGAGTTCACGAGTGTCGCGATGGACGAGATGATGCGCAGTGAGTTGTACGACATCGCCTCCGAGATCTACTACGCCCACGCCTCCGCCCTCGACGCGTTGGGGCGCGCCAACGAAGCCGAAGACTACTTCCGACGCGGCTACGAAAACCTGCTGACCTACGCGTCCGAGATCGAAGACCCCGAGGCACTGGCCGCTTTCTTCCGCCGCGACCCGACCGTCCGCTGTTTGATGGAGCAAGTCTACGCGCGCGGACTGGCCTCCCCGCCCAAAGTGGAGACTCACCTCATCGCCTCGCGCGGACGCTCCTCGGTCCGCGTGACGCTGACGGTGGACGCGGGCGCACCTGACGTGGCGCTGAAGAACGCATCAGGCGCGGTCGCCCTCCGTCGGACGCGTATCCAGCGTCTCCTGAGCGAGATGCGAAGTCAGGGCAGTGACCCCTCCCTCGAGCAGATCGCCGCGCTGATGAAGGTCAGCCTGCGGACGGTTCAGCGGGATGTCCGTTATTTGGAAGAAAGTAGAACGAGATAGGATCTCGCTCTACTATTCTTAACGACAAATCCACGAGAGTGTGACGAGAGGGCTTTTGTATAGTGGGGACAATGACCAGTCCAATTTCCTCCCATTTCAGTTTCATCGTCCGTTGCTGGCGGGACGCCAACGGGATTTTGCGCGGCTGGGTGGTGGACGCGCTCACCCAACGCTCCTATCCCTTCGCCACAGAAAGGGAAATGACCGCGCGCATCGATACCCTCGTAAACGATACACAACAAAACACGATCCCATCAATTTCACATCCTCTGGAAGAAGATAAAAGGAGAACCTCATGAAACTCGTTCGATTGTTCATCACTCTCGGATTGGCGTTTGGCCTGCTGGCAGTTTCACCCGCCGAACCCGTCCATGCAGACACCGTCAGCGTCTCCAACTGCGACGACAGCGGGGCAGGCTCCCTGCGCCAAACGATCAACGATGCCAATATCGGCGACACTGTCAACTTCTCAGTGGATTGTCCCGCCTCAGCGCCAATCACATTGACAAGTTCCATCATCATTTCCAAAGCCCTCACCGTCAGCGGAGCGGGGCATGACGTGGTCATCAGCGGAGGTAATGCCATTCGGATTCTCGAAATTATGGGTGCCGATGCGACCCTGGAATACCTGACCCTCAAGGAAGCCTCCGTCAGCGATGGAGGCGATGGCGGCGCCATTTACGATAGCGGCAACCATCTGACGATCTCTCACGTGACATTTGAGAGCAACATCGTCAGCAATGCAGGAGACGGCGGCGCCATCTATCATTATTTGAACGGCTCCCTCACCATCCAAAACAGTACCTTTACGGCTAATTCTGCCAATCTGGGTGGAGCCATCTTTTCCATGGCCGCCACCACCAGCACAGACACAACTTTTTCAAACAATAAAGCCTACCGTGGTGGCGCATACACGAATTACAGCGGCACAACATCCACATTCGAGCGCGTGACCATGAGCGGCAATACGGCTATCGGCCCGGGCAGTACATTTGGTTCGGGGGGAGCAATTTACTTCGGGTTTGGAACATTAAATCTTTACAACAGCACCCTATCTGGCAATGGCTCAAGCGAATATACAAGCTACGGTGGGGCAGTCTATACCTACAATTCCACCGTGACCATCAAGAACAGCACCATTGCGGATAATATGATCAGCGCAGCCGATTCAACGTTTGTCGGTGGTGGCCTGCTCATCAACGATGCGACGTTGAATCTTTCCAATACCATCCTGGCCAACAACACAAAGGATGATTGTTTCACCGAAAGTGGACTGACCGTTGCCCAAAATGTCGGGAATTTGGTGGAAGTAAGCGTCGGATGCGGAACCCCGTCCCTGACCGCCGACCCCAACCTCGGTCCGCTGGCTGACAACGGCGGTTCCACCTGGACCCGCGCCCTGCTTCCCGGTTCCCCAGCCATTGACGCAGGCGACACCGCATCCTGCCTCGCATCCGATCAACGCGGGATCGTCCGTCCGCAAGGCTCTTTCTGCGATGTCGGTGCGTATGAATTCCCAATGAGCAAAATGACGTTCCGCTCGGTCGGCGCCCATGACGGCTGGATCCTCGAATCGGGGGAAAATACCACTGTGGGCGGCACATTGGATTCCACATCCACCACGTTCAACCTTGGCGATGGAACGGCGGACAGACAATATCGCGCCATCCTGTCCTTCAATACAACCACCCTGCCTGATAACGCCGTCATCACGAAGGCCACGCTCAGGATCAGAAAACAGGCGCCGGTGGGGACGGACCCATTCACCATCCTCGGCGGTTTGAAAGTGGACATGCGGAAACCGTCCTTTGGCGCAATTGGGTTGACCGTCACGGATTTCCAGACGGCGGCTGGCAGGGTCGGCATTGCCACCTTTGGAGCGACACCGGTCAACAATTGGTATAGCGCTATGTTGAATGCGGCAGGCAGGAACTATCTAAATAAAACTGGAACGACCCAATTTCGTCTGTACTTTGCCAAGGATGACAACGATGACAATGGTGCGGATTATATGAAGTTCTTCAGCGGCAACTATGCCACTGCCAGTGCGAGGCCGACGCTTATTATCGAATACTATGTGCCATGAACGATTTGTGTTCTGAAACTTTGCTGAAACCGCCCCAAAACTGGGGCGGTTTCAGCAAAGTTTCAGAACACAAAAGGGGGATATGTGGCCTAAAGGAAATATTAAAGGTAAAATACATCTTATTATTTTCCGAACCCATCCAAAAGATATCGCGATCAAGGAGAAAATTCCCCGAAAAAAATTCACCCGCTCTTTTCTCACTCACAAATACTATTTTTTGGAGATTACCTATGAAAACGCATTTACGCTTCCTTATTCTTTTTTCCCTGGCGTTGATTCTTGCTGTAAGTGCAATCGGTTTTGTGCCAGTGACCCCCGCCCGCGCGGCCGCGTTGGTCGTCAACTCGCTGGACGATACGGACGATGGCACGTGTGATGGCACACATTGCTCCTTGCGCGAGGCGATTAACGATGCGCTCAATGCCGCGACAGACGACAGCATCACATTCAGCGTAAACGGGACGATCCGCCTCTCGTCCACCCTGCCGATCATCACCAATGACGGCGCGCTGATCATTGACGGCGGCAACAACATCACCATCAGCGGCGACTCGGATGGCGATAATGATGGCGACGTTCGCATCCTGTACATCCACCCTTCTGCGGTTCTGACCCTGCAGAACCTGACGCTCGATCGCGGCTTGATGACGACCGATGGCGGCGGCGCGATTAAGAACAGCGGCACGCTAACCCTGAACAACGTGACGGTTTCGAATGGTGTGACCACAGCGGCTTTTGAGGGTGGTGGAGCAATCTACAACAGCAGCGGAAGCGCCGCCCTTACGCTTGTTGACAGCACAATCACCGGAAACACATCCACAAGAAGCGGCGGAGCCATTTATAACATTGGCGGTTCTGTTACGGTTACCGATAGTGTTTTGTCGGCAAATTTCACAGACGAGAGCGGTGGCGCCATCTACAACAGCGGTCCGTTGACCATTACGGGCGGCACATTCACCAGCAACCAGGCGCTTGGAGGGGGAGGAGGCGCAATTAACGAAGTTACTCCCAGCGGGACGCCTTCCATCACTGGAAGCATGTTCTTCGACAATCAGGCGCAGTCTGGAGGTGCCATCCATCTTAGCCAGGCCACGATGACCGTTTCTGAGAGTACATTCGAAAGCAACGATGCCACCACCAACGATGCTGGCGGTATTTACGTGGCTGGAAGCGCCACGTTGAATGTAACCAACAGCACATTTTCCGCAAACACAACGGCATCGAGAGGCGGCGGCATCTTCAGTTTCAACCCGGTGACTCTCACCAATGTGACCGTCTCGGACAACTCCGGTGCGGGCGGTGCGGGCGGCGTTCATATGTATGACACGCTGACCATCACAAACACCATTATCGCCAACAACGTCACCGGCGGAGATTGCATTCTCGATAGCGGCGGCTCGGTGAGCGGGACTTCGTCCGACAACCTGATCGAAGACGCCGCCAACGCCTGCGGGCTGACCGATGGTGTGGATGGCAACATCGTCGGCGATGATCCGCTCCTCGGTCCGCTTCAGAACAACGGCGGGACGACCGAAACACACGCGCTCTTGAGCGGTTCGCCTGCCATCAACACAGGTACCAACACCGGCTGTCCCGCCACCGACCAGACCGGAGCGGCGCGTCCGCAGGGCGGGATGTGCGACATCGGCGCGGTCGAACTTCCTCATACCACCCTGACGGTGACTTCTGTCGGCGTCAACGATGGCTGGGTGCTTGAATCCACAGAAACGAGCGGCGTGGGCGGCTCGATGAACAGCACCTCCACGCTCTTTTACATTGGCGATGGAGCCGCCGATAAGCAGTACATCTCCATCCTGCACTTCGATACGGCTGGACTGCCCGATACGGCAGTTATTACAACCGCCACACTCAAGGTCAAAAAGTACGCTGTAGTGGGCACGGATCCCTTCACCATCCTTGGCGGCCTGCTGGTGGATATGCGGAGGCCGACCTTTGGTTCCGTGGGACTGACGGTAGGGGACTTCCAGACGGTTGCCGGCCGAGTGGGGGTGGCCACGTTCGGGACCGTTCCCGTCAGCAACTGGTATAGCGCCATCCTCAACGGTCCAGGGCGCAACTACATCAACAAGACCGGTACCACCCAATTCCGTCTGCGATTCACCACAGACGATAACGACGATGGCGCGACCGATTACATGAAATTCTACAGCGGCAACCACGCTAATTCCGCCGTCTGGCCGATGCTGGTGATCGAGTACTACGTGCCGTAATCCTCCTTGACCGGGGAATCCACTTCAGAAAACAGAACCCGCCCTCACGTCCAGAAGAGACGCGAGGGCGGGTGTGATTTTCTATCCGTCGAAAATCCTATTCGGGCGGCACGAGTCGGATGGTGTTCTGGCTGAACGTCTCCCCGATGCTTTTTCGGAATCCCTCCAGAACGCCCAGGTGTGCCAGCATCAGCACGCCGACCAGGGCCGTGACCAGAAAGAAGATCGCGTCGCCCCAAAGCAATTCGTATTTGACCTTGTCACTTGGGACGAAGATGTAGTGAAAAACGATCAGGTACAGGTGCGATAGACTGATGATCAGGATGGGGAAGGAGAATGGGACGAGGTTGTGGTCCTCGATGAGCAGGTGAATGCCGACGAGCGCCACCAGTCCCGCTATAAACAGGATCAGGTAGAAAATGAATTTTTCGGTGGTGTAGGCCTGTTTGAACAGTTTGGAAATGATGGCGATCTGCAAAATGGAGATGCCAGCCACAACCACCACGGCGTAGATCTTCATTGTGATGGGGAGCAGGAAATTCCCCAACATCCGAATGCCAAACAAGCCAACCACCCATCCGACCCCATACGCCAACCCTGCCGCAACGATCCCTGCAAACAATTCGCCGACCGGATAATTCGCCAGCCCGTTTTGCAGAATGCTGTAACCGATCCACGCACCGCCCAGAAGCCCGATGCCCATGGATAGGGCGCTGATCAGGAACATGGCCACGTTCAACATGCCGCGTTCCGATGGGTAGCCGTTGTTCGAGCGATGATTATTGGAATGATTCGGCTGGCTGGGAGGTTCGTTGGCCGCTTGGCTGGGATCGTTGTCGAATTTAAACGGGAAAGTCTTGGGGTACTTTTTATTTGATGAATTCATAAGACCACCTTGGCGGATAATCGCAGGAAGATGGCCGGGATTGTATCACTTTATACTGGGTAAAGTTCACCCGAGTTTCAGCCTGATTCCGTGATGACGGTTGGCTGAGCGGCCCAGGCATTCGGATGGGACTTGGCGGCCAGCGCGGCGACCGGCTTGGGGAGGACGTTTTGGACGGTGACCTGCTCGAGCGGCATCCAGACCGGTTCATACGTACCCCGCGCGGGGTCATGATCTGGTGCGAACTCCTCGCCCACGCCGGTCCCAAACTCCCCACCCGTCTGCTCAACGAGGAAGAAAAATTGCCGGTTGCCGCGAAACCAGACCTCGGCCGCCAGACGGAGGACGCGCACTTCGATCCCCAACTCCTCGCGCACCTCGCGGACGACAGCCTGTTCGGGAGTCTCGCCCGCGTCCACGCCGCCGCCGGGGAAGGTGAAGTAGTGCATCCCCGCGCGGTGACGTTCCATTAGCGCGAGCGAGTCGTTTTGGATGAGGATGGCCGCGGCACGGATTCGCATGGTTATTTCTCCAGACTGAATTGACTCTTGAACTGCTCGATGACCGGCTTGATGGGCGGGCTGATATCTTCGGGAATTTTGTGCGCAACGAACCAATCCCACTCGGTGTGTTCCTCGTTGAGAGTCACCTGTCCGTGCCAGACGCGCGCAAGATAAACGATGGTGACATTATAAACTTCATCGCCGTTCGGATATTTGTAAAAAAGTTCTGGTCCCGAAAAAACGCCAAACAAACTCATCTCCCCCACATCGATGCCCGCCTCTTCGCGCGTCTCGCGCCTGGCGGCCTCTTCCACCACTTCGCCTGGCTCGGTCGCGCCGCCTGGCAATCCCCAACAACCACTGTCGGAACGTTTGAGCATCAGCAGACGATCGGCTTCGTCCACGATGAGGATAGCCGCTCCCACCATCAAGATGGGACGATGACCGATCAGTTGACGGAGTTGGAGGAGATAGTCCATGTTTATCTGTGTGGTGCGGAATGCCATTCCGCATATTTCCAGGTTGGCGGGATGTCATCCCGTCCCACGTTACTTTTCCGCGATGATCCAGGCCGTATGCTCCTCCGCTTCCACCCTGACCCGCGCGGCGGGAGGCAACAACGACGCGATCTGCAGCGGCGACAGGAAGTGACTCCGCATCAGCGCGAGTTTCTCGGCCACCGCGATCAACTTGACGGCAAACGTCCGCAGGTCGGGTTCTTCGATCACCAGCCGTCCGCCAGGCTTGAGCGCTCGGAAAAGCTCGCGGACGGTCTCGCCCTGATGGACGACGTGGTGCAACGCGTCCACCATCAGTACGCGGTCGAACGTCCCGTCAGCGAAGGGGAGCCGCTCGGATTCTGCGGACGCGGCGGTCAGTCCCTTCTGGCGCGCCTGCGAAAGCATCCCCCACGAAACGTCCGCGACAATGACCGTCCCCACATGCGGACGAAGCGCCTCGGCCACGCGTCCCGTCCCGCCACCCGCGTCGAGGAGTGTCCCCGCGTGAGGGAGGTCCAATACTTTGAGCGTCTGCTCCAACCGCTTGAACGGGATGGCGCGGTCATAGAAGGGTGCGAGAAAGTTGAAGTGTGAGTTCATGCGATCGTCACTTTTTCGCCGTCTTTTCGCAGAGATTCGACTGCCGCGAACGTGGCTTTCGTTACGCCGATGAGTTGCTCATACGGGATGGGCGGCGCGCCTCCCTCGCGGATGGATTTGGCGAAGGCTTTCCACTCGTCTGTCCAGCCTTTATCCTGTGTTCTTTTTTCTTCTTTCCGCCTTCCATCTTTGACGGTTTCCAATTTGCGGAAGTCATCGAGGACTGCGATCGCCCCGCCGCAGAACACTTCCACGCGCTCCTTCGGGAAGGACTTGTCGCCGTTGGCGAGATAGTCCACCACGCCGATGGAACCGTCGGGGAAGGTGAAGGTCATCGAGACGTTGTCTTCGCGGTATTTGCCGTTATCGGGAAGCGCGTGGGCTGTGACCGAGACGGGCGCCGCGCCGACGAGGAAGGTGATGAAGTCCACGAAGTGACAGCCTTCACCGATGATGCGTCCGCCGCCGAGGACTTCGTCTTGAGTCCAGTGGTTGAGGGGAATGTAGCCCGCGTTGATGCGGTAGTGGATGTGTTTGGGTTCCTGGAGATTGGAGATTTGAGATTGGAGGTTTTGTGCCAACGGCGCAAATCGCCGATTGAATCCAACTGTCAGCAAATCGCCATTCTCTTTTCGCAACTGTTTACTGATGACTGATAACTGATCACTGTTCACTGCCAGCGGTTTTTCAACGAAGACATTCTTCCCCGCCTTCAGCGCTTTGACAACCAAATCCGCATGGGAATCGTGTCGCGTGAGGATCGCGACGGTATTGATGTTCGGGTCGTTGAGAATCTCTTCATCATCGGAGGTGGCATATTGGAAGCCGAATTTCTTTCCCGACACCTGGGCGTGCATCCCGCCCGCGGAGGCGATACCGACGAGAGAAATGTCGCCTGCCTTCTTTATCGCGGGTAGCAAGACCGCGTTGGCAAATGCACCCGCGCCGAGAACGCCCAGAGTGACGGGGGACGGGGGACGAGTGGCGACTGATGGAAATTCAACTTTCTTTCCTCTTTCTTCTTTCTTCTCATCGTACGTCAACACTACACCCAAAAATGTCTCTTTCTTTTTACCCGTGATGACTTCATAAGCATCGGCGGCTTTTTCGATGGGGAAGCGATGCGAGATGAGCGGCTGGACTTTGAGTTTGCCATCGGCCATGAGTTGCAGAGCCGATTCCATGTTGCGGCCTTCCGTCCAGCGGACGTAGCCGAGGGGGTAGTCCACGCCGTTCTCTTCGTAGGAGGGGTCATAGCGGCCTGGGCCGTAGGAACGCGAGTTGATGAAGGACAACTCTTTTTCGTAGTAGACCTTGCGCGGGATGGACAGCCCCACCGCGCCTGTCGCGACGACGCGGCCGCGGTCACGGGCAATGGCTCCTGCCAACTCGACAGGATCGTTGGATGTGGTCGCGGCGCAGATGATGACCGCGTCGAAGCCGCGGTTGGAGGTGAACGTTTGAGCGGCGGATTCGGCTCCTTGACGCGCGGCCGCCTCCAGTCCAAGTGAGGAGGCGAGGCGCAGTTTGGCGGAGTCCACGTCAATGCCGAGGACGCGGCATCCCGCCGCGGCGGCGATCTGGGCGGTCAGCAGTCCGAGAAGCCCCATGCCGATGACGGCCACGTTCTCGCCCACTTGCGGCTCGGCGAGACGGAATCCCTGCATGGCGATGGAGACGAGGGTGGTAAAGGAGGCGGACTCGAAATCCACATTTTTTGGAATGGGCGTGAGCAGGTTGCGCGGCACGACATTGTATTCGGCGTGGACGGCGTAGTTGAGTCCCGCGCAGGCCACGCGCTGACCGACGCGGAAGCCGCGCATGTTTTTGCCCAGAGCGACGATGACGCCCGCCGAGGAGTAGCCGAGCGGCATGGGCTGGTCGAGACGGTTGAAGGCGGCCTGCACGGTGGGGACGAGGCCCTCGCGCTTGGCCTTATCGAGCACCTGTTTGACGAGGTCGGGACGCGAGCGCGCCTTGCCGACGAGATTCTTCTCGGCGAATTCGACGAGCATCCGTTCGGTGCCCGCGGAGACGAGCGAGGCGTACACTTTGACAAGCGCCTGCCCCTCGCGCGGCGTGGGGACGGGAACATCTTCGACAGTGGTCTGTCCGTTCTTCATGTTTTGGAGGAGTTGTTTCATATTCGTCTGATAGTCTCTGGTCAGATAGTCTGATGGTTGAATGGCATGGTGGTTGATTGTCCCGAATCGTTGCAGTTGGTGCGCAAAAGTATACTCCAAAGTCCACGTGATATAATTCGGACGCGTGTATCAAAATATCAAGGAGAAATCCTGTGGCAGACCCTCGTGTTGAAAAATTTGCGAAGATTCTGGTGGAATATTGCACCAAAATCAAACCCGGTGACCGCGTTCTGATCGAAGCAACGACCGCCGCCGAACCGCTGGTGCGTGCCATTTATCTGAAAGTGTTGGAGGCAGGCGGACATCCCGTCCCGCTCGTGCAATTCTCCGATATGTTCTTCCCCCAGCACGAAGACTTGCTGACCTTGCACGGCAACGACGCGCAACTGGAATTTGTGCCGCCGCTCCAAAAACTGGCCTATGACCAGTTCGAGAGCCGCATCCGCATCCATTCGACGATGAATACCCGCTCGCAGACAGCCATTGACGCGGTCCGCGCCCAGAAGCGCAACCGTCCAGCGGGCATCATCACCGAGGCGCAAATGCGGCGCGGCGCGGAAGGTTCCTTCAAGTGGGTCACCACGCTCTATCCCACCGAGGCCTACGCACAGGACGCCGAGATGAGTTTTGCGCAGTACGAGGATTTTGTCTACCGCGCCGTCCATGCCAACGAGGATGACCCGGTGGCCTTTTGGAAAAAGGTGGAACAGGAACAGCAGGCGGCTGTCAAATGGATGGAGGGGAAAAATCAGGTCGTGTTACGCGGCCCCAATGTGGACCTGACGCTTTCCGTCAAAGGCCGCAAGTTCAACAACTCGTGCGGCACGCACAACATGCCCGATGGTGAAATTTACACGGGTCCCGTCGAAGAATCCGTCAACGGCTGGGTCAAGTTTACCTATCCCGCCATTTACGGCGGCGTGGCGGTCGAAGGCGCGGAGATCACCTTCAGCAATGGACGCGTCTCGCAGGTCAAGGCGCAGAAGAATCAGGATTATCTGCTCAAAATGGTCGAGACCGACGCGGGTGCGCGTTACCTCGGCGAGTTCGCCATCGGCACGAACTTCGAGATCAACAAGTTCACAGGCCAGATCCTCTTCGACGAAAAGATCGGCGGCTCCTTCCACATGGCCCTCGGAGCGGGCTACCCCGAAACGGGTTCGAAAAACAAGAGCGCCATCCACTGGGACTTCATCTGCGACCTGCGCACGGACTCCGAAATTCTTGTGGACGGGCAGTTGTTCTACAAGAACGGGAAGTTCATGTTCAAGTAGACCATACGAAAAACCAGGTTTCTGCAAGAAACCTGGTTTTTTTATCAATACATTCCCACCGACCGATCCACCTTCCGCGCGTATTCGTCAATTCCGCCGCGCACATTGAAGACGTTTATCCAGCCCATCTTGACCAGCCAATGTGTGACTTGTGTGCTCCGTATCCCGTGATGACAGAGGATGTACACGCTTCGCTCCTGACCTTCAACCGGCCGCGGCAACATGGACATTCCCCTCACGGACAGTTCGCTCATCGCAGCATGGACGAGTCGCCGGTCATCGATTTTGGCGCGCTGTAACTCGTCCGCTTCGCGCACATCGAGCAGGATGAATTCCTCGTCTGAGTTTAATTTTTCGGCGAGAGTGAACGCGTCTATTTCGGGGAGGGGGTTGAAGAACATGGGTTGCCATCAAATTAGAAACCAGGTTTCTTGGAGAAACCTGGTTTCTGGGTTATTTCTTCTTTCTCTTCGGCTTGGCGTGCCCGTTCGAGTTCAACGCGGGCAGATACAACCGCTCCACGTATTCCTTCACCATGCGGCGCGTGCTGAACTGCGGCGTGACGGTGGAAACGGCGTTCTTGGCGCGTGCGATCCATTTGTGCGAAAGACCGTCGGTGCTGACATCGTAGTAGAGAGGGATGATCTCGTTTTCGAGCGTCTCGTACAGGCTTTCCGCATCGGATTCGTCCTGCACCTGCGCGTCGAGGTCGGCGTCTTCGCCGATGGCCCAGCCGTTCTGTCCGTTGTAGGCCTCGCGCCACCAGCCGTCGAGCACGGAGAAGTTGAGCGCGCCGTTGATGGCGGCTTTCATCCCCGACGTGCCGCTGGCTTCGAGCGGACGGCGCGGCGTGTTGAGCCACACGTCCACGCCCTGGACGAGGTAGCGCGCCAGGTTCATGTCGTAATCTTCGAGGAAGACGAGGCGTCCGCCTGTCTCCGCTTTTTTGACGGTGCGGTAGATCTGCTGGATGATCTGCTTGCCAGGCTCGTCCGCGGGATGTGCCTTGCCCGCGAAGATGATCTGCACGGGCATGTTTGGCTTGTTGACCAGTTCGAGCAGGCGTTCCACGTCGTCCATCACCAGTCCCGCGCGCTTGTAGGTGGCGAAGCGGCGCGCAAAACCGATGGTCAGATCGTAGGGATTGATGAGCACGCCCGAGGCCACCACCTGTACGGGATGCACGCCATCTTCCAGCCACTGGACGCGGGCACGTTCCCGCAGATAGAAGGCCATCTTGCGCTTCAGGTGCGTGCGGACGGCCCAAAATTCCTCGTCGGGGATCGAATCCACTTTGGACCACAGTTCGGGTTCGTCGAGGTGGTCGAGCCAATCGGCGCCGAGATATTTGTCGTGGAGGAGACGCATCCGACGCGCGATCCAGTTGGCGGTGTGGACACCGTTGGTGATGTGCGTGATCGGCACATCGTCCACAGCGCGGTCGCTCCACAGGAAGTTCCACATCTTGCGCGAGACACGTCCGTGCAGTTCGCTGACGGCGTTGCGGCCCTCGGCCAGTTTCAGTGCGAGCACGCCCATGCTGAACGTCTCGCCCCAGGACTGCTGGTTGCGCGCCAGGTCAATGAATTCATCGCGGCTGAGGCCGAGTTCAGGCCAGAGCGTGGCGAGGTGCTTGTCGATGAGCCAGAGCGGGAACTCATCGTTGCCCGCGGGGACGGGGGTGTGAGTTGTAAAAATGTTGGATGTGCGCGTCTCGGCGAGGGCATCCGCAAAAGTGTGGCCCGAAGCCACAAGTTCGCGCGCCCGCTCAAGGGTCAGGAAGGCCGCGTGTCCTTCGTTCATGTGCCAGACGAGCGGGTTGTATCCCAACGTCCGCAAGGCGCGCACGCCGCCGACGCCTAGCAACATTTCCTGCGCGACGCGGAAGTTGAGGTCGCTCCAGTAGAGACGCGCGGTCAGGGCGCGGTCGGCTTCGGAGTTGGAATCCACGTTGGAGTCCAGCAAATAGAGCGGAACGCGTCCGACGCGCACTTCCCAAATTTGAAGCGTCACGACGCGGTCGGGGAATTCCACCGACACGGTAACGCGTTTCCCGTCATCGCCGAGGACAGGGAGGAAGGGGTGTTCGTGGATCTCGATGGGATGGTTGAGCGCTTCCTGCCAGCCGTCTTCGCTGATGTGCTGGGTGAAGTAGCCCTGCGAATAAAGGAAGCCGACAGCGACGAGCGGCAGGCCGAGGTCCGATGCTTCTTTAAGGTGATCGCCTGCCAGTACGCCGAGGCCGCCCGAGTAAATGGGAAGCGTTTCGTGCAGGCCGTATTCCATCGAGAAATACGCGACGGGACGGCCCGCCAGTTCGGGATGCGCGCTCTTCGCCCAGGTCTTCTTTTCGGATAGATACGCGTCGAAGTCCGCGAAGACGCGGTCGTACATCGCAAGGTAATCCTTGTTCTGTGCGGAGGCGTTGAGGGCGGAGCGTCCAACCTGTCGCAACATTAAAATCGGGTTGTGTGCGAGGCTCTCCCACAAGTCGTAGTCGAGGCGGGCAAAGAGACGGGTGGCGTTGGGGTTCCACGTCCACCACAAGTTGTAGGCCAGTTCACCGATGCGCGCGATGCGGCGCGGCAGGTCGAAACCGTTGGGGGTGTGTGCAAGGAATGTGGTCATGGCGGGACTATGATACCAGATTCAGCGATTCAACGAGTCGGCGATTCAGCGATTCAGCGCGTCAACGAGTAAAATGGGGACATGCCCACCGTCCAACTTTTTGTGACCTGCCTTGTCGATACGTTCTACCCCGAAGTGGGGGAGGCCATTGTGGACGTTCTCTCCCGCCTCGGCGTGACCGTGGAGTTCGCTCCCGACCAGACCTGTTGCGGACAGCCCGCCTTCAACGCGGGTCTCCGCTCGGACGCGCGTCAGATGGCGGAGCACATGATCGAGGTCTTTGAGAATGCGCCTGGAGAAATCATCTCCCCCTCTGGCTCATGTGTCCACATGATGCGCGTCAACTACCCCGAGCTCTTCGCGGACGACCCCAAATGGCTGGCACGCGCCCAATCCCTCGCGGCGCGGACGTTCGAGTTCAGCGAATATCTCGTGGACAAACTCGGCGTGACGGACGTCGGCGCGCGCTGGGACGGGACGCTCACCTACCATCCCTCCTGCCATCTCTCACGCGGTCTCGGCGTTGACCGTCAGCCGCGTGCGTTGCTCGCCGCCGTGAAGGGCGCGCAGATCGTCGAACTCCCTCATGCGGACGAGTGTTGCGGCTTCGGAGGGATTTTTTCGGTGACGCATCCCGAAGTCTCGAAGGAAATGTTGCTGAACAAAATTGGCAACCTGGAAAAGAGCGGCGCGCCCACGCTGGTCATCCCCGACGCGGGATGTCTCATGCACATCGCGGGAGGCCTGCATCGGATGGGGAAGGGTCAACGCGCGGTGCATTTGGCGGAAGTTTTGAATTCGAGGTGAGTCCCAAGGTCTGTTGTAGTTGGAGGAGCGCACATGGAAAAGATCAAAAACATCATCAAATGGTTAGTCCGAAACTTTTTCTTCATCGTCATCACAATCTTCATACTCACTTACATACGCTCTTTTTGGCTTAGGCCAAACCCTATAGCTCTTACTTTTACATTAATTTGGGTTCTGGTCAATATTTTTATTGTGGTAGTGTTTAGGATCGTCACATCTCGAACCTGTTTTGGAAAATTCATCTTGGTTATTTTATTATTTTTCTTTGTTGTAAATGCATGGAGCATTCAGAGCATGCTAAAAGTAAAGGTAGTAGATTTTGCAAAACACAATGGGGCAACTTACTATATTGTGAAATTTCCAGTTTATTTGGAGCCGCATACTGTAGAATACGGACTAACAAAATGGTATGGCTTTTTAAAACACGATTCCCGTGGAAATTGGTGGCCAGGAATATACGAAATCAGTTATGACGAAGAAATGGACCTAGTGAGTGTTGTAAAAATGGGAAGGTTGGTTTATTCAGATAGCACGCCTCCGCGATACTATGACGATTACAATGAAGTAGAGTTTAATGGAAAAAAATACAGTCTTGCACAAGAATGCCACCCCAATCCATTACGCCACAATATATGTGAAACTTTCACTTATATGATTTACCAATGCGAATTAGATCACACATCATGTATGCCATTTTCTTTTCAATACGATGGGTATGTTTTTGAAATGAACATAGACAATGGCAGCGAACCCAACGAGATAAATGTCTATTTTGTTATTGAAAAATACCTCAGTGAAGAAGTTTTGATATTCACCCAAGGGGAAACGCCTCGCTGTCACGTGGCAGGATGCAAAATTCTTAGCCAGCCGTGATAACATCACGGCCATTAGGAATCCTCAATGTCCAAACCCGAACCAAAATCCAACCTCGAATGGAAAGAATGGGGCAAGAACGATCCGCTCTTTGGCGTAGCATCCTGGCCTGGCAAGCAGAAAGGCGGATCCGCTCCGTGGACAGACGCGGAATTTTACGAATTGGGCAAATCCGATTGGGCGGTCTTCGAGAAGGAGTGGCGCTCCTACGGCATGGACGCCGAATCCTGCGTGGAGATCGGATGCGGCGCGGGGCGGATGACGATGCCGCTCGCGCAGGCCTTCCAGCGCGTCACCGCGGTGGATGTGTCGGAGGATATGATCGCGTACGCGCTGCAACACGTCAGCGCCGCGAACGCGGAGTTCGTCGTCGTCAACGGGACGAGTCTGCCGCGTCCCGACCAATCCACGACGGGGGTCTTTTCCACGCACGTGTTCCAGCACTTCGATTCGCTCGAATACGCCGACCTGTACTTCGCCGAGATCGCGCGCATCCTCAAACCTGGCGGCACGCTGATGATCCACATGCCCGTCTTCGAGTGGCATCCGCGCACCACCTGGTTGACGCGCTTTACCTTCCAAATCTCGGAAGCGGTGTATGAACTAAAGACCACGCTCAATCGTCTCTTGATACGCATGGGCGTGCAACGACAGGTGATGAAGATCGTCGTCTACCCCATCACGCGGCTCGGACGGACTCTTGCCAATTTGGGCTTCACCGATATTCAAGTGCGCGTGTTGATCACCGAAAGCAACCACGCGCTGCATCCGTTCGTGATGGCGCGGAAGCGAGGAATGTAAGTTCGTCTTTGTTACGGGGACTCCGTCTGGGGAGCGGTGAAGAGCATGGCGTACCCCGCCAGACCAGCTACCAATGAAGCCAGCAGAATCCCAACCTTCGCAATGTTCTGGGATTCCACGTCTGCAAACGCGAGCGCGGTGATGAACAGGGACATCGTGAAACCAATGCCCGCCAGCATCCCCGCGCCGATCAGGTGCCGCCACGTGACCCGTTCCGGCAACTGGGCGAGTTCGGCTTTGATGGCCAGCCAGGTGAAGGCGATAATCCCCAGCGGTTTTCCCAGCGCCAGACCGGCGATGATGCCGATCCCGATGGGATGGGTGATGGCGGCGGCAAACCCTTCTCCGAGATGGACGCCCGCGTTGGCGAGCGCGAAGATCGGGATGATGAAGTAGGTCACCCACGGGTGTAGTCCGTACTCCATGCGGTGCAGGACGCTTTCCGTGTGGTCGATCGCTGTTTCGAGCGCCTGCAGGGTGGATTCCTGCGTCTCATTGAGCCCGACATCCTCCGTGTTGGCGCGTTCGTATTCGTTCAGGAACTGGCGGCCGTGGGAGAGGAATTCGTTGCTGTTGATGCGCGGCCGCGAGGGAATGGTCATCGCCACTAGAATGCCAGCCAGTGTGGCGTGAATCCCAGACTTGTATAAGGCCAGCCACAATGCCATGCCCAGGATCAGGTACACCAACGAACTGCGGACGCCCAATCGGTTCGCGAGGAACAGGACGGCCAGCGTCAGCGCGGCCACGCCGAGCGCCACCCAGAAGATCTGACCGGAGTAGAAGATGGCGATGACCAGCACCGCGCCGATATCGTCTATGATGGCGAGGGCGGTGAGGAACACTTTCACGGTCAGGGGGATGCGCCTGCCGAGCAGGGCGAGAACGCCGAGGGCGAAGGCAATATCCGTGGCCATGGGAATGCCCCAGCCGCTCGCTCCGATCCCGTCGCGGTTGACCAGGAAATAGATCGCCGCTGGCACGATCATTCCGCCCAGCGCGCCAAATAACGGCAGGGCCGCTTTCCGAATGGAGTTCAGTTCCCCTGTCCCGACCTCGCGTTTGATCTCCAGCCCGACCACGAAAAAGAAGACCGCCATGATGCCGTCGTTGATCCAGTGCGAGAGGGACATGGAAATCCCATACGAGCCGACCTGCAACCCCATTTCCAAATGCCAGAGGTTTTCGTACGATTTGCCCAGCGGCGAGTTCGCCCAGATCAGTGCGAGCAACGTGGACGCGATCAGTAACAGTCCGCCCGAGGCCTCCAGATTGGCGAATTTCTGGAAGGGGGAAATCAGTTTTTCAATGGGGGTGGGCGGGGCAACAACCCGTCTCTTTTTAGCCATGTTTTACTCCTATCGTGCCAATGCCGAAACCTTTAAGGGTGTGGGAAGAATTGAAAAAAGCAGACCCTGTCCATTATCGGGTACAATTTCTCCACTCCCACTCCAATTATAAGGCACAGAATGAACGCAATCGAAGTAACTCACTTGCGCCGAATATTTAAGACACACGTCGGCGTCATCAAGCGGACCTCCAAAGAGATCGTCGCCGTGGAAGATGTCACGTTCGGGATCGAAGAGGGCGAACTCTTTGGCCTGCTCGGACCGAACGGCGCGGGCAAGACCACCACCACGAAGATGTTGACCACGCTTCTCATCCCGACGGGTGGGACGGCCACTGTCAAGGGTTTTGACGTTGTCAAAAAAGCGGAGGAAGTCCGCAAGCGGATCGGATTCATCTTCGGCGGCGAGCGCGGACTCTACTGGCGTCTTTCGGGCATCGACAACCTGCGCTATTTCGCCAGCCTCTACGGCATCGATCCCGATGTCTCGAAGAAGCGCATCGCCTACCTGCTCGACCTGGTTGGCCTGAACGGACGCGGCGAGGAGAACGTTGGCGGGTATTCGCGCGGCATGAAGCAGCGACTCCACGTGGCGCGGACTCTCCTCCACGACCCCGACATCCTCTTCCTCGACGAGCCCACGCTCGGTCTGGACCCCGTCGGCGCGCGCGAGTTTCGACAGGTGATCCTCAACCTCCAATCCGAGCAAAAGACCATCCTGCTCACCACCCATTACATGTTCGAAGCCGATGCGCTGTGCGACCGCATCGCGGTCATCAACCACGGACGCATCATCGCCCTCGACACGCCTGGTGGACTCAAGACCCACGTCAAGGATTTGAACGTGGTGGAAGTGGAGACCTTCGGCCTGCCTCCTGCCATCCTCGAGAAACTGCGTGCGTTGAATTTCGTCGACGCGCTGTCGGTGGAGGAGCAGGAGCAGAAACAAATGCTCCTCATCCAGACGGCGCGCGGGGCGGAGGCCGTCCCCGATATCATGGAGGCCGTCGAAGGTCACCGCGTGGGGCGGGTCGTTGTCCGCGAGCCAACGCTCGAAGACGCGTACGTCCGCCTGGTCGGAGGTGACGCGTGAACGTCAAAATCCTGTTGCGATACTGGCGCACCATCCTCATCGTCGCGGAGATGACCATCCGCCAGCAGATGATGGATATGTTCATCCTGTTCACGATCCTGTTCCAGCCCATCATCATTGCCGTGCTGGCCTTGTGGATGCTGATGGACAAGGGCGCCGACTACGCCATGTTCGTGGTGGTCGGCAGCGGGCTGACGGGGTTGTGGTCGAGCCTGCTGTTCGTTTCGGGCAACAGCATCAACGCCGAACGCTGGTCGGGCACGCTCGAATCGCTGGTGGCAATCCCCACGCCGTTCGAGGTGATCATCTTCGGCAAGAATCTCGCCAACGTGATACAGTCGCTCATCTCGATGTTCACGGGTTATCTGCTGGCCGCCTTCCTCTTCGGCTATTCGCTGGATGTTCAACAGCCGCTTCTCCTCGCGGTGTCTGTCTTTTTCACAATCATCGCCTTCATCTGCTTCGGCCTCGTCATTGCGCCGATCTTCGTGATGAACCCCGGCGTGCGTCACTGGCAGAACGCGATGGAGTTTCCCGTTTACGTGCTGAGCGGATTCCTCTTCCCGATCGCGCTCCTGCCCGGCTGGACGACTCCCATCTCGTACATCCTCCCGCCCTACTGGGCCGCGGTCGCTCTGCACGGGACCTCGACGGCGGACGCGCCCATCGAGAAAACTCTCTTCGCCTGGGGCATGATGCTCCTCTTCTCCCTGATTGACCTGTTCATCGCCTCGCGTCTCTTCAAACTGATGCTTTACAAAGCCCGCGCCGACGCGACGCTTGGAATGGAATGATGCTTACCCTCACCCTAGCCCTCTCCCAAAAATTGCAGAAGCAAGGGTCTAAAAATCTAAACAAACAACAATGAAAAATAAAACCAAGTTACTGACATTGCTAATTGTATTATCGAGCGCAATATTTCTTGTTGTTTCGGCCGTTTTTACTGGCTTGTTTTTAGCGTCGTCGAATTCAAGAGATAATCAGGAACCCGCGAAACAACAAGAAATGATGACTCTTGTTCTGGAATGGGGAAGACTTTCACCCTTTCCTGTAAGTGCAACCAATGTATCTATCATATCGGAAGGCAATTTGTTTACCCGCAGTTTTCGCGCAAGCTTTACAGCGCCAAAACAAGATATTGAATCTTGGGTAAAAGATTCACTTGGACTCAATGAAGCAACACCTGACGAGCTGTCTGACGACAAACTACAATACATTGTCACACCAGGAGGTGGTGCAAACAGAGTAGAAGTAATGATTGATTATGGTTCAAATCGAGTGGAAATTTATGTCTCTTGGAGTTAATTTCTTTCCGCCTAGAGCATGGAAGTGATATGAAAACTTTTACCAGCAATCTCCGTCTCTTCTGGCAGGGCGCGCTCCTTTCGTATGTGGCGCTCTTCCACTGGTTTCGTCCCGCGCAATACGCGGCCTCGAAAGTCCTCATGCCGCTGGCGCAGATGTTCTTCTTCGTCTACCTCGGCACATTTGCCACCAGTCCCGATAACGCGGCGTACTACGTCATCGGGAACGCCATCCAGATCACGGCGGTCAGCGGCATCTTCGGCGTGACGATGAGCGTTGGTGGCGAACGCGAATCGGGGACTCTCCCGTATCTTTTCGGCACGCCGGCGAATCGCATCGTCACCTTCTTTGGCCGCGCCTTCATGCACGTCCTCGATGGGATGGTGGGCGTCGTCATCGCCCTCGTCTGGGGCGTGATCCTGTTCCACCTCGACCTGTCGCACACTAACCTGCCCGCTCTCGGCTTGACGATCCTCATCACCACCATCAGCACCTGTGCGCTGGGATTGCTGATGGGCTGTTTGAGCCTGATCACGGTTAACGTGATGTTCATCAACAACTTCGTCTATTTTGCATTGCTCATCTTTTCGGGCGCAAATTTCCCGATCGAACGGCTCCCTGCTGTGATGCAGTCCATCTCGTGGGCGTTACCGTTGACGCGCGGCATCGCCGCGGCTCGTCTCCTCGTCGGCGGCGCGGAGATGGCGGAAGTCTCCCCCCTGCTGTGGAGTGAACTGGGAATCGGCCTGCTCTACGGCCTGCTCGGTTATTTCCTCTTCGCGTGGTTCGAAGTGCAGGCCAAACGGAGGGGAACGCTGGAGGTGTTCTAATGTCCACGGCTACCGCGATCGCGCATCCAAATATTGCCCTCATCAAATTTACATTGGCAAAACACCATCGAAGTGACGGCCAAATTCGTAATTAGGGCGATAGTTGATGATTTAATGGGTGAAATAAAAGGAACTAAGGCAAAAAGCCCATCTTACGGGCGTTTGGGCAATACTTAGTATCGTGTCCAGTTTGCCCGCATATCTGACAAGGCACAGGCGGCAAGGGCGGGTCGTTTCTGTGTCTGTAATCGTCCTACAAGGAAATAAGCGGGGCTTATACAAAGCGATAGAACCAGTACAGGATTTTCTTCATTACTGGCAATTTTATTCTCTATTCCCGATTTTAGAGTAGGGATTTAAAGCATTAGAGAAATCTACCCTTTGTAAATGACATGCGGTAATCCGTCATGTTGCACCAGAAACACCTTTTCGCCCCTTTTTTCACTGCAAGGATGATGAATGAGTTCAGGATTTCCACTTATTCCCAATCTTACTTTCAATCCACACTCAGGGCATACCCACTTTTTTAAAGTCGATGCGCCTCTTTCCTTATCAGGTCTAAACCAATCCTTTTTTACGGGTTTTCCTCCAGCCCTTGTCCAATCCATCCTAGGCACGTCATCTGGTCTTGGTATTCCAAGTTCCGCCATAAGCCCTGCAAACACCCCGTCGGCAACGGCAACATGACAACCCACAACCGCAAGAGGATGAAGCCCCAAAGATTCACATTTTTCAATAAACTCCTTGTCGTGCGCCACTCGTCCGGGTTTGTGCTTATGTTCCCCGAAATTCTCTTGCCAAAGATGTATTTGCTCATGAAGAAGCGTCTCAAGTTGCGCCCACTTTCCCCAAATCCACTCTTTTTTTCCATCCGCCTCGGCATAATGGACCGTATTGAATGTGATCTCATCAAGAAGCCCTTGGGGATTCCTGTGAAGCGTATATGCGGCCAAAGTCTTTTGGTTTCTTAAGTTGTCGAATGAAATAATGGGGTCGGGGAGCCTTCCTCTGTCGGTATGAAGGATGGGATCCAAAAACCTATCTTTGAAAAGAACCGCCATCCCATACAAATAGCGGGCTTCTTCTCGGTATTCCCAATCCCCGGCATTTTCGGCATTTTTCCTTACTTCGGGTTTGGGATCAAAGTAGTTTATTGGTATACCTTCCTTACTCATCTTCGTTTATTTCATCAAAATCTTTCAGATTGTTTAGATATTCATCCTCGTGAAACCTCTCTTCCACTTGGGTTATCTTTGTCCATTCATTTTGACCAATTAGTCTCTCAAGACGGATGATGGTTGCTTGACTCATCTCTACATGGTGTTTGTCGCAGACAAAGAAAACTCCATCATCCGTCACCACGTCCCATGTTGCCCAAGTGCCGGGTCCGCAGAAGGTACAACTAAGACTTATCTCCCGATCATCCTTAATTCCCATCCACATTTTTAGGTCGAATTGCCAATCGCAGCTTTCTGAGCAACTTTTATCTTTTCTATTTCAACCAAGCACTTTAGGTAGTCCAGACGATCCAAAAACGCCCTATATTCGCAATATTCCTCCCAAGTTTCCACTCCTTCCCGACCCTCAAGCGGCTCTTCTTCCGAGTACTCAAAATCGTAGTTTGCGGCTAAATCACGTATAGCCTGGTCAAGAAGCACGGTCATCGGCTTTCCGGTAATCTGTTTTATGTTGTAGAGAGCCTTTATTTGTTCGCTGTGAATTTTCGGCTGATACAACGACTCATCGTTTGTTCTGTCTATTCGGTTTTCCATGTTAGGGAAGTAATTTTTAGGGGAGAGAGCATTACCACCCTAACAGTTTAAAAACCGATTTTCAAGCACCAATTTTCGGGTTATGTTTGGGTTTATGAAATTGTAGAGTGTGTTACTAGAAAAGGGACTTGACTGGCGTGCCCTTTTGAAATTTTGTCACGCCCATCAAGTGCTACTTATATTCTTTTGCTAAACGTAAATTTTTTGTGGAATAGGGGAAAGACTAATCAGAAGCAATTCCCACGTGGTTCTCCAACTTTTCAATCCTGTCTTCGTGGTTGGAAAGTTTGTGAGTCTGGACGGCTTGTTCTTCTCTTATAGCCTTAAGTTCTCCCATTACCTCATCCATCTTTTCATAGAACTCTTCTTTGGTTGGTAAATAACCCAGTTTCTCGTCCAGTTTTGCGTCCAGTTTCTCATCAAGACTCACATCAACCAAATTCCTTATTGCTTTTAGGTCCTGGTCGTCGAGTTTTGCCATGATGCGCTCATTTAAACATCTTTAGCTGGATAAATCAATTGGCACACCCCCCTCGCTTTTCTAAGTCAAGGGTCTAAGCCGATGAACTGCGCTAACGCTTGCCCTTGACTTCGCTTGGTCGGCGTGCAGTAAAGCGAGTAATTGAAGCAAGACTTCAATAATCAAAAAAGAAGTCAAAAAAGAAAGGGGGTGAAAAATAGATGGAACCGAATCTACAAAACCACAAAACAAACGGAGAAGGTAACGGCGTACTGGATTTAAAGAGAAAGCGCCGATCCGTTAGAACCGACGCTCCTCCCCAACAGCATATTAGCATATTTGACCCGATGAAGTACATGTTAAAACTTCCAAAAAACAAAAAGGTAACTATGGGGAATGGACAAGTCAGGTGGGAGCAAACAGAAACCGACTACCTGCCTGTGGCGGCCAGAATTGCCTGGTTTAGAAGGGAACACCCTGATTGGAGCATCATAACGAATGTTGTCCAGTTGGCAAATAAAGGCGTTCTCATGAAAGCAGTCATCAAAGACGCACAAGGAAGGGTTATTGCCACAGCTCGTAAAAAGGAAACCGAAATAGGCTTTCCGGATTATATAGAAAAAGCCGAAACGGGAGCCGTTGGACGTGCCTTAGCAATGTGCGGTTACGGGACGCTTCAAGCACCAGAGTTTGATGAGCAAGAAAGACTTGCAGACTCACCGATTGAGAAAGCGAAAAGCCTCAACTAAGTCTTACGAGTGGCTTTGTGGAACTTCCCACGAAGCCACAAAGAAGGGCTTACCAAATGAGATGCAAATCAAGATTTAAAACAGTAGCGGAGATGATTAGAAAAAGACATTCGGGGTGGTCAGGGGTCAAGTGCGAAATTTGCAAGCGAGAAATGACAAACGCACAGATTCACTACAGCATGAGGTTTTACAGAAAGCCGTTATGTAGAACCTGCCAAAGCCTCGAAAGTTATCGGAAAAATTAAAAAGGGAAGACCCAGCTTTTTACGGCTGGATCTTCCGAAGGGGGTTCACTTGAGAATATGATTGGCGATTACATCAGCGAGAACGCCGATCACCAAATCATAAAGGAACCTCTTGAGGAACCTATTCAACAGCCACTTCCGGTTCAGCACCAGACGCTTGTATTGGGCTTCAACAATGCCCTTTACCTTATCACACAGGTATCCTGCTATGAGCTCCATGAGGAAATCTCCTAGCGGGACTCCTGTGCTCGGCCTCTGGTGCCCCAGGCCTGCACAGTCATCACGCAAAAACTTGATAACGGCAGGCCCCCTGCACCTAGAACGATACTGCGAAGGGGGGCTGAGCCTTCCAGAAGTCGCCAAACGGCGCTTATAGATTGCTCAGCAAAGTGGCTGAGGATCACCAAACTAGATTGTTGAAGGTTCTAGATTGAGGTTACCTTTCGATGCTCCTTTCTTTTCTCAAGTGAATGAAGGGGGGTCTGTGGTGCCTTTTTAAGGCATTTTTGGGACCTAACTTATTATCGCGCAAATTGCTCTTTGAATCAACGTTTTTGGGAGAATTACAGTAGAAGTATAATCAAAAAGAAAGGTGTTTTTGTTTTCTCCTTGGCCTACGCCCGAACCGTGTAAGAATAATGACACCCTTCCATTATTGAGATTTCATCAAACCCCTATTGAAAACTCGCAGAACATAGGTGTTCCAAATGAAAAAGAATGCAAAACAAAAGACAAGATGGCAAAAACTGCCTTTGGCCATAAAAGTTGCCCTTATTGGCGGGGCGTTCACCACTATTGTCGCGTGCCTAACTATGGTTGGAACTTTTATTTTCGGAATATTTACAGATAATTTTGTTGAAGTGATGCCGAATGCTTATTTACACAAAATAGATACAGTCCATTATAGAGCCAACTATTTTCCAACCCTTCCTTGTATTGATGGCAAAATTTGGGCAATCCCAGAGGAAGACGAAACCTTTGATCTTATTCAACAAGGTTCAACTTTCAACTATATGACTTATGATGAATTTCATAAAATATATTATTCAGTTGCCCCCACGATCTCATTTTTGAAACTTAGCGCGGATTTATCTTCAACCGAACAAGTTCAGCTTGAGGATATAAGCCTTGAAATTTCCTTTAAGCCCAACCAATCAAGGGTGCTTTTTTTAGTTCTTGGTAACACTTGTGCCGGGGGCGGGGTGGGCCCACCACAAGACATTTCGTTTAATCCAGTTATAGAATATGGCCAAAGAATCACGCCAACAGATCAATCAGTTTCGCTAACCGTTTTTGATAAAAACGAAATTGAACCTCAGATATACAATGTTAGCAATTCTCCACAGGATATTTCGATTGTGCTGAATGCCCTTGAGCCCGGTTGGTACGACATAAAAGTTGTTGCGAAATATGCATATCACAGCAAGGAAATAAAAGTTCCCAGTAATGAAATCATTAGAATGTATGTGCCTGAAGCCGGAAGTAATCCGCCAGTATATCTGATTCCGATGGGTATAGAGGAGAAAACCATTCTTCTGAGCGACTCTATAGATTTATCAAGCCAAATAATTTACTATCAACAGCATTCTGTTTATATGTCTGTAGAAGAGGAGGACAGATTTGGAAAATTTGTGCGGATTCAAAATATGGGGGTTGAACAAAATCTTGAAGGCTGGAAATTAGAGTATGTAAATCGGAATTTAGAAAGGAAAATGTTTGTATTCCCTCATCACATTCTGCCTGAATGGGATGTTGTTAGAGTAGGTAACATGGGAAGCCTTATCACTGATCAATTCGATTTCTATGTAGACTCTTCCAGTTTAGGAAATGACTTCAATGTATTTTTGCTAGATCCAATGGACAATTGGGTGCCTTAAAGTTGTAAAAGTATCTAAGAGAGTTCTCCAGGTAAAGTTCGTCAAACCACCAAAATCCCGCCCATTCTTAATAGGGTGAGCGCGCAAAAAGAAGGGGGATGGGTGGAAAAACCATAGTTTGACGAACTTATTAATCCTGTCTGGAAACAAGTTATACGCGATACATCAGGGATAGTTTCACTCGCTTTAAAAATGGCCGTGCTAAAAAGGGCGATTTAATACTACATCTTGCCGTGCTTTTGCAACACAAACGTTATTTAGCAGGGCATAACATTCAACAAAATGGCTTCCTTTGTATTTAGTGTTTTCCGGATCATTTCGTGTGAAGTGATCAGTTATTTCTCCCCGTGGCTCTGGCGACGCATCATCATTTTTGACCTTCCATTTGAAGTAATCTACTTTTGGAGCTATTCCCTTGATCCTAAATTTGATTCTTCTATCAATAGAGATAATGCCAGCCTTGTCTAAAATGTATTTCCTAAAACTACCTTTCCTTTCTTGTACTTCGCCGATAATATCAAAGGCGTACTGAACGTCGAGAAATGTAGGAATACCAAAATCGAAAAGAAATTGCTCAGAATGGCCCACTCTTTGGTAAAAAAACGCCTCTAGCAGACTGATAACAGACTGGCTCGGAGACAACCCCTCCAATTTTCTTAGGAAGCCATCTCGCGCTTTGACGATCAATTCTTTCTGTCCGCGTGTAAGATCGTTTATATATTAGACCTCTTGCAAAAGTCAATATGAGTTGAGTTCAAGGTTGTAAATGGCAGCGATCAGGTTGAAGCGCACAGCAAATCTCTTTCTGCGATTACGATATCTTTCGTTCAAGATACGAAACACTTTCA
>JBMOMR010000038.1:0-1687 GCA_049324715.1 Chloroflexota bacterium | reverse complement strand
CGAAGAGACGCTTCTGTCTATCGCCATTTCCCACGCCCTCATCATCCTCATGCGCCCCGACCAGCAGGACTATCAAGGCACCGCCGTCACCGTGGACGTGGCCCGCAAACTGGATGTGCCGCGCATGCTGATGGTCGTGAACAAGGTCCCCTCGGTGCTGGATTTTGACGATGTACGCGAACGCGTCGCCCAGACCTACAACGCGCAGGTCGCCGCGGTGCTTCCTCACTCGGACGAGATGATGGTTCTGGCTTCCTCGGGCATTTTCTCGCTGAAATATCCCGATCACCCCATCTCCAAGTCCCTCAAAGCCATTGTGGACGAGATCAAAAAATAATCAGCCAGGTTGCCCCCTCCTGAAACACAGAACCCCGTGAAAACGGGGTTCAACTTTTTGACGACTGTTGTTGCACGGTGTAACGTTCTCTGCCATCCTGTTCCACTTTTCGGACCCAGCCCTTTTCCAACAAAATTGCGAGCGATTCGTGGATTTCGTCCCTGCTGAGACGACGTTCCTCGGGCAGTTCAGCGACCGCTGCCTCCAACTCGGTCAGGTTCATCTCGATCCGCCGCAAAAAGAGACGCATCAACGTCCGCTGTGCGGAAGGCATATCTCCAAGCAGATCGAAAGTACTGACACCCGGCATGATTAAAGTGTACTGTGATTTATGAGGAGAGTCAAACGGGAGTTCTCGAAGCAGGCACAGTTACCCGCTTTTTCCCTTCGGATTCGTCATCTCCTGCCGCGCCACGTGAGCCAGACTCTCGGCCTTCAACTCATTGAGCGCGTAGCACGGCGCTTTGAGATGGTTCGCGAGTTGTTGTGCCAGTCCCTGATCGAAGGCGGCGTGCTCCATATTGATGACCACGCTCCGCACTTCCTCGTGCGCGATCAATTCGGCGAAGCGGTAGGATTCCTCCTGGGGTGGCAACGTGCCGATCGAGACGTTTCCCGCCCCATCGGTCAGGACGATGAGAAGCGGCTCCACGTCAGGATGCGTGTACTTCTCGTGCTGGAGCACGTCCGCGGCGAGGAGCAATCCCGCGGACAGGGGAGTCTTCCCGCCGACGGGGATGTCCATCAGCGCCCGCTGTGCGAGTTGGACGGAGTTGGTCGGCGGCAGGACGAGCGTGGCGCGGTCCTTTTGGAAGACGATGAGGCCAACGCGGTCGCGGCGCTGGTAGGCGTCCGTCAGCAGGGACAGGATCGCGCCCTTCGTCGCGTTCATCCGCTCCGCCACGGCCATGGACCAGGAGGCATCCACCACGAACAGGACGAGGTTCGCCACCCGTTTGACGCGCACCTTGCGTTGCAGATCACTCCGCTCGATGGCGAACGCGAGACGCTTGCGCTTCTCCTCGCGGCGCTTCTGGAACGGCGCGGCGGCACGGAAGGTGGCGTCGAAGGCGATATCATCCAACTTGTCGCCAGCGGGGCGCGCCTTGATGTACCGTCCGTGTTTGCGTTCGGTCTTGGTGAGGGATCGCCGTCCCGCGTGCTTGCGGGTTAATTTGTCGAGCGGGGTGTTGAGTTTGCGCGGCTGAAAGGTCTCGCCCGTTTTTACCTTTTGCCCGCCATCCCACCAGTTCGCGCTCGTGTTCGCGAACGCGTCCTGGCGGCTGGGTTCGGGCTGGCCCTGTTGCGGACCTTCCTCTTGTTCATCTTCGAGTTTTAAGTTTTTTTTTC
>JBMOMR010000037.1:0-13667 GCA_049324715.1 Chloroflexota bacterium | reverse complement strand
GACTGTGAGCATCTGCTCGAAGGTTTCGCGCTGGACGCCCGTTAGCCGCTTGAAGTCATTATCTTTTAGATGTTCGATCGTTTTGTATTCCATGTGCCTATTATGGCACACTTATGCAAGAGGTCTAGTATATAACGTTTCAAGGTTGACTTCAAGGAGCGAGATGGGTGATCAGAGTTCCGCCCAACTGCCTGTTGGAACCGAATATTTCTTACAAAACTCTTATCGTCAACAGACGGGCATAGACTTAAAATCCCATGCTGAAACCCAAAAATTGCAATCCTTTTCAGGAGGCAACCATGACGGATGCAACTTCCACCTATACGTTCAAGGCTGAGACCAAACAGCTTCTCAACATTTTGATCCACTCGCTCTACAAGGACCGCGAAGTGTTCTTGCGCGAATTGCTCTCGAACGCGTCGGACGCGTTGAACCGTCTGCGCTTCGAGATGGTGACCAACCAGAACGTGCTCGACCCGCAGGCCGAACTCTCCATCCGCATCCACGCGGACAAGGAGGCGGGTACGCTCACGATCGAAGACTCAGGCATCGGGATGACGCGCGAGGAGGTGATTGACCATCTCGGCACCATCGCGCAGTCGGGAGCGCGGCGTTTCCTGGAAGCGGCCAAGCAGACGAACGTGGACGCTTCGGGGATGATCGGCCAATTTGGCGTGGGCTTCTACTCGGTGTTCATGGTGGCCGAGTGGGTGAGGGTCACGTCACGCTCGTTCCGCCCCGACGCCGAAGCGGTGACGTGGTACGCCACGGGCGAGGATAACTATCAGGTTGGCGCGGCCGACATGAGCGTCCGCGGGACGCGGGTGGAGGTCAAACTCAAAGAGGACGCAGTTGAATTCGCCGACGAGTATCGCATCAAGAATATCATCCACAAACATTCGGATTACATCGGTTTCCCCATTTACGTGGGCGAGGGCAAGGACGCGGTCAACAAGCAGACGTCGCTGTGGCGCACGTCGAAGAAGGATGTGACCGAGGAGCAATACAAGGAATTTTACAAACAGACCACGCTTGCTTTTGAAGACCCGCTGTTGTACACGCACCTGAGCACCGACGCGCCCGTGCAGTTGTACGCGCTGTTGTACATCCCTGCCAAGGCGGAGCGCGGTATGTTTGCATTGCGTAAAGATGACGGGCTGAAATTATATTCGCGCAACATTTTGATCGACGACTACAACAAAGACCTTCTGCCCGAATATCTGCGCTTTGTGCAGGGCGTGGTGGACTCGGAAGACCTGCCGCTCAACGTCTCGCGCGAGACGGTGCAGTCGAGCGGGCTGATGCCGAAGTTGAAAAAGGTTCTCACCAACCAGGTGATGCGCGAGTTGGAGAACTTGGCGAAAAACGATGCCGAGAAATATCTGGCCTTTTGGAAGGAATTTGGCGGATACATGAAGCAGGGCGTGGCGATGAACCCCGTCGAGGGCGAGAGCATCTATCCGCTTCTGCGCTTCAAGACCAACCTGAACCCTGATGTGTGGTCATCGCTTGAAGATTACGTGACGCACATGAAGCCCGAGCAAAAGGAAATCTACTACATCGTGGGCGAAGACCCGAAGTCCGTTTTGCGCAGTCCGCACCTGGACGCGTTCCACTCGCAAGGGACGGAGGTGCTCTTGCTGACCGAGCCGATGGACTCGTTCATGCTGATGGGCTTGCGCAAGTACAAGGAGTACGAGTTGAAGAACGTGGCGCAAGCCGAAGCGCCCAAGACCGCTCCCAAGGACGAGCCTGAGGCCGAGAAGATCCCCGAAGCGGATTTCTCCTCGCTGGTGGAACGATTCAAGCAGGTACTCGGCGAGCGCGTGACCGACGTCCGCGCGAGCAACCGTCTCGTGCAGTCCGTGGCGCGTCTCGCCGATGCGGACGCGAACGCAAACCCCGAGTTACAGCGCGTCTACAAGTATCTCGGCAAGGAGTACGAAATCCCGAAGAAGGTGTTGGAGTTGAACGCGTCGCATCCCATCCTGAAGAACCTGCTGAAACTGGAAACAGGCTCCGAGTTGCAGACTGTCATCATCGAGCAGATCTACGACAGCGCCCTGCTGGTGGAGGGATTGCATCCCGATCCATCGAGTATCGCGGGGAGGGTTCAGCAGATCATCGAGGCGGCGTTGGAGAAGAATGCGAAGTAGGCGTTGAAATGAAAAAACAGCCATCGGAAACGGTGGCTGTTTTTGTTTGGGGGAGATGAGGAATAGGATGACTATTCCATCATCCTGAAAACCATCGGGCTGAAATACGGGATCAGCCAGATGATCCAGACAAAGATGCTGAATTTGTGGAAGTTGAGGATCATCTTCTCCTCCTTGCGGACGAGAACGACGGTTGCCCAAATCGCGTGGACGAACATCAGCGCAATGGCAAGGACTCCCGAAATCCCGTGGATGTCCCAGCTCATGCCGCCGACAAACTCGAGCATTAAACCCGTGCCCCACGTGTCACAGATGAGACCGATCCAGAAGAAGACGGTGTGCCAGACTTTGAGGCGTCCCTGAATGCGTTCGCTCCATACGCCGATGGAGTAAAAGACGAGGGCGAGGTTGATGATGATTATGGCGAGGGGATTCATTCCCTAAAACCCCTCCGCCACATACTCACCCCAGACTCCCCTCAGCGTATTGCAGATCTCGCCGAGCGTGATGTCGTGCTCCACGCACTCGATGAAGAGCGGCATCAGGTTATCCGTGCCTTTGGCGGCTTCGACCAATTTGCCAAGCAACGCATCCACTGCTCTCTGTTCTCTGTTCTCTCGCAACTTCTTCAATCTCTCCCGCTGTCCCAACTCAATGGACGGGTCCACCTTCAGGCGCTCCAGCGACATCTCTTCCTTCACCTGGAATTGGTTGACGCCGACCACGATCTGTTCCTTCTTCTCGATGGCCTGTTGCGCGGCGTAAGCGGCATTTTGAATTTCATTTTGCATGAAGCCGCGTTCGATGGATTTGAGCGCGCCGCCCATCTCGTCCACTTGACGGATGTATTCGCTGGCTTGCTTCTCGATCTCGTCGGTGAGACTTTCGATCAGGTATGAACCCGCCAGCGGATCGATCGAATCCGCCACGCCCGACTCGTAGGCGATCACCTGCTGAGTCCGCAGCGCCACACGGACCGATTTCTCGGTCGGCAGCCAGAGGGCCTCGTCCATGCTGTTGGTGTGCAGGGACTGGGTCCCGCCGAGGACAGCGGAGAGGGCTTGCAACGTCACGCGAACCACGTTGTTCTCGGGTTGCTGGGCGGTGAGGGTCGAGCCAGCGGTCTGCGTGTGGAAGCGCAACTGCCATGAAGATGGTTTCTTCGCGCCGAAACGCTCGCGCATGATCCTTGCCCACATGCGCCGCGCTGCGCGGAACTTGGCGACCTCTTCGAGCAGGTTGTTGTGCGCGTTGAAGAAGAACGAGAGTTGACCCGCGAATGAGTCCACATCGAGGCCTGCTTTGAGGGCGGCTTCCACGTACGCGATTCCATTCGCCAGCGTGAAGGCCACTTCCTGCACGGCGGTGGAGCCTGCCTCGCGGATGTGGTAACCGCTGATCGAGATCGTGTTCCAATACGGCACTTCTTTCGCGCAAAACGAGAAGATGTCCGTGATTAGCCGCATGGACGGGGCAGGGGGGAAGATGTAGGTCCCGCGCGCCACGTATTCTTTCAGAATGTCATTCTGGATGGTGCCGCGCAGTTCGCGCATGTCCGCGCCCTGTCTCTTCGCCACGGCGATGTACATGGCCAGCAAAACGCCTGCGGGTGCGTTGATCGTCATCGAGGTCGAGACTTTGTCCAGCGGGATCTTGTCGAATAGTTGCTCCATATCGCGGATGGACGAGATCGAGACTCCCACCTTGCCGACTTCTCCTTGCGCGATGGGATCGTCCGCATCGTAGCCGATCTGCGTCGGCAGGTCGAACGCGACAGAAAGCCCGGTCTGCCCCTGGTCCAGGAGGTAGCGATATCGTTTGTTGGATTCCTCCGCAGTGGAGAATCCCGCGTACTGCCGCATCGTCCAGAAGCGCGAACGGTACATCGTCGGCTGGACGCCGCGCGTGAACGGGTATTCGCCGGGGAAGCCGAGTTTGTCGAGGTACTGCTGGTCGAGTAGCCCAGCCTGCTCTTGGCTGGGCGTATCGAGACCAGGCATCGCCACGCGCGGGAGATCGATATCGGAGGAGGTCGCAAAACGTTCCTTGCGCTCTTTGAATTTTTCAAGGGTCTTCTTGAGGGTAGTGTCTTGCCATTTTTGGAATGCGTCTTTGAGAGTCATAGTGTCACCGAATCTTTGAATGTTTTCCCAAGTATACAGCCAATCCGCCGCGCCCAGAATTGGACAAAAACAGGAATATTTAGAGACGAAAGTCACATGCCAGAATGTGCAAAAAAATGCTACACTTTTCGTATATTGACATCGGAGGCTTCATCTTATGAACGCGAAACCAATGCTTTATATCGGTGCGGCGATCCTCTTTTTGATCGGACTCTGCCTGCTCGGATACGGACTGCTCAACATCATCGGTTCCACATCTGGACAGGGAGACGCGTCCTGGCTGACCTTTGGGCTGGGATTCGGCTTCGTGGGCGTTCTCTTCCTCGCGGGCGGCGCGGGACTCGTCTACGCCGCGGCGCGGGCGGGAAAGACCGAAGTCGTGCAACAGGTCACCATGAAGGTGGACCTGCCCGGGCAGACCAAGATCGAGGAGATCAAATGCCGTTCGTGCGGGGGGACTCTTTCCGCCAAAGACATCACGCTTGCCAACGGCGCGCCGATGGTCAACTGCCCCTACTGTCATACCATTTATCAACTGACCGAAGAACCGAAGTGGTAAATATGTTTCAGGTGTCAAGTGCCAGGTTCCAGGTTTCGATCACCTGACACCTGATACCTGACACCGAAAAGGAGCATTTCATGAAACGTCGACTCCTCTCCCTTGTTGTGCTCATCTTTGTAATGATGGCAATATCCTTCCCCGCGGCCGCGCAGGGCAATTACTATTTCGCGGTGGAGAACGAGATCGTCCACGTGTATTTGAACGCAGATGGGACGATGGCGCTGGACTACACCTGGGCATTTGTCAACCAGCCGAACGGACACGCCATCGAATACGTGGACGTGGGCATGCCCAATTACTACTTCGACATGTCCACCGTCAGAGCGGATGTGGACGGGGTTCCCGTCTCTGCTTCGCAGGGGGATTATGAAGGGGACGGCTCGGGGTTCGCGATCGTTCTGGGAGGCCGCGCCATCCCCGCGGGTCAGAAAGGAACCGTGCACGCCTACATCGGGAAAGTGGAACGCGTCCTGTATCCCGATTCGGACGACGAGGCCTACACGTCGGTCAATTTTGCCCCCACCTTTTTCGGCTCGCAATACGTGACGGGGAACACCGAACTCTCGGTGGTCTTCCATCTGCCGCCTGGCGTCCAGCCCGAGGAGCCGCGCTGGCACGCCGCGCCATCGGGATTCCCGTCCGAGCCGCAAGCAGGCTTCGATAGCGAAGGTCGCATCACGTACACCTGGTATTCGGCGAACGCAAACATGCATTCAGAATACACATTTGGCGCGTCTTTCCCGCGCACGTATGTGCCAGCCGAAGCGATCTATACGCCTCCCGCCACGCCGCTGTTCAATATGGACGATTTGACGCCGTTCATCATCATGTGCTGTTTTGGGATCTTCTTCTTTGGATTCCCGATTCTGGGCGTCATCAATGCCAACCGCCGCAAACTGAAATACCTGCCGCCGAAGATCTCCATCGAGGGACATGGCATCAAGCGCGGACTGACGGCGGTCGAGGCCGCCATCCTGATGGAACAGCCCCTCGACAAGGTGATGACAATGATCCTGTTCGGCGTCATCAAAAAAGGCGCGGCAGAAGTGGTGAAGCGCGACCCGCTCGAACTGTCGTTTGCCAAAACCGAACCTGTGGAACTTCACCAGTACGAGAAGGATTTCCTGAAAGCCTTCGGCGAAAAGACCGCCGCGCCGCGCCGCAAATTATTGCAGGATATGACCATTGCGCTCGTACGCTCCGTCTCGGATAAGATGAAAGGCTTCAGCCGCAAGGAGACGGTGGACTATTACAAGTCCATTATGGAAAAAGCCTGGGCACAAGTGGAAGCCGCCAATACGCCCGAAGTGAAAAGCCAGAAATTCGACGAGAACCTTGAGTGGACGATGCTCGACAAGGATTATGATGATCGCACCCGCCGCACCATGACGGGTCCCATCTTCATGCCCACCTGGTGGGGACACTACGACCCGCGCTATTCGGGACGAACGGCCATTCCAACCTCATCAGGCGGCAAGCAATTGACCTCCGCGGGCGGCGGCACGAAGTCCCTGCCTGGCGCGGATTTTGCCGCCTCGGTGGTGGGAGGCGTGCAGAGTTTCTCCAACAAGGTTTTGGGCAACGTCAACACCTTTACCGAAAAAGTGACGGGCACGACCAATCCCCCGCCCAAGCCAAGTTCCTCCAGTTATCGAGGCGGAAGCGGCGGCGGACGTTCCTGCGCCTGCGCGTGTGCCTGTGCGGGATGCGCCTGCGCTTGCGCGGGTGGAGGCAGGTAATTGGTTATTGGTAATTGGAGATTTACGATTAGAGGTTTCTCATGTCATTCATGGATTCGATAAAAAGCATTTGGAAACCACCGTCCACCGTCCACGGTCCATCGTCGGGACTTTACCACTACACCCGCGAGGATGAGCACGAGAAGGCGCGCATCCACCTGCGGATCGATCCCGATGGTGTCGGTACGCTCATCGTCAACGCCAATCGCGTCATGCACTTGAATCCGACCGCGGCGTTGATGGCCTTTCTTGTGCTGGAGGGCGCGGAGGAACACATCGCCGTCAAATCCCTCCAGCAGAAATATCGTGTCAGCGCGTCACAGGCGCGTGCCGATCTTTCTGAATTCAGAATTCAGATTTCAGAATTATTGCGTCCCGATGGCGCCTGTCCTGTCCACGAACTGGAACTGGACACGACCATGCCGTTCAGCGACCGCCCGACCGCGCCCTATCGCATGGATCTGGCGATCACCTATCGCTGTAACAACGATTGTGCCCATTGCTACAACGCCCGCGAACGCAACTTCCCTGAACTGGGGACGGACGATTGGAAAAAGATTCTCGACCAACTCTGGGCATTGGGCGTTCCGCACATCGTCTTCACAGGCGGCGAAGCGACCCTGCGCGATGACCTGCCCGAACTCATCTGTCACGCCGAATCCAACGGACAGATCACGGGACTCAACACCAATGCCCGCCGTCTCTCGGACGCACGTTACGTCCAGCAACTCGTGGACGCGGGACTCGACCACGTGCAGATCACCGTCGAATCCTGCGACGAGCAAATCCACGATGAGATGATGCGTCTCAAAGGCGCCTTCAAACAGACCATCGCGGGGCTGAAAAATGCCCTGGCGACCAAACTCTACGTGATGACCAACACCACCATGCTGCGGACGAACGTCCACAAGATTCCCGACACGCTGGATTTCCTCGCCGACTTGGGAGTTCCCACCGTCGGACTCAACGCGCTCATCTACTCGGGTAACGGCCTGACTGTTGGGACGGGTCTGCGCGAAAGCGAACTGCAACCCATCCTCGACATCGCCACGCAAAAAACCGCCGCGCGTGGTCAACGTCTCATCTGGTACACGCCCACACAATACTGCGAGTTCGACCCCACCGCCAGCAATCTCGGCGTGAAGGGATGCAGTGCCGCACTCTACAGCATGTGCATCGAGTCGAATGGGAATGTCCTGCCGTGCCAGTCGTATTACACGCCCGTCGGAAACATCCTGACCGACTCGTGGGACTCCATCTGGAACCACCACCTGTCCGTGAAGTTGCGCGAGCGACAGGGACTCCCGTCCAAGTGCGAGGGCTGTCCCGTGGTCGCGGAGTGCGGAGGCGGCTGCCCACTGAAGTTCGAGCCGAATCTAATCGCCGTCTAAAGGTCAATCGATGAAGCCAGTAAAACTTGTTCTGTCTGTCATCACTGTCCTGTTCCTGCTTTCGTGCAGTTTGTTTACGCAGGCGCGTCCCGACGCTCCCTCTCCCGTTGTCGAGTTACCGACCGAGATCCCAACGGAAGCGGAAGTTGTCGTCACGTCTCCTCCGATAGTCGAGACGGTCCCGCAGACCGAGGTTCCCGTCGCGGAAAACAATTTCGGGCAGATCGCGCGCTTCCATCTCGAGGCGTTGACCGCCATCGGGGCGCGCGTCCCTGGCTCGGAGAATGAACGTCGCGCCGCGGCTTACATCACAGTGGTCTTTGCGAAACTGGGGTACGCGCCAGAGACCACCGCGTTCTCGGCCTGGGATGAGAATGACGAGGCTTACACCTCGCAGAATGTGATCGCTGTCAAACAGGGCACTTCGTCAAAGGGGATCATTGTCGGCGCACATTACGACTCAGGCAAGGAGAGCCTCGGTGCGGACGATAATGCCTCGGGCGTGTCAGTGATGCTCGAAGTGGCCGAACGGGTGGTGAACATCCAGACGCCATATACCATCGTGTTTGTCGCGTTTGGTTCCGAAGAGAACGACCTCGATGGTTCGTATTATTTTGCGGCGCGCATGGAAGGGAAGGACGTGGATAATACCCTCGCCATGATCAACCTCGATTCCATTGCGGCGGGCGATCATACCTACGTGTACAGTGACGAGGGCGACGACGCCTTTTTGCGGGATTGGGTGCTGGAGTGGGCGGCCAAAAACGATCTTCCGCTGCAAACCATCCGTGATGTGGATTTGGAGGACGAAGGCGATTACGTGGCTGATTATGGCGCGTTTGCAGACCGAGGCATCCCGTGGATCTATTTCGAAGCCACCAATTGGACTTTAGGCGAACAGGACGGGTACACCCAGGTGGACACGCGCTATGGCGACGAAGGTTACATCTGGCACACGCAATACGACAACCTGGAATACTTGGATGCCACCTTCCCAGGCCGTGTAAACGAACATTTGCGCATTTTTGTTTCCTCTTTATTTGCCATTGTCACTGAATATCAGTAGAACGAGTTATTATCTCGTTCTAAAAATGAGGCCTCATGAACGAAAACGATTGGATCAAGGAATTTCCCGCCGCCATCACCGTCTGTGACGGGGAAGGTATCCTTCTCGAGATGAATGACCGAGCCGCCAAAGGCTACGAAAAGGAAGGCGGGCGCAAACTCATCGGCTCGAACATGCTCGATTGCCATCCCGACCCCGCGCGGACGAAGACCGAGCGCCTGCTCGCCAGCCGCGCCAAGAACGTCTACACCATCGAAAAGAACGGCGTAAAAAAACTCATCTACCAATCACCCTGGTACAAAAACGGAGAATACGCAGGCTTCGTGGAAATGTCGCTCGAAATCCCCTTCGGTGACCTGCCACACTTCGTCCGCTCGTAAAAACGTAGACAGGTATACACGTAAACAGGTAAACACTGACTACAAAACCATAAAACTACGTAACTATATGGAACTCTGCTATCTCCTCGCCTTTCCCGATCCCGAAAACGGACAGCCGCCCACGCCTGAGCCGTTCCACGGATTGAAAGACGCGCCCTACTTCCAGCCCGTGGACATTGAATTGCACACCCTCGGCGAGGAGATGTTCGAGATCAATGGCCGCCGCATCTCCATCGTGAGACAACGCTACGATAGCCGTGTCCAGATGATCGAATGCCGCATCGAAGCGCGGGACCCGCTGGCGGAATCCGCCCTGCAGCGACGCGTCCAACTCCTGCAGGCGTTGCAGGAACGGCTCATCCCCGCAGAATACCGCGCCAAAGGCCTGTTCGAGGAGTACACCATCCTCCTCGTGCGCGAGACAGACGCGGCGCCCGACGAATGGATCGACGGTCACGCGGCCGAGATCGCGCGCTTCATCCGCTCGCAAAGTGAAAGGTTCGACAAGACCGAGATCGAAGAGATCATCGGTTCGCGCGTCCGCTACTCGCAAAGGGATTTGACCCTTGTGGATTGGGAGGGCGCCATCATCATCTCGCCCGATGGCGATTTCCAATCGGACATCGTCCTGTTCAAGATCGGTAATTATCAACTGCTTCGGTATCGCATGTTGAACGACTCGGTCGAAACCCTGCTCGACCACATCAACGAATCGTTTTTCATCAACCGCAAACGTCCGCGCCCGACGCGGGGAGCCATCCGCCGAATCGTGGAACACCGCCTCGAGGTCATGCTCGATTTTGAGCGCACCGACCAGAACCTCCTGCTCATCGGCGATTGGTACACCGCCAAACTCTACGCCGCCATCCGTGACGAGTTCTATCTCGAAGAATGGAAGAACACCATCCGCGACAAACTCGATAATCTCGAAAGCATCACCCAGACCGTCAAGGAAAATTTCACTCTGTCTGTGGAAAGCCTGTGGGGCCGAATCGAAATGGCAGGCTGGGCCATCCTGCTCATCGGCTACATCTACCTCTTCTTCGCAGACGTGGGTCTCTTTGGCAAATAGGAGTCGATATGAAAATCTTCAACCGTCTCACCGACCAGTTCAAGAAAGTCCAACCCCTGCCCGAAGGCCTCTATCACATGCAGGCCGATGAAAAGCCCCTGCGCATCCACCTGCGGCTCCGCAAGGACGGCACGGGCCTGCTCATCCTCAACGCGTCCACGGTGTTGCAACTCAACTCCACCGCGGCCGAGTATGCCTATCACTTCATCAAAGGGGCGCAACCCGAAGATGCCGCCAAAGAAATCGCCTCGCGCTATCGCATCCCGCGCGTGCAGGCACTGGAGGACTATTCGGAATTCGCCGAGCGGATTCAGGCCCTCATCGAGACTCCTGACCTCGATCCCGTTTCCTTCCTGGACTTTGAGCGGGTCGCGCCCCATTCCGCCGACCTGACCGCCCCCCTGCGCATCGACTGCGCGCTCACCTACCGCGTCCCCAAAGGCACAAAGCCCGACGTAGCCCCCACCAAGCGCGCTCCCCGCGAACTCACCACCGACGAGTGGCGCGCCCTCCTCGACAAGTGCTGGCAGGCGGGCATCCCCCACGTCACGTTCACGGGCGGCGAACCTACCCTGCGCGAGGACCTGTCCCTGCTGATCGAGCACGCCGAGAAATTGGGCATGGTCTGCGGCTTGCTGACGGACGGCGCGGCTCTGGCAAAGAAAAAATACCTCGAGCAGTTGCTCCAGACTGGACTCGACCATATCCTGCTCACGCTCCATCCCGAAGACGCGGCCGCGTGGAAAGCCATTAAACTCATCGTCGCGGCAGATATCTTCCTCACCGTCCACATCACCGTGAACAAGAAAACCGCCAAAGACGGCGCGAAGACGGTGGAGAAACTCGCCAAACTTGGCGTCCGCAACCTCTCGCTCAGCACGCCCGACAAAAAATTCATCGGCGATATGCTTGCCATTCAGAACAAAGCCAACGCCCTCAACTTCACCATGCGTTGGGACCTGCCCGTGCCATATTCGGAAGCCAATCCCGTGGCCATGGAAGTGGAAGATGACGAAGTCCCCGCGGGCGCGGGCCGCGCCTGGCTCTACGTGGAACCCGATGGCGACGTGCTCCCCGCCCAGGGCGAAGCAGACAAGGTGATGGGCAACCTGCTGACCGATCCGTGGGAGAAAATTTACGCGTAGGGGCGAACCTGCGTGTTCGTCCAATGAAAAGGGGCAGACACATAGGTCTGCCCCAGCAAAATCGTCAACCCCCTTCCTGTTACAATCGGGGAAACCCAATGGAGGATTTATGAAACGTTTCATCGCCGTCGGCATATTTCTACTGGCTATTTCGCTCGCCTGCCAGACCGTCCAGCGCGTCGTCGCGCCTGCCACCCCCACCGTCGAAGCGTCGCCCACCACCGCGTTGACTCCCTCCGCGACCGTCGCCGCGACAGCCTCCCCAGAAAACACGGCCACCTCCACAGTCACGCGCGTGGCGCCGACTCCCATCACCTGCACCGACGATTCCTGCCTGGATGCCTGCCTGGATCGCATCAACGCGGAACTGTCCACCCAGCCGCAGGGCGAGATCGGCGGCGAGTACGCGGGCACAGACTCGAATTTCAACCTGGTCACCTATACGGTGAACGGCGACCAGATCCTGGATCCCGACGTTCTCTGGGTCCCGTCCGAATACAAATCCTTTCAACAAGATACGGGAGCGCACGAGCGCGTCTGGGCGTATTTCGTCTCGCTGATCCCCACCGAGCAACGGAGATGGATCAAAAAATATACCGTCTTCACGGATGGGGAATCCAACAAACTGGCCTGGGTGGGCAAACAGGACTACAACGACAACTCGCGTTGGGAACTCGGCGTGGACGTTCTGGACGCCACCGACCCGATCTACCTGACGGAGACCCTCACTCACGAAGTGGCACACCTCATCACCCTGAACTCCGACCAGATCATCCAGAGCGAAGATTTCATTTACACGCCCTTCCAAAATTCGGCTGTCTGTCCGCAATTCATCTCCACCGAGGGATGCAGTACGCCAGATTCGTACATCCACGCCTTCTATCGGAAATTCTGGTTCGGCATCTACGATGATTGGCTGGAGACGGTTTACAACGCCGATGCAACCGATGAGGAGGAGTTCTATCAAGCAGTCGGCGAATTCTATCTGCGATATTCCGAGCAGTTTGCGCGTCCGTATGCCGCCACCAACATCAAAGAGGACCTGGCGGTTTCATTCGAGTACTTCATCCTTCACCCCAAGTCCACTGGCGGCGGAATTTCCGCCCAGAAGATGCGTTTCTATTACGATTATCCCGAACTGGTGGCTTTGCGCCAACAAATGATCCAAGCCATGTGTTCCTACACGCAATAAATTGGGACGACAATCCCGCGGCGGGCGTAGTAAAATCCTGCCCATGTCTCATCCCAGCCAACACGTCACACGTGGACGGGGACTGTTGGAACCGTTGCTCGCCAAATTCCGAGCCCAACGCGCCAACACATTGATCCCTCCCGACCTGCGTGCGGGACGCATCCTCGACATCGGTTGCGGTTCTTACCCGTACTTTCTCTCGCACACCGTCTTCCAGCAAAAATTCGCAGTGGACCAACTGCCTCCCAGCGAACACGGACAGCGCTTCAACATCCAGTGGCACACGCTTGACCTGAATTCCACGCCCAAGTTGCCCTTCGAAAATGATTTTTTCAACGTGGTCACCCTGCTGGCCGTGGTGGAACACCTCAACCCCAACAGCATGGCCGCCCTCTTCACCGAGACCTATCGCGTGCTTCAGCCAAACGGCGTGGTGATCATGACAACCCCCGCGGCCTGGTCCGATGGATTGCTGAAATTCATGGCGCGCATCGGCCTTGTCAGCGCGGAGGAGATTCGCGAACACGTCTTCGCCTACACCCTGCCCCTGCTGGGGTGGTACTTCGGCCGCGCAGGCTTCGAAATGACCAAGGTGAACTTCGGCTACTTTGAGCTCATGCTCAACATGTGGGCCGTGGCAAAGAAATGAAGAAAGTCACGTGTAATATATCAAGACACGTGAAGAATATAGGCAAAATATGATCTTCGCAGTAGAAAAGAATCGACGCAACCTCCCCATTCCCAACTCCTATTGGGTCATACCCAAGCGGTTACTTGCAGGTGAATACCCCGGCGGATTCAACAACGACCGCGTCCGCCAGCGGCTGGACGCCTGCCTCGA
>JBMOMR010000036.1:0-13769 GCA_049324715.1 Chloroflexota bacterium | reverse complement strand
CCACCGAACGCCAGATGCAGGAACTGATGAACTGGGCGCACGAATGGCTCACGTCCTATGAACGCATCATGGGACATGGGAAGAAGACAACTGCAAAGAAGACCAAATAAAGGCACAGCATGACGATTGCGCAATCTAATCATCAGCCGACCTGCTGTGCCCCGACCATTGGATAGCCATGCGAGTTATCGGCACAGCAGGCCACGTAGACCACGGCAAGTCCACGCTCATCGCCTCGTTGACGGGCGTCCATCCCGACCGTTTGAAAGAAGAACAAGCGCGCGAGATGACCATCGATCTCGGCTTCGGCTGGCTGAATCTTCCCAACGGCGAGGAAATCGGCATTGTGGATGTGCCTGGCCACCGCGACTTCATCGAGAACATGCTGGCGGGCATCGGGGGGATCGACGCCGCACTGCTCGTCATCGCCGCGGACGAGGGCGTAATGCCGCAGACACGCGAACACCTCGCCATCCTCGACTTGTTACAGATCCCCGCGGGACTCATCGTCCTGACCAAAACCGACCTCGCTTCCGACTCAGATTGGCTGGATCTGGTCTCGAATGACGTTCGCGCCGCTGTGAGGGGAACCGTCCTCGCAGACGCGCCCATCCTGCGCGTCTCCGCCAAAAACAGAACGGGGTTGGATGAACTGGTCGCCAACATCCAAACCCTGCTCCAGGACAAACCGTCCCGTCCCGATCTCGGACGTCCGCGCCTGCCGATCGACCGCGTCTTCAGCATGGCAGGCTTCGGCACCGTCGTCACAGGGACGCTCACCGACGGCGCGCTCTCCATCGGTGACGAAGTGGAGATCCTCCCCAGCGGCCACAAGGGACGCGTACGCGGCCTGCAAACGCACAAGAAAAAAGAAGAACGAGCCGTGCCTGGCTCGCGGACGGCGGTCAACATTTCGGGCGTCGCGCTCGAAGAGATCCAGCGCGGCGAAGTCGTTGCCCATCCGAATCAATACCAGTCCACCCGCCGCGTGGACATCCGCATGCACCTGCTCAAGGACATCTCCGCGCCGCTGAAACATTCCGCCGAAGTGAAAGTCTTCCTCGGCACCGCAGAGACGATCGCGGCCGTCCGCATCTTGGGTGCGGAGGAACTCGCGGCTGGCGAGGAGGGCTGGGCGCAACTCGAACTGCGCGACCCGCTCGTCTGCGTGCGCGCCGACCGTCTCATCCTCCGCCGTCCCTCCCCTGGCGAGACGCTCGGCGGCGGGATCGTCGTTGATCCGCATCCGAAGGGACGGCACAAGCGCTTCGACGAGTCTATGCTCAAATCGCTGGAATCCCTCTCGCATGGCTCCCCCGCGGACGTGTTACTCGAAGCCGCGTTCGCCCTCGGTCCCGCCGCGGTGAAGGAAGTCGTCACCCGCTCGCGGTTGGAGGCGGAAACCGCCGCGTCCGCGCTGGAGGAGTTGTTGGGGAATGGAATGCTTGTGAACATGGAGGATGGTTCATGGAGGATGGAAAGCCTGGTGATACCAGCCGCGCAGTGGAACGCGCTGCAAGAAAAGACCTTGCAGATCGTCCGCGAGTACCACAAGTCATTCCCGCTCCGCAAGGGAATTCCGCGCGAAGAACTTAAGTCCAAACTCAAATTATCCCCGCGCGTATTCAACGCGTTGGTAACGTTCAACGTTAAGCGTTCAACGTTAAACGAACTCGCCAGCCTGCTGGCAATGCCAGAGCATCAAGTGAACTTCGATGCGGCGCAACAGGCCAAGGTCCAGGGATTGATGCGGAAGTTCGCCGCGAATCCGTTCGGGCCGCCGAGTGTCAAGGAATGTCAGGCCGAAGTCGGCGAGGAAGTCTACAACGCGCTGATCGATACGGGCGAGTTGACCGCCGTCTCGCAGGAGGTGGTCTTCCGCACGAAGGATTATCAGGCGATGGTCGCAAAGGTGAAGTCGGCCATCCAGCAAAAGGGACCGGTGACGCTGGCGGAAGTCCGCGACCTGTTGGGGACGACGCGCAAATACGTGCAGGCGTTTCTCGAACATCTCGATACGATCGGTGTGACCGCGAGAGAGGGGGACGCGAGACGGTTGAAAGGATGAGTGTTTTAATATGGAAGTCTTATATTTTTTTGCCCTGATCGGCACAAAGATCAATGACCTGCTCGTCATCTTTAGTGTTGTCAGCACATTCATACTACTGTTCGGTTCCTATGCTCATGGCGACCTGGCAAACTACAGTCTGATCGGTGTGGTCTTTGGGATTTTGTTTCAAGTGTCCATGTTCATGACTGGGATGCCCGCCCGCATCGGCGTCCTCGTGCCAATGACACCCCTGCTGGTGAACTGGCTCTTTGGCCTATCGCTGTTCATGATATTGCTGCGATGGGTATTGCGAAGGAATCAACCGAGGAACTGATCCAACAAGTTGCGTGTTCGAGAATTGTGTTGCTTTCAATTTAGACGTGCGTGATGGAGAGCAAGAAAATAAATTCTGAATTTCCAAAGGAGTTGCCATGTCCGCACCGTCATCGATCCACCCGCACGTTTCAACCTGGCTGGAACACATCCGCGTCCTGTCTGTGGACATTGGGCAGCGCGGCCCCACGCGCGAGGGGGAACGAAAAGGCGCGGAATACGCGCAGGCGCAATTCCAGAAAATGGGACTGCAACCCGTTTGGGAATCCTTTCTGAGCGCGCGTTCGATCTTCATTCCTCACCTGATCGGCAGTCTCACGATGCTGGTCGCCTTCATCATCTATCCGTTGGGTGGACAGGTGACCGCCGTCCTCGCGGCGCTTTTGAGCATCCTTGTTTTGATCTCGGAAGTGCAGGAACTCGGATTTCGCAACAACCTGTATCGTCTCATCATTCCCAAAGGCCAGAGCCAGAACGTCCACGCCGTGATCCCGCCCGCGGGCGAACACAAACGCGACCTGGTGCTGGTCGGTCATCTCGACAGCCAGCGGACGCCGTTCATCTTCCGCAGTCCGAAACACGTCAAAGTGTACGACAACCTGACGACGATCTTCTTTATCACTTTCATTTTACAGGCAGTGCTTTACAGTCTGTCCATCTTCTTCGCGTGGACTTGGGTCTGGTTCGCCACCATCCCCAGCGCGGTCTGCGCGTTGCTGCTGGCGGCCATCTGCATCGAAGCGGACTCGACTCCCTTCACGGCCGGCGCAAACGACAACGCCACCGCGGTAGGCATGGTGTTGACACTGGCCGAGCAGTTCAAGAAAAATCCGCTCCAGAATACGCGCGTATTTGCCGTCTGCACGGGATGCGAGGAAGTCCAGCATTATGGGATGATCGATTTCTACCAGCGGCATGGCAGTGAGTTGAAAGACCCCAAAGCCGTTGTGTTCGAAATGCTTGGATGTGCTGGCCCCGCCTGGTTGACGAAGGAAGGCATCATCGTCCCGTTCAAGGCGGACGCGGGACTGGTGCAGATCGCGGAGGGACTGGCCGCGGAACATCCCGAATGGGACGCGTATCCCAGCGCGATCAGCGGCGGGAACACCGAAATGGCGGATGCCGTCCGCTTCAACGTGCCTGCCATCACCCTCTTTGGCCTGACGCGCGACGGCGTCGCTCCCTACTGGCACCAGGTGGCGGATACCTTCGACAAAATGGACCCGCAGGTGATGGAACGGACGTGGCACTTCACCAATGCCATGATCGAAAAATTGGATCAATAACCGCCTGCCCTTTCAAATTCAGTGTCCTAACAAGTTACCGAGGTGGCTTATGGCTATACCATCAGGCATTAGTAACTGCCCGCTCTGCGGAGAAAAGTTAGAAAAAGGCTTCCTTGTTTTTGGCTCATTCGTTAAATGGCGCACAACGCCACTAAAATGGTGGGAGCCATTTGCAGTCGGGAAGGTTGTCGCTGGTAAAAGTTGGGGAAATTGGGTTAGAACAACTGAAGCGGTCCATTGCAACAAGTGCGAGTTAACCCTTTTTGCGTCAGACTTAATCACGTAGTCGTCCCAACATTCGATTGACCTTATTCCGTGTTTTTCGCGCTCATCCGCATCCCAATTAGGAGCCTCGTCATGAAAAAGTCCTTCCCCATCATTTTCGTTTTCGCCATCCTCTTCCTCCTCTTCATCCAAGCCGCGGGGACGCTGGTCGAGTCCATTTACATTCTCAACCTGATGAACTCCTCGCTCAACGAAAAAGCGGCGGGAGTATTGTTCTTCTTCACGCCTGTTTTGCTCATTCCGTTCTACAAAAAATTTCCGCGCGGGTTGGTTTGGTTCACCTTTGCGCTCACCTTCCTGACGCGCGGTGCGCTTCCCTATTTGAAAACCACCCAGCAGGTCTTGTCATCGGGCGTGGCGACCTTCGCGGTTTTGAGTCTCTTCCTCCTCCTACTGAACGCGAAAGCCAAAGAAGAGGCCCGCGCCCAGACTGGCTTGTGGGCCTCGCTCGGACTCGCCCTCGCACTTGGTCTCTCGGTCTTCCTCCGCACAACAGGACTCGGTCTCGATTATTCGCTCATCCCCGCGGGCGGTTGGGTCGGTTGGGCGCTCGGTCTGTGCCTCGGCCTGCTCCTCCTGCAATTGGACTTCACAAGCGCGCCCGCCTCCGCCGAAAAGAAGAGCGGCGTCACGTCATCCATCCTCGGACTCTTCCTCGTCCTGGCACTCGTCTGGTTTTCGTTCTCCGCGCCCGCGGTCATCGCCCGCTGGACGGAAGGCAATTACACCCTCATCGTCGTGCTCATCAGTCTGCTCTCCCTCGGTTGGATTTTGCTCTCGCTTCTCCGCCCGACCTGGCTGGAGCGCGTCACCCCAAGCGGACTCATCCTCTGGAACGCGCTCCTCACCATCAGCCTGACCGCCACCATTTTGGCGCACCGCGTCCCCTTCCCGCCGACGCCTGATTCGCCGCCCGTGGTTGTGACCTCCCCCACCTTCGCCGCGCAGATTCCCCTCTATTTGACTCTCCTGCTCTTCCCCGTCCTCTTCCTGGACCTGCGCCTCTTCCTGGACCGAATCCGCGTCGCCGCGCCTGCCCCGCGCGACCTCGTCCCTGGGATTCTGCTCGGCGGCTTCGTCCTCGTCCTGCTGATCTTCGCGCACATCTTCACCAACGTTTGGGGCTACGTGGAACCCGTCAGCCCGCCGTTTCGGAATCAGTTCTGGCTTCCATATTTCGCGATGACGGGACTCATCACGCTGATCGTCTGGCGCGGGAAAAAAGTCGAATCAATCACAACGAAGGGAGAGTCACTCCACTGGGTCTGGGCGGTTTTGTTGGGCGCGATCTTCGTCGGGACGATGGTCCGCGCGTTGCCCGCGCCCCGCGTCCAGGTCGACGCGGCGAAGCGGACTTCCCTCATGGTGATGACGTTCAACACCCAGCAGTCCAATGACGATTTCGCGGAGAAATCCTTCGACGATCAACTGGCGCTCATCCGCAAAGTCTCACCCGATATTCTCGCCTTGCAGGAATCCGATTCGACGCGCATCTCGCTCAACAACAACGACTACGTGCGTTACTTCGCGGAGAATCTCGGCTACTACTCGTATTACGGCCCCACCACAGGGACGGGTACCTACGGGACGGCCATCCTGTCGAAGTATCCGCTGTTGAACACGCGCACCGTTTTCACGTTCAGCGATAAGGACGAGACAGGCATCGCCGAGGCCGAGATCGAAGTGGGCGGCATCCGCATCAGCATCTTCAACGTCCACCCCGACGGATCGGACACATCCATGCTCGTGTTTGCGAAGTCCCTGCTGGAACGTGCGAAGGACAGGCCCTACGTGATCGCGCTCGGCGATTTCAACCTGCGTGATTACGAGGAAGCCTATCGACTGATCGACGGCGTTCTCGTCAACGCGTGGACGAGCGCTTACCCGTCCGAGATCGGCGCGGGCGTGGACATGTCGGGCGAGAACCGCATCGACCACATTTTCGTCTCGCCGAATTTGGGCGTGCGCAATCCGTTCTACATCCTGCCGCCCGAGTCGGCCACGGATCACCCCGTGCATTGGACGGAGATATTTTGGGAATAGAGGTAACCATGCTTATTCAAGTCGTCTATCTTGAAGTCCAGCCCGAAAAACGGGAGGCCTTCCTTGCCGAGGCCCGCGCCAACGTCCAGGCCAGCCGCGCCGAGACAGGCGTGATGCAGTTCGACCTGCTCCAGCAAAATGACGATCCGACCCGCTTCATGCTGTACGAAGTCTATCGGGATGAGGCCGCGCTCGAAGCCCACCGTCACACGCCGCATTTCCAGCGCTGGGCGGAGCAGGGCGTGCCCCTGCTGACGGGCGAACGCGTCCGCGTACTGTATCGGGAGGTCGCGTAGCGCCCGCGAGAGCGACGCAAAAGGTTATTGAAATCCAATCTCTACTACCGATCCTTCTGTTTTGCTACGCGCAATCAGAATGAAGTCGGCGCAATTTTGCAGGTTGGCATTTCAAAAACCTAAGTTAGCTTTTTGAAAACCCAGGTTAGCTTTTCGAAAAGCCAGGTTAGCTTTTTCAATTCCCAGGTTGACAGATCCCGCCTGTTTCTTCGTTCCAGGACCGAGGGCTTTGACGGGAGAGCGTGTTCTCCTCCCTCGCGTTATAATTTCCCCACCAATTCCCATGTTCCATTTAACCATTCACCCAAAGGAACTCCCATGTGTGGACGATTTACCCTAACCGTTGACCCGTCCGACCTGCAAGAAGCATTTGCAGATTACACCTTCCCCGCCAAATTCGCGCCGCGCTTCAACATTGCCCCCTCACAACCCATCCTTGCCATTCCGAACGACGGAAAGAACGCGGCGGACTTCTTCATCTGGGGACTGATCCCCTCGTGGGCGAAAGACCCGTCCATCGGCAACCGCCTCATCAACGCCCGCGGCGAGACGCTGGCCGAAAAGCCGTCCTTCCGCGGCGCGCTTAAATACAAACGCTGTCTCATCCTTGCGGACGGATTCTACGAGTGGAAGTCCCAGCCCGGAACGAAGACCAAGGTCCCGCACTTCATCTTCCTCAAGTCGCGTCAGCCCTTCGCTTTCGCGGGTCTCTGGGACGAATGGCATTCCCCCGACGGAGGCTCCGTCCGCTCGGCGACCATCGTCACCATCGCGCCGAACGAACTGATGGCGACTCTCCACAACCGCATGCCCGTCATCCTACCCCTATCTGCCTACGCGCAGTGGCTGGACCCTGCGCCGCAGACTCCCGACCGCCTGCTTCCCCTGCTCCGGCCCTTCCCCGCTGAAGAGATGTCCGCGCACCCCGTCAGCACGTTGGTCAACTCACCCGCCAACGATCGCGCTGAGTGTGTTGCGCCAGCGTGAGGGTACATAGGTAGACACGTAGACAGGTATCGAGCAACCTGTAACCCTATCTTTTGCCTCTGTTCTCCATTCTCCATCCTCCATCATTGAAACTCACCTCCCGCTTCCCCGCCCTCGCCTCGCGCGACTTTCAACTTTTTCTCGCTGGACAGTTCCTCTCCGTCATCGGCACATGGATGCACAACACGGCCCAGCCTTATCTTGCCTATCGAATCTCGGGTCGTCCCTTTGACCTCGGACTGATCGGCTTCGCCACCACTTTGCCCACCCTCCTGCTTGCCCTGCCTGCAGGCGTGTTCATCGAACACTGGGACAAACGCAAGACGGTCATCATCCTGCAGGGCATCATGTCTCTGCAAGCCTTCGGTCTCGCCGCGCTGACCTTCAGCGGGCAGATCCAGATCTGGCATATCACCGTCCTGGCCTTCATCTTCGGGACGGCCTCCGCCATCGAGATCACGGCGCGTCAGGCCATGCTGATCGAACTGGTGGGCAAAGACTCCCTTTCCTCTGCCATTGCCTTGCAGACCACCGCCTTCAACCTCGGACGGATTCTCGGACCCACGCTGGCCGCGCCGCTCCTCGTCATCGGCGGCGAAGGGATGGTCTTCCTCGCCAACGGGATCAGTTTCCTGTTCGTGATCGCGGGACTCATTTTGGCGCGTACCCCGTATCAGGTCCCGCGTGTGACGGTGCCGTTCAAGTACCTGCTCATCAATCTCCGATCGGAGTTCGGCGAGGGGCTCGGGTTCATCCGCAGCAATTCGCTCATCCGCACGGTCATCTTGATGGCCACATTGATGGGCTTTTTTGGCCTGCCCCTGCTCCAGCAGATCCCCGCGCTGGCGCGTGACGTGTTGCAGACTGTGCAGGATACCGAGGCCATCGTTGCCACTCGCACCAGCCAGGTCTATGCCATGCAGGGTGTAGGCGCGTTGGCGGCGGCCTTCCTCGCGGCCTACTTCAGCCGAAACCCCCGCAAGGGCTTCATTCTCTCTGTGGGACAGTCCATTTTCATCGCCGCGTTGTTCGCGATGGCCTTCACGTCCTACCTGCCTCTGGCGCTGACCCTGATGGTGCTCATCGGCTACGGCTCGGTAACGCAACTCGTCACCATGAATACCATCATCCAGTTGGGTGTGCCCGATGACCTGCGCGGGCGCGTCTTTGCCGTGTATTTGTGGGCGCTCCAGGGGGTGGCGCCGTTCGGGAGCCTGCTCATCGGCGTGAGCGCGCAGGAATGGGGAGTGTCATCCTCCATGCTGTTGGGTGCGCTGGTCATGCTGGTTTCCATTGGCTGGCTCCACGTCGCGAACCCCGGGGTACGTCACGCCACGGCTTAACCCCGCATGAGAAGTAAACTTGACGTCACTTTTTGCCGCGGTTATGATGACCGCCGAGGCACATGAATGAATCCCGAATTTAGTGAAGAAAATCCCCGCGATCCCAAAGGGGACTCCAAAACCGCGGCAAAGAGACCAGAAACTCCAAAAATCCGCCGCAATTTTCTAGCAGAATGGACTACCGTCCTGCTTTCGCTCGGACTGGGCGAATCGATGCTGCGCGTCGGTACCGCCGTCCTTTCTCTCATTTTGATCGTCGCGGCCATCTGGCTTTTGAGCGTGTTCAACGACAGGATTCCCCAGTCGCTGCGGATCAGCCCCGCGCTGGCCGCGGGACCGACTGCGACTCCGTTCCTGGACCCGAGCCTGATCCCGCCTCCGATCTCCTCCGCTGTCCCTGGCGTTTCGCGCCTCGCTGACCCGCACACCAACGTCCCGTCCCGCCCGAGGCAGGAGATCATCAAGTACACCGTCCAAGACGGGGACTCGGTCTTCGGCATCGCGGAGAAATTCGGCCTCCAGCCTCAGACGATCCTGTGGGCCAACTACAACACCCTGGTGGACGATCCACACTCCCTGCGCCCCGGCCAGGAATTGAACATCCTGCCTGTCAACGGCGTGTATTACGAATGGCTGGGAGACATCAGTTTTGAATCGTGGGCGGAATTTTTCGGCGTCACCGCCCAGGATATTATTGATTACCCTGGCAACAATCTCAACCCCGAGACCATCGGCGATTATGCCAACCCCAACATCCCGAAAGGGACATGGCTCATCATCCCCGGCGGCAAACGCGAGTTCACCACCTGGTATGCTCCCATCGGCGTGACGCGTGAAGACCCCGCCACAGCCCGCGCCTGGGGACCGGGTGCCTGCGGACCGGTGGCGGGCGGCAACGTGGGCTATGGCTCCTACATTTGGCCTGCCGCACAACATTTCCTTTCTGGTTACGATTACTCCCCCGAATCGAATCACTGGGGCATCGATATCGACGGCGAGACGGGTGACCCGGTCTACGCCACAGACGCGGGTGTGATCGTTTACTCTGGCTGGAACGACTACGGCTACGGCAACATGATCATGATCGACCACGGCGATAACTGGCAATCGCTTTACGCCCACCTCGAATCGATCTGGGTGGGGTGCGGTGAAAGCGTCGGCCAGGGACAGACGATCGGCGCCATCGGTTCGACAGGCAAATCGTCGGGTTCGCACCTGCACTTCGAGATCATGCACGGGACGTATAAAGTGAACCCGTGGGATTATCTGCCGCCGCCGTAGCCCCACGGCAATTTACCAAAGGAAGAGGGAGTCAAAATAAGGCTTGCAGAACAAACTCGCCTCGGCTATAATGCCCATCATCCCGGGCGCGTAGCTCAGCTGGTTAGAGCGCATCATTCACATTGATGAGGTCGGGGGTTCGAGCCCCTCCGCGCCCACAAGACCGTCTCACACCGAGGCGGTCTTTCTCATTGATGTCCCTGTTGAGGGGATGACAAGGTCGGGGGTTCGAGTGCTGCGCGATCCGCGCCCACTTTTCAGAAACCTGGTTTCTGCTTTCCGCCTTCCGCCTCCCGCCCCCACTCTCTATTCTCTCCCCCTCCTTTCCGTTATAATCAACCCATCATGCCCACCCGCACCAACGAAGAATGGCTCGCAGACCTGCAATCCGACGGCCCGTCCCGTGACGCCGCGCTGGAGGATTTGCGCGCTGTCATCACGAAGGGCCTGCCATACGCCCTCTCGCGCTGGGTCTCCCCCTCTGAACCGCAATTCGAATTCCTCGTGGAGGAAGTGACACAGGAATCCCTGCTCCGCATCCTCGACCGCCTGAACACCTTCGAGGGACGCAGTCAGTTCACCACCTGGGCGCACAAGATCGCCATCCGTATCGCACTCTCGGAGTTGCGCCGTAAACGCTGGCGGGACTCGTCCCTGGACGAATTGGTGGATAACGAGGAGGCACCCGCGCCCGAATCCCTTCTGGAAGATTCCAGCGCCAGCCCCGAGACTTCCGTCGAACGCGAGGATATGATGGTGCGCGTCCGCCGCATCATCGCCGAGGAACTGACCGACCGTCAGCGCGAGGCCCTGTTGCTCCTCTCCGTGCAGGATATGCCCATGGAGGAGGCCGCCAAAAGGCTGAAGACCAATCGCAACGCCCTCTACAAACTCCTGCATGACGCCCGCCTGCGGCTGAAGCGCCGCCTCTCGCTGGAAGGCCTTTCGGCACAGGAAGTATTGACAGCATTTGAACAAGGGTAAGAAATTTTCCCCGCTCATCGTCAACTCAAAAGATAAGCATGAGATTAATAGACTGGTTCAAGCAACTTGGAAAAAAGAAACACGCCGAGAGCGAACTTTCGGACGCGGACTGTCTGGATTTAATCCGCTACCTCGAAAACTGCGATGTGGACTGCGAAGAGGTCTTCAATGCCATTGACCAGTACGCCGAGATCGAGATTCGCAAGGAGGACGCGGCGCGGCTGATGCCCCTTGTCCATCGGCACCTTGAGACGTGTTCGGGCTGCAACGACCAGTACGAAGCCCTGCTGGATGTGCTGGCAAAAGCCAGCAAGACCCCCAAGGAATAGAAAGAGACAGTCACGATCACGTGGCTGTCTCTTTTTTGTAGAGCAAATTGCCAATTTGCGTTACTCGTGAAAGATCTTCTCCCCTGCGCGGATGGGGACTTTGAGCCGATTCTCGAAGGGCGTCAGCGGGCAGGACCAGACGTCGTTGTAGGCGCAGTAGGGATTGTAGGCCAGGTTGAAGTCCACGAGGAAGCGGTCGCCAGGCAGGATGTCCACATCGAGGTAGCGGCCTGCGGGGTAGGTCTCCTTCCCCGCGAGGGAATCCACGAAGGGCAGGAAGTAGCCGTGTTCGGTTTCGTAGATGGTCAGTTCAGCCGCCTGCCCGTCCACAGTGAATTGGAAGCGGGCAAAACGCGTGTAGGTGCGCACGTCGCCCGTGGAGGTTTGGATCTCCACCTGCTCGCGTTCGGGGAAGGGAGTGACCGCCACTTCGAATCGAAGCGAGGCATCCTCGTCAAAATAACGGAGGCCAGTAAAGGTCCGTTTTTGAAGCGTTGTCAGTGGGCTTTGCGGATGGCTGGCGAAGAAGTCGTCCTTCTCCGCGCGAAATTCTTCCAGTTCGGTCATGCGTCCTCCAATAATTTGAACCGCACATAAAATCCTTCGCGGCATTCGAACGGCGTCGATATTTTTCCAGACCGCGCAAATTCGCCAAACCTTACGGCCTCTTGTCATTTCCCTTATCTTGTGCTATTTTTGGCGCACGATGTCTCCTGCACAAAAAACCGTCCTGGTCGTGGAAGATGAACCCGATGCCGCCGAACTGTTCGCGGAGATGATGCGCGTCAACGGCTTCCGCGTGGTGAAGATGTTCAGCAGTACGCCTGCCATCAAAGCCATCATGGAGGAAAAACCAGACGTGGTCATTCTGGACGTGATGATGCCCGACGTTTCGGGGTTGGAGGTGCTCAAGTTCATGCGCCGCGAGCCCGAACTGATGGACATCCCCGTTATCGTGGTCTCGGCCAAGAGCATGCCCAGCGACATCCGCACAGGCATGGACGCGGGCGCGTCGGTGTACCTGACCAAACCTGTGGGATACCTCGAACTCAAACAAGCCGTGGAAAGCCTGACCTGACACCAACGTATGACACTCCTGCGCGTTTTCATCGCGGTGGAAATCCCCCTTTCGATCCGACAAGCGATTCAAGACCAGACCGAGTCCCTGCGCGCCGCGCTCGGGCGCGGACTTGTCCGCTGGGTGCCCATCGAAAACATGCACCTGACCTTGAAATTCATCGGGGATATTTCGCCCGCCAATGTGGATTTGCTTGCGCAGATGTTGACCGCCGAAGCGCAGACGTGCGCGCCGTTCTCGCTGGACGTGAGCGGACTCGGCTCCTTCCCGAACCCGCGGCGGGCGCGCGTCATCTGGATCGGGATCCACGCCCCAGCCGCGCTCGCGTCCCTGCAACGCGGCATCGAGGCGGCAGTGACGCGCCTCGGCTACGAGGCGGAGACGCGTCCCTTCTCGCCACACCTGACGCTCGGCCGCGTCCGCCAGCAGGTCAGCGCGAGCGACCAGCAGAAGGTCCGCGCCGCGCTCGAGCAGACGTCCGTCGGCGCGCTGGGAACCGCCGAAGTGACAGCCGTCCATTTGTTCAAAAGCGATCTGAAGTCGTCGGGTGCGGAATACACTGATCTGTTTTCTGCGCCGTTGAAGTAGTACCGCGAAATTTATTTCGCCCTCGATCATTCGCAAAATGAATTTTGCGGTACAACCAAAATCATGAGGTGAATCTCTGAACGCACTCAATCTTGCTCGTGCCGTTGTGGATGCCCTGGAAGACAAAAAGGGCGAAGACATTCTGCTGATCGACATCAAGGAGATCGCGTCCTTTACCGATTACTTCGTGCTCTGCACAGGGACGAGTAACCGCATGTTGGACGCGCTCGCCAAGTCGGTGCTGGAGACGATTAAAGGTCAGCACAAAAAGAACGGCCGCATCGAGGGCGAATCCCACGATGGCTGGCTGGTCGTGGACTTTGGCGACGTGGTCGTCCATCTCTTCTCGCCCGACCAACGCGATTATTATCGTTTGGAGGAGTTGTGGCAGGAGGGGAAGGTGTTATTGAGAGTGCAGTGAGAAAATTCCATTATGCTAGGCCGAGTCCATGCCCGCCCGTTTCTCCCACAATGACGCCACTTCAAATTACATTTGAATATAATTTTGTCATCCTATAGGGAAGATTATGTTCTGGAATAGAAACAAAAAGCGTTTATCATTTGCAGTGGTTTCTGAAAAAGACGCCAAAATAATTCCCTATCCGTATGTCTATGTAGAAAAAGACGGAACGGTTCGGGAACTTCATTCCAGTGAACGCAAATTCCTTGAAACTCCTTATCATCCCGCAGATGGTTCTCGCCCTTATATCAAAAAGTCTTTTAGTGCGCTAAATTCCTTTGGTAATTTACAAGGCACATGTCTTCGCTCAAAAGTGCCACATCAAATTCCAATTCGAGCGGCGCCAATTGAAGACCCAATTCCATTGCTTCTGCAAGAAATACATGAAGATACGGTGAAATTGGCAAAAGAAAATAATTTTGAGAT
>JBMOMR010000035.1:0-14062 GCA_049324715.1 Chloroflexota bacterium | reverse complement strand
TTCTTTCAGGATGGTGACGATCTGGCTTTCGGTGAACCTTGTTTTCTTCATGTGGATCTCTCCTGGGTCTATTTTGCCAGAAGTTTTCCACTTCTCACTGGTACTATTTTAGGGGAGGGTTACCGGACGGCGTGAGCATCCAATCCGAGCCTTAGGGATTAAAGTTTGAGCCTTAGGGATTAAAGTTTGAGCCTTAGAGATTAAAGTTTGAGCCTTAGGGATTAAGTTTTGAGCCTATCGGATTCGGTCGGTACCTACACGCTCAGATCAGCCGTGGGCAAGAACTGCGGCGGCTTGCGGACCTTCGTCGCCTGCTCGAACGCGTACGTCAGTTTGATGAGCGTCGGTTCCTGCCACGCCTTCGCGAAGAACGAAATCCCAACAGGCAGGCCAAAAATATAACCCGCGGGCACGGTGATGTGCGGCGTCCCTGCCACCGCGGCGTAGGACGTGCTGTCCATGTCCCAGTTGCGGATGCCGTCGCCGCCGACCAGATCGATCATCCACGCGGGGCCGCCCGATGGGCAGACGATCGCGTCGAGTTTGCGCTTCGTCATCACGGCGTGGATCCCCTCCGTGCGCGCCAGCCGAAGATTCTTCTCCAGCGCGGCTAGGTATTTTTTGCTCGTTAGCGGACCTTTTTTCAGCGCGGCTTCCATCCGCTCCTGCCCGAAATACGGCAACACCCGCGTCTGATTGGCCTCGTTGAACTTCACCACATCCGCCATCGAACGGACAGACACATCCGAGCAAGCGGCAAGGTACGCGTCCAGGTCCGCCTTGAATTCGAACAGCAACACTTCCACTTCGGTCTTGCCGAACGCGTCGCTGGACTTCAACTCCACATCGATCAAAGTCGCCCCTGCCTGCTTCATCGCATCCAGAGACTGTTCCATGATCCTGACTACGCGCAAATCGCTTCCGAACAATGTCCGTGCGACGCCGATCCGCGCGCCCTTGAGGCCGTTCGCATCGAGGAACGGAGTGTAATCTGCAAGCCCTCGCTTCGCACTTCGACGGGTCGCGGGGTCCCGTCCATCGACTCCCGTCATCGCCCCGAGCAGGATCGCCGCGTCGGTGACGGTGCGCGCCATCGGCCCAGCCGTATCCTGGCTGTGCGCGATCGGGATGATGCCCGCGCGGCTGACGAGTCCGATCGTGGGCTTGATGCCGACGATGCCATTCGTCTGCGCGGGACAGATGACCGATCCGTCCGTCTCCGTGCCGACCGCGGCCGACGCGAAGTTGGCCGCCACCGCCGCGCCCGAACCAGACGAGGAGCCGCACGCCGAACGGTCCAGCGCATAGGGATTGCGCGTCAGCCCGCCGCGCGAAGACCATCCGCTGGTGGAATTCTTGCCGCGGAAATTGGCCCACTCGCTCAGGTTCGTCTTACCGAGGATGACCGCGCCCGCCTTGCGAAGTCTTTCCACGAGACCCGCATCCTGCGCGGCGTGGTGACCCTCCAGCGCGAGCGAGCCTGCGGTCGTCTGCATCCTGTCGGCGGTGTCGATGTTGTCCTTGAGCAGGATGGGGATGCCGTGGAGGGGTCCGCGCGTCGAACCCGCTCCCCGCTCCTCGTCAAGAGAGGAGGCGACGGTCAACGCGTCGGGATTCGTCTCGATGATCGCGTTGACCTTTTCGTCGAGCGAGTCGATCCGCTCCAAAAACAATTCGGCGAGTCGACGCGCGGACAACTCGCCAGAATTCATCTTCTGCTGAAGTTCGGGAATGGTGTATTCCTGCATTACCGCCCACCGCCTGTGATGTAGTGTTCCAGTTGTGAGATCATGAATTTCTGGTGATCCACCAGCTCCTTGAGCGCGTCGCGCACCGAGATAATGCCGATGAGTTTACCCTCTTCGTAAACGGGCAGGTGGCGGATGTTCTTGTCGATCATGATGGCCGCGCATTCGTCCAGCGATTGGCCGCTTTCCACGTAAAGCACCTTGGTGGTCATGACCTCGCCCACTTTGGTCTCGCGCGAGGAACGCCCCTGCAGGTCCAGCCTGCGGATGCAGTCGCGCTCCGAGAGGATGCCGACGACCTTCCCATCGTCCATTACCAGCACCGCGCCCGCATTCTTATCGGCCATGAGTTTGAGGGCATCGAACACGGCCGCGTCCGAATGGACCGACCAGACTTCCTCGCCCTTCTTGCGAATCATCTCTCGAACTGTGATCATACTGCCTCCTTTGGTGGGATTGCGAAAGTATAGACGGAAACGAGCGGACTGGCAAGAATTTAAAAAATGCGCCGCATCATTGCAGAATCAAAAATCCAGGCTTCTCTGCAGAAACCTGGATTTTTGACTTTCGATTATTACTTCATTAACCCGACATCCTTGTTGAACGCGACGATCAACTCGTCGATCTCGTCCGCCTGCTTTCGGACGCCGTCCCAATAATCGGGCTGGTACCACTGCTTCTGGATCTCGTCGTAGGTTTTGCCCTGTTGCTCGACCCAGGTGTAGTACTTCAAATTGTGGACGCGGCGGCGGTCGGTATAACGGAGTTCGAGCATGCTGTCGGTGGACTGACCTTGCAGGTAGCGGGCAAAGTCGGCGGCGGCATCGCGCTCGGTGTATTGACCGTATTCCTCGTGCATCTCGTGGATGCGCGAACGGTAGAGTTCCATCGAGTCGGTCAGGACGGTGAGCACGACATCGTTCTCGTTCATCTCGTAATACTTCGCCATCTTGATGGCTGTCAGTACGTTGGAGATGCCCGAGAAGCCGAGCAGGTCGAGTTGCGACACCAACGCTTCGGGGACGCCGCGCTCGACAAGGTAGGCGCGCCCCGTCTCTTCGTTGAACAGGCGCGAGATGTTCACCACCGCGTTGTCGTCGATGGCGACCACAAGGTCGGTGTTCTTCGAGTTGTGGATCCACGGGACGTGTTTGTCGCCGATGCCTTCGATGCGATGCGCGCCGAATCCGTTTTCGAGCAGGGTCGGGCATTGCAGGGCTTCGCTGGCGGCGATCTTGCTATCGGGGAAGATCTGCTTCATGTAATCGCCGCTGGCGATCGTCCCAGCCGAACCTGTGGCGGAGGCCATGCCGCGGTAACGGTCGTTCGGTCCCATCACATTCTTCAAGACCTCTTCCATGGCGTGGCCTGTCACTTCGTAGTGCCAGAGGTAATTGCCGAACTCGTCAAACTGGTTGAAGATCATCAGATCCTGCCCCGAATTGCGGAGCTCCCAGCATTTGTCGAAGATTTCCTTCACGTTCGATTCGGAACCAGGGGTCTTGATGGTTTCGCCAGCGACACTGGCCAGCCAGTCAAAGCGTTCCTTCGACATGCCCTCGGGGAGAATGGCAATCGAGTCACATGCCAGCAGGGTGGAATCGTACGCGCCGCCGCGGCAGTAATTTCCTGTGGACGGCCAGACCGCCTTCTGCGTGGTCGGGTCAAACTGACCTGTGACCAGCCGCGGCACCAGACAGCCAAACGCCGCTCCCACCTTGTGTGCGCCGGTCGGGAACCACTTTCCGACCAGCACCACGATGCGGGCGCGGACTCCCGTCAGCGAGGAGGGAAGCTCGAGGTAGTTGACCCCGCCAAACGTCCCGCCCGAAGCGACAGGTTGATTCTTCCAGGTGATGCGGAACAGGTTGCGGGGATGGATGTCCCACAACCCGATCCCCTTCAATTCCTCCTTCACTTTGGCAGGAATTTTCGAAGGGTCTTTCATCTGGGCATAAGTAGGAATGATGATATTGCGCTCACGAGCGCGCTTGACGGCGCGAGCGCGGCGTTCTTTATCAACAGTGAGGTCAATTGTGGACATGGGTTTCTCCTGGGAAGTTGTCTGACAACTTGTATTATACCGCAGTCAATCGCAAATTGTGCCCTTTTCGAGCGGCGAAAGCACAATTTGTGCTGACGGGTTTTGTGATGTACAAGCAGAAAACGATGGCAAAGAAATATTTACATCAAAATTTTTCATGAAGTACTTCTAACAAAACTATCAATCCGTTTTAATGCAAACCGACCTGGAATGGGTTATGATGAAAGCAAGAGAAAGGAGGTACCCATAGAGACACCGCCCGAAAGGTTCGAAAAGGGAAGGATTGAAACGCCCTGAACTGGACCAGGCTCTGCTTAGGAACCAGACGTTCTCCGAACGAAAGAGGAAGGCGTTCACCAGTCCTTCCCTGAATAAAAGTTTGACGGATGGGTCGCTCCCATCCGTCTTTTTTTGTTAATTTTGGGGGATGAACGCCACATGCATCGGGCGGACGAGCATCATCGGGATTTGAAGCGGGGGCATCTGCGGAAGGTGCGTCGAACTGATCTCCGTCTCATAGATGGACAACCACGGAGAATGGGTGATCTGCAAACTGGTGACCAGGTCGGTCTGCGCGGATGTGCGCACGAAACCCTTCACTACAAATAATCCCATGACAACTTCAATGGGTTTATTGATTCGGTTGTCTTCGCGCGGGTTGTAATCGAGCGGTTCATCGGAGGGAGGCACCGCGTGAAAACCGATCATTTGCGAGACGGGCAAGAGCAACTCGTTGTACGCCAGCGGCTTGATCGCACCCGCGGAGGCTTGAAGCCATTGCACCTTGAAGAAATGGATGTAATCGGGAGCGCTATCGGTGCGAAGCCAGGTGTTGATGCGCACACTGTCGCGGGTCACCACTTCGCCGCGCACCAATCCATTTTGGGTGTAGGCCATCACAAGGGTGGCTTTTTCTTCGGGACCAAGAGTATACAAGGGGCACTCTCCTAATTCGTGCCTGCATTATATCTCGTTCAAAGCCGCCAACGCATCTGGAATGACCAGGTCCGCCCAGAGGGAATACATCCTGCCAGATGGATGCAGCCGATCAACCGCGAGCAGGGACGGATCGTGCAGGGCCAGACGTGAAACGGATGTCACATCCACGTAGCGGACGCCTGCCCGCTGGGAAATTTCGCGGTTGACGGCGTTGAATTCTTCGATCTGCGCGGAGATGCGGATGCGTTCGCGTCCCGCGGCAAACGGGGTGACGCTCCAATCGGGGATGGACAGCACGATGACGCGTCCCATCCTCCCGTCCGCGAGTTGAAGCGACTGGTCCAACAGGCTGGAAAATTCCGCGCGATATGAATCGAGATCCAGTCCGCGATATTGATTGTTGACGCCGATCAGCAGGGAGACAAGATCATACCTGCCTGCAGGGGGTGTAGCGCGCATCGCGTCGGTCAATTCGCCTGTCGTCCAACCTGTACGCGCAAGGATGGTGACACCCATCGAATAGCCGCGACCCCGCAGGCGGTCCGCGAGTTGATTCGGCCAGCGTTCCTGTTCAGGAACGCCCTCGCCGACAGTGTAGGAATCGCCGAGTGCCAGAAAGCGCGTCAAGGGGTCGTTTCGCAACATGACAGGGTCCGCTTCACTTTTTGCGTGAGGTCCAATAAAGAATGCTTCCCACGATCAGAATGAGAAACGAGGAACAACAACAGATCCCAACAAGAACGGCAGAATCGCCAACTGAGGCCAGGTCCAGTAATTGCTGATCGCCTGGCAAAAACAGATTGACAACCGTCACGAGGAACGTAAAGAGCGGGATGGCAAAACCCGTCACAGCACGCATGACCTTACCTGTGCTGGCCTCCGATTTGGTGAATACGCCGAGCAATACCACCTGAGCGACTGAAAAAAGAAAGAACGCGGTCAGCCCCAGTTGAGTATCCACTGTGATCGAGCCAACCAGATACGCGCCGATCAATGGAAGCGGGAAGGGAAATACACTGGTCGCCACACCCAACAAAAACCCAGGATTAATGCCCAGAAGGACTTCGATGTAAGAGGGCAGGTCGATAAAAGAATCGTTGATCAGTTCCGCCCTCGTGGAATAGAGTAACAATTGCAGGATCAAGGCGCCGATCCCAAAGGTGAACATAAATCGAGGAAGTTTGAAGAGCAGGAAGATAGAAAGCAAAAAACCACATACGATGAAAAAGCCTGCCAATGCCATGTTGTATGCTCCTGTGTGGAAACAAGGCTGTCCACCAAAATTTTGAAGTTGCGAACCCGTGAAACTCAATCGCGTTCCAACTTCAACACCTTGATTTTATCGTCTCCCCAGCATCGCTTCATTTACAAAAATGTTTGGTGGTGGCAGGAATGCTATCCTCGCCCAATCAACTTTTCCAGCAACTTCCTCTCCCCCTCCGCACTGGTCACTTCGCCATCCAGCCAGGCCGCGCGGAGTCGCCACAGCGTCTCACCGATGCGCGGGCCAAACGGCACGCCCATCGCCTGCAGCGTCTCGCCAGTGGCGAGCGGCTTTACGCTCTTCCATTTCGTCAGATACGCGCCAAGCATCGCATGCGTCTCGCCGCGCGGCGCGCAAAACCAGACCGCCGTGGTCGCGTCGGCGGGAAAACCGTCCAGCCGCGCCACGCACTCGCTGGGACGAATGCCCTTGAAAGAATCCAACTCGTGGAAAATGGTGGAGGCCGCCAAAATCTTCTTCAGCAGGCCGGCGGTAAAGTGCAGGCGTTTCGAGAACGCGCGGATCTCCTTGTGAGACGATTCCATCAGCCAGACGATCCATCGCCACTCGCGTCGCTGGATAACTTCGGGCGGGACGGCGCGCGGCGGTACGACGCAATTCGACCGCGTCTGCTGGAAGCGCGTCCGGGTCGCTTCATCCGACGGGAGGGCGGGTTGCACCTGCCCGACGATTTCCAACTCCCACAGTTTTTCCATCATCGGGACGGAATCTTCCTCTTCGAAGATCAAGTCCAGTTCGTGGCGCAGGCGTTCAGGCGAGAGTTTGTCCACGTAGGGCAACGCGGCAGGGACGAGCGCTTCGGTGGACGATTCGATCTGGAACTGATAACGAGCCGCGTAACGGACGGCGCGAAAGAGGCGCGTGGGATCGTCCACGAAGGAATTGGGGTGCAGGACGCGCACCAGTCCGCGTTCGAGGTCGGCGCGGCCGCCGAGAGGGTCGGTCAACTCGCCGAAGTGGTCACCATCCAGGCGCACAGCCATGGAATTGACGGTGAAGTCGCGGCGACGGAGGTCGTCCACGAGCGAGCCGAGTTTGACTGTGGGAAGTGCGGCGGGGTGCGCATATGTCTCGGAGCGGGCGGAGATGAGATCAATGAAATCAGGGCGAGGTGACCCCGCCCGTTCGCCTTCCGCCCGTTCAGGCAGGAACCATGTGGCAGTTTTGAACGGCGCGTGGACGGTGACGCGTCCGCCGTGATGCTTGACGAGAGCACGGCCAAGTTTGGTCGCGTCCCCTTCGATGACGATGTCGAAGTCATTGATGGGACGTTTGAGCAGGGCGTCGCGGACGAATCCACCCACAAGGTAGGCAGGGGAGCCAAGTTCCGCCGAAAGGTCGGCAACCTGTCGAAGCAGTGACCGGCGCGGGGTCGGGATGAAGCGGGAGATATCCAGTCGGTCAGGATGCATCGGACCGAGTCCACTTGCGAAGCGTGGCGGTCGGGTCGAGGGCTTCGGACAGGCCGTCGCCTATTAAATTCCAGCCGATCCCAAAGAGGACGATGGCAATCGTAACGGGCAAAAAGACCCACCAGGCCGAGAACATGTTGCCGCCCGGCCCAATGACCCAGTTGCGTCCAAGTGAGAGCAAGATACCCCAAGCCGATGTGCCGCCCAAACCGATGAAGGTGATGGTGGCCTGCAAAATGACGGAACTGCCTACGTCACGCGCAGCCAGGACCAGGGCGGGGCTGATGGCATTGGGAAGCAGGTGGCGGCGGATGATCCACCACGGGGTGCCGCCGAGAGCGCGCCCCGCCTGGATAAACTCGGTCTGCTTGAGAGTGATGACCATGGAGTTGACGATGCGCGCGAACGGCATCCACGAGAATATGATCAGGCTGATGAGGATGGGGTCCACGTTCAGCAAAAATTGGGCAAAGAGCGGCGGCGTAAAGTCGAAATAAACCTGGCGGCCATAGTAATCATTGTTGAACCAGAACATGCCGCCCATCGATTCGATCGTGATGGCGAGCAGTTGTTGCAGGAAGACCACGCCTGCCAGGGAGGGAAACGTGAGGAAGGCATCGGCGATACGCATCATGATGTTGTTGACCGCGCCGCCTGCATAACCAGCAATTGCGCCGAAGAGACTGCCAAATATGAACGCCCCAATCGCCACCGAGAGACCGAACATCATGGCTTCGCGTCCGCCCCAGATGACGGCGTGGTACACGTCGAGTTGACCGGGGACGGTGCCGAGAGGGACTTCTTCCGTGGGCGGGTGCGGTTTCAAGTCACCCTGGCGGCCTACTTTCTTGAAGGCGCCCTGCGTTGTAGCGTTGGGCGGAGAAAGCAAAGGTGCGGTTACGGACATGACCGCAAAAGCCAGGACGATGATCATGCCAAGCCAGTTTTGCCAGTGAGAGAAGAAGATGCGAAGGCGTCTCATGCTTGGAGTACCTCATCACGTACGCGCGGGTCGAGCAACGCCTGGAGGATATCCAGGATGAACATCAGGCCGATCACCATCAACACGCTATAGACAGCAAACCCCAGCGCGGCGGGAGCATCGGGATAACTCCGCATCGAAATGATGATCACCTGCGAAACTCCCGTCAGCCCGAAGATGATCTCCACCACGAAGATGCTCGTCACCACACTTGCGGCGGAAAGGGCCATTGTAGTCAGGGACGGCGCCATGATGGCCCGCAGGGCATGTTTCCAGAGCAAACTACGCTCGCTCACACCGCGGGCGCGGGCAGCCACAATGTATTCCTTGTTGCGCTGACCGATGACCGTCGAGCGGGTGATTCGTCCAAGCGTGGCCCAATGGAACATGGAGAGGGTGAGAACGGGCATGGCCAAATGTTTGAGGGAAATCAGGAAAATGTCCGGGCGGCCATTGAGCAGGCTGTCTATCGTCAGGAATCCCGTGTAGTCCACGAAGCCGATGCGAGTCATCAGAAGGTCGGTCGTGATGTCCATCCGCCCGGGAGCAAGCCACCCAAGATTGACGTAGAAGATCGAGATCAGGATCATCGAAAAGATGAAGGGCGGCATCGAGGTCCCGAAGAAGGCCGCGCCGCGGAAGAGGCCGTCGAACCAGCCATTCGCGCGCCAGCCTGCCACCAGTCCATTCGCGAGGCCGAGGGGAATCAACAATAACAGGGAGTAGACGGCGAGTTCCAGCGTGGCTGGAGTGCGACGCAAGAGTTCGGTCAACACGTCACCGCGCAGGGTGGGACTGTATCCCCACGAACCAGTCACCAGGGATTTCACCCAGTAGCCGTACTGCACCAGGTAGGGTTCATCCAGGTGATATTGCCTGATGAGTGAGTTGATAAACGCCTCGGTCGCGGTATGGTCTCCGCTCTTGCCAGGCGGGACATAGAGACGCGCCCGCGCTTCGGGCGGTGTCAACATGACGCCCGCATACAATACCATGGTGATGACCACCAACGATGCAAACATGGCAAAGATGCGGCGGATCAGAAATTGCAGGAAGGGAGGCATGATGTATCCTAAATTGCGGTTTCACGGCGGACGGTTGACTTATTTTACCCGAATCGACAGATCGAAAGTACCATACTTGAGAACTGTTTTGCTTAAGGTTGCCAATCTGCAGGCGAGCGTGAAAAAAAGCCTTGCCCTCCCGCCAACTCTCCACTATAATCAGCGCATGCAATTTTTCCGCCCTAACCCGTCCCCTGATTTTCAATCTACCTGGTCTGGATAGGTTCGTTTCGTCGTGCCCCAACGGCTCCCAGACCTGGCGAGCCGTTTTTATTTGGAAATGCAGAGCGAAAAGAGTAGAGAACAGAGAGCAGTCTGTGGATATTAGCGAACTCACGAAGAGAATGCACAAGTTGGTCGAGTCGAAGGGATGGTACGCGGCGGATAGCAAACGTCCGCAGACGCCGCGCAACCTGTCCATTTCGCTGGCGCTGGAGGCGGCGGAAGTGCTGGAGCATTTCCAATTCCGTGAAGAGTCGACCGACAAGGCCGAACTTGCTGGTGAATTGGCTGATGTTGCTTTATATCTTCTTCAATTGGCCTCTGTCACAGGCATAGATTTGGAAAAAGCGATTCTGGACAAGATCGCGATCAATCATACGCGCACATGGAATGATTAGGATGAAAGTCTCAGTATACGGCGGCTCCCAACCTAAACAAGGCGACGCGGCCTACGCGGAAGCCTACACGCTCGGCAAAATGCTTGCCGAGCATGGACATGTTGTCCTCAACGGCGGCTACATCGGGACGATGGAAGCGGTCTCGCGCGGCGCGGCCGAGGCGGGCGGACACGTCATCGGCGTGACATGCGAGGATATCGAAGATTGGCGCGGCGTCGGCGTGAATCGCTGGGTGAAAGAGGAAAGACGAAAAAAGACCCTGATCGAGCGGTTGCAGGTCCTGATCGAGGAATGCGACGCGGCAATCGCCCTGCCTGGCGGTCCTGGCACGTTGACCGAGATCATGCTGACATGGAATTTGATGATCGTGGAGTCCCGTCACCGAAGCCCGCTCATCCTGGTCGGGGACGGCTGGCAGTCCGTCTTCGCCCAGGTTTTTGAGAAATTGGGAAAATACACGCCCGAATCCCAGCGCAACCTACTACAATTCGCGGCGGATGTGGAAACTGCTGTGAAGTTATTAGAGAATAGAGATTAGAGAACAGAGAACAGTCATTCAGACACTACTCTCTGATTATCTACTCTCTACTCTCTAATCATCTACTCTCTACTCTCTAATCATCTACTCTCTGGAGACAAAAATGGCTGAAGAAAAACTCCCCACCCGCGCGGAAAATTTCGCGGAATGGTACAACCAACTCGTACTTAAGGCCGAACTGGCCGATTATGCCCCCGTGCGCGGCTGTATGGTCGTGCGACCTTACGGCTGGGCGCTGTGGGAAAACATCACCGCCGCGCTCGACCGAAGGTTCAAAGAGACGGGACACGTCAACGCGCAATTCCCCACGCTCATCCCCATGTCGTTCTTTGAAAAGGAAAAGGAACACGTGGAAGGCTTCGCGCCCGAACTGGCCGTGGTCACCCACGGAGGCGGCGAATTACTGGAAGAGCCCCTCGCCGTCCGCCCCACGTCCGAGACCATCATCGGGCACATGTATTCCAAGTGGATCAAATCGTGGCGCGACCTGCCCGTGCTGATCAACGTCTGGGGCAGTGTGATGCGTTGGGAATTGCGCACGAAACTCTTCCTGCGCACCGCCGAGTTCTATTGGCAGGAAGGTCACACCGCGCACGCCACCACCGAGGAAGCCAAGGAAGAGATGTACCGCATGTTGGACGTGTACACCGACTTCGCCGTCAACGAAGCCGCGCTCCCTGTTCTCAAAGGCTACAAGAGTGAGACGGAACGCTTCGCGGGCGCACAGGTCACCACCTCCATCGAAGGCATGATGCAGGATAAACGTGCCCTGCAAAGCGGCACGTCCCATTACTTCGGCACGAACTTCGCGAAGGCCTTCGAGATCCAATTCCTCGACAAGAACAACGTGCTGCAATTCGCCGAGACCACCTCGTGGGGCCTCTCCACCCGCATCATTGGCGCCATCATCATGACGCACGGCGACGATCAGGGACTGATCCTGCCTCCCCGCCTCGCACCCATCCAGGCCGTGATCCTGCCCATCTTCAAGAATGACGCGGAGAAGGTTAAGGTCATGGAAGTGGCGGACCGCGTCTTCGCGGAACTGAAGGCCGCGGGAATCCGCGTCAAAGTGGACGACCGCGACAACGTCAGCACGGGTTTCAAGTTCAACGACTGGGAAATGCGCGGCGTCCCTCTCCGCATCGAGATCGGCCCCAAGGATGTGGAAAAAGGCTCGGTCGCGCTGGCCCGCCGCGACGTCCCCGGGCGAGACGGCAAGTCCTTCGTCCCCCAAACGGATCTCGCGCGGACCGTCAGCGGGATGCTCGTCGAGATCCAGGCCGCTCTCCTCAAGCGCGCCACCGAATTCCGCGACGCGAACATCCACGAGCCCAGAGACTACGAACATCTCAAATCTATTGTGGCGGACGGATGGGCACTTGCCTGGTGGTGCGAGAGCAAGGAGTGTGAAGCCAAAGTCAAAGAGGACACGAAGGCCACCACCCGCAACATTCCTCTCGACCAGTCCGAAGGCCATGGAACCTGCGTGGTCTGCGGCAAACCCGCGAAGAAGAAAGTGTATTTCGCCCGCGCGTATTAACGTGTCATGTGTTCCAGTGTCAGGTGTCAAGTCAAATCGGCCACAGCACCTGACACTTGGAACGCGAAACCTGACACCGAATCCCATGCCCGCCATTGACCTCGCCCGCCTGAAAAAACAAGCCGCACAACTGGCCGACCTTTTTAATCGGCCAGACGAATTTGTGCGCGCCCTGCACGGCATGCTCGATTTTTACGTCAACCGCAGTTTGCGCGAAGTGGATTCGGTCGCGCCCGCCTCGGTGCTCAACACGTACCGAACGCCACCCGTCATTCTGAAACACATCGAAACCGAACTCGCCCCGCTGGCCGAGGCCAATCCGACCCAGGCGCTCGAACTCGCCGACCAACTCTGGGACGAAGGCTGGCTGGAAATGCGCCTGCTCGCCGCCTCCCTGCTGGGACGAATCCCGCCGCGCGAGGAACGTCTCCTCCCCCGCCTCACCGCGTGGACCCAGCAGGTGCGCGACCCATCCGTGCGCGCCGCGTTGCTGACAACCAGTCTCGCCCGCCTGCGACGCGAAACCCCCGACCAGTTCCTCCTGCTCGTGAGCGAATGGCTGAATCCCGAGCGCCAGCGCATGTGGTCGAATGGGATTCAGGCCCTCCTGCCTCTCATCCAGGACCCCAATTTCAATAACCTGCCGCCCGTCTTCGAAATGCTGGCAGGTGTGGTGGAAACCGCGCCTGGCACGCTCCAAACCGATTTCGTGGATTTGTTCCAGGCTCTCCACCGCGTCTCCCCGACCGAAACGGCTTACTTTTTGCGACAAGTCATCACCAACTCGCCCACCCCGATCACCGCCACAACATTCCGACGCGTTTCACCGTCCCTGCCGCGCGAACTGGCAGAGGCAATTCGCGATCTGGTGAAGGCACAAAGGTAGACGGTCTCATAGGTACACAATAAACGCGTAAATATATTGACCTTGTTTTCTTGTATACTTGTATATCTGAGTACGTGTTTACCCGTATACTTCTCTCTCGGAGGTCCCCATGTTTATCGTCAATCTTCTTCTCGGTGCGTCCCTTCTCTTATGGGGACGTAAACTCTTCTGGCTGTTCATCGCCGCGGCTGGATTCTTTACCGGCTGGCAACTGGCGCAGGTCGTGACCCACAACGAAGTGGTCGGCATCATCGTCGGCATTGTCTTCGCCATCATCGGCGCACTGCTGGCGGTCTTCCTCAAGACCATCGCCATTGGTGTGGCTGGCTTCCTGATGGGCGGATCCGTGCTCCTCAGCCTGGCGGGAATGATCGGCCTCGACCAGGGCATGGCTGCCTGGGTCGTTTACATCATCGGCGGTATCGGCGGCGCGATCCTGATCGGCATGTTCTTCGATTGGGTGGTGGTCATCCTGTCATCGCTGGGCGGCGCGTCCCTGATCGTCGGCGCGCTGCCACTCGACGGAGCCGTCCGTGCGCTGGTGTTCCTTGGACTGCTCATCCTCGGCATCGTGATACAGTCCAGCGACATGAAGAAGGACGACAGGAAGCAGTCGTAACTTTTCGAAACCAGGTTTCTTGAAGAAACCTGGTTTCTGTTTCTGGAGGAACCATGCTCAAGCAACGCGTCTACTGGCACGACACTGTGGATATGCCCTCGGATGGGAACCTGCCGCCTCTTCCTGACCGTGTAGCGGTCGCGGTCATCGGGAGCGGATTCACGGGACTGGCCGCCGCGTACACCCTCGCCAAGCGCAACATAAATGTTGCAGTACTGGAGGCGGAGACCATTGGCTGGGGAGCGAGTTCACGCAACGGCGGCATGGTGCTGACGGGACTCAAACTCCCGATGCAGACCGTCATCCAGCGCTACGGACGCGATTTGGCGAAACGTCTCTTCCAATGCTCACTCGATTCGATAGATACCGTCGAGCAGATCGT
>JBMOMR010000034.1:0-14138 GCA_049324715.1 Chloroflexota bacterium | reverse complement strand
AGGAAGTGGCCCTTCGCCGCGCGGAGACCCAGCGTCAGGCGGCGCGCGCCGCAGTGACGGGGCTCGCGGCCTGGCGTCGCGTGACCGAACGAGTCGGGGCGGCGCTCCGCAAGTTCCTGCCGAATCTTCTGCCCGGCGGCGAGTCGGATATTGCCCTGCCCGTCCCCGCCATGGCGTTCATTTCCATTCTCATCCCGCTGTTGGTGGTGACCATCGCCGTGGTGGTCTACTTCCAATTTGGGAGCAGCGCCCAATACGAGACGTACATCGCGCAGGCGCAGGTGTTGCGCGAGCAGGCCATGGGCGAGACGGATCCCATCCGCCAGCGCGAGGCGTGGAATAACGTGCTCAAGCGTGTGGCGCAGGCCGAAACGTACAGCGTGACCAGCGACACCCTTGCCATGCGTCAGGAAGCGCAGACAAAGTTGGACGCCCTGCTGGGGGTCGCGCGCCTGAATTTCAGGCCAATCTTTGCCTCGGGTACAAATGCCCAGATCAGCCGCATGGCGGCCAGCGAAACCGACCTCTACATGCTCGACGCCACGCAGGGAAATATCCTGCGCGCCGCCATCGACCGCGGCTACGCGTTGGACGGAACCTTCGATTGCAAACCCGGTACGTATGGCAACAACATGGTCGGCTCATTGCTGGACCTGCTGGTGCTGCCGCGCGTCAACACGCTCAACTCGTCCGTGATGGGCATCGACGCGGCGGGCAACCTGCTTTATTGTGCGCCCGGTCAGGTGGCCCAGGCGTTCGCGCTCACGCCTCCCTCCACCAACTGGGGACGCGTCACTGCCATGACTCTCGACAGCGGAAAACTTTACGTGCTCGACGCGCCCGCCCGCGCGGTCTGGATCTATCTCGAGAAGGACGGCGTCTTCACCGATTTGCCGCTCTTCTTCTTCGGCAACCAGATTCCCGAAATTCAAGATGCGATCGATATTTCTGTCAGCGGCGACGAACTCTACCTGCTCCATGCGGATGGCCGCGTCACGCACTGCATCTACAGCCGCATTGACGGCGTTCCCACCCGCTGTGACTCTCCCGTCACACTGATCAACCGCTTCCCTGCCTACGGCGAGATCGACGTGTTCGCGCAGGCGCATTTCACGCAGATGATGCTGACCGGCCTGCCCGAATCCACGCTCCTGCTTCTGGACGCGGACGGGCAATCGGTCTATCGGCTCAGTTCGCACGGCTTCGAGTTGCAGGGGATTCTGGCCGCGCCGATCGGGGGCATGCCGAACGGTCCGCTGGGCGCGATGACGATCAGCCAGAACCATAGCATCTATCTGGCGTTGGGTGATCAGGTTTACGTCACAAACGACGTGCCGTAGCGCAAAATTGATTTTGAGCTACAGACAAAAGGAGCGCACCATGACGAAATCATCTGGAAATTTTTTCGCTTCCCTCCTGGACTTTATCCTGTCTCTGTTCAAAAAGAAGGAACCCACCCCCGCGCCAACCCCGACTCTGCCCACTGGCCTGCCCGATAGCACAGACGAGCCCGCCGCCATCACCACCAGCAAGGTGATGCTCATCGTCTACGACCCCACCATGGAAGACGGCCAGAAACTTTCGCAGAAGATGAGTTGGTACCGTCCCGATGACCTGGTCACTGCTTTCACGGCCGATATCCTCCAATACAGCCACGGCATGGCGCGCTACCAGATCGTCCAGCGTCACATGCTGGACGAGTTCCCTGTCAAAACGGACGGCTATCGCTACACCCCGCAGGCCTACCTGGACGTGTTACGCGGGGTATCCCAGCCTCATGTCCCGCAGGACGCGGATTACACCGCCATATTAAATCGGTTCAACGTCCTCAGCAAGATCACCAGCGGTGAAATTGACGAGGTGTGGGTCTTCGCTTTTCCCTACGCGGGCTTTTACGAGTCGGCGATGGGCGGCGCGGGCGCCTTCTGGTGCAACGCGCCTCCGTTGAAGAACACGGCCCAATGTCCGCGCCGATTCGTGGTGATGGGATTCAACTACGAGCGTTACGTGGGCGAGATGCTCGAGTCGTTCGGTCACCGCACCGAGTCCATTCTTGTGAAGACGTTCGAGAAACTGGCAGGCGACGCGAACCTGTGGACGCGTTTCATCCGCTACGAAAAGTCCGCGCCGGGCAGGGCCGCCTGCGGAAATATCCACTACGCGCCCAACAGCGAGAGAGACTACGATTGGAATAATCCCGCTCCCGTGTCCAGCGAATGTTACGACTGGCTTCTCAACTTCCCGAATTTCAAGGGGGACGTGCGGACCGTCACCGCCGCGGAGTGGGGCAGCGGCGATATCCGCCTGCACCATCAGTGGTGGCTGAATCGCATCCCGCATGTGGAGGGACGCAAGAACGGCATCCACCACAACTGGTGGCAGTACATTATCGATCCCAACAAGCTGAAGAACTGAACCGACTTCCGTGTGCCGCGGACTTTGCCGCGGCACTGCTTTTTTTGTTTACAAACTTGATAGTCCTGTCCGAATATTGTAATGGTTGTTTGGACAGGAAGGCGTAGAATTTATTAATGGTCAACGCCATGGATTCACTTTTTGGTATCTCCCTTACAATATTCGTGCCGGGCATGCTCATTCTGATCGCCGGCATTTATGGGTTATTGGGTCTGTATGGCTGGCGGCATCGCGTGTCTTCGCTGGCATGGGTGTTCACTTGGTTGATGTTATCCCTGGGGTTATGGTCTTTGGGATACGGGTTGGAGATCTATTCGCAATCGCTGGGTATGAAAATATTCTGGGGCAAGGTGGAATATCCGGGCATTGTCTCCGGCCCGGTTTTGTGGTTTTTGTTTGCCCTGGCCTATACGGGACAGTGGCACTGGTTGACCCGCTCGAAGTGGATAGGCCTGTGGCTGATCCCGACCGTCACCTTGATCCTGTTCTGGACAAATGAATCCCATCATCTTGTTTGGAAGTCGGTAACGCTTGCGCACAGCGGCGGTCTTCTCCTGCTCACCCCTCAATATGGGCCGTGGTTTGGGATCTTTTTGTTCTACTCGTATGCCTGTCTGCTGGTGGGAAGCGGCATCACGATCATCGGCGCGTGGCGCTCGCCTCCGCTTTACCGGGCGCAGGCACTGACCACCGTCATTGCGGTCATCTTCCCGTTGTTGGGGAATGCGGTTTACGTTTTTACGGGCGGCGATCTGGACCTGACGCCGTTCTTATTCTTCCCTTCGAGCATCGCCCTGGCCTGGGCCATCGCGCGTTTTCGCCTGCTGGATGTCGTCCCGCCGGCGCAGAACGTCATCCTGCAAAACCTGCAGGACGGGATCATCCTGTTGGACCGCAGCCGCCGCGTCCTCTATATGAACACCGCGGCGGAATCCATCTTTTCTGCGAAGTCGAATGAGAGTTTGGGGCTTTCCTTCGAAGTTGTTTGTGCGGAGTGCAGTGCAAAGATCATCCCACTGCTTGGCCTGGGCGAGCAAAATGTGGAGGGGACACTGTCGGTCAATGGGGATTCGCGCCAGTTTGAGATACGCGTCCTGCCGATGGAGGCCGGCCCGAGGTCCGCGCGGGAGGCGGCTTCGCATCTCATCATCTTCCACGATGTGACCGAGAATCGTCAAGTCGTCGCGGCGTTGGAGCGGCGGGATACGATCCTGCGCGTGGTCAACCTGGTGGCGGGGCAGTTCCTCACTTCTTCCGAATGGGAGCAGAATGTTCCGCAGGTTTTGGAACGACTGGGGGATGCCGCACAGGCCAGCCGCGTTTACATCTTTGAGCGTTTTCTTTCTGAAACCGGCAAGCCGCTTGTCAGCCAACGCTATGAGTGGGCGGCGGAAGGTGTGGAACCGCAGATCGACAATGTGATACTTCAAAACCTGGCCTGGCGCGAGGCAGGCTTCACGCGTTGGGAGGACGCGTTCGAGAACGGACAGATCATTTCTGGACGGGTCAACGATTTCCCGGATGCAGAAAAGGAATTGCTGATCTCGCAGGGCATTCTCACCATTGCGGTTGTGCCCATTTTTCTGGAAGGGAAATTATGGGGCTTTATCGGCTTCGATGATTGCCTCCGCGAACGAGATTGGACGGAGGTGGAATTGGGCGCGTTGCGCGCCGCGGCCGATATCTTTAGCGCCGCGTTGACGCGTCGCAACATCGAATTGGACCTGATGCGGCGTCAGCATTCGCAGGAACTGCTTCAGGATATTATCCGCGCCGCGCTGGGGAAAAGCACATTGACCGAAATGGCGCGGGTGCTGGTGGATAATCTGGGGAATTTCATCGGCGCCGACCATTGTTTTCTCTCGCGTTGGGAGGAAGATCGGGAAATGGTCGTGAATGTGGCGGCCTATGGGGTGCCTTCGGACGAGTACCTTAACGTGAGGGTTTTGCCGGGGGAGAAGAACCTGACCCGGTCTGCTCTCGAGGCTGGGCAAATGCTGGTCGTCCATGATGCCCAGGATTCTCTCCATGTCAGCCGCAGACTGGCCGAAATCTTCCAGACGCGTTCGGCGTTGGTCATTCCGATGATCTCGAACGAAACGAAATTGGGAGCGGTACTGCTTGGTTTTTCCAAGTTACACCAATTCACTCCTGAAGAGATCATCCTCAGCGAGCAAGCCGCTGAATTGATCACGCTTGCATTTGCCAAAACCCTGGCGGTGGATGAGGCGCATCGCCGCTACGAGGAATCCGAGACGCTTCGCGGCGTGGGCACCACCGTCGCCGAGACGTTGAATTTGCAGGAGGCCACCACCCGCCTGCTCGAACAACTGGCCTTCGTTGTCCCGCATGACAGCGCTTCGGTGCAACTCCTGCGCACTGGAGAGTTGGAGATCATCGGCGGCGAGGGCTGGACCGATCCATCGACCGTCATTGGCACGCGTTTCCCCATTCCGGGCAACAATCCCAACACAAGGGTGATCGAGACGCGTCGGCCCCTCCTGCTCAACGATCCGTATGAAATCTATCCCGATTTTCGTATCATCAAACATGCCGCGCACATCCGTTCCTGGCTGGGCGTGCCGCTCATTGTCCACAATCAGATCATCGGTCTGCTTGCCATCGATAGCCGCGAAGTCAATCATTTTTCACAGGATGATATTCAATTGGCGTCTGCGTTTGCAAGCCAGGTGGCGGTGGCCATTGAGAACGCCCGCCTGTTCGATGAAGTCCAGCAACTTGCCATTACCGATGGATTGACCGGTCTCTATAACCGCCGCTATTTCATGGAACTGGCGCAGAGCGAATTCGATCGCGCCCGCCGTTACAAGCGCCACCTCTCTGCCATGATGTTCGATATTGACCACTTCAAGATCGTCAACGATACCTACGGCCATCCATTTGGAGACCAGGTCTTGCAGGCGCTTGCCAGACTATGCAAGGAAAAACTCCGGGAAGCCGACCCCATCGCCCGCTACGGCGGCGAAGAATTTGTGGGGTTGATCGTGGAGGCCAATTTGACACACGCCAAAATGGTGGCCGAACGCCTGAGGATGGAAACAGAAAAAATGGTGGTTCATCACGAAAAAGGCGATGTGCGCGTCACGGTCAGCGTGGGGATTGCCGAGCAGACCGAGGACACCCCCACCATCGAATCTTTGATTGCCCGCGCCGATCAGGCTCTTTACGTTGCCAAGCACAAGGGACGCAACCGCGTTATCGTCGGGACTTAAAGACCAGACTGCAACACGTCACTCCCCCCTCTGCCTTCGCCAACTCATCCGCCTCCACCGTGACGATGCGCGGGGTGACCGCTTCGAGCCGCGTCCGCGTCCCCGCGAACGTGGACGGGTAGATGAGCGTCCCGCCGACGAGCAACGCGTTCGCCGCGAACGGTTCAGACGGGTCCGTCTCGATGAAGTCGAATCCACGGAAATGGGTCTTCTCCACCCACGCGGGGTTGATGAGCAGGGTGTTTTCCGCCACTTGCGTCACCCCCGATTTCAGATGCAGGCATTCTGTGACGGGGACACCGATCACTTCGTAGTCCAATGGCTGGAGCAACGTCGTCATCTGCTCCAGTGCGGACGCGTTCGTGCGGAGCGTTTGCCCCACGAAAATCTTTTTCCCCACCACCAGCACATCCCCGCCGTCCAGCGTCGCAGGTGACTCGATCCGCACGAGGCGGCGATACGGCTCCAGCGCCCGTGCGATGGACTCCACCTCGGGTCTGCGCGAATCCGCCCCGGGACGCGTCAGCACCGCGACTTCATCCAGCACGATGGCCGCGTCCTCCACGAAGACCGAATCGGGCAGGTTCGGCTCCTCGGGCAGGGACAGCACTTCCAGCCCCAAATCGCGTAGAGCCTCGCGATATTTCTCATGCTGTGCGCGGGCGCGGGCCACATCAATGGGCGTGCGCGCGAGATGAGTCAGTTCACAGTGGACGATCGAGCGGGAAACTTCGCGGGTGATGGCGATCATTTGATTTTCCATATCTGATATAGTCCCAATCGTCCCCCTTCTCCATCGGAATAAAAGGCTTCCACGATTTCAAATCCACTTTCACGCGCCAATTCCGCCAATTCCTCCTCGCTAAATTGGTGGGCGTAGCGCAGACCTTCGCCGCCGCGACGCCAGTCGAGCAGATAATCGCCCGCGTCCACATCTGCGGAGGTCAGCCCGATCCGCTCCCAGGGTTGGATGCGGGCGCGCAACTTGGCGCTGTTGAGAAATTGCCAATTGGAGAGGATGAAACGTCCGTTGGGCGCGAGGATGGTTGAAACCGTCTTTAGCAAGTGCAAGCGCAGTTCGGCGGAGGGGATGTGGTGGAGGGTCGCGAAACAAGTGATAACGTTAAACGTTGAACGTTGAACGTTCAACGCCCACGCAGATATCAGGTCAACCTCCATAAACTTCACGTCGAATCCCTCGGGCAGGGCGGACGCGTCCGTAAGCAGAGGCACGCTGAAGTCCAGACCGAGATACGAGCCGCGGTGGCCGTTTCGGGCGAGGGCGCGGACGAGTTCGCCGTTGCCACAGCCGAGGTCAAGGATGGACGCGTCCCGCGCGAAGGTCGGGAGCAGACGCGTCACGCCGGGTTGGAGTCGCTGGCGCGTAGCCGAAAAGTCCGCGCCGAAGCGGTCGTAAAAGTCACGGTTGAGTTGGATGAGTCGCGCGGCGGTGGCGGAATCCATGCCAAGATTATAACGGTTATAATGCCTGCCTATGTCTTTTGCAGATGAGATTCAGCGTCAGGCGAAGGAACTCGAGAGCAAGACCCCGCAGGAGATCCTGGAATGGGCGATCCGCGAATACGGTGACGATATCGCCATGAGTTCCTCCTTCCAGACGCAGTCCATGCCGTTGTTGCACATGGCGACGCGTATCAAGCCCGACATCCGCATCTTCTTCATTGACACAGGTTACCACTTTTGGGAGACGCTGATTTTCTGCGTGCGTATCGCTTCGGAATGGAACCTGAACGTGATCGACCTGCATCGTGACCCGCGCTGGGACGTGTTCATGCGCCAGAACCTGCGCAACCTGCCCCAGGACGACCCGAACCTGTGCTGTTACATCCACAAGGTGCAGCCGATGCAAAAAGCCGTCAACAGCGTTTGGGCATGGATCTCGGGCATCCGCCGCGACCAGACCGAGACACGTGCACACGCCAAAATTGTGGAACAGCAGGATGACGGGCTGATCAAGATCAACCCAATGCTGAATTGGACGAAGGCCGACGTGAACCGTTACATCGCCGAGCACAACCTGCCGCAACATCCGCTGACCGCGAAAGGCTACCGCTCGATCGGATGCGCGCCCTGCACCGTGGCTGTCGGCGCGGACGAATCGGATCGCGCGGGACGTTGGGCGGGCCGCGGCAAAACCGAATGCGGCCTCCACACCGAGATGTTCAAGCAGAAGGAATATGCAGTTCCGTAGTTTGATAGTTTAGGTAGTTTGGTATTTCATACTGCGTATTGCGTGGTGCGTAATCGTAAATCGTCAATCAAAAATCGTAAATGACCAAAGAATCCTGGCTGGCCGCCAACACCCTCACCCCTGAAAAGATCGCCATCGCCCGCCGCGTGGTGGATGATGTCCGCCGCGGACGAAATCTTGGCGACAGTCTGCGCGCGCACGCGTTGAAGCCGGGCGGCGTGTTGGGCAAATCCTTCCTTGTGGCGGCTTACAACGAAATGGTTGCGGACGGGACTCTCGAAGCCGACACCGCCCTTTTCGACAAACTCCGCATGAAACCCGTGCGGACTCTCTCTGGCGTGACCACGGTGACGGTTCTCACCAAGCCCTATCCCTGCCCGGGGAAGTGCATCTTCTGTCCCACCGATGTGCGGATGCCCAAGAGTTATCTGCCCGATGAGCCTGGTGCGATGCGCGGCGTGGAGCATAACTTCGACCCGTACGCGCAAGTCCGCTCGCGGTTGACCCAACTGGAAAATCTCGGCCATCCCACCGACAAGATCGAACTGCTCATCCTGGGTGGCACGTGGAGTTCGTATCGCCGCGATTATCAGGAATGGTTCGTGGCGCGGTGCTTCGAAGCCATGAATACTTTTAAACACAAAGGACACGAAGGCGACAAAGGAAATTCGGAAGGCCCTACAGGCTTGGCGATTGATTTACCCGCAATCCATTCCGCAAATGAATCCGCGCCGCATCGTAACGTGGGACTCGTCATCGAGACTCGTCCCGACGAGATCACGCCCGACGAGTTGCGCTGGCTCCGTCATCTCGGTGTGACGAAGGTGCAACTCGGCGCGCAAAGTCTGGACGACCACATCCTCGAGATCAACAAGCGCGGACATGACGTCGCGACCACGCATCGCGCGGTTTCGCTTTTACGCGCGGCGGGATTCAAAGTCGTGCTTCATTGGATGCCCAACCTACTGGGTGCAACTCCCGAATCCGACCGCGCCGACTTCGCCAAACTTTGGACGGGTCTCTGCCCCGACGAGATCAAAATTTATCCCAACCAACTTCTCGCCAACGCGGAATTGCATGAATACTGGGAGCGCGGCGAATTCCATCCGTATTCCACACAACAACTCATTGACCTGATCGTGGACATCAAACCCACCATCCCGCGCTATTGCCGCGTCAACCGCGTCATCCGCGACATCCCGTCCACACACGTGGTGGAGGGGAATCGGCGCACGTCCCTGCGGCAAGACATCCACATTGAGATGAAGAAGCGCGGCACGCATTGCGAGTGCATCCGCTGCCGCGAGGTGCGCGCAAAGAACGTCAACCCCGAATCCCTGCGGCTGGACGATCTCGTCTACCAGACCGATTCCGCCGAGGAGCATTTTATTTCGTTCGTCACGCCCGATGACAAAATCGCGGGCTTCATTCGTCTCTCCCTGCCGAACGAGACCTCCCCCGCGACGGGACTTTCCGATTTGGACGGCGCGGCGCTGATCCGCGAAGTCCACGTCTATGGGCAGTCGCTTCCCGTCGGCGCGGATAGGGCTGGGGCCGCGCAACATGCAGGGTTGGGAGGCCGCCTCCTCGTCGAAGCGGACGCTTTGGCGCGGGCGCGCGGCTTTCGACATATCGCGGTCATCTCCGCGGTCGGGACGCGCGGGTATTATCTCGAGCGCGGTTTCGAGCGCGGCGAGTATTATCTCGTCAAGTCACTCAAACGTTGAGGAACAGGGAAAAATGGATGTTATTCTTCCAATCGGGGCTGGAGTAATCGTCGGCTTTTTGATCGGCCTGACGGGCATGGGCGGGGGCGCGTTGATGACCCCCTTTCTGATCGTTTTCATGAAAGTGAATCCCGTCCTGGCGGTTGGCACCGACCTGACGTTTGCGGCCATTACGAAAATCGTCAGCGGCATACAACATCGCCGCGAGAATAATGTTTCCCTGCGCGCTGTTTTTTGGATGGCGATTGGCAGCCTGCCCGCTTCCTTTTTGGGGGCGCAATTCATCCTGGCGCAATCGGACAATACATATTTGATCGAGGAGTTTCTCCCGCGGTTTCTGGGCGGCGTGTTGATCGTGGTCAGCCTGATCCTTTTTGCGCGCGTGCTCCGCTGGCTGGGGCCGAGGGAAAGGGTGGAGGTCAAGTGGCCGAAGCCCTGGGCGCTGATCGTCATCGGCGCGATCGGCGGCGCGTTGGTGGGCATGACGTCCATCGGCGGCGGGACGGTCATCATGGCGTTGCTGTTGATCTTCTTTTCCATCCCGCTCAATTTCATGGTGGGCATGGATGTGGTGCATGGCGCATTGCTGGCCGTGTTATCCGCGAGCAACTATGTGCTTGCAGGGAAGATTAACGTTGAATTGGTAACTCTGTTGTTGATTGGCTCCCTGCCGGGCACATGGCTGGGAACGATTGTCGTCAACCGCATTGACTTGCGCTTCGTGCGCGGATTGCTCGCGCTCTTGATCCTTGGCGCAGGCGTCAACCTGATGATTCATTAGCGGATGAACCATGGATACCCTTTGGCAACTCTTCTGGACCTTTATCAAGGTCAACCTGCTTAGCACCTCCGGTCCCGCCTCGGTGGGATTGTTGTACAAGGAGGCGGTTGGTCCGATCATGACCGAAGCCCAATTCGTCCAGGCGGTGGGTCTGGCATCCGTTCTGCCCGGCTCGGATGCCTTGCAACTGGCCATGTTCGTGGGCTACGCGGCGGGCGGCGTATGGGGAGCGTTGGTGGCGCTGGCGGGTTCGGTCCTGCCTCCCACCATCATTATGTTTGGCGTTGTGATGGTGCTGAACCGCCTGCGACGAGCCGCCTGGGTGGCCCGGTTCGTGGAAGGCCTGACGCCCGCGGTGGCGGTGCTGATGTTATTTGTGGCCTGGCAGGTCTTCACGAGCAGTGGAGGCGGATCGGTCGGCTGGGAGATGTTCCTGATCGGGGTGGTCAGCCTGGTCGCTCTGGCTTTTGATGCGCCCGCGCCGCTGGTGTTGCTGGCGGCAGGGATTGCGGGAGTCTTCTTCTTCCGATGAAACAATCGCGGTGGGCTGTCTGGAAAAGCCTGTTTTGGATGTTCCTGAAGGTCAATGTGCTGACCACGTCCGGGCCGGCCTCGGTGGGCCTGCTTTACAAGGAATCGGTGGGCAAGATCATGACCGAGGCCCAGTTCATCGAAGCCGTGGGTTTCTCGAATGTCCTGCCGGGCAGTGAGGCGCTCAAACTTGCCATGTTCGTCGGCTATGCCGCGGGCGGAATCCCCGGCACGGTGGTGGCGATTTTGGGCTCGATCCTGCCACCCACGATCATCATGCTGGCAGTGGCTTCGATCCTGGAAAAATTCCAGGGCGAGGCGTGGATGGCTGGCTTCATCAAGGGGCTTGGACCGGCCGTCGCCATGTTGATCGTTGTCGTTGCCTGGCAGATCTTCCGCAGTGAAAGCGCAAAAAGCATCAAGACGCGCGCGCTGATCATCGGCCTTCTGAGCGCGGTGGCTTTCTGGCTCGATATCCCTTCGCCATTGGTGCTGGTCGGGGCGGGCATCCTGGGCGTCATTCTTTTTCGATAGGTTTGCTTATGAACTCGGAAATTTTCATCTTTACGAACGGACGACCAACGACCTTCCCTGCCATCGAATATGGGACGTGGCTCGGCGCTTCGCTGCGGACCCCGGTGCGGCTCATCGGTCTCGACGAGGATCCGTCCCCCTCGCAGATCGACGAGGAGACGCATCCGCTCGAGGCGGTTTTTTTGCGGGCGGTGGAGGGATTCCGCAAGGCTGGCGTCGCGTACACGCTCGAAGTCCAGCAGGGACACGCCGAAGACGCGATCCCCGCGCGCGTCAAAGGGCAGGAATCGCTCGTGGTGTTGGGCCCGCTGGGGCGTCCGCCTTTGAAGCGTCTGTTGTCGGGACGGTCGTTCCGTCACATCATGGAGAGCGTCCGCACGCCGATCTTGTATGTCCCTCACGTGCGCCTGCCGTTGAAGCGGATGTTGATCTGCCTGGGCGGTCTGGGCTACGCGGTGACCGCTGAGACGCTCGCGACCCAACTCGCCGCCATTGCGCGTCCCGAAGTGACCCTGTTGACGGTTGTCCCGCTCATCGACATCGAGTATCCCGAGGCGCGCGAGGTGCGCGAGCATTGGCAGCATTTGACCGATACCAATACTCTGCCCGGCAAGAATCTGCGCCGCGGACTGGAGATCGCACAACAGGCCGGGTTGACCGCCTCCGTTAAGGTTCGGAACGGAAATGTGGTGGAGGAAATTCTGGAAGAGGTGAAAGAGGGGAATTACGACATGCTGGTCATGGGCTCGGCGTTCAGCGCGAATGCCCTGCGCCAGTTGTACACCCCAAATGTGACAGCCGACATCGCCGAGATGGATTTGGTTCCAGTGCTTACGGCGCGGTATGCGGGGGAAGAAGTGAAAAAGTAAGGACGCTTTTACGACTGTACATATAAACAAATAGACACGTCACCTGTATACCTGTGTACGTGTCTACTTGAGTTCGTGTCTACTTATGTACTCCCATCCTACCCCGGCGTGTATTTCTTCTCCCATTCCGCGATGGCGGCGCGGATGATGGCCTGTACTTCGGGGTCGGGGACTTCCCCCACGCCCGCAAATTTTTTCAGTCCCACCCAAACGATCACAGCGCCTTCGGGTGATTCTGTCAATCGAACGGCGTGATTTGCCAGCGAAGAGTGTGCCAGCCGCGCTTGTAAAATTTCATCAATTTGCGCGACGATGTTGACCGCCGTGGCAGGTTTCTCCTCCTTCGCCGCGGGGGAAACGGGTTTGGAAACTGGAGCGGGAGCAGGTGCCACCGCAGGGATGGGCGCGGGCGTGGTCGTCGGGCGCGGCATCGCAGGTGCGGATGGGGGCGGGGTCGGGGCGGGGGCGGTGGACTTGCCTTCGATCCACGGACGCATGACCGTGATCAATGTCAGCAATCGTTTGCGATTCGGCTCGGAGATCGGGTTGGTGTCCACGCGTTGACCATCAAGGTCCAGCGCGGGGCGCTCGGAAGAATCCAGCCACAGGCGCAGGAGGGTGGTTCCCGCCAGGGCGGGTTTGGCTTCCGCCGCGGCGCGCGCCGCCTGTGCGGACATGACCGCGCGTTCCGCCTCGCCTCTGGCTTGTTGGATGGCGAGTTCCGACCGTTCCTCGGCTTGCTGAATTTTCTTGTCGGCGCGCATCTTGGAATCGAAAAATCCGATCGCCCAGCCAACGATGAGGGCAACCAATCCAACCACGATGGTAATCACACGAGACCAGTCAAAACCTTCCATGGCGCTTACCTCTTCTTCTGGCACTTGGGGCAAACATGTGTGCCGCGTTGCCCGACCACCAATCTCTGTATCTTCGTCCCGCACACGGGACAGGGCTTGCCCTCGCGGTCGTACACGCGAAAATAATTCTGGAACTCGCCGCCGCGATAGACCCAGTCTATGGACGCGCCATTGCGGCGGATTCCCTCTGTCAGCGTGGCGCGGATCGCCTCATGCAGACGTTCGGCCTGTCCGCGCTTGACTGAATCGGACGCGGCCTGTGGATGGAGCCGCGCCGCGTGCAGAGCCTCGTCGGTGTAGATGTTGCCGAGCCCCGCGAGAAACGTCTGGTCGAGAAGGAGGGGCTTCAATTGGCGATGTCGTTTCCGCAGGTTCTCGTACAACCATTGTGACGTAAACTCATCCGAAAGCGGTTCGGGACCCAGTTTGCCGATCACCGATTCGGGATTCGCCGTCAACCAGACGCGACCGAATTTGCGCGTGTCGTTGAAGACGAGAACCGTTCCGTTGGAAAGGGAAAAACGGACTCGGTCATGTTTTTCGGGCGGATCATTTTCCCCTTTTATAAACAAATCTCCGCTCATGCGCAAGTGGACAAAAAGGCTGCCTGCCGAAAGTGTAAGGTGGATGAATTTTGCGCGCCGCCCCACGGCCAGAATCTTCTGCCCGCGGATCTGCTCGCGGAACTTCCGCACGGAGGGCTGTGCCACCGTCCGCGCCCAGCGGATATCCGCGTCGCGAATCTCCGCTCCCACCAGTGCGGGCCGCAGGGTTCGGGCAATCGTCTCGACTTCGGGAAGTTCGGGCATGGCTTTAGCGATTGGCGGTTAGCGGTTAGCAATTGGCTAAACGCTAAGTAGTCGTTCATAGGAGTTTAGAAAAAGACAAACGGAAAGTGCTGGTTGGTTTATTCTGTTGTGCCAGCATGTATTCGGCAGAAGCCAATACATCATCCATCGAGTCGTGCAGTTTGTTTGCG
>JBMOMR010000033.1:0-14175 GCA_049324715.1 Chloroflexota bacterium | reverse complement strand
CCGTTATGAAACTGACATTTACGCTGTGCTATTGATGTTGTATCATACATTCCATAGAAGGAGAATGGCTTATGGAAATTCAGTCTGTACGCATCGAAAAACCCGAACCCATCAACTTCATTCTCGGTCAATCGCACTTCATCAAGACCATCGAAGACCTGCACGAGGCGCTCGTCAGCGCGGTACCTGGTATCAAATTCGGCGCGGCGTTCTGTGAGGCCTCGGGCAAATGTCTCGTGCGCTGGAGCGGCACGGACGAAGCGATGATCGAACTCGCGAAAAAGAACGCGCTCGCCGTCGGTGCGGGACATTCGTTCATCATTTTCCTCGCGGATGGATTCTTTCCGATCAACGTGCTGAACGCGGTCAAAGCCGTGCCCGAAGTGGCACGCGTCTACTGCGCCACCGCCAACCCGACCGAAGTGTTGGTCGCACAGACCGAGCAAGGCCGCGGCATCCTCGGCGTGGTGGATGGCGAATCGCCGAAAGGCATCGAAGCGGACGAAGATATTGCATGGCGGAAGGGATTCCTGCGTAAGATCGGTTACAAGATCGGATGAAAAAACCGCCTCGTTTCTCGACTTTTATCGGTTTCTCTTTACTGGTGGCGATTCTCTGGCTGACATCCTGCGCGCCGCCCAGCGCGGCTCCCCTCCCCGAGGAGGCGGCCACTCAGACGGTCACCCCGCCTCCCGTCCAGGCCGCGAGCGAAACACCCTCACCGACGATGACACTCACACCGAGTCCCACCGTCACGCTGGCGGTGAATCAACTCGGGACGCGCGTCACATTCACCGCGGAAGATGGACGCGAACTGGTAGGCTATTTTTATCCCGCCTGGAAACCGAACGCGCCGATCGTCGTCCTCATGCACGAGTACGGCAACAGTCAGGCCGCATGGAACGAAAGCGGCATCATCCCGTGGATGCAAAACTGGGGCGCCCAAGATCCAACAGGACAGGTCTACACCTACGCGGGCGGACGACTTCCGCAAATGCCGAAGGATCTTTCGTTCGCGGTATTGACGTTCGATTTTCGCGGGCACGGCGAAAGCCTGCCCAATTTACTGCTGTCAGACTTGAACCAGAACGCGGAGTTCTTTCTGATGGACGCGCGCGCCGCTTATGCCTACGCGCAAACACTCCCCGGCGTTGACCCGAACCGCGCGATCGGCATCGGCGCGTCCATCGGCGCGGACGCGGTGGTGGACGCCTGCGATTCGTGCGCGGGCGCGTTCAGCGTCTCGCCTGGCAACTGGCTGAACGTGGATTACGGTCAGGCCGCACAATCCATTCTCGCTCGCGGACGGCCCGTGCGGTGCATGTACGCTGTCAACGATGGTCCTTCCCCCGCGACGTGCTGGAGCATCGCGCCGAGTGACCTGTACCAGATATTTTCGTATCCTGGCATCAAACATGGTATGACGTTTTTCGTCCCGCGTAAGATGGAGGCGGGATTCGGTCAAAATTTGTTGGAGTTCCTGCAAGCCGCGTCGCAATAATCCTAGGAGAATCGCTATGACCACCATGCGCGCCCCCAGCAAAGTCATTCCACGTGCCTTTCCCGGCATCAAACCTGCCGAGGTGGAGGAATTGGTCGCGCATTGTGAGGTGAAATCCTATCCGCCAGGGACGGTGCTGTGCCGCGAGAACGCCGTGGAGCAAATCTTCTACATGATCCTGGAAGGCGAGGCGCGGGTCACCAAACTGGTCAATGAGAGGGAAGACCGACTGCTGAAGACCCTCCGCCCCGGTGACTTTTTCGGGGAAATGGCACTCATCCACAACGCGCCGCGCGCCGCCACGGTCACATCCACCAGCCCCATGGTGGTGCTCGAACTTGAGAAGGCCTCCTTTGATCGCGTCCTGCAACATTCGAGCAGTGTGGCGCTCGCCATGGTGCGCGAGATCAGCAACCGTCTGCGCGAAAACGATGAAATGGCTATCGAAGACTTGCGCGTGCGTGCGAGCGAACTGGCGCAGGCCTATCAAAAACTGGCCGAGCAGGAATTGGCGCGACGGGAATTCCTCACCAACGTGGCGCACGAACTGCGGACGCCGCTGATGACGGCCAGCGGATACCTGCAACTGTTGCAAAACGGCGCGATCAGTGGCGAAATGTTAAAAAACGCAGTGGACACCGTGGAACGCAACGTGCGTCAGATCGTCACACTGGTGAACGACATTCTCTTCCTGCAAGAGATGGACCTCGTCCTCTCTGAATTCCAACCCGTGGATATGGGCGAGATCGGCCGCAACGTCATCGAGAAATACAAAAGCAAGGCGATCGACAAGCGCATCGCGCTGACCCTTCGCGGCGACGCCAACTTCCCGTCCCTGCCGGGGGATGCGCGTTCGCTGGAACGTGCCCTGATCGCCCTCGTGGACAACGCCATCAAGTTCAGTCCACGCGGCGGGGATGTAGAGATCCGCTTCGAGGTCGAACGGGACGCGCTTTTCGTCATCGTGGAGGATCACGGCATCGGCATCTCGCCCGATACGCAACGGCGAATCTTCGACCGCTTCTTCCATATCGAACGCCAGGACAACGATCTCTTCGGCGGGATCGGCTTGGGGCTGGCCATTGCCCGTCAGGTTGTCGAACAACACAATGGGACGCTTGGCGTGGAGAGCACACCAGGCAGGGGCAGTATCTTCACCATGAAATTCAGGAAAGCATAACAGACCGAAAAACGCACGTTCCAATTCAGTTGTATAATCTTGGAACCAAAATCAAGGAGCAATTGAAAAATATGAAAAAAGCACTGATCAGGATAGCCGGTGTACTTCTGTTGGCTATCACTCTTACTGCCTGCGGAGGCGGACCAACTCCCACTGCTCTTCCCGTGGATCTACCCACCCCCATCGTGGACGTCGCCGCACCGACAACCCAACCCGATCCATGTGGCAATTTGTACTTCCCTGTGAAGGACAGGGCTACCTACACATATACCAGTTCGGGGAGCCCAGCTGGCGTTTACACGTTCCGAAATGCCACCAGTAACGCAAGGCCGGAAGGTTTCACGGTCACCACGAAGTTTGACAAAGTAACCCACACACTCAATTGGGAATGCAGGCCCGAAGGCGTTGTGGCAATGGGAATTGGCCTGACCGATGCCGCCAGCAGCCTGGCGCTCAACCAATTTACCAATTTCACGGCCAGCAATGTCGCTGGCATCATTCTGCCTGCCAACCTGGCCCCCGGCCTGGAATGGACATACGCGCTCGACCTGCAAGCCACCGAAGCGGTCAAGCCGGGTGATCCTGCCGGCAACATGACCGGGCGCATCTCCATGACCTTCAAGGCAGGAAACACCGAAAACGTAACCGTCCCCGCCGGCTCGTTCGACGCCATCGCCATCGAGGTGAAAACGGTCAGCGAATTTCGGATCACCAGCGCAAGCGGACAGAACCAAAAGATCACAGCGCACACCACCTACACGGTCTGGTATGCGCCCGGCGTGGGCTGGGTCAAATCGAACGGTTCTGGCAACCTCAATGGCCAGGAGTATTTCGAAACCATTGTGCTGGAATCGTACAAAATTCCTTAGTGATGGGGAGTGGGAATGCCCACTCCCTTTTTATCATGCCAAACACCATCCCCTTCACCGATTTTGGCGGCACAGGCGCCCCTCTCCATTTTTTGCACGCCAATGGGTATCCGCCAGCCTGTTACAGACCACTTCTCACGCTCCTAACCTCGCGGTTTCACACCATCGGAATGCACTTGCGTCCGTTGTGGCCAGATTCAAAACCAGAAGGACTTCGTGATTGGCATCCACTAGCCGACGACTTACTCCGCTTCCTCGCGGACCGTGAGCCGGCTCCGGTTCTGGCGGTCGGTCACTCCGTCGGCGGAATCGTCGCCCTGCGCGCCGCGCTCAAGGAACCTCAACGCTTCCGTGGACTTGTGCTGATCGAGCCGGTCCTCTTTCCACCCTACTTCATCCTGTTCTGGAATTTGGTGCGCATGGCAGGCCTGGGTTGGAAGAAACACCCCAAGATTCCCGCCTCGCTGACTCGCCGCCGCGATTTCGATGACTTGGAGACAGTATTCCGCGGCTATCGCAGAAAAAGTGTATTCCGTTATCTCTCGGACGAGAATCTGCGCGCCTACACCGAAGGGATGACTCGTCCGCGCGCGGGCGGCGGTTATGAACTGGTCTATTCGCCCGAATGGGAAGCGCTCATCTACTATACGGGCATCTGGCGCGACCTGGACATCTGGCGCGGTTTGAAACACCTGCGCGTGCCCACCCTCTTCCTGCGCGGCTCCCAGTCTGACACGTTTTGGGAGCGGACGGCGGCCCAGGTCCGGCGCGCCAACCCAAAGGTCCAGATCGAAACGTTCGAAAATACCACCCACATCTTACCGTTGGAAGTTCCCGAAAAGGTCAGTCAATTTATTGTCGAGTTTGCCGGTCAAATCCAATCCTAAACAAGGAGAGACATCATGCAAACCAGACGATTGCTCCACTCGATCTTCCTGCTGGTTGTTCTGTCCCTGCTTTTGCAGGCCTGCGGCACAAAAGAGCCTGTGCCTGTAACCATCTTTTACTACCGCCGTGGCTATGTGGAGGGGGGAACCGACGCCGCTTCACTGAAGGCCCGCGCCATCGTGGACGCTTTCCAAAAACGGTATCCGCATATCACCGTGAACATGGTGGGGCTTCCATATACTCCCGAAGGCACCGCCCAACTGGAAGCGGCGCTGAATTCACGCGAGAACATCAATGTGTTCTCTGTGGCCCCAAGCATGTTACCAGACATGGTCCGCCGCGGCATCATTTCGAATATCGAACCCTTCCTGGCAAAAGGAGAGAAGGAAGATTTTTACGACAACGCCCTGGAACTTGCCACGGTGAACGGCAAGGTGTATGCCTGGCCTCAATGGGTCACGGCCGTGGCAATGTTCGGGAACCCGGTCTACTTTGAGGAAAGGGGCATCACGCCGCCCACCATCGAAGATCCCTGGACGTGGCAGGAATTCGTGGAGGCGTGCCGCGAACTCACTTACACTCGCGCAGACGGAACGCAAGTGTACGGCTTCTCTTCAGCATCCGCCCCCGGGCAGGAACTGTATTTGCCTGTCTTCTATTTGGATGGCGGGCGCATGCGAAGCCCGGACGCTCGCAGGTTCACGCTGAACCAACCCGAGGCGGTCTCTGCCCTGCAAAAACTGGCAGACCTGCATCTGGTGGAAAACGTCACCCCGCCCGATTTTGGCACGGTCGGCCAGACGGATGTGCGCAACCAATTCAAAGCGGGAACAGTAGCAATGATCATGGAGACGCCCAGTTTCATCACAGAATTGGAGACCGAAACATTGCCCTTTGTCGTGTTCCCGAATCCTGTTGGAGAGTCGGGTCAACTCGTGACGACGGGCGGTTTCGGCATGTTCGGCGTTGTCCAGGTGGACGACGAGAACGTCCTCGCCGCGTCACATGCCTTTGCCCGCTACCTGACCAGCCTGGAAGTGGCACAGGACATCCCAGGATATCAACTCGCCCCCAGCCTGCGCCGCAGCAATACCATTTACGCCACCGACGAGTTCCGTTCCGTCATTTCCCATCTGGTCGCGTACGGAATCTACGAGCCGCCTGTCGATGTTTCGACTGAGGTGAGCGAGCAATTTACACGAGCCCTGCAGTCCATCATGCTTGGCGAGAAGACCGCCCAGCAGGCCATGGACGAGATTGCTCCAATCTACCAGCAGGAACTGGATAGACTGAACAGCAGTCCATGAAACGCCCCAGTGGAAGTATCGCCCGCCAGATCATCCTTACCTACACTGGACTGGCGGTAATTATCGTGCTGGTTTCCCTCGGGTCGATTCTCGCGGCCAATTACGTCCGCCGGACGATCCTTGTGGAAGCGCGCCAGAGACAGGAGTCGGCGCTGCTCAGCGCTCGCATCCGCTCCGAAGCGTTGCTTCTGGCAAACGCCACCCAGCAGTATGCCACTTCACCGTCCAGCGGAGGCGTAAATCGGCAGGAACTCGATGAACAGGTCGCCCTGCTGGAAAGCCTGCTCCAACAGGCTGTGCAGAACGTCAATCCCGATGACGTGGATGAGAGCATTGCGCTGGGACGGGTCCGCGAACACCTGGTCGCGTTCAAGGTTCAGAGCCGCCGCGTTTTGAATACTGCCGACCTGGAGAACGGATTGGGCGAGGAAACCACGCGTCAAATGGAAATCCTGCTCAATCACTACCAGCCCGCCCTGGTCGAGTCATTGAAAGCGTTCGAGCAATTGGAAACAGATGCCGTGGAACGATTTGCCGATCAGGCGGAATATTACGCCATTCAGATAGGCATCTTTCTGTTGATACTATCCGTCGCATCCATGGCATTGGTAGTCTTTATGTCGCTCTGGCTTGTCAGGCGATTCATAATTCCGCTCACCATGTTAACCGAAAACGTGAAGCTCGCGCCCGAAATCTCGATGAAGACACCGATCGCCATTGCAACAGACGATGAGATGGGCGCACTGGCTCGGGCGCTGAATCGCATGAAGACCGAGATCAACGAATCGCGGAGTCGGCTGGAACAGTACGCCACCACCCTCGAAGCACAGGTGGAGGAACGGACCCGCGAACTTAAACAACTCGCCATCACCGACCCGCTGACAGGCGCGTACAACCGCGGTCATTTCTTCGCCCTTGCCGAACAATCGTTTGCAGAAGCCAGGCGGCTGAATCACCCCTTCTCGATCGTCATTTTCGACGCGGATCACTTCAAGGACATCAATGACCGATATGGTCACGCCGTCGGAGACAGGGTGCTGACGCAAACCGTGCAAATTATGAAATCGCATATTCGCCAAACGGATATTCTTGGGCGATATGGCGGGGAAGAGTTCGTAGTAGCCCTGCCCAACGCGGATATCGAAGCGTCACTGCAAATCATGAGGCGGATCGCATCCACGTTGCGCAATACGCAATTCGAAAGCGATGGTGAGTATTTCGGGATCACCGTGAGCGGCGGCATCGCCGAATGTCACGAAACCACGAAAGAAACCCTGGAAGAAGTCCTTCTCAAAGCCGACAAAGCACTATACAGTGCCAAGGAAATGGGACGCGATCTGGTCATCGCGTATAACTCTGCCCACACTCAACAAGGAGATGCCATGTCGAAACTCGAATACTCCTCTGCCGAACTGATGATCGTCAACGCGGCGCGATTGCTCCGCGATGGCGATGTTGTCTTTGTCGGCGTAGGACAACCCAATCTGGCCTGCAATCTGGCCAAGCGCACCCACGCGCCCAACCTGGTGATGATCTACGAAGCGGGCGTCATCGGGGCTGAACCTGAACGGCTGCCGCTTTCCATCGGCGACCCCACACTGGTGAGCGGTTCACTCTCGGTGGTGAGCATGTACGATATCTTTGCCAACTACCTTCAGCGCGGCAACGTGGACGTTGGTTTCATGGGCGGCGCACAGATCGACAAGTATGGGAACATTAACGCAACGGTCATCGGCGCATACCAAAAGCCCAAAGTGCGCCTGCCTGGCTCGGGTGGTTCGCAGGAGATCGCCGCGTGGGCCAACCGCTGTTACATCATGACACCGCACCAGAAGCGGCGCTTCCCCGAACGCTGTGACTTCCGCACCTCCGTTGGCGGACTGGACGGCGGCGGAGAACGTCAACGCATCGGATTGCGCGGCCGCGGCATGGAAGCCGTGGTGACCGACATCGGCATCCTCGAACCCGACGAGAACGGCGAGTTGATGCTGACCGCGCTCCATCCAGGCAAATCAGTGGACGATGCAAAAGCCAACACTGGCTGGGACCTCAAAGTCGCTTCGCTCATGCGGACGACGGATCCCGTCACGGAAAACGAACTGAGCATCCTGCGCGAAGAACTCGATCCGACAGGGATCTATCTAAAAGGTGCCGCATGAACTCATCCACCCCCCAGCCTGCGCCAGAACGATCGTTCCTAGCAAAGATTTTTCTCTCGCCAGAAGAACCGCGCCTGCGGGCGGGATGGAGACTCCTCATCCAGACTGCCATGATGCTCGTGTTTACAGTCATCGTTAGTATTGGCATGGCGCCGCTGATCCTTGTATTGGAAGGCTCCGCCCTGCTGATCCTGTCACAAGTTGCGGAATTAATTGTCCTGGGCGCGTCGATCTTTATCGCACGGCGATTCCTCGACAAACGTTCGGTGGAAAGCCTCGGGCTGCGGCTGGACGGCTTTGTCGCAAAGGATCTGCTTGTCGGAATCGGGATCACCTTTGTGATCATGGGCTTGATCTATCTTGCCATGTCGGCCGTAGGCTGGATCACCTTCGAGGGTTTCGCCTGGCAGTTCGAACCGATCCCAACCGTGATGGGGGGCGTTCTCACGTTTCTCGTCGTCTTCCTCTTCGTCGGGTGGAATGAGGAACTGTTGTCGCGCGGTTACCATCTCCAAACGATCGCCAGCGGGACCAACCTGTTCTGGGGAGTCGTTTTATCTTCGGCCGTATTCGGCCTCTTGCACCTCGGCAACCCGAATGCCACGTGGGTCAGCGCGCTGGGAATTTTCTTTGCTGGTTTGTTCCTCGCGTACGGCTACCTGCGGACAGGTCAGCTCTGGCTTTCCATCGGCCTGCACATCGGATGGAATTTCTTCGAAGGCGTGGTCTTCGGTTTCCCCGTCAGCGGATTGGATATCTATCGCCTCACGCGCATCCAGGTACACGGTCCAGAGATGTGGACGGGAGGGGCGTTCGGTCCCGAAGCGGGATTGATCGTCCTGCCCGCCTTGTTGGTCGGCGCGGGTTTGATCTTTCTCTACACCCGTGGACGTATGTCCAACGATCGCGCCTGACCTTACAATGCTGAAAGCGCCTGTACACGCCGATTGAGATACAATATTTCGCGATGGAACGCCACCTCTTCCTCACCGGTCAAACGGAACTGCATGGATCGCTGGTCGCTTTGAATTCCATGCAGGCTAAACTGCGCGAGCAGCGATCGACTGGTTTGATCGAGGTCAAGGTGGGGATGGAACGTCAAATTGTGCTGGCGTACGCCAATGGCATCCAGGCGGGAGTCTATCTGCTCGAGAACGGTCAGAGCAGACCGTTCAACCTCTCGGAACTTTCTGCACTTTGGGGCGGCGCGCCATTTTCAGTTTCGTCGGTCCCGCTTCCAGATCGGGCGGGACGCGCCATCTGGTTGATCCTCGAATCTCGAAAGCTGGACCAGTTCGAGGTCCGCGAAGAGGAAGCGTGGAGCGAGAAATTCAATCTCTGGAAACAGGAAGGGTTCAACGGGGCGGTCGAGATCACGTCCAAAAACAGCCAGGGATTTGCCGTCTTCCAGCATGGCCGTTTACTGAAAGATGAGACCGTTTTCTTCAACGGGCAGGGATTCGAAAACGAGTTGCCTCCAGGCATTGGCGCGTATGGGACATGGCACGTCACCACATACGCGGCCGTATCGGATTCCAACGCGTGGAAGTGCCTGACCCTGCGCGGGAGCGCCGTCCATTGGGCCGAAGGCTCGCTCACTCGTTACCAAAATATCGCAGGGAAACGCTTCCTGCAAGTGACCGCCAGGGAGATCGGGATGCTGCTTCAACCCTGGGATTGGAAGATCAGCCTGACTGAAAGCAATGTCACGGACCAGCATTTCTTTGCAAACACTGAGTCGACGGCACATGCCTATCGCGCCCTGTTCATGGGAATGGGTACCCAAATGAATTTTGTTATCGGTGGACCGATCACGCTTCGCATCCTGAACGAAATGTTCCATGAACTGGAAAAGGAAGAACGCGCCGCTCTGGAAACCCACCGCTTGATTCCTGCCGCGTTCACCAATTGAGAGCCTCTGATGAATATCAGTCCCAACACCAAGCCCGCAGTTAAACACTCCAGCCGCACGTGGAAGTGGGCTGCCGTCGCGGGCATCTGGCTGGCCCTGTTCGGAGTGCTTTACTGGTATATGCCCATCACGAACCTGCCCATCCCTGATGCGGATTACTGGAACGACAAAGCCACCGACATAATCACCCTGGTCGCGTCGCTCGCGGCGGCCACCTTGGGCACCCGCTTGATGCGGCACTATCAACCGTCCGAGCCGCCGCATCGCATCTGGTTGACGTTCGCCCTTGGTTGGTGGGCCTGGTTCGCAGGTGAGGTGACGGGGCTTGCTTACGATTACTACTATTGGTTCACAGAGTTCCCTGAATTCACCGTCATGGACGCCTTCTGGCTGTTGGGGTATTTCTTCTTCGGGCTGTCACTCTATTATCAATTCCGATTGATTTACCGCTCCAAAAGCGGACGAAAGACCGTGCTCTACATTTCGTTCATCGCCCTGGTGCTGCTGATCACATTTGGACTTACCGATTGGGCGCTTGCCGTTGGATTGGGAGACGGCGCTTCGTGGGGAGGTGTATTCGTCGGGATGCTCTATCCCGTGCTCGATATACTGGAGGGCGCGGCCGCGTTGTGGCTGTTCTTCCTCTTCGGCCGCGGCTACCTTGGACGTCCGTGGTGGGGATTGATCCTCTTCGCGTTCGCAGACAGCGTCAGCACTTTCTTTTGGATTGGCGGGTACAACTGGATCTCGGATCCAGCCTATTACCAACTGGATTGGGTTTCCAATGTTATTTATGTTGGAGGCTACCTGATCACCGCGCTGGCGTTCCTCGCCGCGCACGAACACATGGAACGGGGCGTCATGTCAACCGCTTCCACAAACTGACAGAACATCGGTCACTGTGACTCTTGTCGCCCTTTACGGGAATCCAGAGTCACAGTATATGAAAGGGGATGAATACATTGATTCGCGCCGTGTTATTTGACCTGGGAGGGACTTTGATGTATTCGCGCGATTCATGGGAACCCATTCTCGAGCGCGGTTACCAATCGCTTGCAGATTCACTTTGCGAGCAGGGATTCTCTCTCGACTGTGCGGAACTCCCAAAGACCGTCCGCTATCACCTGGACCGTTATTTTGCCCGCCGCGACGAAGACCTGTTCGAGACAACCTATCTGGCCGTCCTTCGCGAACTGCTGGCGGAACACGGCCATACTAATGTGGAAACGGCTGTCATCCGCCGCGCCCTCGATGCCTTCTACGCGAAAACGCAACCCAACTGGCAATTGGAGGAGGACGCCATGCTCACCCTCCGCACGCTCGAGGCGGGAGGCTATCGACTCGGGCTGGTTTCCAACGCGGGCGATCACCAGGATGTCTTTCAGCTCGTTGACCGTTTCCAGATCGAACCATTCTTCGATTTCGTTCTGACCTCGGCGGCCTGTTCCTACCGCAAACCACATCCCCGCATCTTCGAACTGGCGATGGCGCACTGGAACATTCTCCCGCGCGAGATCGCCATGGTCGGCGACAGCCTCGAAGCGGATATCCGCGGCGCGCAACGCCTCGGCATTTTCGCCGTCTGGATCACGCGACGCGTCTCGCAGACCGCGAACCGCCGCGGGGTCCAGCCCGACGCGGAAGTGCAAACCCTCCACGAGTTGCCATCCCTCTTCAGTCGTCTCGCGGCGTGATACAATCCTGCGAATAAAATCTCGCCGATGAATCCCCCACATCCACGCAATCGTATATGGGCCTATCTGGCCCTCGTCATTGGAATCCTGTCTTTGGGCATGACCGCCATGTTCGTGCGCTGGGCAAACGCGCCTGGCGCGGTGACAGGGTTTTATCGCCTCGCCATCGCCACCGCGTTGACCGCGCCGCTGTTCATCCACCGAAGGCGTGCGGAGAGACGCGTGCCGAGCCGCCACGTCCTCATTCCGCTTCTCGGCGGACTGTTCGCGGCAGGTGACTTCGCACTGTGGAACACGTCGGTGCTTTACACGACCGCATCGAACGCGACCCTGCTCGGCAATACTGCCCCGCTTTGGGTGGCGCTGGCGGCGATCCTGTTCTTCCGCGAACGCCTCAGGCTGGACTTTTGGCTGGGACTCGCCCTCGCGCTGACAGGCGCGGTCTTCATCGTCGGCCGCGACTTTCTGCTTCATCCGTCCCTCGGCCTCGGCGACTTGATGGCCTGCGGCGCGGCCGTTTTCTATGCCGCGTACATGCTGACCACCCAACACGGTCGCGCCAAACTGGATGTGTTCACATATTGGTGGCTGGCCAGTCTTTCGGCATCCATCGGGCTGCTGGTCATCAGCCTTGTGAAGGGCTATTCGGTGACAGGATATCCACCTCAATCGTGGATCGTTTTTCTCGCCACGGCGGTGGTTTCGCAGATCATCGGTTACATGTCCATTTCCTACGCGCTCGGACACCTGCCTGCCTCGATCGTCTCTCCCACACTGATCGGCCAGCCGATCGTCACAACCATTCTGGCAATCCCCCTGTTGGGAGAATTGCCAGGCTCGTTTCAAGTCATCGGCGGATTGGTCGCGCTGGCGGGAATTTATCTTGTCAATCAATCTCACGCCCGCGCCCAACAGGAAATTAATAAAAATCTTATTGAGTCTTAACCAACACTGCCCTCTTTGCAAAGGGCAGTATCATACTTAATTCTTTTATCCTCCATAATTGGCGGTCCCATTCTGAGTGCGGCTACTGCTCCCTGCTCCACACACGCGCCCAGTCAAAACTCGGTGAGTATCGGCACGTGTCCTCCACAGACTTGAGCGTCAAATTGTTTCCATTGGATGTCCAAGCCATGACCACTGGGGAACCGAAGCATGGCCCATCCTCCGACTCGTTGAACGTGATATGATCGTCGGAAACAGTATACATTCCGCCCGCTTTCCGACCATCATAATACGAAATCGCGAATGTGCCATCCTCAGTGAATTTGAACTCAACGATTGAGTCAGTAGGCGACAACTGGGCAGGTTTGTAGACACCAGCGGGAAACTGCTTGACACTACAGGCAGAGGTCATGACCAGGAGTAGCATCACCGCGATCCTTAATGCTTTTGATTTCATCGTGTTTCTCCTATATTTCTAAAAATTATCAAGGGTGCGTTCTTCTGCCCTGTGTGGTGAAACGTGAAGCCCACTATTGCTTGCGAAGTCGCTAACGGATAAAGCTTTCGATGGTTGGTGAGTAAAAGATCTGATTGGCGATAGGTGATGTTCGGCTGCGATTGATAAAACTCGCGACAGTCGGCGAGTAAAAGACCTGGTTGGTGACCAGAGACCCACGTTCCCGATTCACCATGCTCTCAACGCTGGGTGAGTAAAAGATTTGATTGGAACCGCTCACCTCGAACCAGGCAGGCTGAGGGAGTGCGGCCGCACGATTGGTAATCAAAACCGCGAGAGCCAAACCGAAAAGCACTAATCCTACAACGAGCAATTTGCGAGTGTTCATTTTTTCTCCTATTGATTATTGGTTAGTAAGTTTCTATAATTTATCAGACCGCCACATTTAACATAATGCGAATTGTGATACAAATAGTGATACAAACCAGGTGAAATGAAAAAAGAAATCTCCTTCGGAGGTTGGCTCCGAAATCAACGCCGTTTACTGGACCTAACCCGCCAGGCGCTTGCTAACCAGGTCGGTTGCGCTGAAATTACCGTGCGCCGAATCGAAAACGGGACTTTGAAGCCTTCCAAAGAACTGGCGCTCATTCTTCTGGAACAACTTGGTATTCCTGAGAGTAACCGCTCGCAGTGGATTCAATTTGCGCGCGGCCTTGCAGAGTATCCAGAACAGCCTGTCAGTTCCTTGCCTGTCAAACCACTAACTAATCTGCCATCATTGTTGACGAACTTCATTGGACGCGAAAAAGAACAGGCGGAAATCATCCAATCTCTTAACAAACACCGCCTCGTTACACTTACAGGTTCAGGCGGAGTTGGCAAAACACGTCTGGCAATCGAGGTTGGCGAACAAATACTGGGGAACTATATCAATGGCATCTGGCTGGCGGAACTGGCTTCGCTCAAGGACCCTACGCTCCTGCCACAAACAATCACCGCGTTATTTGGTCTTGTTACGCAGTCCAACACCCCCATCACAGAAGTATTGATCAACTTCCTGCGCAACAAAAGCACTCTTCTCATCCTCGATAACTGTGAGCATTTGTTGAATACCTGTGCCCAACTGACAGATAAGACCTCTTGCATAAGTGTGCCATAATAGGCACATGCGATACGAAACCGTACAAAAACTCAATGATGAAGACTTCAAACGCTGCACGGGTGTTCAGCGCAGCACCTTTGAACAAATGCTGGCAGTCG
>JBMOMR010000032.1:0-14543 GCA_049324715.1 Chloroflexota bacterium | reverse complement strand
CCGAGGGGGACGGTGTTCGGTTGGGCGAGAAGCGCGAGGGCTTCGTCTAACGTCTGAGGGCGGTGATAAGTCGTGATCATGTTGGCCTCCACCCATATTATAAAGTAGGTCACGCGTTCGCGTGACCTACTCTTATTATCCAGGCCCCTGGAAGGGCATCTGTTCGGGCAGGAGTAAATCCTGCTGGAGTGCCTGCACAAGGACGAAGAACGCCGTCCCGTCGCTGTAGTGTCCCGTGAACAGCCAGGCGGGTTGCAGATACCGCTGGTCTGGACTGAGTGCGTCCACGAGGTAGCGCGGCTCGGGCATGTAGTAGACCAGTTCGACGCGCTCGACGATGAGCGTCGGCTGGGCGAGTGGACCCTCCGCCGCTTCATCCACGACGTAGATCTGGTCTGCCGAAATGGACATTTCCTGCGCCTCGCCGTTTTTGGGGTTGATCGCCATTGCCGCGGAGAAAATCCGCAGGGCGGGGTAGCCGCCAAACGATTCATCGGGGACGATGAGCGCTTCGATCAGGACCTCGTCATCGAGATTGCCGACGGTGGAACCGTCCACGCCGCCGCCAGGGCTAAACTGGATGTAGGTCTTGCCGTCGTCAGTGGTGAACAACGTGGCGGACTGACCGTCAATTGTGACGGACGTCTGCGTGCCGCGCAGGATTTGGAATTGCAGGTCGGGGAAGGGAATCTCGTAGCGCTCGACCTTCAGGACGACCTGTCCCTCCCGCATCTCGATGGTTCCCCACACGTCCACGGGGCGGCCCTGATAGGCCTGCAACGCTTCCAGGTTTTCACCTTCCAGCGTCATGTAAGGCAAGGGGACAGAGTCGTTGATGAAGCCATAATCCACGCGTTGATTGCCGTCCGCCTGTTTGTAGACGGTGATGGCGAGATAGCCGCGCAAAGCCTCAACGGTCTGTGGCAGGGAGAAGGAATCGGCGCGGACCGTGAGTGTCTGCCCGACTTGCAGTTCGGACGGATCAGTCATATTGTTGAGTTGCATCAACTCTTCGGGGGTGATTCCGTTCGCGGCTGCGATGGATGCGATGGTATCGCCTTCCTGTACGAGGTAGGCTTCGATGGAACCTCCGCCTCCTCCACCTCCACCGCCACCTTCCACTCTCGGAATGGGCGTGGGGAACGGGACAGGCGCGCCCGTGAGATTGAGTTTGTAGAAGCCTGAGCCGCCTCCACCGCCACCGCCTCCGCCAAACATATTGCGCTGGTCAATGGACTTCCACTCGAAGGTATCGCCGACGCGGACCCCGATGACGAAGACATTGTCCAGCGGGAGCGGCAAATCGGACGCGTCGGGCAGGACGAGGATTTCATTGTCCACCGTGTTCAGGATGACCTGATCTCCCTGTTGACTGATCGCGCCAGCGAGACCATCTTCATAACCGTCGTATGTTTTCCACGATTCGAGTTCGAACGTCCGCAAGCCGTTTGTCTCGTGGAATTGGCCTGTCGCCTCGACAAAGGTGTTGTCGAACGCGGCGGGGATGTCGGCGGTGTTGCCTGTCACGGTGTAGCCATCCAGCGAGACGAGTGGCGCGCCGCCTTCCAGCGAGGGGATGGAGTTGAGCCAACCGAAGAGGGTGAGGGTCTCGTCGAGATGGCGCGGCCGCAACCAGGTCTGGAATGGAGGCGCAAACGAGTTCATTCCTTCCATGAGGCCGCCCATTCCTTGATTCGCCATCGACTCAGGGTCGATGAATCTCTGGAAGGCTTCCTCTGCGCTGATGATCCCGTACTGACCGATGGTCTCGTATTTCGGCAACATGCTGTCCATGTAGAGAATACCTTGCGCGTCCAACTGGAAATGCAGTCCCGCACATTTGAAGTATTCGTAACAGATGATGTGACCGTCGGGCGTGAGCGGCGCGGCCACGTAACCGCCGTAGACTTCGCTCCGCCGAATTTCGCGGGGAAAATCGAAGCCGTGGGATTTCATGAACTCGTCAATGAGTTCGGCGGCATTTTCGGGCGGGGTCCCGCCGCTGACCGACGCGATGTAGCGCGGGTAATCGGGGAAGTACTGGAAATACTGGTCCGAGCGGACGCGCAGGCGCTGGTTTCCGTCCACGATGAGGAAGTCCTTCGTGGTCGGGATTTCGCCGTTGGTCTCGTAGACTTGTCCGCTCATGCCGAATTGCGCGGCCAGCGCGCGGGCATCATCCAGCGACGCGAGTTTTTCGGGCTGATAGTTGTAGACCGCGGCATCCACAGGGACAGACGGCAACTCCGTTTGCAGGTAAACCGTCTGACCGAAGCGTTCATATTTCTCACCCGCGGGTTGTGGTGCGGGGAGAGTCTCTTGTTGCTGTGGCGTGGGAGTATTGCCCGCCGCGGGTTGCGGCGGCACCGAGCGCAGGACGCGCGTCAGCACCAACGCCAGGACGATCAATCCCAGCACCAGCCCAATAACGGGCACGGCGCGGGTGAAAAACCCCTTCGCTTTCGGTTCGGGGGATTGGGTTTGCATGAGTCGTTTCTCCAGTTCCCGTTCGAAGGCCGCGTTGGGCTTCACGCGTTCGGCCAGCGTTTCGAGTCGGTCCGCGAGTTCGCGGTCTTCGGGCGGGAGAAAATTCTTGTCCATCATGGTTCCACCTCCAACTTGAGGGAGGTACGCTCTCGCAGGTCGCGCAGTCCGCGCGAGAGCAACATTTTTACGGCGGCTTCACTTTTTCGCATGGACCTGGCCGCCTCGGCGCAGGTCAGGCCGCTGATGAGGCATAGCAGGATCGCCTCGGCGCGGTCGCGGGAGATCTTTTTCAACGCGCGGGAGACGGATTCCATTTGCAGGCGGGTCGACGCGTCGGATTCAGGGGACGATTCCGAGGTCGGGACGTGAAGCGCCGACTCGATCGGGACCTCGGGCCTGCGTCCGCGGAAGAGGAGGGCGCGGCGTCTGGAAGCGATCCCCATCAACCACGCGGCGAAGGGGCCGTCCCCGCGGAACGAGCGGATGCCCTCCAGCGCGGCCAAAAAGGTCTGCGAGGTCAAATCCTCCGCGTCGTGGACGTTGCCCGTGCGCGCCAGGTGGTAGCGGTAGACGCGTGTCGCGTGGCGGCGATACAACTCGGCAAAGGCGGCCTTGTTGAGGCGTGCCTGTTGTGCCAATTGCTCGTCGGGGGTGGGTTCGATGGTTTGGAACATGAGAGGGAGGCGGGCCTCCTGTTGTGTGCGCACGATAATATGTTGCAGGAGGCGGGAGAAACGTAACAGGGAAAATGCGGTACACGGATGACACGGATCCTTCGGCGGAGTCTCACGGAAAAAAATCCGTGTAAATTTTGTTTTTCTCCGTTTAATCCATGTACTGGGACCTTAATCTGGATATACCTTCCAGCCGAATTCATCAATTTCTTCGGGCGAAACCTTCTCTGGCGTATCCACCAGAATGGCATTGGCTTCGGCCAGCAACGTGCCGTCCTCGGCGTAGATGTAGCCTTTGGATTCCATTGCCCAGCGCATACGCTTGCCTTGTTTGCCCACCACGCGGATCGGCTGGCCGATGGGGATTTTTCGCTTGTATTTAACGGTCAACTCGGCGGTATAGACGAAGTTGGTGGCGTACGGGTCCACGCCCATGTGTGCGCGACTGACGGCCTCGTCCATGATGGTGGCGATCACGCCGCCGTGCAGGATGCCCGCGTAGCCCTGGTATTCCTTGGACGGGGTCAGTTCTGCGGTCACCTCGTCTGGCGCGGTCTGGTAGAACTGCAATTTCAAGCCGATCGGGTTTTGCATCCCGCAGGCAAAGCAATCGCGTGAGTTGGGTTGTTTGTTTTTCAATGGATGATTCCTTTCGGGATTGTGGGGTGAGATGGCATCCTGCCTGCGGAGTGCCATCCCGCACCACGCTCATTACTTCTCCGCCCAGTGGATGGCAATCGTCCCGAACATCAGGCGCTTGAACATCACCTTTTTGAATCCGACCGACGCCATCAACGCCGCCAGTTTTTCGGCCGTGACGAAATTTTCGGTGGTATCGGGCAGGTACTTGTAGGCGTCACGCTCGCCCGAAATGATTCGTCCCAGCGTGGGGATGACGAAGTGCATGTGGATCCAGATGAACGGTGAAAGGATGTTTTTCTTCGGACGCGTGGTGTCGAGGATGACGATCCGTCCGCCTTTTTTGAGGACACGGAATTGTTCCTGCAAGGCTTTGTGGAGGTCGATCACGTTTCGCATCAGGAACCCCGAAACGGCCGCGTCGAAGGACGCGTCCGCGAACGGGAGGCGGAGCGCGTCCGCGGCGGAAAAATCGAGCGGGCCGACGCGCTGTCCGATGCGCATCATCTCCAGCGTGAAGTCCGCGGCGGTGACGCGGGCCGCGGGCTGCTGTCGAAGGGCCTCACGCGCCAAGTCGCCTGTGCCCGCCCCAAGGTCGAGTAGATGCGAGTTGGGTTGCAGTCCAGTTAGTTGAATCACCTGTCGCCGCCAGCGGACATCCTGAAAACCTGTCATCAACCGATTCATCAGGTCGTAGCGATGGGCGATACGGGTAAACATGTTTTGAACGTAGGTTGCGCGTTCTTGGCCTGTCAATTGGGTCATGGGTCTCCTTGTAGCACAAGTCTGTAGACTTGTGCTACAGACTCGTCTGATTATAAACGCATGTTACAATGCGGCGAATTATGGAAAAGCCAACCCTCTTTCAAATCTGGATGCTCGCCATTCGCCCGAAGACATTGCCCGCCGCGGCCTCGGGCGTGGTGATGGGCAGCGCGCTGGCGTGGATGGACGGCTCGTTCCAACTCATGCCTGCGCTGGCCGCGTTGTGCGTAGCGCTCCTGCTCCAAATTGGGAGCAACATAGCGAACGATGTCTACGACTTCGAGCGCGGCACCGACACCGCCGAGCGGCAGGGACCACTGCGTGTGACGCAGGCGCGCCTGCTCACGCCCGCGCAAGTGAAGCGAGGCATGTGGGTCATCTTCGGGCTGGCGGCGATGTTTGGTTTGTATCTGGCTTTCGTGCGCGGCTGGGTTGTGATTTGGATCGGGCTTGCCGCCATCCTCTCAGCCATTGCCTACACGGGCGGACCGTTCCCGCTCGGCTACTACGGACTCGGCGATCTGTTTGTCTTCATCTTCTTCGGCGTCGCGGCCGTGGCAGGAACGTATTTCGTGCAAGTCGGTTCGGTCAGCCCCGCCGCGTGGTGGATGTCGGTGCCCGTGGGCTTGATCATCACCGCAATCCTGGTGGTGAATAATTTACGCGACATCGAGAACGACCGCAAGGGAAATAAACGCACCTTGGCGGTGCGTCTCGGGGTGCGCGGTACGCGGATGGAATACCTGCTGTGTCTGGTCGGCGCATATCTCATCATTCCGCTCGCCGCCTTGCTGGGACTCATCCCGTGGCTCGCCTTGCTGACGTTGCTGTCGCTTCCGCTGGGGATGAAAACCACGCGGACGGTGTTCACGCAGTCAGGCCGTCCGCTCAACGCCGCGTTGGCAGGGACGGGGCAGTTGGCGCTGGTGTTTAGTTTGTTGTTTGGGGTGGCGATATTACTTCGACTGTAAACCGTAGACGATAGACCGTTTTCCATCGTCTAATTTACAAACTTCCACTTACACAACTTCCGCTCCATCCAATCCACCGCGAAATACATTCCCAATCCCAAAATGGACATGGCGATCACGCCCGCATACATGGCGGGATAATCGAGCAGGGTACTGCCGTTGTAGTAGATGTAATAGCCGAGTCCGTACTTGGTGGCGAACAACTCGGTCACGTACAGCACCGCAACCGCCGTGCCAATGGATTGGCGTAGCGCAGTCAGGATGGCGGGCAGACTAGCGGGGAAGTAAACGAAGCGGAAAAGGGCGCGCCGTCCCGCGCCGAGACTGCGCAGGCTTTGGATCAGTTGTGGGGGGATGTTCGCCGCTTGGTCGCGGACGAGTACCACGATCTGGAAGAACAAAATCAAAAAGATAATGGCGATCTTGGCGGTGTCGCCGATTCCCAAAAACAAAAAGACGATTGGGACAAGCACCACTTTGGGGATGGGATACAGCAAATAGATGACAGGCGACAGGATTCGATTCCACGTCTTCGACCCGCCGATGGCGAGACCCACAGGCGCGGCCGCAAGCACGGAGAGCGTCGTCCCCACCGTGACGCGCCACAGGCTGTAGCCAAAGTGGAACAGGAGTCCCTTGCCCAACTCTGCAAAGAAAACCGTCAGCACCTCAATTGGCGTCGGCAAAATGGGACGGTTCACGATCATCGCCGCGATCTGCCAGACGATGATGAGCCCCAATGTGGCGAGAAGAATGTCGCGTCGTTTCATTGCCCGCCTCCCCCCTCTCCCGAGGATGGTCGAGTAGGCCGAGTGCTATTCGAGGCCGTATCGAGACCAGGAAGAGGGGCAGGGGGTGAGGGTGGTGATGGCCTCTGCATTTCCTCGCGCAATGTCACACACAAATCGCGATACTCATCGCTGTTTCGATGGTCACGCTTCCCCGCGTTCGGATTGTCAAAAATGCGCACTGTCGAATTCGGCGCGGCACCGAGCAGGAGAATCTTCCGTCCCAGCGCAACCGCTTCCTCGATGGCGTGTGTGACCACGACCAGCGTCAGGTTTTGTTCCGCGCAGAGCGAGAGAGTCAGGTTCTGCAAATCTTCGCGTGTGATGGCGTCCAGCGACGAGAACGGCTCATCCATCAGGAGCAGGTCAGGTTCGAGGGCGAGGGTGCGGGCAATGGCGGCGCGTTGACGTTGTCCGCCCGAGAGTTGCGAGGGGAATTTGTCGGCATGTTCCGCAAGGCCAAGACGCGCCAGCCAGGGAGTCGCATCGGCGGATTGGTGATCGCGCGGCGCGTGAGTCCCGTCGGGGCCGTAAAAATCGCGCACGCGCAGACCCAGTTCGGCGTTGTCGCGAACCGTTGCCCAGGGGAGCAGGCCGTAGTCCTGCAGGATGAGTCCCGTGCGCGGGCGCGGACGCGTCAGCATCTCGCCGTCAATTTCCACGATCCCGCTGGTCGGTTTTTGCAATCCCGCCAATAGATAGAGCAGGCTGGTCTTGCCACAGCCCGAGGGACCGAGCACCGTCCACGTCTCGCCGCGTTGAACTTCCCAATTGAAATTCTGGAAGATGGGCGGAGTGTGGGGATAGCCGAAGATGAGGGAATGGAGTTGGATCATGATCTTTGTGGAGCGGGATGGCATCCCGCTGAATGTGCGGAATACCATTCCGCACCACAAAAAACGGGACGCGGACGAGGCTTGTCCGCGTCCCGTAGGTGACGCCGATTATAACGGGAACAGGTTTCGGTTAGGGGAGAAGCGTCGCGTTGACCGAGTCCGCGTACGAAACATCCGTGGTCAGCATTCCCTTTTCCTTCGCCCAGGCGAGCGCGTCGGCCCATTCGGCTTCGGTGGGGACGCCCGCGGTGGGGAAGGGCGGAACCTGGAATTTGCCGATCAACGGTTCGGGGACGAGTTTCTGTTCGCTCAGCACGTTGTTGTACTTGGTCGGGTCGGCGTTGAGCAGTGCCGTCGCATCTTCGATGGCAGCGAGGAATGCTTTGATTGCGTCGGGGCTGGCATCGATCACGGCCTTGCGGAACGAGATGACGCTGAAGCCATATTCGGGGTGCTGCGAGTCGTCGAGTACATTGACCGCGCCCTGTTGGATCGCGAGCGACGCCAGCGGGTCGGGCATCACGCCCGCCTTGAGTTCGCCCGAAGCGAGCAATGCCATGCGGTCGGGGATCTTCGGCACGGCGATGGTTTTGATCTCGTCGGCGGTCAGGCCCTCGGCCTGCAGGAGCCGCTCGGTGACGTATTCGATCACGGTCCCTTGCGAGACGCCGATCTCCACGCCTTTGAGTCCCTGCGCGTCGGTGATGCCGCTTTGTCCAGATGCGAGGATAAAGAAATGTCCGTAGCCTTCCGTCGGGCGCAGCGCGTAACGCACGGCCTGCATCTGCACCGCGTCTTTGTTGAAGAGCATCACAGCCAGCGTCTCGTTGACCGTGCCGTCGGCCTGACCCGCGGCCAGTAACTGGTCACGTTCGGGGGCGGACGCCACGGGGACAAACTCCACGTTGACGCCGTGCTTGGCGAACAAACCTTCCTGTTGCGCGACGTACATCGGAAGCGTGTCAATGATGGGCAGGACCGCGATCTTGAGCGTGACCAACTCTGCGACGGGCGCTTCGATCGCGACCGAGGGGATTGGTTCCGTTACCGCGGCTTCCGTCGCAGGGACGGCGGGCGCGCACGCGCCGAGCAGGGTCGCCATCAGAACGACGAGCGAAAGGGTGGTGCGAAGTTTCATGCAAAAGTCTCCTGTGATTATTCCCAGAAACCAGGTTTCTGAATTTTGTTATTCAGTTGGTCTTCTCTTCAAACTCGCGAATCTTCTCTTCGGGGATTCCCACGCTTTGCAGCAACAACCTCCGCAACGACGGCAACGCGCGGATGGGGTCGGGCTGTCCCGTGTAAACCCAGCGCAGGACGATCTCGTTCAGCGCGCCGATCCACGCGCAAGCCGCGACATCCGTGTCAAGCGGTGGGATCCCACCTTCGGCGATGGCCTCGTCGAGATTTTTCTTGATGAACGCGATGAAACGGTCATTGACCGCGCGGCGCTTCTCCTCGAAGACGTGTCCCAGCCCCGTGGCTTGGACGAGCGCGATCTTCGCCAGCCCGCGGTATTGGCCGAACGTCTCCAGACAGACGCGCAAAGCAAGGTCCACGCGCGCCACGCCCGAAGTCTCGGCACGGACGCGTTCCATCAGACGAGATTCAAGCAGGTCGGCGAAGGTGTCCACCAACGCCAGGAAAATGTCCTGTTTGCTGGGGAAGTAGAAATAGAACGAGCCTTTGGATGTGTTGGACTCGGCTACGATATCGTCCACCTTGGTATCGTGGTAGCCCTTGCTGGCGAAAACGCTGACCGCCGCTTCGAGAATGCGGTTACGGGTTTCCTGAGTGGGGGAGGCTGTGTTGTTTGGCATGGTTTTTCACTAGACTGACCAGTCGGTCTACGGTTGCGGAGAATATCACAAAGGGACTGCACCGTCAAGAAAAACCCAAGTTTCTGCGACCCCCAAGGGAGTGTTTCGCGAGAAACCTGGGTTTTGGATGTTTCGTGTAGCGAGAATGTGAATTGGATTCCCGAAGTTCTACTTCGCGGTTTCCGCAAGTAGAACTTGCGGATTCCTGCAAGAGTTTCTAGTCCGTCACCTGCGCGAACGTGTCGATTAGCAGTTTGAAATTCCCGCCGACGGGGTACAGGATGGGACAGGTACAACCGCGCTTCTTGTACTCTTCCACTTTGGCCTTGGCCTCTTCGGGCGTGCCCGAGGCGGTGATCTTGTCCACCAGTGCATCAGGGACAAAATGCTTGACTTTGTTGATCTGTTCCTTGGTGGCAGGCCAGCCCAGCGTGGCTTGGATTTCATGTACCACTTCGTCCGAGACGCCCGAGGCTTTGGCGATGTGCGGCTGTTGCGCCATGTACTGACAGAGGAGTTCCTTGGTGTAGTCAATGGCTTTGTCGTGGTCGTGGTCCACCGAGCAGACGATCAGTTGTGGACGGTCGAGGTCGTCCACTGTGCGTCCCGCTTTGCGCGCGCCTTTGTCAAGTAGTTCCAGCGCGGTGTCGTTATATTCGGGTGCGACGCAGTAGTTCATCACGCAACCGTCGGCGATCTCACCCGTCATCTCCATCATCTTGTCGCCCGTCGCGCCGATCATGATCGGGACATTGCGCGGCTCGCGGCGTCCATGCACCACATCCAACTCGATTTCGTTCACGTGGATGAATTCTCCGTCGAAACTGACGCGTTCCATGTTGAGCAAACGCTTCATCACCTGCACCGTTTCTTTCATGGCAGTCAGCGGCTTTTTGCGGTCGATGCCCACATTCTTCGCCAGCGGGTCCCACCACGCGCCGATCCCGCAGATGACGCGGTTCGGGGCGAGGTCGTCCAACGTCAGGAACGTGGCGGCGAGCAGGCCGATGTTGCGCGTCCAGTTGTTGAGCACGCCCGATCCGACCTTGATCCGCTCGGTGACCGCGGCGTAAGCAGCCATCGGGACAATGGCGTCGCGCACGAGACGACTCTCCGCCTGCCAGACGGCTTCGAAACCGCGCTGTTCGGCGTAGCGGGCGTAGTCCAGTCCATCGCGAAGATCGTGCGAATCCTGCAAATATAAAGCGACACGTTCCATGATTTGTTATCCTTTGAGGTCAGATGATGTGCGGCACATTATAGCGTAAGACGGAGTTGAATTGTCCGAATTGTATAGATAAAAACCCCTCTCCCGAAATCGGGAGAGGGGTAGGGGTGATGGCTTGTTTTTACAGAGCCTGCAAACGCTTCCACATCTGCGGAGCGAGTTCGCGCGAGCGCGCCGCGAGACGTTCCTCGTCCATCGTCAGGATCTGCTTGTTCTTCATCAGGATTCTGCCGCGGCAGACGGTGGTATCAACCGTCGCATCCGTCATGCCGAAGATGAGGTGACCGAGGAAGTTGCTTTCATCCATCGGGGTGGGCGGGATGTAGTCGAGGATGGCCATGTCGGCGGGACGGCCCTCGGCCAGTTCGCCGACGCGGATGCCGAACTGACGCTCCACGATGTCCGCGTTGTTTTGCAACAGCAGTTGCGGCGCTTCCATGAACGCCACGCGCGGGTCGCGGTTGTCGAGACGGTGGAGCAGGTAGGCACAGCGCATTTGGGTGAGCATGTCCGAGTTCATGCCGTCCGTGCCGAGACCGACGAGGATGTTTTTCTTGAGCAGTTTCAAAAGTTGGGTGACGCCCACCGCGTTGTTCATGTTCGACTCGGGGTTGTGGACGACGATCGTTTTCGTGGCGGCGATGGTGTCCATCTCGGACTCGTCAATGTGGACGCAATGGACGAAGATGGATTTCTCGCCTGTCATGCCCAACTTGTGGAGTCGTTCGACGGTCGGGACGCCGTACTTGTCGAGCGAGTCCTTGCGGTCCGCCGCGTCTTCCGCCACGTGGATGTGACAGCCGACGCCCGCGTCCTTGGCGATGCCGACGCATTTCTCGACCGTGTCATCGGCCACCGTGAACGAGGCATGGAGTCCCATCATGGCCGCGATCTGACCGTCGCCTTTGCCGACTTTCTTGATGAAGCGTTCGTTCTCGCGAATGCCTTCCCCGTGCTCGTTGCGATCTGAGACTTCGTAGCACAGCGAAGCGCGGACTCCCGCCTGTCGCACCGCGGACTCGATGATGTCGAGGGAACCGTCACTGGCCGAGGGAGAGGCGTGATGGTCGATGATGGTGGTTGTCCCGTTGCGGATGCTTTCGATCAAGGGAATCTGCGCCGAGAGCAGAATGTCCTCGCCCACGATGGCGCGGTCCACTTTCCACCACAGACGTTCGAGCACTTCCACGAAATTCGAGGCAGGCTCGCCAGGGATGAACATGCCGCGCGCAAAGGTGGAGTAAAAGTGATGGTGCGTGCAGATAAAGCCAGGCAATACAACCTTGTATGTGCAGTCCACCGAATCCGCGTTGGGATATTTCTTCTTCATCTCTGCCGCGCTACCGATGGCGACCACGTTCTCGCCGTCCGTCACAACCGAACCGTTCCAGAGCACGCGGTTGTTTTTGCCAAGCGTTACCACAATACCGTTTTCAAATCGAGTTGTCATGTGTAATTCCTTTCGCGATTTTGGAAAACTGGTGGTCGAGTAGCCCCGTGTTCGTCGGGGCGTACACTTGCACCAGCATGCAAGTGCAGGTGTCGAGACCACCAAGTTTCAAGAAATCATTTGTTCCTTGTAACTCGTTGGTCTCGATACGGCGGACAAACATCGCCTACTCAACCAACGAGGTGCTTTTGAATCAATTCTCCACCAGCACAGCCAATTCTTCCGCGGTGCGTGCCCGCATCGAGATCGCACCTGTGAAGCATTTCTGTGCACAGATGGAACAGCCAATGCACTTGGACGCGTCCGTGTGCGGACGGAAGTTCTCGTCCAGCGAGATGGCCAGGTACGGACAGCGCGCGCAGTTCCCGCAGGAGACGCACAGGTCGTAGTTGAAGTCCGAGATTTTCTTGGTCGGCGTCAGCGCCATGAAATCAGTGACAGGCTTCGGTTGGGCGATGCCGATCAATTCCTGCATGGACTTGATGCCGCGTTCCTGCATCAGGAAGGCCGTGCCCGATTCGAGTTCGTTCACGATGCCGACGCCGTGTTTCATCGCAATCGTGCAGAACTGGACGGTCTTTACTCCCAGCGCCAGGAAATTCATGGCGGCTTTGTAAGTCATCGGGCCGCCGTTGCCCGAGATCTCGATTCCTTCGGGGACGGCATTCGCCAGCGTCAGGTACGAGATCGGGGTCACGCCGTCGCCGCTCATGCCAACAATAACACCTTCATCCCAGCGCCGCGTCGCGGACGGGCGGAAGGCCAGCGTGGGGAACGAGTTTGCCAGCGTAATGCCCGCCTTCTTGTTCGGGTATTTGGCGAGCACGCCCTTGATGGCGCGCAGGATCGGGATGATGGATGTCACCGCGGCGGTCAACTTGAACAGTTTGGGCACGTCCGCCTCGCCGACTTCGAGAATCCAGTCGATGATCTTGGCGGTCAGCGCCGCGTTCTGCGAGACGATGTCGCCCTCGGTCCCGTCGCCGCCTTGCGGACAGGACAATGAGTATTCGATGGCCATTGAGCCAGCGGCTTCGAGTTTCTTCGTGTTGGACTGCCAGCCCACGCGGTCGCTCTCATCGTGACCTGAAACGGGTCCGCCCGTCGAGCCAACGGTCAGCCTGTCAGGCCACTGCTTGACGAGTTGCTCGATCTCGCGGCAGACACGGTCCAGCGGATGCCCCGAGACATTGTCCGAGTTGCCGTAGGTCACGGGGTTGAACGAGAACATGTACTCGCCAGGGATGTGGATCGGGACATTGTCAAAGGCGGTCTTCATGATGCCGCCCGCCCAGCCTGCTTTGTAGGCTTTGATCATCTGGTCGAGTCCATCCGTGACGGGGGAGGCGGACAGCAGATACGGAGAGTTGATTCGCCGCCCGAAGAAATCGGTTTCGAGCGAGACGGGTTTCGGGTTGTATCCAGGTAACGCGTAATAGGATTTGGTGGCCTTCTTGATGACGGGCTTTTCCTGTTTCTTGAGCCACGCGTCCATTTCGAGCGCGGCGTTCTTGCCCGAGGCCGTAGCTTCGACGACGGTCTTCGGTCCGTTCGCCATATCGCCTGCGTAGAAGACACCGTCCATTGGATCGCGCGGGAGCGTGGAGCGCATCCCGATCGAGACGATGACCGCTTCGAAATCGGAACTCAGGCAGTCAGTGGCAGGCACATCCACTACTTTGCTGGGATGGAATTTCTCGCCGATGGGCAGATGGACTTTGGCAACCTTGATGCCCCACAGTCCTTGCGCATCCTTGAGAACGCGCGTGACGCGCGTCCGCCCTGTGACTTCGATATCGTACGTCAGCAAGTCCTGGCGTTCGCGCGCCGTCAGCGGCATCTCGGATAGTTTCTCGAGCATGAACATTTCGACATGGTTCGCCCCGCGCTGGCGGGCAGTGAGAGCGCAGTCCACGGCGGTCGCGCCGCCGCCGACGATGGCCACGCGTCCCTTGAAGTTATATTTTTGCGGGTCAGCCAGGAAATCGGGCATCTTGATGGCGAGGTCTTCGTTCTCGATTCCCAGTTCGATGGGTTTCCACAAACCGACGGTCACCAGCACCGCGTCATATTGTTTGAGCAGAGATTTCGGGTCTTCTACCTTCGTCCCCGTTTTGGCGGTGATCCCTCCGAGTGAAAGCACGAACTCAATGTCGGATTCGATCACGTGCTTTTCGATGCGGTCAGTGGGGATGAGGTTGATCGCACCGCCCAGTTTCTCGCGGGCTTCGAAGATTTCCACAGCGTAGCCCATCTGTCCCAAAACGGAGGCCGCCCCCAGTCCCGCGGGACCGCCGCCCACGACCGCGACCTTCTTCCCGTTGAGAGTCGGCTTGTCGAACTTGGGAATCCCTCCCAATTGTTTCGCCATCTCGATGATGGTTGCCTGCACTTTGGGGATGTTGATTGAGCCGTCGAATTTCTTGCGGGAGCAGGCCGCCATGCAGAGGTTGTCGGGGCAGACCAATCCACAAACTCCTCCCAATGGGTTGGCGTGCATGATCTCGCCCGCCGAGCGCTGGATGTCGGAATTGCTCCCGCCGCGCGCCGCCATGATGAAATCGAACGGCGAACAGTTGGCAGGGCAGGCTTCCTGACAAGGCTTTTCTTCGCAATACTCGCACCTGAGCAGTTCGGTCTCGAGTTGCTTTTTCGTCATGAAGAGGGCTTCAACTGGTTTGGTATTTTCCATGGAACACCTCGTTAATATTTGTTTGTGAATTGTCGGACAATTAGATTATAGCACCCCTATTTATGAGGAGAATATGACAAATGGAACGTCCGCGAGGGCAATCTGTCACCGAATTAACGGCGTGAATTTGTCTAGGAGAGCGAGGTCTTCAGGCAGGTCGAGGTCGAGGCTTAGCGAGGGCAGGTTGACGATT
>JBMOMR010000031.1:0-1858 GCA_049324715.1 Chloroflexota bacterium | reverse complement strand
TGTGGGCGCTGAGGGACTCGAACCCCCGACCCCCTCGGTGTAAACGAGGTGCTCTAACCAACTGAGCTAAGCGCCCGTGCCTTTATTATACAGTTGAAGGTTGCAGGTTGGCAAGTTGAGGATTACACTGTGCCCATCAAAATCAACATCCATTTGGAGTATCCATGCGATTTGTACGTTTTCAACGAGGGGAGGAAACTCCCCGCTTCGGCTGGCTGCACGAAAACAAGGTCGGCGAGATCGAAGGGGACCTGTTCGGAGCCTACAAACGACTGACGGCGGACATCCCGCTGAAAGACGTCCGCCTGCTGGCCCCATCCACGCCCAGCAAGATCGTCTGCGTGGGACGCAATTACGTGGAACACGCCAAAGAGTTGGGCAATGAAGTGCCCAAAGTGCCGCTCATTTTCCTCAAGCCGCCCTCCTCGGTCATCGCGTCGGGAGGCACCATCCTCCTTCCGCCTCAGTCCGCCCAGGTGGAGCATGAAGCGGAACTGGTGGCCGTCATCGGCAAACGCGGACGGAACCTCACCACCGAGTCCGCGCGGGACGTTATCCTGGGCTACACCATCGGGAACGACGTCACCGCCCGCGACCTGCAAAAGACGGATGGCCAGTGGACGCGCGCCAAGGGCTTCGACACGTTCTGCCCGTTCGGCCCGTGGATCGACACCGACTTCGACCCCGCCGACGCTCTCATCACCTGCCGCGTCAACGGGCAGATGCGGCAACTGGCATCCACGCGCGACATGGTGTTCAGCGTCGGCGTGTTGCTCGCCTACATCTCGTCTGTGATGACGCTGGAACCCGGCGACTTGATCTTCACCGGCACCCCGGCCGGCGTGAGCCAGTTGAACCCCGGCGACACCGTGGAAGTGGAAATTGACGGGCTGGGACTGTTGAGCAATCCTGTGAAGATGGGAGGATAACGGCCATTTGATTTTTGTCATCGCGTGATATACTTCGCTCGTTGTCAACAGGGGTTTGGCTGATTCTCTCGCGAGGTCATCGAACGCCTGCATTTATCATGGCCTGCTGGTCAGGCCTGTGAGGAGAATATGGAATCGAAGCTGTATGTTGGAAACCTGCCCTACTCCGCCACGGAGGAAGAGTTGAAAACGCTCTTCGGGCAGGCAGGCACGGTGACCTCTGTCGCGATCATCAAGGACCGCGAAACGGGCCGCTCGAAGGGTTTTGCGTTCGTCGAAATGAGCAATTCAGATGAGGCGCAGAAAGCCATCAGCATGTTCACCGGTCATATGTTGGGTGGACGCGACCTGCGCGTCAGCATTGCCCGTCCGCGTGAAGAAGGCGGCAACCGCGGTGGCTATGGCAATCGTGGCGGTGGCCGTGGCGGTTACGGCAATCGCGGCGGTGGGGGCGGTGGACGTCGTCAAGATTACTAATTCAACCTGCCACATCGAAATCCCGACCCGGTAGCGGGTCGGGATTTTTTCTCCAAAATTCACAATTGCATGAAAAAAAGAAGTGACATTTGTAAGGAGGATTAAGGTTGCGCTCGGACGTAAAAAACGGTAAGATTGGTGTGCCTATGATACGGATAGCGTTCCTTATCCTAGACCTTTTGGCAATTCCACGCCAACACTCAGCAAAGGCCTGACGGGTGAATCGTACACCTGCCAGGCCTTTATAATTCTGTGCCGCAAGATCAGTCTTGCGGTGCGATAAAAGGAGATTGAATGCAAACACCCTGGGAATACCGCTATGCTCACCGCACGCAAAAGATGGGTAGTTCCGTAATACGCGAACTGCTCAAGTTCACCGAGCAACCGGACATTATTTCCTTCGCAGGAGGACTGCCCGCACCGGAGGTCTTCCCGGTAAAAGAATTCCAGGA
>JBMOMR010000030.1:0-15239 GCA_049324715.1 Chloroflexota bacterium | reverse complement strand
ACAGCCCGCCTGGACTTTCCGACGCGATGGATCTGGCGAAGATGTTGACGGTGATTGACCTTATTTCTCCCCTCTCCCAGAATGGGAGAGGGGCCGGGGGCGAGGGCGACTTCCACATCTGGAAACAAACCCGCATTGGACTGCTCTCGCATCCTCTCGACCCCGAAGCGGCCCGCGGACATCTGGCGGCCTCCACCTATTTGCAGATGGCGCTCAAGCCCGACATTTATCACATCGTCGGCCACACCGAGGCGGATCACGCCGCCACCGCCGATGACGTGATCGTCGCCAGCCGCATCGCGCGCCGCGCCATCGAAAATGCCATGGGCGCGCCCGACCTGACCGCCGACCCGCGCATCGCCCAACGCCGCGCGGAACTCGCATCCGAAGCAGACGCCATCCTCGACGCGATCCGCCTCCTCGCGCCGCCCGAAGCGGGTGACCCGTTCACCGACGCGTTTACCCTCGCCCGCGCGGTGACATCGGGCATCCTTGACGCGCCGCAACTCGTCAACAACAAGTTCGGCCGCGGACAGGTCCGCACGCGCATCGTGGACGGCGCCTGCGTCAGCGTGGATTCCGAGGGCAAGCCCGTTTCGGAATCAAAGCGCATCGAGGCGCTTCTCGAAAAACCGCCGAAGAAAGGAGGAAGTTCATGATCGCATGGGTCAATCTGGCGGTTCTGGTTTTTGCCTCCCTGTTCTTCCTGTATTACTACGTGTTGAGCGTCAGCCCAGCCGCGTTGGAAAAAGTGATCGGGGCGCAAGCCTATCGCAAATGCGGAAGGTTTCGCGTCATCGCCGCTCTGTTCGAAACCGTGTCCGCCGCCTGCTACATCGCGTACCGCTTTTTCCCCGTCTCGTCGCCGCTGCTGGAACATTTCCCCTGGGACTGGTGGATCTCCGCTCTGCTGGCCGCGCTGATCGGCCTGCCCAGCCTGGCGCTGATGTTCATCGGGATGAGGGACGCGGGCAGTGAAACCATGACCCCGAAAAAAGAACACGGCATGTATGGCGGCATCTACAAAAAGATTCGCCACCCACAGGCTGTGGGCGAGGTGTTCGCCTGGCTGTGGATTGCGCTCCTGCTCGACTCGCCCTTCCTGGCTGTGTTTTCGCTGGCGTACTTCCCGATCTTTCTGGTGATGTGCCACGCGGAGGAGCAGGATTTGCTGCTTCGGTTCGGCGATGCGTACGCGGACTACATGCGCAACACCGGCGCGTTCATTCCAAAGAGGAACTCACAATGACCCTGCGCGAGTCCCTCCAGCGCGAGATCGAAGAGACGCGTATCCGATTTCACCAACTGCTCGAGTCGATTCCCGACGAAGCCTTTGTCAAACCCAGCGGCAACGCAGCGTGGAACATCGGGGAAGCCCTTTATCACATGAGCCTCGCGCCCCGCTTCCTGGTCGAAGACGTGAAAATGTTCCACGGTCCACGTTGGTTCCACCGCCTGATCCCCATCCTGGTTCCCAAACGCCTGTTCGACTGGCTGAACGCAAAATTGACGCGGTTCGGGGCGCGCCGTCTCTCGCGCCAATTTCTGACAGATGAGTACGACAAGGCGCACCGCAAAACGCTGGAGGCGCTGGCAAAAACGGGCGAGGCCGACCTTCAAAAAAGTCTCGACTATCCTGATTGGGATCCCCTGCTCTCAGGCGCGGTCAGCATCGAGCGATTGTTCCATTACGTCAAAGAGCATTTCGATTCCCATGAGGAACAGATCCGCAAAGCGCTCGAAACAAAGTGAAAGGATAACCATGCGCCTCTCCTCTTCCCACATCCGCCCGCCGCGCGGTTTCAGCCGAACGATGTGGCGTTTGCCTATCTGGCTATATCGCCTCCATCTTGGATGGCTCCTCACCGGTCACTTCCTCATGCTGGAGCATATCGGCCGTAAAAGCGGATCGGCCCGCCAGGCCGTGATCGAAGTCATCAAACATGACAGGGCCAAAGATGTGTATTATGTCGCCGCGGGGTTTGGGCCCGCATCCGATTGGTACCAGAACCTGTTGAAGACACCGCAGGCGAGGATCCATTCGGGGTTTCGCAGGGAGGAAGTGGAGGCGGCTGTCCTGTCCATCGAAGAAGCGGAAAATATCCTCATGGACTATGCCCATCGGTATCCCGCGGCCATCCGCACGCTGGCAGGGATCATCGGGTACGAGGTTAAAAAAGGCGATGAGGATTACCGCGCACTTGTCAGGTTCGTCCCCATTGTTGCGTTAAAAGTCTGTAAAGAATAACGGACTTATTTTAACCCCGGTCGATTCCAAACAAAACCAAAGGAGAATGACATGACTCGCAAACAAACAGTCATCGGCGCAGGCCACGGCGGCAAAGCCATGGCCGCCCATCTGGCGTTGATGGGATTTTCCGTCACGCTGTTCAACCGCACCGCATCGCACATCGAGATCATCAAAAAGCGCGGCGGCATCGAACTGGACAGCAACGAGGAGGGCGGTCCGCACGGATTCGCCAAACTCGCCAAGGTCACATCGGATATCGGCGAGGCGATCAAACACGCGGACGTAATTCAGGTGGTCCTGCCCTCGTCCGCACACGCCGACATCGCCGCGGCGGCCGCTCCGCATCTCAAGGATGGGCAGATCCTCATCCTGCACCCGGGCCGCACCTGTGGCGCGCTCGAATTCGTCAAAGTCATGCGCGACCACGGCTGCAAGGCCGATGTCACCGTCGCCGAGGCGGAGACCTTCATCTACGCCTCCCGCTCCGACGGTCCCGCGCAGGCGCGCATCTTCCGCATCAAGGAGGCGGTGCCGCTGGCGGCGCTCCCCGCCAATCGGACGGCCAAAGTGCTGGAAGTCATCAACGAGGCCTATCCCCAATTCATCGACGGCGTGGATGTGCTCAACACCGGTCTCAACAACATGGGCGCCATCTTCCATCCCGCGCTGACCCTGCTCAACGCCGGCTGGATCGAAGCCACGCACGGCGATTACCAGTTCTACATCGACGGCGTGACTCCCTCGGTGGCGCGCATGCTCGAAGTGCTGGACCGCGAACGCGTGACCGTGGCATCCTCGCTGGGCATCCGCGCCCGCACCGCGCTGGAATGGCTGAAACTGGCCTACGACACGGACGGCGAAGATCTGCACGAGGCCATCCACAACCAGCCGGGTTACTACGGGATCAAAGCGCCGCCCACCCTGAACCACCGCTACATTTTCGAAGATGTACCGATGAGCCTTGTGCCGATCGCGTCCCTTGGCAAGCGATACGGCGTCTCGGTGCTCGCGATGGAAAGCATCATTAAGATCGGTAGCATCATCCACCGCACAGATTACTGGCGGCGCGGCCGCACGGTGGAGAAACTCGGCCTCGAGCAGTGGAGCGTGAGCGAGTTGACACGCTTCGTTCAGGAGGGTGTGATTGAGTAGTGACCGCCGCGCCACACGCGCCAACTACGACCGTCTGAGCCGTTGGTACGATCTCCTCAGCGGATCGAGCGAACGCCCTGCACGGATGCACGGCCTGCACATGCTGGACGTCCGCCCCGGGGAACGCGTCCTCGAGATTGGATGCGGGACGGGCGAGGCTCTGTCGGTGCTCGCGTTCCGCGCGGGCGACGCGGGAGGCGTGTTCGGGCTGGACCTTTCAGGGGGGATGCTCCGAGGGGCGGCGTCCAAACTGGGGGGCGACGCGTCCAACGTCCTCCTGGTCCAGGCCGAGGCGTTGCACCTGCCGTTCGCAAATGACAATTTCGACGCGCTCTTCCTGAGTTTCACACTGGAACTTTTTCCCGCGGCAGAGATACCCACCCTGCTGAGGGAATGTCGGCGCGTACTGCGCCCAGGCGGGCGGCTGGGAATTGTCTCCCTCCTGCAAATGGACCGGCCCAACTGGATGGAGAGGGCCTATACGTGGACGCATCACCGCTGGCCGAATGTGATCGACTGCCAGCCCATCCCATTGATCCCTATTTTGGAAGACGCAGGACTTCCAGTCACGGAAATGACCGAGCGATCCATGTGGGGATTGAAAGTTGGTATTGCTTTAACGCACTCGAAGTAAAGGAGAAATCATGTGTGGTATCGCTGGAACATTGTTGGACACGGCAAACGACCAGGTCAATTTTATGGTCGAGAAACTTTCGCATCGCGGCCCAGACGGGTACGGGATCCAAAACCTCGAACGCGCCACCCTCGGGCACACGCGCCTCGCCATTCTGGATATCGAAGGTGGACGACAGCCCATGCAACACGGAGATGCGTGGATCGCATTCAACGGCGAGATCTACAACTATCGCGACCTGCAAAGGAAATATCTGCCCGACCAGAGGATGAAAGGCCACTCCGATACCGAGGTGCTGTTGCATCTTTTTGAAAAGTTCGGCCCGCAGTTCGTAAGTATGCTCGACGGCATGTTCGCCTTCGTCATCTATCAGGATGGTGAATTCCTGATGGCACGCGACCCGTATGGCATCAAGCCGCTTTACTATGGCCGAAGCAGTGACGAGAAACGTCTGTTATTTGCATCCGAGATCAAGGCCATCGTGGATCAGGCCGCCTCGATCAGCGAGTTTCCCGCAGGGCACTGGTTCCATTCCCGATTGGGCTGGCAACATTACTACCAGATGAAAGAAAGCCTCCTCCCGTTCGAAGGAAGCGAAGCGGAGGCGCAGACCCTCATCAAGTCCACGCTGCGCGAGGCGGTGCATAAACGTCTCCTGGCCGATGTCCCGGTGGGAGTCAGTCTGAGCGGCGGGCTGGACAGCAGTATCACCTCCCTGCTGGCGTGCGAGGGCACCGACCAACTCCACTCGTTCGCGGTCGGCGTGGAAGGCAGTGAAGACCTGGCCGCGGCACGCAAGATGGCGGGTGTCCTGCACACGCAACACCATGAACTCATCTATAATGCCGAAGATATGGTGCAGGCGCTTCCCAACGTGCTCTATTACCTTGAGACCTTCGACCCGGCACTGGTGCGGAGCGCCATTCCGAATTACTTCCTGGCGAAACTGGCTTCCCAGTATGTCAAAGTGTTCCTGACCGGCGAAGGCGCGGATGAGATTTACGCGGGATACGAATATCTTGGCGGATACGATTCTCCCGAATCCCTGCAACAGGAAATGATCACCATCACGGAAGCACTGCACAACACCAACCTGCAACGCGCTGACCGCATGTCGATGGCGTTTGGATTGGAAGCCCGCGTCCCCTTCCTGGACGTGAAATCGGTCGCGCTTGCCCTGAGCTTTCCCGCCGAATGGAAGTTGCACCGCACCCGCGTCCCGAAAGCACTGCTCCGTCAGGCCTTCGCATCCGACCTGCCCGCGGAGATCGTCAACCGCCCCAAGCAGAAATTCTCCCAGGGAGCGGGCTCATCCGACCTGATCGCGCAACGGGCGGAAACCGAGATATCGGACGCGGAATTCCAGCGTGAGTCCCTGCGGTTGAAAGAAGCATGGGACTACGCCCTGCCAAACAAGGAAGCGTTGTACTATTACAAGGTGCTATGCACGTTCTATGACGAAAAATGGATCTTTCCCACCATGGGAAAGAGTCGCAGTTTGTAGGAGACGATATGGAAGGATTTGATTGGTATTCATGGGTCGCGTTACCCCTGCTCGTCTTCTTCGCCCGCATCACCGACGTGACCCTCGGCACCATCCGCATCATCTTCACCTCACGCGGCAAGCGGAAAGTGGCGCCCCTGCTCGGCTTCGTGGAGGTCTTCATCTGGGTCAGCGTCATCTCGGAGATCACCAGGGGCGCGCATAACATCGTCGCCTACCTGGCCTATGCCGCAGGGTTCGCCACGGGCACCTACGTGGGCATGTTGATCGAGGAACGTCTGGCGATCGGGACCCTCGTCATCCGCGCCATCCTGCCCGAAAGTCAGATCGGCCTGGCGGACGCCTTACGGGCCGCGGGCTTTGGCGTGACCATCGTCAACGCGCAGGGTGGCAAGGGACCGGTGAAACTCGTTTATACTATCGTCAGCCGAAAAGACCTGCCAGACGTGATCGGGACGATCCACGAAAATTACCCAAAGGCATTCTTCACGGTGGAGGAACTACGTTCCGTGCAACAGGGCATCTTCCCGGTCCGCCCGTTGTTCCGTTCGGAAACGCTCTTTGGCAGAAAATCGAAGTAGTTTTTTTCAAAGGAGAGACTGATTCATGACCGTATCCATTTGCATGAAACGCCATGTTGTCTCCATTCACTCCAACGACAGCATACGCTCCGCAGCGGCGATTTTTGTAAAAAAACACATCGGCCTGCTTCCTGTGGTGGATGACAAGAACAAAGTCATCGGCGTGGTGGGACTGCGCGACCTGCTCACGCTGGAAATGCCCGATTTCATCGCGTTCATCGAGGACGTGGATTTCGTCCACGATTTCGGCGCGGTGGAGACGACGCGTCCCGAAGCCGAGACGCTCGACCAGCCCATCACCTCGATCATCAAACCCGCGTTCACGGTGCAGGAGGATTGCGGGCTTCTGCGTGCCTATTCCCTGATGCTGCAACACAACCTGCACGACATGCCCGTCGTCAACAAGAAGGATGAACTGGTGGGCATCACCTCGCGCGTGGATATCGGCACGAAAATTCTTTCCTTGTGGTCAACTGTGGAGTAGGGACATGCTGGCGGGCATCATCGTAGTCGTCATCTTCTTTGGAAGCCTCTATCTCATTTTTTCCGAAAAACTGAACCGTACCATCACCGCGCTGGCGGGGTCCGTGTTGACGATCGTGGTCGGTCGGATCATGGGCTTTTATTCGGAAGAACAGGCCATCACAGCGATAGACTTCAACACGCTCGGCCTGCTGCTCGGCATGATGGTCCTCGTCGCCATGCTCGAACCGACGGGTTTCTTCCAATACCTGGCCGTGCTGGCGGCGCGTTCCTCGAAAGGGAATCCGACGCGCCTGTTCTTTTTGCTGGCCGCCATCACCACCGTCCTTTCGATGTTTTTGGATAACGTGACGACCGTTGTTTTGATCGCGCCTGTCACCCTGCTCATCTGCGAAATCCTGGGGATCATGTCCCTGCCGTTCCTCATCACTGAGGCGCTTATCTCGAACATCGGCGGCGTGGCCACCCTCGTCGGCGACCCGCCCAACGTGTTGATCGCCTCCGCCGCGCCGTTATCGTTCAACGATTTTCTGATCCACTCCCTGCCCATTGTGCTGGTGGTGTGGGTCGGCGTGATGTTCCTGCTGAAGTATCTCTTCCGCACCGAACTCGCCGTCCGCCCGCGCAAGGCCAAGGCGGTGATGAAACTCAACCCCGCCGAGACGCTCAACCATCCCGCCACGGCGCGTCAACTTTTGATCGTGCTGGGCGCGGCCATCCTGTTCTTTTTCGTGCATCATTTTCTCCACGTGTCCCCCTCGCTGGTGGCGTTGACCGCCGCGGCTTTGGCGCTCGTCTGGGTGCGGCCCGACATCAACCAGACGCTCAAGCACGTGGAGTGGAGCGTGCTGGTCTTCTTCGGCGCGTTGTTCGTGATGGTCGGAGGGTTGGAAGCGGCCGGGGTGCTGGACGCGCTCATCGGTCTGCTCGAACCGCTGGCGTCCATGCCGCCGATCCTGTTTGGGATCGGGATGATCTGGATCGTAGCCTTGCTCTCCGCCGTCGTGGATAACGTCCCGATCACGATCGCGCTCATCCCCGTCATTCACGGACTGGGCGCGTCGGGCATGGACGTTCAGCCGCTGTGGTGGGCGCTGGCCTTCGGCGCGGGCTTCGGCGGCACAGGGACGATCATCGGCTCCACCGCGAATGTGATCGTCGCCAATCTCTCCGAGCGAACGCGCCATCCCATCACACCCGCCATCTGGAATAAACGCGGCCCGCTGGTTCTGCTCTCAACCTGCGCCATCACCAGCGTTTTATACGCTATACTATATTGGACGTTCTGATTACGCGAGAGCGTGGTGCGGGATACTCTGCGAGTACGATGTGGAATCCCGCAAGGCGGAGTACCACTCCGCCCCACAACAAGGAAAGCGAGGAACGATGGACAAGACAATTCAACATTTACTGCTGGCGGTCGTTCAGGAACAGGACCTCGACGCGGCCACGCGCACGCTGACGGAATTTGGCGCGCCGGTCACGTTCCTTTCGAGCGCGGGGGGATTCCTCGGCAGGCGGAATGCCACGCTGTTGATCGGTCTGCCCCCCCAGAACGAAGAGCAGGCGCTCGAAGCGTTGCGACAAACCTGCCGCCAGCGCGTGGAATATTTGACATTACCCATGGAAGGCACACCCCTGCCATTACCCGCGCCCGTCCCCGTGACAGTGGGCGGCGCGACCGTGCTGGCACTGCCTGTTGAGAGGTACGAGGAAATCTAATACGGTACACGGGTTACACGGAAACGACGGATGAACACGGATTTCTTAAAGAAAAAAATCCGTGCAACTCCGTGAAATCCGCGTGATCCGTGTACAAGGTTCTAGGAGACGCAACCATGAAAATGATCATTGCCATCGTCAAAGACCACGACGCCGACCCCGTCACGCAGGCGCTCACCAACGAGAATTTCCGCGTCACGCGCATCGCCTCCACGGGCGGATTCCTGCGCGCGGGCGTGGCCACCCTGCTCATCGGCGTGGACGATACCGACGTGGACGCGGCCATCCGCGTCCTGCGCGAAAGCCTGGGCGAGAGCAAACCCGACGAAAAACGCGCCACCCTGTTTGTCGTGCCTGTCGAAAGATACGAACAGGTGTGACGGTGGTCGAGTAGCCCTGAGCGTTGGTTGCGAAGGGCATATCGAGACCACCAGTTACAAACCAAACTTGTTTCATATAATGTTGGTCTCGATACATCCCGCAAAGATCAGCGGGATTACTCGACCAACGATTGATTTCGAAAACATTTATTACAGGAGTCTTATGAGATCGTTCCGCTTTATTGTTATCGCTCTCTTCGCGTCCCTGCTGATCTCGTGTGCGGGACCCACTTCCACGCCGCAGGCGACTCCTGACGTGGACGCCATCGTCGCGCAGACAATGGCCGCGCTGACCGCGAACGCGCCCGCCTCCACTCCGACCCCGAGCCGCTTGCCGCGTTCCCTGTACTTCCTCAACACGGACGCGGCCGCGCATCTGCAGATCTTCCGCCTCGAACGGGATGGGGAAACGGTCACGCAGATCACCGCCGAGCCCGCGGACGTGGATTCCTTCGATGTGAATCAAAAAGACGGGCGCGTCGTCTACATCTCCAACAACCAGATGCTGCTCATCAACGCCGACGGCTCCGGGCGGACCATGCTCCTCGACGGCGGCGTGCAGGACGTGAACAACCCATTCCTGAACAGCATCCAGTCCGCGGTCTGGTCGCCGAACGGCGAGACCATCGCCTACGGGTACGGCGGACTCAACTTCTACTCGGTCGCGACGGGCGTCTCGAACCGCGTCATCGAAAACCTGCTCAACGATATTGGGAACGGTCTCGTCATCCCGACCGAACTCTACATCCCCAGCCGCTATTCGCCCGATGGGACGAAACTCTCCGTCACGCTCGGCTACTACGAGGGCGCTTCGATGGCGATCTATTTCCCCGCGGGGAATTCCCTCGTCCGCTTGAGCAATGACGAGGGCGCGCTGATCTGCTGTGGCGAAGAATCCTGGACTCCCGACGGTTCCGCGCTCTACGCGGCCAGCCCCTCGATGGGCATGTTCAATTCGGGCCTGTGGCGCGTGGACGCGGCCAGCGGACAGACCACCACCCTCATCCCCGGCGACGCGGGGAACGGCACGTTCAATTTCGCGGACAATCCCCTCCTCGCGCCCGATGGCTGGCTGTACTTCTTCTTCGCCAGCCGTCCCGCGAACGACGAATTCGGCGGACGCGAGTCCCTCCAACTGGTCCGCGCCGCGGCGGACGGGGTCGCGGGACGCGCCGTCCTGCTCCCCGACGTCTTCGACCAGATGAACGAGTCGCTCTGGTCGCCCGACGCGAGTTTCGTCATCGTCGTCTCCGCGACCAACGACCAGATGTGGCAGGGCGGACAGGCCGAGATCGTCTACACCGATGGCCGCCCGCGCCTGACGCTCGCTCCCTTTGCCAGAAGTTTGAAGTGGGGGCCGCAGTAACGAAATTTCGAAGCGACTGTCCCCCAACGGTGACAGTCGCTTTATTAAATCTGGGAGATAAACATGGATGCAACAGAATTCGAATCGATCTGTCCGAACTGCGGCGAGGAGTTGCAAGACGAGTGGGTCTTTTGTCCATTCTGCGGGATCAGCCTTACGGAAACGGACGAAACACTCGCAGAGACAAGAGACGAATACGCACAGGTTGGCAGGCTGTCAAATTATGCAGTTTATTTCAAACAAGCGCAGGAAATTTTGGAAGAGGATGGCGATCTCGAGGAAGCGCTGATCCATTGCGAGGCGGCGCTCGAGATTAAACCCGACTCGGCAGAAGCCCACAATTTACGCGGCCTGATCCTGGACCTGATCGGGAACAGGGGAGAAGCCATTCAATCGTACCGGGAGGCGGTTCGATTGGACCCCAATTTCGAGGATGCGCGCCAGAACCTGGCCGAGGCGGATGCGGAACAGCGCGGCCAGTCGTTCCAGTTGGTCGGCGCGGACGATCCCGAGCAGAGGAAATTCGGCTGGTGGAAACTCATTTTGCTGGCGCTCGTCATCTTGATCCTGACGGGGATATTTTTGAAATCGGGCGAGTTGATCAACAGCATCGGTTCCTTGATCGGCCCAACGACCGTCCTGACGTTCGAACCAGACCGTTCCAAAATCACGGACGTAGACAAGGCCATCCTTGAAGAGACCGCCCAAATCCTGACCGAGCGCTGCGATTTCATGGGATGCAAGGGCGTCAAGTTCAACGTGTCGGGTGACGGTCAAATCGTCGGGAAGATCCCCGCGTACCTGAACGTGGATGTCGAGACTCTGAAACAGAAAATTTCGGTGGCTGGCCTGATCGAATTCACCGATTTTGGCACAACCCCCATCGCGGTGGGGACAACCATCATCACCGATTTCGAGCATCCCTTCTTCCCGAAAGCGGACCTTGCGGACGCGCATCACACAATCATGACCAATGCGGAGATCGAGTCGGCAAATCTGTCACAAGACCAACTTGGGCAATACCTGATCAACTTCACATTGACAGAAAAAGGCGCAAAAATCTTCGCCGAATACACATCCAAAAATATCGGCAGTTACCTCGGGATTGTCATAGATAAAGTAATCCTATCAGTTCCTATAGTGAATTCTGCTATTACGAGTGGGGAAGGTGTCATTGAAGGAAACTTCACCGAGGAATCAGCCAGAAATTTGGCGGCGTATTTGCATATCAGGCCACTGCCAATTCCGTTGGTGCTTGTGGAGGTTGGAAAGTAGAACGCCGAACGCGAAGAGACTGTCAACTTTCGGTTGACAGTCTCTTTTTTGAGGGTGAACGAGGGTAAAATTCAAGCCAAGAGCAACCCCCTCCCAACCTCCCCCCATGGGGGGAGGTGCCGAGCCGAAGGCGAGGCGGCGGGGGTCAAGAAAGGCCCCTAACCATGCCAAAAGATGACGCATATAAACAAGCCGAACAAAAAATCCAACAAGCCCTGCAATCGGGCACAACGGAACTTGACCTGAACGGCATGGGGCTTACCGAATTGCCGCCAGAACTTTGGAAACTCAAAAATCTCAAAGTTCTGAAATTGGGCTACGAATACATAGGGGAAAAGAATCAACTCAAAGAAATTCCGAAAGAGATTGGTCAACTCACCCAGTTGACAGAACTGAATCTCTCCCACAATCAACTGACCGCCCTGCCACCCTCGCTGGGACAACTCACGCAGTTGACAGAACTGAGACTCGACAGCAATCAACTGACCACCCTGCCAGACTCGCTGGGACAACTCACCCAGTTGACATCACTGGATCTCTCCAATAACCAACTGACGACCCTGCCAGACTCGCTGGGACAACTCACGCAGTTGACATCACTGAATCTCTCCGACAACCAACTGACTACCCTGCCAGACTCGCTGGGACAACTCACGCAGTTGACAGAGTTGACATCCCTGAATCTCTCCGACAACCGCCTGGCCTCCCTGCCAGACTCGCTGGGACAACTCACGCAGTTGACAGAACTGAATCTCTCCAGCAACGAACTGACATCCCTGCCAGACTCGTTGGGACAACTCGCGCAGTTGACATCCCTGGATCTCTCCCACAACCAACTGACGGCACTGCCAGCCTCGCTGGGACAACTCACGCAGGTGACATCCCTGAATCTCTCCGAAAACCAACTGACCGCCCTGCCAGACTCGCTGAGACAACTCACGGAATTGCAAAATTTAAGTATTTCAGGTAATCAACTATTAGCCTTACCTGAATTTCTAGGAAGTTTTTCAAAACTAAAATCATTAAATGCAACAAGAAATAAATTGAAAACACTTCCTAAATCTATAAGCCAACTCTTCAATTTGGAATCGCTAGATTTATTACATAATCAACTAATTGAAATCCCTGCTTCTTTAGGTTTGCTTAAAGAGTTAGTAGTACTTTCTTTATGGGAAAATCAATTATCTACATTACCAGAATCTATAGGGGAATTACAGAAACTAGATAGGATATATCTAGGTGACAACCAATTATCTGCGTTACCAGAGAACCTGGGCAAATTGGTTAAATTACAAAAACTTTACCTTGAAAAAAACAAATTAATAAATTTGCCTACCTCCTTGACCCAACTTGAGCATTTGGAAACACTCGACCTCAGCGGCAATCCCCTCAACCCCGCCCTGCAAAGCGCATATGACGCTTGTAAAGGCAATAATTACGAACCACTCTTTGCATACCTCCGCAGTCTCGAACAAAACGCCGAACCGCTTTACGAAGCCAAACTGGTGCTGGTCGGCGAAGGCAACGTCGGCAAGACCACCCTGCTCAAAGCCTTGAAAGGCAAGGCAGGCGCAGCCCCACAGGAACATGAACCCACCACGCACGGCGTCGAGATTGACATTCACGGTCTGCGCCTGCCGCACCCCGCCCAGGACGGGGTCGAGATCCAACTCAACGCCTGGGATTTCGGCGGGCAGGACGTCTACCGCGTTACGCACCAATTCTTCTTCAGCCGCCGCTCGCTCTACCTGCTGGTCTGGGAGCCGCGCCGCGGCGTCCAGCAGGGTCAGGTGGAAGACTGGCTGAACATGATCCGCCTGCGGGTCGGCGACGACGCGCGCGTCATCATCATCTCCACGCACTGCAAAACGGGCGAGCGCATCGCGCGCATCGACCAGCCCGTCTTCAAACAGCAATACGGCGACATGATCGTCGGCTTTCACGAAGTGGACAGCCTCGTCCCCGACGAAACCACAGGCGAGATGGTCGGCATCGCCGAATTGAAAAAGGTCATCGCCGAACATGCCGCAAAACTCGAACAAATGGGGATGGGATTCAACCGCGATTGGAAAGCCGCCCGCGACGAACTGCTCGCCCGCCCCGAGCCACGCACCTCTTTCGCCGCCTTTAGCGGAGTCTGCGCCGCGCGCGGCTTGAGCGGAATCGACACCGAGACTCTCGCCCACCTGATGCACGACCTCGGCTACATCGTCCACTACTCTGACGACGAAAAACTGCGCGACGACGTCATCCTCAAACCCGAATGGCTCACCAAAGCCATCGGCTTCGTCCTCGAAGACCGTGCCACTGCCGAAAGCGAAGGCATCCTCCCCGACAAACATTTGTATGAAGTCTGGCACGATCATCAATTCAAAGACGAACCGCGCTACACGCCCGATCTCTATCCCTTCTTTCTGCGCCTGATGGAAAAGTACGATGTGTGCTATCGCCTCCCCGACGACCGCCACGCCAGCCTCGTCGCCCAACACGTCCCGCAAGTCCGCCCCGCCCTGCCCTGGTTGCCCGAGCAGGAACCGCCCGCCAACTTGCGCCGCATCGCCATGATCTGCGCCATGGAAGAAGACCCGCCCGGCCTGGTACCGTGGATGATCGTCCGCACGCACGATTATTCCGTCGCGCAAGGTAAGCATCACCTGCATTGGCAAAAGGGGATGTTCCTCGATCACAAGTCACATGGTCAAGCCATGCTGGAAAAACGTGGGCGTGAGTTCCATGTCTACACACAGGGAGACTGGCCTGAATATTTTATGAACGTCCTCCAGAATACGTTGCAGAAATTAATCAACGATAACTGGCCTGGCATGGAAGGTCGTTACCGTTTTACGGTTCCTTGTCCAGAGATCATTGACGGTCAACCTTGTAAAGGTCGTTTCAACATTCACGCCCTACGGCAATGGTTAGCCGAAGGTGATACCACTGCCCGTTGTCAGGAATGTTCCAAAAGACAGCCTCTCGTCGAGTTGTTGTTCGGCTTTGAAGAACGCAGCACAGATACGAAACTGCGGGAAATCAACGAAAAACTCGATGGGCTGGATAGTCGCATCGCTGATTACTTTATGGCAACCATGCACGCCATCGCCGACGAAGCCAAGAGTGGTCCTCGTCTCTTCACCTTACGTGAACTTGAAAGTGGTTTTTCGCTGAAAAAACTTTTCAAGCGTCAATTGGAACTTCAACTCTGGTGCGAGGCGGAAGGCTGTCAACATCCTGTTTACGATTATGGCATCTACCCGATTGATCAAACCCGCGACTGGGTCGCTACGCTCGCGCCGTACGCCAACTTTGTTTTGGGTGTGCTTAAAACCGTCTGGCCGATTGCCGCGCCTGCCATCAACGTCGCATTTGGCGCAAAAACAACCGAGACTTGGGGCATCAAGGATAAATTAGATCTAACGAAAGCGATTCTCGATAAACTACCCGCAGTTAAAACAGAACATCGTGACGCCAAGCCAGGTGATGTCCTCACTGAGACCGAACGGTCAGGCATCATAACCTTACATCGCTTGCTCAACGAGCTTGACCCCACGCAAGCCAAACTCGGACTTCACCGCGTCGCCACCTACACTGGCGACTACCGCTGGCTGTGCAAACATCACTACGAAGCCTGGCAGCCCAACATCCCCGATGTGATTCGATAAAAGACCCTAAAGGTTTTCCCCGCCATCCTCGTTCTTGATACGCAAGACTTTCCTGCCAGACATGACGAGGGTCAAAGCAAGAAACCTTTAGGGTCTACAACAAAGCCCCTCGACTTTGGCTCTTTAGTCGAGAGGCATGAAAAAGAGGAAGCCTTCTGGTACAGTATAGGTTGAGAGACCAAACTGGAACAGGAGGCTTCCATGGTTAAGAATAGCACACAATCGGTATTGT
>JBMOMR010000029.1:0-89786 GCA_049324715.1 Chloroflexota bacterium | reverse complement strand
GGCGCCAGGTCGGCGGTCACGATGCGGTAACCGTTGCGCGCCTTGAGTCCCTGCACAAGCGCCTGGCCAATTTCGCCGCACGCGCCCGTCACCAACACAGACTTTTCGGTCATGAGAAACTCCTGAGCAAGTAGTAGCGCAAGCCATTTTGCGCTACACTATTGTACAATACCTCCTGAAAATCTTCACCACTTTTCCATCCCGAAAATCCAGATGAAACTCACTTTCGTTTTACGTTTTACGCTTTTGACTCTTCTCCTGACTTCCTGCTCGGCGCTCGAACGTCCGACTCTCGGAACGGCCACACCCGTCCCGCCGACGGTCACCCCGCTTCTTTCCCCGACTGTGGTCTGGTTTCCGCCCACCGAGACTCCCACCCCCTCCGTGTTGACCGCCCCCACTGCCACCCCCGACTACATGCCCGGGCTGGGACGGACTCTCTACACCGATGATTTCACCGACCCCGCCTCCTGGTCGGACCTCGGCACGGACTACATCCGCGACGGACGTCTCACCCTGGCCGCCTCCGACGGGACGTATCTCACCACCCTGCACAACGACCTGATCCTCAGCGATTTCTACGCCGAAGTGACCGCGCACCTGTCCCTCTGCCGCGCCGCGGACGAATACGGCCTGCTCGTGCGCGCCATCCCCACCTCGTATTATCGTTTCAGCGTGAGTTGCAACGGCGAACTCAAAGCGGACAGGATCACCAACAGCCAGCGCGTCCCGCTCAAACTTCCCTACCCCACGCTCGACGCGCCGCGCGGCAGTCCCGCGGAAGTGACGCTCGCCGTCTGGGCGGTGGGACGCGAACTACGCTTCTTCGTCAACGGCCACTACCAGTTCAGCGTGGACGATCCCGTCTTCCCGTCTGGCTCGCTCGGATTCTTCGTCCGTGCCGCAGAAGATTCTCCTGTCACAGTTTCGTTCACTGATCTGGTTGTGCGGGCGGTGAGTCCAAATCAGTGAGACAGGTCCACACGTAGACAGGTACACAAGTACACAGGTAGGCAGGCAACTTGACACCTGACACCTGACACTTGAACCCGTTATAATCCCTCCATGCCCCTCAACAAACTCAACGACCTCGACCCGAAATCCTGGCTGAAGTTCCAAAAATCGTGGTTCATCCACAATCCGCCGCCGCGCAAAAAAGGGACACTCGTCCATCCCGCCAAATTCCCAGAGACGATGGCGCAGGAATTCATCGAGTTCTTCACCAAGCGTGGACAGACCGTCCTCGACCCCATGGCAGGGACAGGTTCCACCCTCATCGCCGCCCTGCGCGCGGGACGCAATTCCTACGGCGTTGAACTGAATCCGAAATATGCGGAAATCGCCAAGCAGATCATCTCGGATGAGCGCGTTGTGCTCGGGGCGCAGGTCGAAAGTCTAAAGTCGGAAATCATCAATGCCGATGCGTCACATGCTCTTGACCTTGGACTTCCGACCTTCGACTATGTGTTGACATCCCCTCCCTACTGGGACATGCTGCGCGCCAAAGGAGCCGACACCCAAAAGAAACGCCGCTCCTCCGCCGACCTCGACGTCTTCTACTCGGACGATCCCAACGACCTCGGCAACGTGGACGATTACGAAGCCTTCCTCGCGAAGTTGGTGGAAATTTACGTTGGCCTGAAGCCGTTGCTACGCGAGAAATCCTACCTCACCATCATCGTCAAGAACGTAAAAAAGGGCGGAAAGATCTATCCGCTGGCCTGGGACATCGCCCGCGAACTCGGCAAGACCTACACCCTCAAGGACGAAAAAATCTGGATGCAAGACAACCAGTCCCTCGCGCCGTATGGATTGGGGTCAGCGTGGGTGAGCAATACGTTCCATCACTATTGTTTGCAGTTTAGGAATGAATAGGAGGATAAGATGGACGGCAAAATAACCGAATGGCTAAAAATATTGCCAAGATATTTTTTCCCTATTGCAATTATCACAGGTTTGTTTCTGTTTGGGCCTCAATATTTAACTGATGCATTTGGCCTCACAAAGCCGATCCAAACAAATAAAATCTATTTGTCAATTGTTTTTCTGTTTTCTGCTTCTTTTGTACTTTATGATTGGGTAACCGAATTAGTAAAATTATTCCGCAACATTTTACAAAAAAAGCGACTGATCAAAATTCGAAATAACAAACTGCAAAATTTAACAACTGACGAGAAAATTGTGCTACAAAAATATATCCAAAGCAAAGAAAAAGTACAATACTTTTCTATTAGAAGTGGAACAGTCTTGTTACTCGAGCACAATGGCATTTTGAAAAGGGCAACGACAATTGGGGATATATTTTTCTGGCCGTTTATGATTGAGAATTGGGCATGGAACTATTTGAACAAACACAAAAATCTACTTGTGGTTGATGAAAACATAGATAAGGGCAAAATAAAGCCCATTCACTAGATGAAACCCTCTGACATCCTCCGCCTCCCCTTCCCTCGCGACCTCACCGAAGGCGGCATCGCGTACGCCGTGCGCTCGCTTCCGCACACCTACAACCGCATGGGCGGCTCGCCGTATGACCGTCTCCGCCGCATCGTGGCGGGCGTGGCTGTGGAGTTGGCCTTTCGCCGTCACCTCACGCAGGCCGACATCCCCTTCGACGTGAAAGGCGCCACGCCCTTCACCGATCCCGACCGCTACGATGTCTCGCTCGGCGGCCATCGCTGTGACGTGAAATCCTTCCTGCTGACTCACCGCGACCAGATCCAGCGCGTCCGCCATGACCCAAGCCTGCTGCTCGACGCCCCTGCCCTCGTCCCCTCCGATCAAGACGCGGCCGATGGGCATCACGACGACGATATCTACCTCTTCGCCTTTGCCACAGGACTCAACGCCGCCTCGCCGCGTGACCTGGAGCGGGCGCGTCAGGCGGGACAGCCCATCCACCTGATCCACGCGCTGCCGAAGACGTGGGCGAACCCGCAGACCTGGTCTCCGCTCGGACGGCTCGCGCTCAAATCCGAATCGGACGAGGAGATGACGGTGGAGATCGGCGGGCAGATCGAAAGCCGCGAATACGTCAGCGAGAAGATAGCGCTAAAGCCACGCACAAAGGCCGAAGCGTCTACGGCGTTCTTTTCGGTCGCGTCGCTGCACGTGGAGAGTCCGCCGCTCGGACGGATCGCGCTCCACAGTCCCGCGCGAGGCGAGACGTACGTCATCCAGCAAATTGATTGGAGCAACATCTGGGTCTACGGCATGGACATCTTCCTGACGGGTTGGATGTTGCGCGAGGAATTTCGCCGCCGCGCCTATTCCATTTTGCCCGGGACGCGCGTCTTTCAATATGACGAGACGCGCGTGAAGAACCTCGCGGTGAATGTCCGCGATCTTCGTCCGCTGGGCGCGTTGTTTGAAAAAGTGAAGGCGTGGGAATCAAAAAGCCCGTGAACGGGCTTTTGAGGTGACCTCGGGGGGATTCGAACCCTCAACCAATTGCTTAAGAGGCAACTGCTCTGCCGTTGAGCTACGAGGCCAAAAACGTGCGAGCGGTATTATACCGCAAAGAAAAAATGCGTCAATGAGGCCAGTTGCCTTGCTTTTTTGGAATCGAACCTTTCATCTTTGAATAAATTCGGGAACCTTACAAGAACGCAAAGCGGTTGCAACAGGAATCCGCTATACTTCCGTTACACGCAACTTTCAGGAAGCCACCATGCCCAGAAGAAAAGAAGACCCTGCCGAACTGCACGCCAAGATCGCCAGTCTTGAGAACCTGCGCCCCGAATTGGGGGAGGATTTCGTCAACCAGAAGATCGAGGAACTTCGCATACGCATTCAGGCCATGCAGGCCGCCCCGAGCGGCAGGAAACGCTCCCAGAAAACCGTGGGCCGTGACCAGTCTTTGCAGAGCGGCGACGAGAGCGTGGCCGTGCAGGGGGACGTCAACGACAGCACCATCGTCCACGCCCAGACCGTGGTCCTGGCCGAACGCTTCTGGCGTGAACTGAAATCCTCGCTTCCCGCCCCGGACCTGAAGCAGGCTACAGCTTCCTATCTCTCCTACCTGTTGGACCGCCATAATTATCTCAGCCTAAAGGGGATGGGCGTCTCGGATCGCGTCCCGTTGAGGCTGGCTCTGCTGGATGTTTACGTCCCGCTGAAGGCCCGCCTCGAACTGCCCGAAGGCGAGACCTGGAAACGCGACCTCAGCCTGGCCGGGCGCGCCCCCACCGACGAGGATCTTCAGCCCCTGCGCTTGAGCGATCCCCTGCCTGTGCTCGAGATTCTCAGCGCTCACTCTGGCGTGATCATCCTCGGCGACCCGGGCGCGGGAAAGACCACTTTCCTCAAATACATTGCCCTGCGGCTGGCGCGCGGCGAGGGCGACGCCATCGGCCTTGGCAACCGCCTGCCCATTCTTTTGCCGTTGGCGGCCTATGCCAATGCCCTGCAAAACGATAACATCCGTCTCGACGATTTCATCACCGACTATTTTTCCGATATCGGCGCCGATCACACCATTGGGCCGATGCTTGCCGATGCCCTGAATGCCGGGCGCGCCCTCATCCTGCTGGACGGCCTCGACGAGGTGCGCGACCTGAACTTGCGCAACACTGTCGTCGAGCGTGTGATGGATTTCTATTCCTTCCACCGCCGTTTGGGCAACAAATTTGTGCTCACCAGCCGCATCGTTGGCTACCGCGCGGTGCGTCCCTCCGCGGACGGGTTGGTGGAATGCACCCTCGTGGACTTTGACGACTCGGAGATCGAGGAATTCATCCAGCGTTGGACGGGCGCGCTCGAAAAACAGATCCAGGGCGACAATGCTGTCGCGCGCGGGGACGCCGACCAGGACCGCCGCGAACTGCTGGACGCCATCTACCAAAACACGGGCGTGCGCCGGCTGGCTTCCACGCCTCTCCTGCTGACCATTCTCGCGTTGATGAAACGCCAGGGCGTGACCCTGCCCGAGCGCCGCGTCCAACTCTATGACCAGTACGTGACGACTCTCCTCTCGACCTGGAACCGCGCCCGTTCCCTGAGCGGACGTTCCCCCGGCCGCGACCTGGACGAACTGCAGACCGTGCGCGTCCTTGCTCCCCTCGCGTTGTGGATGCACGAGGTCAGCCCCGGCGTGGGACTCGTCAAACGCGAGGAACTGGGCCGCAAATTGGAGGAGATCTTCAAGGAGCAGGGCAACGCCTCTCCCACCAACGCGGCGCGGCAGTTCCTGGAGGATGTGCGCGAGCATGCCGCGCTCCTGCTCGAACGCGGACCGGGCGAATACGGATTCATCCATCTCACCTTCGAGGAATACCTCTCCGCAGTGGCGCTGGCCCTCAAAGGTCAGGGCGACGCGGGGCCGATCGCCGAAACGCTCGTCAAGCATGTGGGCGAACAGGCCTGGCGCGAGTTGACCCTCCTGACCATCGGCTACATCGGCATCCGCCAGCAACTTTCGAAGGTCTCTGGCGATGTGGTGGAACGAATCGTCAAGGCCAAGACGGGCGCCCCGGGCGAGGCGGTCATCCTCGCGGGCGACGCGGTGCTGGATACCTGGCCGAGCGGCGTGCCCCTGCAAAGCAAGGAACGCGTCGTGCAGGCGTTGGCGCCCACGATGCAAAATCCAGACGTCCATCCAGACTTGAGGCGCCGCGCGGGACTCCTCCTCGGCCGCCTTGGCTGGCGTCCACCCGACCTGGATCGCTTCATGGAAGTTTCGGCAGGCGAGTTCATGTTCGGGCCGAAAAAGGAAAAAGTGAAGGTCGCCGAGAAATTCTGGGTCGGCAAATATCCCGTCACCAACGCGCAGTACGCGCGCTTTGTGCAGGCGGGCGGCTACCAGACGCGCTCGTTCTGGAGCGACAGCGGCTGGGCCTGGCGCACCGGCAAATATGACGAACGGACGCTGGAAGCAGTGGAACGCGACTGGCTCGATCATCGTCCGCCGCCGCGCCGGAACGCGCCGTATTTCTGGCACAATATCGAATTGGGGAATCCCATTTTCCCGGTAGTGGGCATCTCGTGGTACGAGGCCGAAGCCTATTGCAACTGGCTCGCCAGGAACGTGGTGGCCGTGCCCGAGGGCTACACCGTGCGCCTGCCCAACACCTTGGAATGGGAATATGCGGCCCGCGGCAAAAAAGGCAGCGAATATCCGTGGGGAGATGAATTCGACAAAACCGCCGCCAACACCTGGGACACGGATCCCGCGGACTCCGGGCTGGGTGGCACGACGGCCGTCTGCACCTTCCCGCAGGGAGCCAGTCCCTCGGGCGTTTGGGACATGAGCGGGAACGTCTGGGAATGGACCTGCTCGTGGTATGATGATGACCATCGTTACCGCGTGGTGCGCGGCGGTTCGTGGATCGGTTACCAGTGGTTCGCACGCGCCGTGTTCTGCAACTGGTCCATCCCGTTGACGTTCAATGATGATCTTGGTTTCCGCGTGGTGATCGCACCACAGGAAAGTCTGTAGAGCGAATTGCCAATTCGCTCAACTCACAATTCAAGGAGAGGAACATGCCTGCAAAAAAGAAATCCGCCCGTTCCGAACAGGGAAGCGTTGGACGCGACCGCATTGTCTCCGCGGGGGATGGGAGTGTTGTGATCGGCGGGGATGCCAACCAAAGCGTGATCATCACCGGCGACCATAACCGCATCAATGTCAATTCCAAGTTCAGTACGATCTACAAACAGGTGGATGAACGAACCGACCTGCCCGCCGCCGATAAAGCTGACCTGAAGTCGGAACTGCAGACCTTCGAAGACGAGGATAAAAAAGGTCCCGAGTCGAACGAAGGCTTTTTGGCCCAGCGCCTGCGCAACGTCAAACGCATCGCGCCCGATATTCTGGATGTGGCGCTTGCCACCATTGCCAATCCCGCCGCGGGGTTTGGGATGATCGCGAAAAAGGTGGCAGAGAAGATGAAGGCCGAAACGAAGTAGCCCGCCTACGGTCAAGGAAGAAGCGCCTCGCGTCAGGGAAAAATCACCTGGCGCGAGGCTTCTTTTTATCGTATACTTATTGCAACTTTTCACAATAAGGAAATCCCATGACCTGCGGCTCCTACCTCATCGACCGATTGCATGCCCACGGCTTCCGCATGACTCCCCAGCGGATGGCCATCCTGCACACGCTTCGCCGCGCGGGTGGGCATCTCTCCCCCACCGAAGTCTACGAGCGGACGCGGCGCGACCAGCCCGGACTGACAGAGACCACCGTCTACCGCACGCTGGAGTTCCTGGCTGAAAATGGCTACGCCCTGGCCGCGCACGTGGGCGGCGGCAAACTGGTCTATGAATTGACGGAGGAAAACCACCACCACCTCATCTGCCGAAAATGCGGAAAGACCGTGGCCGTGGAATATTCCGCGCTGACGGCTCTTTACGATCAATTGGGCGCGTCCACCGGCTTCAAATTGGATTCCAGTCACGTCACCCTGTTCGGTCTGTGCCCCGATTGTCAAACGTAACGCGATGCGTTCGCGTACAAAAAACTTTTGGAAAGGAAAGCCTCATGCACTTCTCGCCTGTTCCCCTCCACATTCCCGATGGATTTCTCAGCCTAGTCATCTCCCTGATCTTTTGGGCGATCACCGCGGTCACCGTTGGGATCGCCATCTCCAGGACGAACAAATCGCTGGGAGAAAAGCAAATCCCGCTGATGGGTGTGATGGCGGCCTTCATCTTTGCCGCGCAGATGTTGAACTTCCCCGTCGCGGGCGGGACGTCTGGTCACTTCCTCGGCGGCGCGCTCGCGGCGATCGTCCTTGGACCGTGGGCCGCGATCCTGGTGATGACGGCCGTCATCGCTGTGCAGGGACTGCTCTTCCAGGATGGCGGCCTGCTGGTGATGGGCGCCAACATTTTCAACATGGGCCTGCTGACCGCCATCATCGGTTACGGACTCTATCGTGCCGCGTCTGGAGGCAGTAAGGGAGTGCGTTATGCAGTGGCGGGATTCGGCGCATGGATCGCCGTCATCGCGTCTGCGTTCGTCACCTCCCTGCAACTCTGGCTGAGCGGAACCTCGCAATTGCAGATCGTCCTGCCTGCCATGTTGGGCGTGCATATGCTGATCGGGATCGGCGAGGCGGTCGTCACCGTCGCGGCGCTGGCCTTCATCGAGCAGACTCGTCCCGACCTGCTGAACGCGAAATCCACCGCCGAAAAGGGCGGACGCGGTTGGGTCTACGCTGGTGTTGTGATCGCCCTGCTGGCTGTCTTCCTCTCTCCGCTCGCCTCCGCTTTCCCCGACGGACTGGAGCGCGTGGCGGAAAATGTCGGCTTCCTCGAACAGGGACAATCCGCGCCGTACCAGATTCTCCCCGATTACACCATCCCCTTCCTCGGCGAGACGGCCCTCTCCACCATTGTGGCGGGCGCGGTCGGTGCGCTGGTGTTGCTGGGGCTGATGGTCGTCATCGGCAACATGTTGCGTCGTAAAAAATCATAGCCATTTCCCATCAGAAAAGAAGGGCAGGGATCGTTTCATCCCGCCCTTCTTTTTTTAATCCCATCTCATTTTGACATGGTAAACTCGCCGCATGTCGAAACGCTCCAGGATCATTTTGATTTCCATCGCGGGAATTTTTCTCCTCGGCATTTTGCTGTTCCAGATTCCCTCGATCCAATCGCGCCTGCTCTGGCGCTACGAAGTGTGGACGACGCGGCTGAAGAACACCATCGACCCGGTGGTCATCCCGACTCCCATCCCGTCCACGCCTTTTGCGACGTTCACGCCTCATCCCCCGACGCCTACAGCGGCCGCGACCCAACCCGCGCCTCCCACGCTGACGGCCGTCCCGCTCCCGCCCCAGGTCTGGCTCACCTCTCCCACCTACGAAAAACAGGATATCAACAACTGCGGCCCCGCCACCCTGTCCATGACCCTGCGCATGTACGGCTGGGAGGGGACACAATACGACATCGCCAATATCGTCAAACCCATCAAACAGGACCGCAACGTCAATCCCGAGGAACTGCGCTATTTCATCCTCAACGAGGCGGGCTGGCTGCGCGCCGAATATCGCGTGGCAGGGACTCTCGACCTGCTGAAACGTCTGCTCGCGGCGGGGTATCCCGTCATCGTGGAAGTGGCCTCGAAGATCGACCAGCAGGACGCGAACGGTCCCAACGACGATCTGTGGGACGCGCATTACCTGCTCGTCAACGGATATGATGAGGCAGAGAAAATCTTCATCGTGCAGGATTCGCAACACGGTCCAGCAAAAGATGCGGACAAGAAAATCCCGTACGAGACGCTGGAAAAAGATTGGAAGCCGTTCAACTATCTCTACTTCGTCATCTACTTCCCGCAGGACGAAGCGGAAATCCAGTCCATCATCGGGACGGATTGGGACGCGTCCTTGAATCGCCAGAACGCGATGGACCTGTCGAACGCGCAGATCGCCGAGAATCCCGATGACGCGTTCGCGTGGTTCAACCTGGGCGCGTCGCTCACGTATTTTGAGCGGTATCAGGAAGCCGTGCAGGCGTTCGATCAGGCCTTCACGCTTGGACTTCCCCAGCGCATGACGCGGTATCAGTTCTGGCCGTTCTCCGCCTATTTCAATGCCGACCGCGTTGACTACCTTCTGGAACTCACCGAGAAGACGTATAAACCCATCAACGGTTGGTACGCCGAGGAGGCCCTGCTCTGGCACGGATGGGGACTCTGGAAGCAGGGCGACCTCGAAGGCGCGGTTGCAGATTGGCGCAAGGCCCTGCAGGTGCATCCCGGTTACGATGATGCCATTTACGCGTTGCAGTTTGTCGGTGTTGCGCCGTGATACAAAAAGGGACAGCCGCTTTTAAAGCGACTGTCCCTTTTTCGATCAGCCCTGCACGTTAATTTTTAACTTCAACATAATCCTTTAGCCACAGTTGAATGGTTCCGAATGGAACCGGGATTCCGTAAAGGGCTGTTGTTCCCGCTGGAAGTCTGTCTGGCAGATTTGGTGCAGGCTCTCCCTTGAAAGTGGTGGTAGCGATCAAATTGCCCGTCCTTGCCTCTCGTAGGAGAACCTCTGTATCAACCCGATATGTTCTTACATATACGTTTCCGCCAGTGGTGCCGGGAGTCCTGTATCGCCGCACATCGGTTTGTACATTAATGTATCGAACCACTGCAACCAGTTCAGCCTGATTGACGTTCGAAGGCTTCCATTCAACGGGCAAGCTTTCATTCCAATCATCCTGATCTTTGGCGGCAATGAAGACAATTGGATGGATCCCTGGTTTGCTGAGATCATAAGCCGCGGCCTCGGCCACTTCACTGCCTTGAGCGGCGGGCATCAATGCCTCGAGGATGTCATCGAGCGATTGCGTGGGGACAGGGGTGATTGTTGGAGTTGGCGTGTCGGTGGGGGTGGGCGTTTCGGTTGGCGGAATGGGTGTTGACGTTGACGTCAATGTGGGCAATGGTGTCGGCGTGGGCGGAATTGCAGGCGTTCCGCATCCCAGAATTAATACAACCAGAAGGAACAACCATAGCCAGCGAGTCAGTCCTTTGTTTTGCATTTTTTTCCTCCAAAGATTGGTTTGGCAGTCTATCGGGGCTGTTTACGGCTCAACGTATGGCCTGAGCCATTCAATGACCGTGTCATAGTCGACTGTCGTGCCATAAAGGTACTGGGTCCCGTATGGAAGGCTGGGCGGGAATCCGACTGGGTCTGCGCCCTTGAACGTGTAGGTGTCGACAACATCCCCCGTTTGCGCTTCGTACAGCGTGACCACCGTGTCCAGGCGGATGCGCGTCACGTAGATCCAACCCGTCCCCTGGCCTTTGTAGCGCGTCTTGTTGAGTTCCACCTCCCGATAACTGATCGATACCACCAACTCCGTCTGGCTCACGTTGCGCGGAATCCACGATTCGGGGAGACTTTCGTTCCAATCCGCCTCTTCGTCGGACGGCGCGATGATGACGACCGGATGCGTCCCCGATTTGCCGCGGTCGTAAGCCGCCGCGTCACTCACTCCCGCACCCTGGACAGCCGGCTTGACCGCTTCGATGATCGTCGTCAGCGGTTGCGCGGGGATGGACGTCTCTGTGGCGGTGGGGACGGGTGTGTTGGTTGGCAGGGGGGTGTTCGTGGGCGGCACCGGTGTCGACGTGGGCGGCTGCGTTGGGATGGGGGTCGGCGTGGGCGGCCCCGAAAAAACACTGCACCCCAGGATCACGGCCGTGAGCGCAACAAGTCCAATCAGACGGGTCAATTTTGAAGCATTCATTCTTCCTCCTCAAGGAAATAATTTTCTGGAGCATCCCTTCGTGCTCCTTTGCCTTTACAGTCTGGAAGTGGATGGTTTGTTGACGGTTGGGGTATCCCCCGTTCCATTTCGGTTACAACCCCACTGTAGCACGCTCGCCAGTCAAATTCAAGTGTCATTTGTAATTTTGACTGCCCGCTACGGGCAAATTGTTTTATACTCGGTTCAAATCCGTATGAGGAGTGCGCCATGCTAACCATCGAGAAAGTGGATACCAGTAACAAAGATCAGGTCAGGCGTTTTGTTGAACTTCCCTATCAACTTTACAAGGATTGCGCGCAGTGGGTGCCACCCCTCTTCCTGGACGCGTACCTGCCGCTCAACCGCAAGAAACATCCCTTTTTCGAGCATTCCGAAGCGGACTTTTTCCTCGCCGTCCGCGATGGACAGGTGGTCGGGCGCATCTGCGCGGGCGAAAACAAACCCTTCAACGAATATCACGGGACGAAGAAAGCGCAGTTCTCCTTCTTCGAAAGTGTGGACGACCAATCGGTGGCGGACGCGCTCTTCGGTTCCGTCTTTGACTGGGCGCGGGCGCGCGGGTTGGATACCTTGATCGGCCCGAAAGGCCTTTCCCCGTTCGACGGCTACGGAATCCAGGTCTTTGGCTTCGAGCATCGCCAGATGATGACGATGATGAACTACAACTACGCCTACTACCCCAAACTGGTCGAGACCCTCGGCTTCGAAAAAGAAGTGGACTTCGTCTCCTGCTATCTCCCCTCGGATGCGTTCAAGATCCCCGAGCGAGTCGAACGCATTGCCGAACGCGTGCTCAAGCGCGGCAACCTGTGGGTGAAGAAGTTCAAGAGCAAGCGCGAACTCGTCCAGTGGGCGCCGCGCATCGGTGCGGCCTACAACAAGGCCTTCATCCACAACTGGGAATACTATCCCTTCTCGCCCGGCGACATCCAATACGCGGTGGACAACATCTTCCTCGTGGCCGATCACCGCCTCATCAAGATCATCCTGCACGACGAGGAGATCGTCGGATTCCTGTTCGCCTTCCCCGATGTTTCGTCCGCGCTCCAGCGCGCGAAGGGCCGACTGCTTCCGTTCGGCCTTCCCGACCTCCTGTTGGAAATGAAGCGGACGAAAACCATCAGCGGGAACGGCATGGGCATCCTGCCTGAATTTCAGGGCATGGGCGGCAACGCGCTCCTTTATTATGAAATGGCGAAGACGGTCTTCAGTTTCAACCAGTTCGAGCACGTCGAGATGACGCAGGTTGCCGAGACCACCAAACAGATGCGCGCCGACCTGAAGAACCTGAACGGCGTGGAATACAAAAATCACCGCGTGTATCACAAATCTCTCTAATGGATTATCAACTCACGACAACTGAAGAGAAAGTTCCCCACCCCATCCTCTCCTGGGTGGACTTCATGCGATTCGTCGGCGCGGTGCTTGTCACCCTCGCACATGTGGACGTGTGGGGAAGCGGCCCATTCTGGGCAGATCGGATTTTCTACACCGTCTCGCGCAATGGTGTGCCGTTGTTCTTCCTCATGAGCGGATTCCTGCTGCTTTCCAAACAGGAGGATACCGTCACCTTCTTCCGCAAGCGCGCCACCAAGATTCTCATCCCCTTCATCGCCTGGTCGGTCATCTACGACATCTACCTGTCCCATCCCTTCACGGAGACGGGTGTGACGCTCGGCGCGTTCCTCGACATGGCGGTCCGTATCCTGCGCGGACCTCGGGCCGCGCACCTGTGGTTCTTCTACGCGCTCATCGGCCTGTACTTTTTCACGCCCATCCTGCGTCTCTTTGTCGCCAAAGCCAAAGACTCGGACATTCTCTACTACATTGGGCTGTGGTTCGTCATCATGCCCATCATGTTCATCCTCGAAGAGTTCACGCCGATCAAGAACGGATTCGAGTTGTACTATGCCGCGAGTTACGTCGGCTACTTCCTGCTGGGACTCTATCTCGGACGCCTCCAGACCACCCCGCGCCTGTTGTGGATCGCGGCCGCGTTCTTCACGGTCGGATTCATCTCCACCTTCGCCGTCTTCTACTTTGACCTGCCCCCACAGAACAATGAACTTCCCTTCCGCAGTTATCCCAGCCTGAACATCATCATCATGGCGATCGGGACGTTCCTCCTGCTCAAAGCCGCGGGCGAGCGGATTCGTCCGTGGCTGGCGCGTCTCTCCAGCCTCGTCAGCCCGTCCACGTTTGGGATTTACCTCGTCCACTCCTTCGTCCTCATCGGAATGGCCGCGGCCTGGAACGCGCTGGGTTTCGCGACGCAGGACGGTTCCTCGCTTCTCGTCATCCCCATCGTTACTCTCATCGCTTTCCTGTTATCGTGGGGAATCACCGCGTTGATTCGGAAAATTCCAATCTTACGAATGCTCGTCCCATAAAAAAACAGACGGTCACGTTTGCAAAAGTGACCGTCTGTCCATATGATCGCCCTGTTCACTTGGCAATTTTGGCCAATGCTTCCTGCAACCGCGCCACTTCCTCCAGCGTGTTGTAGTGCGCCGCGCCGACGCGCACCATGCCGCCATTGGCTTCCACGCCGAGACGTTCCGTCACTGCCAGCGCGTAGTAGTTGCCGTCCCACACGTAGAAGCCAGCCTTGCCCAGTGCTTCAGCCACCGCGCGTGGATGCTTCCCCTCCAGCGTGAACGAAACGGTCGGGACGCGTTGGTCGAGACTCTTGCTGTCGGTGATGCCGTAGACGCGTGTCCCCGGCACGGACGCGATCGCCACCAGCAGGGCGCGGCTCATCTCATATTCGTACGAGCGGATGGCCGTCATCGCCTGCTTGAGCGCGAGACGACGTCCCGAAAATCCGCTCTCGCGCAGACTTTCCGCGGCCGCGCTGCCGAACTGATTCCCCAGCCATTCGAAATATTCAAGCGCCCCCAGCACGCCCGCGATACCCTCGTGGTTCTGCGTCCCCGTCTCGAATTTTCCAGGCGGATTGTTCGTGGCGGGACGGACCTTATACGCCTTCAACTCGTTGAGCAGGTCATAGCGTCCGTACAACGCGCCCGCGTGCGGACCGAAAAATTTGTAGCTACTGCACACGAGGAAATCACAGCCGATGTCCTGCACATCGATCGGGCCGTGCGGCGCGTACTGCACCGCGTCGATGTAGACCAGCGCTCCCGCCTCCTTCGCCATTTTCGTCATCCTGCGGACGGGGTTGATCGTCCCCACCGCGTTGGACGCGTACCCAAAGGCAACGATCTTCGGTTTGCGCTCCATCGCCTTCTGGAATTCGTCCAGTTTCAGTGTGCAGTCCTCCACGTCGAAGTCGATCCACGTGACCTTGCACCCCTTGTCCTCGGCGACGAGCAACCACGGCGAGATGTTCGCGTCGTGGTCGAGACGCGTCACCACGATCTCGTCACCCGCGGAGAGAGTCCGCGCCAGCGTGCGCGACAGATGCAGGGTCAGCGTCGTCATGTTATTGCCGAAGACGATCTCCTCGGGCCGCGCCGCGTTGAGAAAATCGGCCATCGCGGCGTGCGCTTCATCCAGCACCGCGTCCGATTTCTGGCTGGTTTCGAATGCGCCCTCGTGATTGGCGTTGCTTTCGAGCAGGTACCTGTTGATGCGCTCCACACTTTGACGCGCGATCTGCGTTCCGCCGGGGTTATCGAAGAAAGCGGCAGGACGGTCGAGCGATGGAAATTGTTGGCGAATCAGATTCAAATCGAGAGGCATGGCAGTCTCCTGGACGGGAAATTTGAATTGTTGGCGAAATTCCTGTATACTGAAATTGTACCGCACAGAAAGGAGGCACACATGTTCGAAAAAATCCTTCTTGCCGTCGACGGTTCCGAACACGGCTTGCGCGCTGCACGGCTGGCAGGCGAAATGGCGCGTGCCATGAAATCTGCCGAACTGCGCGCTGTTGTCGCCTACGATCCCATCCCGCCCTACATCGGCGACCCCTACATGCAGTATGCCATCGAAGCCCGCTTGAAAGATTCACAGGCCATCCTGCAGAACGCGCTCACGGCTGTGGGAGAAATCCCCGGCGAACTGCAATCCGAGGTGCTGGAAGGTTCACCCGCCGAGGCCATCGTCAATGTGGCATTGACGCGTCAGAGCGATGTGATCGTGATCGGTTCGCGCGGCCTGGGTCGTCTGGCAGGCGCGTTGCTTGGCAGCACCAGCCAGAAGGTGATATCGCACGCGTCCTGCCCGGTGTTAGTGGTTCGGTAAATTCGCCAGCCGCTCGGCCTCGGCGAATTCCTCGGGCGTGTTCACGTTCCAGAACGCGCGGCCGCTCGGGTCCGCGGCGGATACTTCAGCGGGAGTCAACTCGCGGATCTTTACCGACGGGAACCACGCGATCACCTTCCACTTGTCCGCTTCGATGGCGGACTGGATGGCGGGGACGCACGTCTCGCGGCGATAGACCGCGTGGAAGGGCTCGTAGCCCCGACTGCCCTTCGCGTCTTCAGACATTTCCCGCGCGATGACCACATCCGCTTTTTCCTTGACCATGATGCGGGTCGCGGTTTCGAGGAGCGGTGCGCTGGCGAACGGCATGTCGCAGGCGACGACCGCCACGATGGGCGAGGTGGCCGAAGCGACCGCCGTGTAGAGTCCGCCGAGGGAGCCGCGCCCCGGCACGAGGTCCGGGACGAGGCGATGACCGAGGAAGGCATAGTCTTCTGGACGGTTCGTCGTCACAAGGATCTCATCCGCAAGGGGAGCGAGCCGTTCGATCACATACTGGATGAGCGGCCGCCCGAGAAAAGGCTTGAGCGCCTTGTCCTCGCCCATGCGCGTGGACTGTCCACCGGCTTGTATTACGAGGCTGAACATGCGGTATATTATACTGGTCGAAGGTCGCATGTCGAAAGTCGCAGGTTGCTGTGAGTAGTATTGCCAGCGTGTTGGATCAACTAACGAAGGATGGTGAACTCTTCACCCGCGAAGAAAATGGCGCGGTGCGTTGTGTGGCTTGCGGACACCGTTGCCTGATCCGTGAAGGCCGGCGCGGGATCTGCCAGGTGCGGTTCAATCAGGGAGGGGAGTTGCGCGTGCCGTTCGGTTACGTGGCCGCGTTGCAGGCCGACCCCATCGAGAAGAAACCTTTCAATCATGTTCTGCCCGGCGAATCCGCGCTTACGTTTGGGATGCTCGGTTGCGATTTTCATTGTGGGTACTGTCAAAACTGGTACACATCACAGGCCATGCGCGACCCGCAGTCGGATTCTTCGGCGAGTTTGATCCGCAGGATTTCGCCTTCGCAGATGGTGGAGGCGGCGCGGCGGACGCGGGCTTCGGTGGTGGTCTCCTCGTACAATGAGCCGCTCATCACCAGCGAGTGGGCCGCGGCGATTTTCACGGAGGCCAAGGCCGCGGGGCTAAAGTGTGCCTACGTCTCCAATGGCAACAACACGCCCGAAGTGATGGAGTATTTGCGTCCGTACCTCGACGCGTACAAAGTGGATTTGAAATCCATGAACGACAAAAACTACCGCAAACTGGGCGGGGTTTTGCAGAACACGCTGGATGGGATCAAGCGGGCGCGCGAACTGGGGATTTGGGTGGAGGTGGTGACGCTGGTCGTGCCCGGTTTCAACGATTCCAATGCTGAGCTGTGGGACGCGGCGCGTTTTCTCGCGGGACTCTCCCCTGACATTCCCTGGCACGTGACGGCTTTCCATCAGGATTACAAGATGACCGACCACGACAACACGGACGCGCTCACGCTCCGCCGCGCGGCGGATATCGGACGCGAGGCGGGACTGCACTTCGTCTACGCGGGGAATCTGCCCGGGCGGGTGGGCGAGTACGAGGATACGTTCTGCCCGGGGTGCAATCGGCCGGTCGTCGAGCGACGCGGCTACCGGGTCCGCGCGTACCGAATTACGGAGGATGGGAAATGTCCGCACTGCGGGACGGTCATCCCCGGCGTGTGGACGCGCGAGCCGGGAAGTGTCCAGTTGAACGGTTGGGGGGCGCCGATCCCTGTGTATTGAAAAATACGCCACTCAGGTAGCAATACCAGGGGAGGTGGCATATCCGTAAAAAGCCCTGTAAAATATAGAATTAATACCCGTCCGGGCAGGTCTAACCCGCCCGCCGGCCAAAACGACAACCCCGTGCAGGAATGGCGAATTTTGCTGTATAATTTTGACGCTATTTGCACGTTTGATTGGAAAGGAGGTGAAAGTCCCAAACATTGTTGCCGTTCGTCCATAAGTTCGTCACCTTACCCAAACTCTCAAACTGGAGGAGAGAAACGTGAACAAGAAACTGTTTGCTCTGCTTTCGGTGCTCGTGCTTGCCAGCATGATCCTGGCGGCCTGCGGCCCGAAACCCACTGAGGCCCCGGCTACCGAGGCCCCGATGACCGAAGCCCCGGCCACTGAAGTTCCGGCCACCGAGGCTCCCACCGCCGAACCCACCCCCGTTCCTGACATTCCCGTTGCGACCTATGAGCGCGGCTCCCTGACTGTGGCGGAGTGCGGAAATGGCTACACCGGCTTCTTCAAGGCGATTGAGGCTGTTGACGATTACACCGTGAAGTTCACGCTGTGCAAATCGGATCCCGCCTTCCTCTCGAAGATCGCCTTCAGCCCCTTCGCCATCTATCCCGAAGAGTGGATCGAGTCAACCGCCGGCGAGACCACTCGCACGAGCGATGGCCTCGAGAAGCCCATCGGCACCGGCCCGTACATGGTTAGCGAGTGGGCGCGCGGCGATAGCATCACCTTCGTGAAGAACCCCGATTATTACGGCGAGGCTCCGAAGGCTGATACGCTGGTCTTCCGCTGGTCTTCTGAATCCGCCGCCCGCCTCCTGGAGCTCCAGGCTGGCACGATCGACGGTTTCGATAACCCCGGTCCCGATGACTTTGCCACCATTCAGGGCGATGCGAACCTGCAATTGGCCCTGCGCCCGGCATTGAATATCTTCTACATCGGCATGACCAACACCTTCGCACCGTTCGATAATGTGAAGGTCCGCCAGGCGATTGCCATGGGTATTGACCGCCAGCGCATCGTGGACACCTTCTACCCGGTTGGGTCTGAGGTTGCCAGCCACTTCACCCCGTGCTCCATTCCGAACGCCTGCGATGGCGAAGCGTGGTATGCCTTCGATGTGGATGCCGCCAAGGCCCTGTTGACCGAAGCCGGCTACCCCGATGGCTTCAAGACCAAGCTGTACTACCGCGACGTGGTCCGCGGCTATCTGCCCCAGGTGGGCAACGTTGCGCAGGATATCCAGGCGCAGTTGAAGGCCAACCTGAACATCGACGCTGAGATCGTGGTCATGGAATCCGGCGCGTTCATCGAAGAGTCTGGCGCTGGCCGCCTCGACGGTCTGTACCTGCTCGGTTGGGGCGCGGACTATCCGCACATCACCAACTTCCTTGATTACCACTTCAGCCAGAACACCCAGCAGTTTGGTGTGATGCAGCCCGAGATCTACGAACCGATCGCGCTCGGCGCGACCATTGCTGATCCTGAAGAGGCCGCCCCGGTCTACACTCAGGCCAACAATGCCATCCGCGAACTGGTCCCGATGGTCCCGATCGCGCACGGCGGTTCCGCGGTTGCTTATCGCGCGGATATCGTCACCCCGCAGGCCAGCCCGCTGACCAGCGAAATGTTCGCTGTCACCGATCCGGGCGGCCGCGATGTCTTCGTCTGGATGCAGAACGCCGAACCCATCAGCATGTTCTGCGCCGATGAGACCGATGGCGAATCCCTGCGCGCTTGCGAGCAGGTGATGCAGTCGCTCTACGGCTACGAGATCAACGGCACCGCTGTGGAACCCGTTTTGGCCGAGTCCTGCACGCCGAACGAGGACCTGACGGTCTGGACCTGCACCCTGCGCCAGGATGTCAAGTTCCACGACGGCTCGACCTTCGACGCTTACGATGTGGTCGCCACCTTCAACATGGGCCTTAACATTGGGTCGCCCTTCCACGTTGGTAACACCAACCTATGGGAGTACTACGACTACCTCTGGGGCCTGATGAAGAAACCCGGTGAGTAAATCGTAACCTGTACGTGTAAGAAATACGGGATGGCGGTACGCCGCCATCCCGTATTCACAAAGGGAAACCGATGATTCAATACATTTTACGGCGCATCTTTGCTTCCATTCCCGTTTTATTTGGCATTTTGCTGGTCACGTTTGCCTTGGCGCGCGTCATCCCGGGCGATCCATGCCGCGCGATCTTGGGTGAAAAAGCCACGGACGCGGTCTGTGAGCGCTTTATCAAGGAAAAGGGGTTGGATCAACCGATCCTGACACAATTTGGAATTTATCTTAAAGAGATGACCCGCGGTGAGTTCGGACAATCCTTCCGCTTTGGGTTGCCGGTGACGCGGCTCCTGGCCGAACGTCTGCCCACCACGGTGGAACTCAGTTTTTCTGCGCTTTTGATTGCCATCATAATTGGCGTCCCTCTCGGAATCATCTCCGCCGTAAAACATAATTCCTGGATAGATGTGGTAACCATGGTCTGGGCCAATATTGGCGTTTCCATGCCTGTATTCTGGCTGGGCTTAATGCTGGCCTATGTTTTCTCCTTATTGCTCAAAGATACGCCCTTCTGGCTGCCTCCCTCCGGACGGATCAGCCCGGGCATCCCCAATCCCGCGCTGACCGAAGTGTGGGGCTGGACACTCCCCGAGGGAAGTTTTCTGGCTGGCACCTTTGATTTCATCAGCCGCATGAACATCCTGAATGCCCTGTTGACCGGCAACTGGAAACTGCTCAAAGATGCGCTCCAGCACATAATCCTGCCTGCCGTGGCACTGGGAACCATCCCGATGGCGTTGATCGCCCGCATGGCGCGTTCGGCCATGCTGGACGTGCTCGGTCAGGACTACATCCGCACCGCCCGCGCCAAAGGATTGGCCTACAAGAACGTCGTGCTCAAACACGCCTTCCGCAATTCGCTTCTCCCGCTCGTGACGGTCATCGGCCTCTCGCTGGGAAGTCTGCTCGGCGGCGCGGTTCTCACCGAGACCATCTTTGGCCTCTCCGGCGTGGGACGCACTCTCTACGAAGCCATCACCGCCCGCGACTACGGCATTGTGCAGGCGTTCACCGTGGTGATCGCGGTCTTCTTTGTGGTGCTCAACCTGATCGTAGATATTTCCTACGCCTATCTCGACCCTCGCATCCGCCTGAACTAGGAACCGAACATGAACCAGGAAAATAAAGTTGCCACCCTCGATGCCGAGGCCATGTCCATCAAATCGGTCAGCCTGTGGCGGATCACGTGGAGACGTCTGTTTCGCCGCCGCTCCGCGGTGGTGGGGATGATCATTCTCGGAATTTTGGTTCTCATCGCCCTTACCGCTCAGTGGATTGCGCCCTACGATCCTCTCAAAGTGTTGATCGGCGTGGAACCTGTCAAACAACGACAGGCTCCCTGCATCCACATGTTTGGCTGCCCCGAGGACCAGCCCCAGCACATTGCCGGCATTGACGGCAACGTGCGCGACGAGTTCAGCCGCCTGCTGTATGGCACGCGCGTCAGCCTCTGGATCGGCCTCTCGACCGTCACCTTTGCCATTATCATCGGTACCATCCTCGGCGCGTTGAGCGGATATTTCGGCGGCTGGGTGGACAACGTCATCATGCGCATCATGGACGTCCTGCTGGCGTTTCCCTCGCTCCTGCTGGCGATTGCCATCGTGACCGTGCTCGGTCCCGGCCTGACGAATGCCCTGCTGGCGATCGGCATCGTGTCGATTCCATCGTACGCGCGCGTGGTGCGCGCCTCCGTCCTCTCGGTTCGCGAAATGGACTATGTGTCGGCCACGCGTGCCCTGGGCGGTTCCAACTTTGACATTTTGTTCCGCCGCATCCTGCCCAATGCGATGACGCCGCTCATCGTGCAGGGGACTCTCGGAATCGCCACTGCCATCCTCGACGCGGCCGCACTGTCCTTCCTCGGCCTTGGCGCACAACCGCCCATGCCCGAGTGGGGCTCCATGCTCGGCTCGGAACGCAACCAGGTCTTCACCGCGCCGCATCTGGTCTTTCTGCCCGGCTTTGCCATCATGTTGACGGTGCTATCCTTCAACTTGCTGGGTGACGGCCTGCGCGACGCTTTGGACCCGCGGCTCGCGCACACCACGTGAGTTTTTCCCACTTTGACGAGAAACCCGTTTTCTTCGAAGAAAACGGGTTTCTGCTTATTTTGGCACGATCACCGACGTCATTCCGAGGAGTGCCAGTCCCCCAAAAACGATCAACACAGCCGCCGCGCCGAGAATCACATCACGGCTCTCGCGTTTATCCACGAGGCGGAGCAGGGGATAGATGCCCTCCACCTGCCAGAGTGGACCGCCGAACCAGGCAAAGATCAGCCCGCCGAGCAGGCCGCCGATGTGACCCCAGTTGTCGATCAGGCCGCCGCTCGAAAAGCCGATGATGAGGTTGATGGCCGCCACCGAGATGACGTTCCCGATGGCCTGTTTCGATTCTTCGCCGAACAGTTTGCGGTTTTGGTAGAGGAAAATTCCCTCGGCCGCGATCAACCCGAAGATGGACGTGGACGAACCGACCGAAATCCCGCTTGTCAGGAGAAACGATAACACATTGCCAGAAAACCCTGCCAGCAGGTACAGCGCCAGGAAGCGGAAATGACCGAAGCGGCGTTCCAGTCCCGTGCCGAAACTGAACAGTGCGTACATGTTGAAGCCAATGTGCCAGATTGACCCATGCAAAAGGATGGGCGTGATGAGCCGCCAGAACTGCCCCTCACGGATCAGGTTGCCGGATTTGGCGCCGAACATGAGCGGCAGATCGTAACCCGTGAGGAACTGCGAGGCGAGTTGCAACAGGTAAACGAAGATCGTCAGGCCGAGAAGCACATTAGTCACCGTCGGCGGCGCGGACGGAAGCCGAAGGGTGATGGGAGCCGGGGGCGGCGCGGCCGGCTGAGAGCTTGTCCCGAGCGAAGTCGAGGGATTAGGAGAGGAGGCGGGGTATTCGTTCACAGAGTCACCTGGCGGGGTTTGACGCGATGATGTTCCGCGTCGATGATGGCGCGGATGACGTCCACGGTTTCGTCGAGATGGAAGTCGTGGTTGAGGATGACGTAGTCGAAGGCTTCGATGCGCTGGAGTTCCTTGCGGGCAGTGGCGATGCGGAGTTTGAGTTCCTCCACCGTTTCGGTCTTGCGCGTTTCGAGGCGGCGGACGAGTTCCTCCTCGCTCTCGGTGGTGAGGAAGATGAGCAGAGCATCGGGCGCGAGTTTGCGGATGGTCTCTGCACCCTGCACGTCGATGCGCAGGATGACATCCTTGCCGCTGGCGAGGGCTTCGCGCACCTGCTGTTTCGGGATGCCTTTGTAATCGCCGTAGACGATGGCGTATTCGATCAACTCGTCGGATTCGATCATGCGCGCAAATTCCTCCTTCGAAACGAAGATGTAGTCGCGCATGTGGACTTCGTCGGGACGCTTGGGGCGCGTCGTGGCAGTGACGACGAAGTGGAAGGGCAGTCCGCGCTCCTTCATGCGTTGGAGCACGGTATCCTTGCCCACGCCCGAAGGCCCCGAAATGACGATGAGCAGGGGACTGGAATGCGGCAGGTCAAAATTGTTTTCGGATGGCATGGGTGCTATTGTACCTGAAACCTCAAGAGCATATGGCCATCGGTGGATTTAAATTATCAACGCGAATATCGCGAATGTGCGAATGCCGCCAATCTTTTATTTTTATGATGAAATGAAATTCGCGTTATTCGCGCCATTCGCGTTAAAATAGCGTTATGCCTACCTACGACTTTATCTGTAACGACTGCAAACAACGTTTCGAGATCTTCCTGACCTACAGCGAATACGGCAAAAAGCCCGCGGCCTGTTCGCACTGTGGAAGCACCAACACGCGCCGACGGATGACGCGCGTCCGCATCGCGAAATCGGACGAGTCGCGCTTCGATTCGATGGAAAGTGAAATGGGGAATCTTGAAGGCCTCGAAGACGATCCGAAAGCCCTCGGTCATATGATGCGAAAGATGGGACGGGAAATGGGCGAAGACCTGCCTCCCGAATTCGACGATGTGGTGGATCGCCTCGAGTCGGGTCAAAGCCCCGAGGAGATCGAGTCCGCACTGCCTGATCTTGGTGGAGGGGGAACAAGCGGGGATGACGATTTGTAAAATCACCAGCGCGGCGTTCGCTCACCCGCTGGAACCTGAACAATGGATGCTGAAAACTGATGACTGACTTCCGCTCTGGTTTTATCGCAATTCTTGGCCGCCCGAATGTGGGCAAATCCACGTTGATCAACGCCCTGCTCGGGCAGAAGGTCGCGGCCGTGTCGCCGCGTCCGCAGACCACGCGCCGCCGTCAACTTGGCATCCTCACCACCGATTCGTACCAGATGGTTTTCGTGGATACGCCCGGTGTCCACGCGCCGCGGCACAAGCTGGGCGAGTTTCTGAATCAGGAAGCGCGCGAAGCGTTGGATGGAGTCGACGCGATCCTCTGGCTGGTGGACGCGACGACGTCTCCCACCGAAGATGATGAGCGGATCGCGTCCCTGCTCCCGCGTCGGATTCCGCTCGTGCTGGGTCTGAACAAAATTGACCTGGTCCTGGCTGACGTGTTGTCCGCGCGTCGGGACGCGTACGCGGCCATCGTCAAGAAAGAAGCGGAAGTGGTGACCCTGTCCGCCGTGCGCGGGGACGGTCTCGCGGCTCTGCCGAATCTGCTCGTCTCGTTCCTCCCCGTCCGCGAACCAGAGTTCGATCCCGAACAGGTGACTGACCTGTACGAAAAGGAGATCGCCGCCGACCTGATCCGCGAGGCCGCGCTGAATCATCTGAGAGACGAAGTGCCGCACGGAGTCGCCGTCCGCATCGACGAGTTCAAGGAGCGCGAGAACGGCATGGTCTACATCGCCGCCACGATCTTCGTGGAGCGCGATTCGCAAAAGGGAATTGTGATCGGTGAGGGGGGCAGGATGCTGAAAACGATCGGCTCCTCCGCACGGACGGAGATCGAAGCCATGGGCGGACGGCGCGCCTTCCTTGAGTTGCGCGTGAAGGTGCTCAAGGATTGGCGCAACGACGAGGAGTGGTTGAAGCGTTTTGGTTACAAGGTGAAAAAGGACGGGAAGAGAAGGAAAAAAGGTTAAGGGACTGGATTCCTGCTTTTGACGGGCAGCCATCTTCGTCCGCGTACAGAGGCGAAGAAGCGCCGCACGGCGGGAATCCGCAGAACCATCAACAGCACGAGGAAGAGTCCATAGACGAGGGGGAGCAGGATGTCGCCCTGCAGGGCGAAGAATGTCCCCTTTTTCCCCCAGGCGTAATGCAACACCACCAGCGGCGCGATGAAATAGACCGTTTTGTGGAGCCGTTTCCAGTTTTTCTTGAGACGCACTTTCCAGACATCGAACGAGGTGACCGCCAGCGGAATCAGCAGGAGAAATGCCGCCGCACCGACGAGGATGTACGGCTTCTGGAAGACCGTCTCGAGGATGAGACTCCACGCCAGCCCGTAATCGAGGTCGGCGAAGATGATGACGTGGATGGTCGCGTACAGGAACGCGTACAGTCCGAGCGCGCGTCGCCGCTGGAGAGGTTCCTTCCAGCCGAAGAGACTGTTGAGCGGCGTGGCCGCCAGCGAGAGGAACAGCAGGGTGATGGCCGCGCGTCCCGTGCGTTGCTCGATGTGCTGGATCGGATTCGCCGTGAGTCCGCCGGTGAAGGCTTCGATGAGCAGGCGCGCCAATGGAATCCACGCGCCGATGTGGATGGCGATCTGAAGGGGGGTGTATTTTTTGAAGATGGTCATTGTGAGGAGCGGATTGCGAGTTAGGTGTTAGGGGTTAAGAGATAGGAGAGGCGGGTTACAAGCGCGTGTTTTGTTCGTGTGTACGTGTGTACTTGCACTCAATAATACTTCGCCAAATCCATGCCTTCATACAGATACGCGACTTGTTCCTCGTATCCGTTGAACATCAACGTGGGGCGGCGAGTCAATTCCCCGATGCGGCGCTCGCTGGATTGTGACCAGCGCGGGTGAGACACATTCGGGTTTACGTTGGAGTAGAAGCCGTACTCGTTGGGCGAGGCCGTGGACCAGAGTGTCTTGGGCTGGGTATCGGTCAATTCAATTTTGACGATGCCCTTGATGGACTTGAATCCATATTTCCACGGGACGACGAGCCGCAGCGGCGCACCGCTCTGGTTGGGGAGCAGGTCTCCGTACAAGCCGGTGGCGAGGAGCGTCAGGTCGTTCATGGCCTCGTCGAGGCGCAGTCCCTCCTGATAGGGCCAATCGTAAAACGGACTCTTCAGCCCGGGCATTTCCTCCGGGCGGTAAACCGCCTCGAAGCGGACGAATTTCGCGTCCGAGGTCGGCTCCACTTCCTTCAGTAACTGCGACAGCGGAAACCCCATCCACGGGATGACCATGCTCCACGCCTCCACGCAGCGCAGGCGATAGACGCGTTCCTCGGACGGGAATTTTTTCAGCAGGTCTTCGATGGCATAGGTCTTTGGGTTATTCACCAGTCCGCCCACTTCCACGTCCCAGGGGCGGGTTTGGAAATCCTTCGAGAGCGGGGCCACCGCCTGCTTGTCCGTGCTGAACTCGTAGTAGTTGTTGTAATTGGTGATGTCTTCGAATGAGTTGGGGATGTCTGGAAGCGCGAATGTCGGGGCCTCCGTCGCGGCGTTTGGCGCGCAGGCGGCCAGCAACGCGCCCGCGCCGACCACGCCAGCGGCCTTCATAAAGTCGCGGCGCGAAAGATAAATATGTTTGGGCGTGATCTCTGCCGATGAAATATCTGATTTGAACTTGGCGGTCATCTCTAAACTCCTGTGCGTTTCAATTCAATGTACTGAGTGAGAAAGGCTATTGTTGAAATTTCTTACGGGTATGCCTCTGCCAGCAATTGCTGGATGGCAGATTCGGTCTCAGCGTAGGCGCCTTCGCCGATGTGGTGATAACGGATGTGACCCTGTTTATCGATAAGGTAAAGCGACGGCCAGTAGCGATTATTGTACGCGCGCCACATTAATCCGTCATTATCCTGTGCCACGGCATACTCGATCCCGTAACGCGCCACCGCATCTTTAAGATTGTCAAGGTCGGCCTCGTATGAAAACTCTGGATAGTGATTGCCGATGATCACCAGTCCCTGCGAACGATATTTCTGGTCCCATTCCTTCAACGAAGGAATCACATGTTGGCAGTTAATTCAGCCAAAGGTCCACATGTCCACGATGACGACTTTGCCGCGCAAATCTGCGAGACGCAACGGTTGATCGGTGTTGAGCCACACGTCGTTGACGAATTCAGGCGCAAGGCCAAGGTCGGGGAGGGAGGATGTTTCCATGGCGGCGGGTTTTGGTTCGGGGGCGGTTGTGGCCGCGGCGCAGGCGGTTAACCCAAGCGCCAACAGGATCAAGAGTGATTTCATGTTGTCTCCTTGATGTCCCCATTCTAAAGAAACTTCCTTACGAAATCCTTACGGATGCGTGATGAAAGGATTAAGGGATTCCGAAAGTTCTACTTTCGGAGGGTCGCGCTGCTCCCGAAGTAGAACTTCGGGATTCCGCTATGTTCTCGGCAATGTGAAAATGAAGCGCGCGCCGCCCTTGTTTTCCACGCGGATGTCGCCGCCGTGGGCGCGGATGATTCCCTGCGCGATGGCGAGACCCAGCCCCGCGCCGCCTGTGGCGCGTGAGCGCGACTTCTCGCCGCGATAGAAACGCTCGAAGACGTGCGGGAGGTCTTCCGCGCGGATGCCCTCGCCCGAATCTTGCACGGTCACTTCCACGCCCGAAGCGGATCGGCGCGCCTCGAGCGTGACCTGTCCGCCCGCGGGGGTGTGCCGCAGAGCGTTGCCGACGAGGTTGCTGAGCACGCGTCCGATGCGCTGAGTGTCGATGAGGATGGGATCCACGTTCGGGTCGACGCGCCCGCTCAAGGTCACGGTTTGACGCGAGGCCAGTTCGGAGAAACTTTCGAGCGTGTCGGAGACCAGGTCTGCGAGGGAAGCGGGAGCGCGGTTGAGGGTCAGGCCGCCCGCGTCGAGTTGCGCCATTTGGAAGAGGTCGTCAATCAGCGAGGAAAGCGAGCGCACGTCACGCTGCGCGGTGGCGAGGTAACGCTTGACCATGTCGGGCTCGTCCACCACGCCGTCGGCGAGAGCCTCGAGGATGGCGCGGATGGAGGCGAGGGGAGTTTGCAGGTCGTGGCTCGCCCAGGCGATCAGGTCTTTGCGCGCCTGTTCGAGTTCGCGCTGTTTGTCTTGCGCGGCTTGCAGACGGGCGGCCATCTCGTTGAAGGCCTTGCCAAGCGCGGCCACTTCGTCGTTGCCGTTGACCGTGACGCGCGTGTCGAGGTTCCCGTCGGCGAGGGAATCCGCCGCGCCCTTGACCTGGTCAATGCGGTCGGTGAGCGCGGACGAAATGAAGTAGCCGAGCGCCATCGCCATGCCGCTTGCAAAGATGAGGAGCACGATGGCGAGCAGGAGGTCGTGTTTGCTGGCGAACATCATCTGCGCGCTGAACCAGACGTTGAAGAAGGTCAATGCGGCGGAGAGGGCGTAGCCGATGAGCAATGTCCAGCGGACGGTGCGCGGCAGGGTCAGCCAGCCGAGGCGGTAGGCGGCGTACCCGATGGCCGAGGAGACCAGCGCGGTGAAGAAAAGGAACAGCGCCATTAAACGCAGTTCGGCCAGCGGCGGGGACATCAGCAAGGTGAAGATGCCCAGCGAGATGGCGAGGATGAGGATGACGCCGAGGAGGTAACGGAGGAGAGGTCGGTTCATGGAGAATGGATAATGGATCGTAGAGGATGGATCATGGCTTACGCAGTTCTCCCTCATCCCCAGCCCTTCCCCCGAAAGGGGAAGGGAGTCCCCTCTCCCTTCGGGAGAGGGCTAGGGTGAGGGTGGGTTGTTTACGGCTCAAATTTGTACCCCACGCCCCAGACGGTGAGGATGCGTGTGGGTTTGGCGGGGTCGGGTTCGATCTTCTCGCGCAGGCGGCGCACGTGGACGGTGACCGTGCCAGGGTCAATGTATTCCGCGCCGCCCCAGATGCGGTCGAGCAGTTGCTCGCGCGAGAAGACTTGTTTGGGATGTTGGGCGAGGTGATGGATCATGTCGAACTCTTTGGCGGTCAATGAAATTTCCCTGCCGCCGAGAGTCACCACGCGTGTGGTCGAGTCAATGGTCAGGTCGCCAAAGGTGAGCGGACGTTCGCCGCTTTCTCGCGCCGAAGATTTTTCCATACGTCGCAACACCGCGCGCACGCGGCTGACCAACTCCTGGGGGCTGAACGGCTTCACCACGTAATCATCCGCGCCGAGTTCGAGGCCTGCGATGCGATCCGCTTCCTCGCGGCGTGAGGTGACCATGATGATCGGCACGTCCGAGCGTGCGCGAATCCAGCGCGTGATCTCGAGCCCGTCCACTTCGGGGAGCATGAGGTCGAGGATGACGAGGTCGGGCATGTGACGCTCGAGCAGGGTCATGGCCGAACGTCCGTCCGCGGCGTGCAGGGTCTGGTATCCCGCGCGCTTGAGATAGAGTCCGACCACTTCGGCGATGCTGGGTTCGTCTTCGACGATGAGGATGAGGTTGGATGGCATGGGTGTATTTGTGGGGCGGAATGATATTCCGCCAGATTGGGTGAGCGGGATACCATCCCGCTCCACATCTATGATACACGATTCTGATTACGAAATCCTTACGGGCGTCGTTCAGACTTTCGTAATCTTATGGCAGTTCTTCCGTAACACACGCCTGCTACCATCGGGGAAATTCTGTAGAGCGAGATAGTATCTCGCTCTACCTCAGGAGAAAAAATGAATTCCCGAAACATGTTGCTTTCCCTCGTCCTCGTTGCTGCTTTTGTCCTGTCTGCCTGCGGGGGCGCGCCCACACCCGAGGCGATGATGGACAAACCGACCGAAGATGCCATGATGGAGAAACCCACCGAAGACGCGATGGCGATGCACGAGACTCCCACTCCCGAAGCGATGATGGAGAAACCGACCGAATCCGCGATGATGGACTCGCCCGCCTGGTTCTCCGCTTCACTGATCGACGCTCGAACGGGCGCGGCCTTCTCGATCAATGACTTTAAGGGCAAGGTGATCCTGGTCGAGACGATGGCGATGTGGTGCTCCACCTGCCGCCAACAGCAGGGACACGTCAAAGCCCTGCGCGAGACGCTCGGCCAACGCGACGACTTCATCGCCATCGGCCTGGACATTGACCCGAACGAGAACCTCGCCAACCTGAAGACCTACGTGGAGACCAACGGCTTCGACTGGCTGTACGCTGTCCCTTCGGCGGATGTTGCCCGCGAGATCTCCTCGCTCTATGGCGCGCAATTCCTCAATCCGCCCTCCGCGCCCATCGTGCTGATCGACCGTCATGGCGTGGCGACGCCGCTTCCGTTCGGCGTGAAATCGCTCGAACAACTGTTGCAATTCATCCAACCCCTGCTCGACGCGGGGATGTAAAACGACACGAGTGCGTCGCACCTTACCCGCAGGATCACACTCGGGGTCGGTGCGACGCACCTTTATATCAACATGGAAACCATCCTCACCTCCCTCTCCCTCGGACTGCTGGCAACCACCAGTCCCTGCGTCCTGCCTCTCTACCCTGGCTTCCTCGCCTACCTCAGCGGACAGGCCGAGTCCACACAGAAAGCTGGCCGCTATTTTCTCGGCGTCTTCGTCCTGCTCGGCGTGTTGACCATGATGCTGGCGCTCGGCGGAATCATCGCCCTGCTTTCGGTATCCATTGGGCAGGCGCTCTCGGTCGTCATTCCGCTGGCAGACGCGATCATCATCCTGCTTGGCATTTTGCTCCTGCTCAACATCAACCCCTTCAAAGCCCTGCCGCAGATCCAAGTCCCCGCGCTCTCACATCCGTTCGCCAATGCCTTCGTGTACGGACTGCTTTACGGTCCCATCGCGTTGCCATGCTCGGGTCCGCTCGTGGTGGGAATCTTCGCGCTCTCATTTACCGCCAGCGAAGCGCTGAGTCAGTTCGCCGTCTTCTTCTGGTTCGGGATGGGATTCGGCATTCCCCTGCTCTTGCTCTCGTTCCTCTCGGGCGCGGCGCAGCGCTGGATCACGCGCCAGTTCGCCGTCCACGCGCGGCTGGTCAATGCCATCGGAGGGATTCTGCTGGTGGGCGTGGGAGTCTATGACTTTATTGCCAACTGGGATTTGATCCGAATCTATTTCGCCTGACCCCTACGGATTTTGCTGTTTATTTGTCTGCCTGTATCTTCCTGCCTTCCAACTCCGAATAGACCACGACACGATTACGTCCATTGCTCTTCGCGGCATAGAGCGCCTGGTCGGCGGCATCGAGCAACTGCTCCCCAGTGACCCCATCCGATGGATAGGAGGCCAGCCCGATGGAGAGCGTCGGGCCTTTTTCCATGCTGGAGCAGGGGGCGGACATGGCGGCAAATTCTTTGCGCAGGAATTCGGCGCGTTCGCGCGCGGTCTCGAGGGACAGCATGGGCATCACAATGACGAATTCCTCCCCGCCGAATCGACAGGCGGCGTCGAAGCGGCGGATGTGCAGGACAATGAGCGTTGCCAGCGACTGCAACACCTCGTCCCCGATTTTGTGTCCGCAGGTGTCGTTGACGAGTTTGAAGCGGTCAATGTCGATCATGATGACGCAGACAGGATAATGCTCGCGGGAGGCGCGGGCCAGTTCCTGTTGGAGCATTTCTTCGAGATAGCGGCGGTTGTACAGGTTGGTCAACGGGTCGCGGGTGGCCTGTTCGCGCAGTTGGTCGCGCAGGAGGCGGATCTCCTCCAATTGTGTCTGCAATTGTTTGTTTTGGGTCTGCAACCTGGCTTCATGTTCTTTCCGCAATGTAATGTCGCGGAAGACCATCATGCGGCCGCGAGTGCGCTTTTTCCTGTCCACCAGCGAGGTGATCTTCAGGTCGAGGATGCGGGGATTGTCCCCCGTCACGGTGATTTCCGTGCGCAGGTCAGACTTGCCCCACAAAGGTTGGGTGGTCTCGCGCCAGGTGTAGAGAATCTCCTTTGCGCGGTGACCGGCCACCTGTCCGGGAACGACGCCGAGGAACTCCCCGGCAGCCGAGTTCATTTCCAGGATGCGGTCGTGGTCGTCGAGTACCACCACACCGTCTGTCATGCTATTGATCAGGGTGGTGTGCGCCACGGGGACGAGGTCCAGAAATCGGCGCCGTTCGATTGCCAGCAGGTAGAATCCGCTGGAGATGGTGAAGACGAGTGGGGCGAGGTCCAGGTTTCGCAGGTAGCCAGATAAGGGGCTGAGATAGACGAGATCGGCAAAGAGAGGCAGGCACGCGCCCATCAGGATGAACTTGATCTGATGGCGATGCAGTTCCCCGTTGTGACGCATGGAATTTGCCAGAAGCCACACGCCAATCAGGATGATGGCGTACATGTAAACAGTGTCAAAGGCATACCACGGGCCGGGGACCCAGTGAATTTCCCGAAATCCCTGCCACAGCCACAATTCCACAGGGCCGTAGACAAGATGGTGATTTTCATTTGTCCACAGGAGGATCAAACTGGCCACCGGCTCGATGGCCAAAAGGAACAGCCACCGGCGGTTGATCAATCGTTCGTGATGGGACGCTTGCAGGCTGAAAAACAGGAAAGTCAAAGGAGTGAGAAGCACTCCCAGGGAGGAAAGGCTCAGCCAAAAGAGTTGCGCGTTCAAACTCGTGGATACCCACATGGCCGCGATTGCCCCCGACCAGACTCCCAATCCGATCACGTGGATGAATAGCGGCAGGGCGCCCGGGGCTTTGCGCCGCGGCCAAATCACTGTCGCAAAGCGGATCGAGATTGCCGTCGCGACCAGAAATGGTATTGAGAAGGGATGCGCCTGAAGTTGCATTAGCCCGCCGAGGGTGCAATTCATTGACTCGCGAAGTTACTATACTCCATTTGAGGGGCAAAGGCAATTGACTTACCCCACAAAATTGGTCTGTTTTCAAAATTGAAAACTACGCTATTTTTGGTTATTTTACTGGAGTAGGCTCTCTGCCCGGTAATGGTGTCCTCGTTGGAGACGGTTCTTCGGTTTGGATGGGTTCCTCGGTTGGGAAAGGCTCCTCGGTTGGGAATGGTTCCTCGGTTGGGAACGGTTCCTCCGTAACAAACGGTTCCTCCGTGGGAGCGGGCAGTGGTTCTTCGCTGGGGAGAGGCGTGGGCGTAGGCGCGGGCCCGCCGCGTTCCACTTCCAGCCAGAATTGATTCCCATCGCTGGAGAGTTCAATCCAGCCATTCGCGTCGGTGCGCAAGAGCGTCCGCTCTTTCACGGCTTCCAGCGTTTCATCATCGGGCAGGCCATCGGGGTTGTCTGCCGCGACGCTCAGGATGACGAGTTGCGGATCGAGGAATTCGATCCATTCCACAGGGTTGAGTTGGGCATATCCTGCGTCGGCCAGCAGGAGCGCGGTCAGCGGCGGCAGGTCTTCATCTTTTTGGAGTTCCGCCATTGCATCGAACCCCATCCCCACGGGGAGTAGGACGCGGAAACTTCCATACTCGACGAGCAGGACCGCGCCGCGTTCATCCACAGACAGGACGCGCAAGGTCGCGCCATCGCCGAGATCGAGGGCCTGATCCTCCTCCGCTCGCGTCACGCGGACCTGATGGCCGGTCAGCCATGCATTGAGCGACCGCGACGGGTAGGAGGCTTCCACGTTCCCCGCCCACAGCACCTGCGCGGGCGGATAGCGGTCCACGAGACGCGGCAACGCGTTGACCTGATTCTCCTGCGTGGACGCGATGATCAGCCAGTCCAGTTTGCGGTTGGTCAGGGGAAGCCGCTGGCCAAGTTGACTGGAAAGTTGCGAGAGGCTTTCCCCGCCGTTGATGAGCACGTTATCACCGTTGGGCGTTTGGATGAGGACGGCATCGGAGGTGCCAACGTTCAGGAAGGTGATGTGCAATTTCCCGTCGGGCAGGGAGAGGACTCCGCGCCAGACGAGGATGGCGAGGAGCGTCAGCGCGGCGAGCACGCCCCAGACGGGGATCTTGGGGAGACGCGTTTTCAGCGACACGAAAAACTCCTTGATTGGTTCGCGGCCGAAGGTCAGGCCGAGAAGCGCCGCATACCAGACGAGGACTCCCCAGAAAGGAAAGTCCACCGACATGGCCGCGCCCGGCACGCTCCCGAAAAAGTCCACCACACGGATGGTGTAGGCGACGAACGGCCAGGCGATGTAGGCGACCAGCTGTCCAAGCGGACGAAAAATCATGCCGAAGATGTCGGCCAGCCCGCCGAGGATCATCACCGCGGGCTGGGCGGGCAGGATGAACGGGTTGGCGATGAACGAGATGAGTGAGAGGCGGTTGAAGTGGTAGGCCATGATCGGCAGGGTGGTGACCTGCGCGGCGAGGGTGAGGAGGAAGAAATTGGTGATGAAGGAGGAAGTACGAGTTAGGAATTGCGAGTCGGGAGTTGATGATTGTGTATCAGTATTGCGGAATGCATATCGCGTAAGCAGGCGAGTTGTGAAGGCTTCGAGCGGCTGGGCATAGAGAATGAGTCCCAGCGTTGCAAAAAAGGAAAGTTGAAAGCCGACATCCTGGATGTATTGCGGGTTGTAGAGATTCATCAGCGCGCCGACGCCAAAGAGGGTGTTGAGACCATCCTGTGTACGGCCGAAGTGACGCGCGAAGAGCGCGGCCACGCCCATGACGGCGGCGCGCACCACGGCCGCGTCCGCACCGACGAGCAGGGTGTAGAAGACGATGCCCAACCCTGCGAAGACCGCGCCGCGCCGTTCGCCGAAGGCGCGGCCAAACAGGGAGAGGAAGAGCGAGGCGATAATGGAGATGTTAAAGCCCGAAATGGCGATGATGTGCGAAGTGCCCGTGTCTTTGAAGTCTTGTTGCAGGTCGCTCGGCAGGCCGTTGTCCACGCCGAGGAGGATGCCAGCCAGGAGCGAGGCCTCGGGGTCGGGGAAAATGTGATAGATGGTTTCGAGCGCGTAGTTTTTGAGCGTGTAGAGACCAGCCGTAAAGAGATTGCCCTCTTTGCCCGGCAGGACGGTCACTTCCGCGCTGGACATGGTGGAATAGACGCCCTGGCGGGCGAGATACTCGCGGTAGGAGAATTCCTCGTCCTCGGAGGGAGTTTTCAGCCGCCCGCGCAGGCGGACGATCTCGCCGTAGTGATATTCATCGTTGGGATCGACGCGGGCGAGGAGCAGGCCGTCCGCGGACAGGTCGGTGCCGTCGCCCGTGTCTATGGCGGTGGCGCGGACGCGCAGGTTGGCGTAATTGTCGCGGCGGTCGGGAGGTTCGGTCACCCAGCCAGTGATGAGGGTGTCGTAGTCGCGGTCGTTGTACCAGGCGAGGTCGAACGCGTCGAAACTGGGGACAGACGCCTGGTAGCGCGCCGCGCCGAGAAACAAGACGACGAGAGCGGCTGTGACGGTGGTGATGTCTTTTGCGAGGGAGGTCAGGTCGATGGAATGGGTCAGGAAGCGCCAGAGGAGTCCCAGCACGAGCGCGGTCCCCGCGAGGAGAATCCAGACCGAGACAGGCAGAGGGAATGCCCCGCCGACCACGATGCCGAGCAGAAATGACAGAGACAGCCAGAAGAGGGGGCGGAACATTGGGACGATTGTACAACAGAACGGGATAATCCTCTAACTTCAATCCAAAAGTAGGATGGCGAAACCAGTGGGCTTAGAGCCTATCCGAAAATTACGGATCGCGGACTTTAGTCCGCTTGGCTCAGGCGGACTAAAGTCCGCGATCCGATATTCGGATAGAGACTTAACACAAAGTCACCAAGGAGCGAAGCCACAAAGAATCTTTGGGTCTTGACCACTTCCGCCGAAAGTTCTGCTTTCGGAACAAACAAGGTTTATCCTGAAGTAGAACTTCAGGATTCCGTGCCGGGCTCTCCTGTATAATTAGACTAACCATGACCGAAAAACTAATCCTTGTCACCGGTGCGACAGGCTACGTGGGCGGACGTCTCGTGCCGCGCCTGCTCGAGGCGGGCTACCGCGTCCGCTGTCTCGTGCGCGACCCCTCACGGCTGGAGGGATTCTCCTGGGCGAAACGCGTGGACGTGGTCACCTGCGACTTGCATGACCCCCTCCGTGCCGCGGAGTTGATGCGCGGCGTCTCGGCCGCGTACTATCTCATCCACGGCCAGCAGGGCGGATGGGACAATGCCGAATCCGATTTGCAGATCGCGCGAAATTTTGCCGCGGCCGCAGAACAGGCGGGGGTGGAACGCATCATCTACCTCGGCGAGCTGGTGGACCCGACCGCGCGTCTCTCACCCTACCTGCGTTCGCGCCACGAGACGGGGTCACAGTTGCGCTACAGCCACGTCCCCGTGACGGAATTTCGCGCGGGCATGATCATTGGTTCGGGCTCGGCGTTGTTCGAGATGGTGCGCTATCTCACCGAGCGCGAGCCCGTGCTGGTTTGTCCCGCCTGGTTTTTCTCACAGGCACAGCCCATCGCAATCCGTGACGTGCTTTCGTATCTCATCGCCGCGCTGGACTCGCCCGAATCGGTGGGACGCGTCATCGAGATCGGCGGTCCGACCCGCCTCACTTACGCGGACATGCTGCTGGGTTACGCCAACGAGCGCGGACTGAAGCGGCGACTCATCCGCACGCCGTTCTACGCGCCGCGGCTCTCGGCGTATTGGGTGCACATGGTCACGCCGATCCACTGGCGCGTCGTGTTGCCGCTCATCGAAGGTCTGCGCGCCAACCTCATCGTCAGGGATGAAGCGGCGAAGCGTCTCTTCCCCAGGGTCCAGCCGATTGATTTCCAGACCGCCGTCCACCTCGCGCTGGGACGCATCCAACGCGACGATGTGGAGACGTCCTGGTCCGACGCGCTGGTCACCGTGATGGGCAATGTCAAGCCGTACACGTTCACGGTGGAAGATGGGATGTATATCGAGACGCGGCAAATGCTGGTGGACCTGCCGCCCGAGACCGTGTTCCGTTCCTACACAGGGATCGGCGGCGAGCGCGGCTGGCTCTTCATGGATTGGAGTTGGGCCATGCGCGGCTGGCTTGATAAACTGGTTGGCGGCGTGGGGTTGCGCCGCGGCCGCCGTCATCCCGACGAGATCCGGGCGGGCGAGTCGCTCGATTTTTGGCGCGTGGAACAGGTGGAGCAGAACCGCCTCATGCGCCTGCGCGCCGAGATGAAATTGCCGGGCAAGGCCTGGCTCCAGTTTGAATCTACCCCCCAGGAAGGGAAGACCCTCCTCACCGTCACCGCGTATTTCGCGCCGTACGGTTTCTTCGGTTTCGCTTATTGGTATGCCATGTGGCCGTTCCACAAATTCATTTTCGACGGCCTGACGCGCGGCATCGCCTCGCGGGCGCGGGTGTTATCCCACTCGTATGCGTGACCAACTCATACTTGTGACCGGGGCGACGGGCTACATTGCCAGCCGATTGATTCCCCGACTGCTGGACGCGGGACACCGTGTCCGCGCGCTGGCGCGTAACCCGCGTCAACTCGACGGGAGGGCGTGGTCCCGTCTCGTGGACGTTGTCCCCGCTGACGTGATGGACGCGGCCAGCCTCGCGCCCGCGCTGAAGGGAGTCCACACCGCGTATTACCTCATCCACAACATGTCGAGTGGACGCGGCTACACGGATAAGGAACTCGAAGGCGCGCGCAATTTCGCCTCTGCGTGCGAGTCGGCGGGCGTGAAGCACATCATCTACCTCGGCGGATTGGCCGACCCCGAACAGCATATCGCGCCGCACATGCGTTCGCGCATCGAGACGGGACGCGTCCTGCGCGAGGGACGAGTCCCCGTCACCGAGTTCCGCGCGGGCGTCATCGCAGGCGAGGGGTCCATCTCCTTCGAGATGATCCGTTTTACGACCGAGTTGTTTCCCATCGTTCCTGGCCCGACGTGGTTGAATAACCGCTCCCAACCCATCGCCGCCCAAAACGTGATCGATTACCTGCTGGCCGCGCTCGATAATTGGAACGGCCATGGACAGGTCTTCGAGATCGGCGGCCCGCAGATTTTTTTCTACAAGGACCTCATGCTCCAATACGCGCAGGTCCGCGGCCTGAAACGGAGGATGATCCTCCTGCCGTACATCCCGTTGTGGTTCATGGCCTGGGGTGTGGGACTGATGACACCCGTCCCGCGCCGAATCGCCCACGCGTTGATCGGCGGCCTGTCGGCGGACAGCATCGTCCAGCACCCCGAAGCGTTGACGGTTTTCCCCGAAGTCAAATTGATCGGCTTCACCGAGGCCGCGCACCGCGCGCTCGCGCATCTCCATCCCGCGCACGTCGAGCGCGTCTGGAAATCGGACGAGCGCCTTGCGACTCTCAAGCACGAAGGGTTTTTCATTTTGCATCGTGTGGTGCGGGATGGAATCCCGCATTCCTCAAACATGAAAGAACCCCTTTTTTCGCCACCGAAAAACTGGCGGGTTGAATCCAACGAACCATTGCAAATCCTGCTTCGCCGCTCCCATTCCTTTGGCGAGGAATGGATCGAACAGTGCGCTGTAGGTCGAGATAATATCTCGACCTACTTCTTCGCCCCGCGCGGCCTCGGCGGATTTCTCTACTGGTATTTATTGTATCCATTCCGTGTCTTCTTCTTCCGCCACCTCATCAAGCGCCTTCAAAAAAATAGATGAGCAAACTCCGCCTTCTTCTTTTCTCTTTCCTCTTTCTTTTCCTTCTCCTCCTCTTCGCCTTCCTCGTCCCTCTTCCGATTCCTCCCTACCTCGATTTCCAAGTCCTCTATCACGCGGACCTCGGCCTCACGCAGGGCATCGCCCTCTACGACCGCGTCGGTCAAGCCGAGATGATCGCGCGCCTCGCGGGCGTTACCCCCGAGCAGGTCTTCGTCCTGCCGTTTCCCTACCCGCCGTGGTACGCGCTCTCCACCCTCTTTCTTGCCTGGCCTCCCGTCGAAATTGCGGCGCGCTTGTGGTTTGGGCTCAACCTGTCCATGTTGCTCGCCTCCATCTGGTTGCTGACAGACGGATGGAAGCCAGCGCCTCGCCTCGCGTCATTTCTGATCGCCATCGTTTTCATCCCCGTCATCGGCAGTCTCTACGTGGGACAGTTCATCTTTCCCGTTTTGCTTGGCGCTTCGTTGATGACATTTGCGTTGCGCCGCGAAAATGTCCCTCTGACCGCCCTCGCCGCCGCGCTCCTGACCTTCAAACCGCATCTGGGCGGACCTCTCGCGGCCGCGGTCTTAATAACCCTTTTCCTCCGCCGCGATGACTTCTCCCGCCGTGCCGTCCGAGCGATTCTCCTCACTGGTGTTTTTCTCTTCGCCATCGGTTTTCTCGCGGACCCCGCCTGGCCCCTCAACTATCTCCACTCGCTCCTCGGCTTCCGCGATGTACCTGGCGTCTCCTCGTGCGGACTGTGCGCCAGCCTGCCGGTGGGATTGGTCGCCATCCTCACCGGCCAAACGGACATCGGTCCCTCCCTGCCGCTTGGGGTGGTGCTGTTCGTCATCCTTTTTGCCGCGTTGATCCGCTTCCGCCGCGAGATGTTTCGTGCCCCCGCGTTCCTCGTTGCCGCGTCCCTGCTGGTGACTCTGCTCGCGGACCCCTATCTGCTCAACTACGATTTCGCGCTCCTGCTTGTGCCGTTGTTCATCCTTGCCTCCTCCGCCCGCCGCGCGGACTGGCCCTGGCTGGCGCTTGCCTATCTCCTGCCCTCGTTGTTGCTCGGTCTCTTCGGCCGCGGCGGGAACTTGTATCTGTCCATTCCCGCGTTGTTACTTTTGTCACTGCAAATTGCACGCGCAAAACCCATTGACGGTTCCCCGCGCAAGGCATAGAATACACACAATCGAATATCGGCCAGTCCGCGGCGAAGTTGGTGTAAGTCCAACACTGTCCCGCAACTGTGAGGTTAGTTTAGTAGTTGGATAGTTACGTAGTTTAGGCAGTTGAATTACGTAACCACAAAACTATGTAACTACGAAACTAAACCAAGTCAGGTCGCCCGCAACTGGTCGGTTCTACCACACTCTCGTGGAAAGGAGGTGGAGGACAGGCCCGATCGGATTGCCTCTCCCCTCCCCAGTTTCGGCTGGGGATTTTGATTCAAATCATAGACAGTGGACGATGGACGGTTGACCGAAATTAAAACGGTCTGCGGTCTACGGTCTACGGTCAACAACTCAGGAGAACCCATGTTTCGCAGGACTCTATTGATTGCCTTACTGATCGTTTTGCTCGCGGCGTGCGCGCCCGCCGTCCCGTCGAATGACGCGGCGGGGATCACCGTCACGGATGGACTCGGCCGCGAGGTCAAGTTGGGATCGGCCGCGCAGCGCATCGTCTCGCTGGCGCCGTCCAACACAGAAATCCTGTTCGCGCTCGGCGCAGGGGATAAAGTCGTCGGTCGTGACGAGACATCCGATTATCCCGAGGCGGCGCTCGCCCTGCCGACCGTCGGCGGCTGGAGCGGATTCAGCACCGAGGCCATCGTGGCGCTCAAACCCGACCTCGTGCTGGCCGCGGAGATCAACTCGCCCGAACTGGTAGCCGAACTTGAAGGCCTCGGGCTGACGGTCTATTACCTCTCGAACCCGAAGACGCTCGAAGACCTGTACGTGAACATCGAGATCATCGCCACGCTGACGGGACGCGATGCCACGAAACTGACCGACTCGCTCAAGGCGCGCGTGGCCGCCGTGGACGAGAAGGTCATGCCGCTGAGTTATCATCCATCTGTGTTTTACGAGGTGGATGCCACCGACCCGTCCAAGCCGTACACGGCTGGCCCTGGGACGTTCATTGACTTGTTGATCCAGCGCGCGGGCGGACAGAACGTGGTCTCGCTGGCGGGCATCACGGACCCGTATCCGCAGATCGGTTTGGAGCAGTTGGTGCTCACGCCGCCCGATGTCATCCTGCTCGGCGACGCGTTGTACGGCCAGTCTGCCGAGACGGTCGCGGCGCGTCAGGGTTGGGACGGGCTCAAGGCCGTGATCGACGGAAAAATTTTCCCGTTCGACGACAACCTGGTCAGCCGTCCTGGTCCGCGCTTGATCGACGGCCTCGAAGCGCTGGCGAAGTTGCTGCATCCAGAGGTCTATAAATAAATCGTAGGGGCGGGGTCTCCCCGCCCAGGGCGAGATGACCTCGCCCCTACCACAATCATGAAACGCCCTCTCCTCCTCGCCCTCTCCCTCCTGCTCGCGACGATCCTCCTCAGCCTCGCGATCGGTTCGGTATTCATCCCTCCCGCCGAACTCTGGAAAATTTTGCGCGGTGCGGGCGAGGAGGCGTTCACCTTGATCGTCTGGAACATCCGCCTGCCGCGCACGGTTCTCATCGCGCTGGCAGGCGCGGCGTTGGGCGGGAGCGGCGCGGCCTATCAGGGGCTCTTCCGCAACCCGCTGGCCGACCCCTTCCTCATTGGCGTCGCGTCGGGCGCGGGACTGGGCGCGGTCATTGCGATGAGCATCCAATGGCCGTATTCGTTCTGGGGCCTGATGGCGATCCCGCTGGCCGCGTTCCTCGCCGCGCTCCTGACCGTCATCGTGGTTTACCAACTCGCCCGCGTCGGGCGCACCGTCCCGACCACGAACCTGATCCTCGCGGGCGTGGCCTTCTCCTCCTTCGCCACCTCCCTAACCTCGTTCCTGATGATCCGTTCGACGAGCGAAGTACGCCGCGCACTTGGCTGGCTGTTGGGCGGAATCAGTCTCGCGGGTTGGGATTCCGTCCTCAGTCTGATTCCATATCTCGTCATCGGTTTCGGCGGACTGCTCCTCAGCGGACACGCCCTCAACCTGATGCAATTTGGCGACGATCAGGCCCAGCAAATGGGACTCAACGTGGGACGCGCGCGTGCCATCATCCTCGCGGCCGCGTCTTTGACCACCGCCGCGGCGGTCGCGTTCGCGGGCATCATCGGTTTCATCGGGCTGGTCGTGCCGCACATCGTCCGCATGTGGTTTGGCGCAGACTATCGCCGCGTCATCCCGCTGTCCATCCTCGGCGGAGCGTCCGCGTTGTTGATCTCGGATGTGATCGCGCGCGTCGTTATCGCGCCACAGGAACTGCCCGTTGGAATCGTCACCGCATTGGCTGGGGCACCGTTCTTTTTGTGGGTATTACGCCGCGCGAAGAATCAGGGGTATTGGTGAAGACGAATGGGACGCGGAGAACGCGGATGGACGCGGATTTACACGGAGCTTTTTCTCATTTTCCGCGTTTCAATTGCACCTGGCGCACACTTGCCCTCCCACTCCGCTACGCTTCGGGGACTATAGTGGCGAGCAGTGCCAGGGAGTGCAGGTGTCCGCGCTCGTCCGTGTCCGATTGAGGTTTTATGTTGAAGATTGAAAATCTCTCCGTTGAATATGGTTCCCGCCGCGTGTTGCACGAGGTGACTCTCTCCGTGCAAAGCGGAGAAATTCTCGCGTTGATCGGACCGAACGGCGCGGGGAAATCCACGCTGATCCGCGCCGCGAGTGGAGTGATTCCCTTTAGCGGGCACGTCCGCACCAACGGCGATACCTTCCACGCGTTGACGCCCATCCAGCGGGCGCGTTACATGGCGGTTGTCCCGCAGGCGATCTCGCTTCCGCCCGCGTTCACCGTCTGGGAGACCGTGTTGATGGGACGGACTCCGCATCTCGGCTTCCTCGGCCAGACGTCTCGCGCGGACGAGGAACTGGCGCGGCGCGCCCTCGAGCGCGTCCACGCGGACGTTTTGTCCGAGCGACGCGTCGGCGAGTTGTCGGGCGGGGAGTGTCAGCGGATTCTGCTCGCGCGGGCGCTGTGCCAATCCACGCCGATCCTGCTGTTGGACGAACCGACCGCGCATCTCGATCTGCAGTATCAGGTGAGTCTGTTGGAGTTGGTGCGGAAACTTGTCCGCGAGGATAATCTCGCGGTGTTGATCGCCCTCCATGATCTGAATCTCGCCGCGCGTTACGCGGACCGCGTTGCGCTGATGGTGGCGGGACGCATCAAAGCCATCGGCACGCCGCGCGAAGTGCTGACCCCCGAATTAATTTCTGAATCTTATTGCTGGCCCGTGGATGTGGTGGAGCATCCGCTTAGCGGTGGCCCGTTGGTGCTGGCGAAGTGAATTAACGTATCTCGAGTTGCACAGACACTTCGTCGCCTTCCGAAAGTTTTTCCACTTTTCGTACATCCGCCTTGATAGGCACAATGTAGCGGCCATCTTTGGGGAAGAGGGAAGTCGTCCATTCGGTTTTGCCGATCCGCACGTGGACGGGAATCACGCCCCAACCATACGTCACGATATTTGAGATCGCTTTTATGTCACTGCTTTCCTTCTCTGGGATGGTGACGAAGAACCATGGCGCGGGACCTTTCCAGAACCAAATTTTACCGGTAAATTCGATGTTCATTGGTACAGTAAATTTCATCCTTTCGGTGGGGGCGCGTCTTTGTCGTAGACGAACACCTGCACGTCGAGATTCTCTTTCAGCATGTCCATCACGGGTTGGAAGGTCGCGTCCTTGATCGTTTGGATGTCTCCCGCGGGCGCGAGGACGGTGAGACGCGCCTCCTCGTCCGAGATTTTGGCGGCTTTGACCTCTGCGCTGGCGGATGCGCGCTTGACGATGGCGGTCATGTTTTGGATGGCGTCGTCGAGGGTCATGTGTGCTCCGTGGAGTTGGATCGCGGATTTCAATCCGCAAGACAGGCGGACTGAAGTCCGCGCTCCGATATTCTATTTCACAAAATAGATGATCGAAATGATAATGCCAATCGTCACCACCGTCCACCTCAGCGTGGACGGTTTGATTTTCCCTGCGAGTTTTCCGCCGAGTGTCCCGCCGATCAGCGCGCCGAGGGCCATAACGATCGCCAGCGGCCAGTTGACCTGTCCCGAAAAGATGAAGAAGACTGCCGCGGCCAGGTTGACCGCGAAGGCAATGGCCTGTTTGAGCGCGTTGAGACGCGTCAACGAATCTTCGATGGTGAGTCCGAGGGCGGAGAGGACGATCACGCTGAGTCCCGCGCCGAAATATCCGCCGTAGACGGAGGCGAGTCCGACCGCGAGCGAGGAGACGGCTGGTGAGGCCGAGCCCGCGTCGGGTCGGTTGAGGCGGCGCGTCAACCAACTGCGGACGGGATCCTGGATGGCCAATAGTCCAGATGCCAAAAGAATCAGCCAGGGGATGAGGTCGGTGAAGAGTTTTTCGCCTGTGCGCAGGAGCAGCCAGCCGCCGAGGATGCCGCCGAGAGCGGCCGCGGGCAGGACGGTCCACAGTCGTTTGGTCTGGCCTGCGAGGTCCTTTTTCTGTGCGAGTGTGCCGCCGAGGTAGCCGGGCGAGAGCGCCACGGTGTTGGTGACGTTGGCAGAGACGGCGGGGACACCCAGCGCGACCAGCATGGGGAAGGTGATGAGCGTGCCGCCGCCCGCGAGGGCGTTGACCGCGCCCGCGGCCAGCGCGGCCAGCGCGGCGAGGAGGAATTGGAGGAGGGTGGGCATGGGGAGTCCTTGTCAGAGATGGGGAAAGTATAGCATTATAATTTCTTGACTTGCTTCCCCCTCCCGCGTATAATCCCCGTCATCCGAGAGTAGTAAGCGGACTGAAATGCTGATAGAGACGGAGGTCACTGGCTGGAAGCCTCCACAGCAAAAAGTTGCCGAAGTCGCTTGGAATTTGTGACGAAGAAAGCCACGGCAAGTAGACCGTCACGGGCGCGCCCGTTACAGCGCAGGCCGATGTTGGTCGGCTACGGAGTGCAGTCGTAAGACTGAATTGAGGTGGTACCGCGGAGCGCACGCTTCGTCCTCTTGAGGATGAGGCGTGTTTTGTTTAACTCGTCCCCAATAACCATTTACCAATTACCACTCCGAAGGAGACCGAATGAAAACTGAACTGCCAAAAGCCTACGATTACAAATCCACCGAGCCGCGCATCTACGAGATGTGGGAGAAAGGCGGCTACTTCCAGCCGTGGAACGACCCGCGCAAAGAGGGCTTCGACCCATCCGTCAAGCCGTTCGTCATTTCCATTCCGCCGCCGAACGTGACGGGTGAACTGCACCTCGGTCACGCCATGTTCGTCAGCATGGAAGACCTGATGATCCGCTACCACCGCATGAAAGGCATCCCGTCCCTGTGGGTGCCTGGCACCGACCACGCGGGCATCGCCACGCAGTTGCAGGTGGAGAAGATGCTGCTCCGCACCGAGGAACGGACGCGCGAAGAGATCGGCCGCGAGGAATTCGTCCGCAAGACGTGGGATTGGAAGAAGAAGTACGGGAGCATCATCACGAATCAGATTCGACGCCTCGGCGCCTCCTGCGATTGGACGCGCGAACGCTTCACCCTCGACGAGGGGCTGAGTCGGGCAGTCCGAGAGGCTTTTGTCCACCTCTACGAGAAGGGACTCATCTACCGCGGCCCGCGTCTCATCAACTGGTCGCCGGGCCTGAAGACGGCTGTCTCAGATTTGGAAGTGGAGTACAACGAGGAAGACGCGACGTTGTATTATTTCAAATATAGGTTGAAGCCAGTAGGGGTCGGGTCACCCGACCCCTACACAGACGAATACATCCCCGTCGCAACCATCCGTCCCGAGACCATCCTCGGCGATACGGCGGTGGCGGTGCATCCCGATGACGAACGCTACAAGAAGTTCATCGGGCGCAAAGCCATCGTGCCGATGCTTGGACGCGAGATTCCCGTCATCGCGGATGAATACGTCAGCATGGAGTTTGGCACGGGCGCGCTCAAGATCACGCCGGGTCATGACCCGAACGACTACGCCATCGCCGAGCGTCACAACCTGCCGATCATCTCCATGCTCGACGAGGCCGCGAAGGTCAACGAAAACGGCGGCCCGTACGCGGGTCAGGATAGATTCGAGGCCAGGAAGAATCTGTGGGCCGACATGAAAGCCGCGGGACTCGTCATCAAGACCGAGCCGTATCGGACGACCATCCCGCGTTCCCAGCGCGGCGGCGAAATCGTCGAGCCGATGATCTCCACGCAGTGGTTCGTCAAGATCGAACCGCTGGCGCAGGCCGCGCTCGAAGCCGTGCGCGATGGACGCATCCGAATCATCCCCGCGCATTTCGAGAAAGTGTATTTCAACTGGCTCGACAACATCAAGGACTGGTGCATCAGCCGCCAACTTTGGTGGGGACACCGCATCCCCGTGTGGTATTGCCCCGACGGTCACATGACCTCGACGCGCGAAGACCCGACAAAGTGCGCGGCATGCGGCTCGACCAAACTGACGCAGGATTCCGACGTGCTCGACACGTGGTTCTCTTCTGGACTGTGGCCGTTTTCAACCTTGGGCTGGCCTGAGCAAACGCCTGACCTGAAGTATTTCTATCCCACCTCTTTTATGGAGACGGGCTACGATATCCTGTTCTTCTGGGTGGCGCGCATGATCATGGACGGGCTGGAGTTCACCGGGCAGGTGCCGTTTAACACCGTGTATCTGCACGGACTGATCCGCGACGAACACGGCAAGAAGATGAGCAAGTCGTATGGCAATGTGATCGATCCCCTGCCTGTCATGGACGAACTCGGGACGGATGCGCTTCGCTTCACGCTGTTGGTGGGTTCCACGCCCGGTAACGACATGAGCCTCTCTGTCAAGAAAGTGGAGGCCAACCGCAACTTTGCCAACAAGATGTGGAACGCAGGACGGTTTGTGATCAATGCGATCGATTCACTAGACGGTGGACCGAAGACGGTGGACGGTCAACCGTCTGGCGTCTGGACTTTGGCTGATAGTTGGATCTGGGCGCGCCTGCAACAACTGGTCCGTGACGTGGAACGCAACTTCCAGAATTTCCAATATGGGCAGGCTGGACAGTTGATCTACGATTTCTTCTGGTCCGATTTCGCGGATTGGTACGTGGAGATCGCGAAGGGACAGATGCACGCGGAGCGCGCGGAAAGCAGAACGCAGACGGCAGAGACGTTGGCGCGCGTGTTGGACGTTTCCTTGCGCCTGCTTCATCCGTTCACGCCGTTTGTCACCGAGGAAATCTGGGGCCACTTGCGTGACGCCCTGCGAGAATCTCCCATCTCGCATCTCGCCTCCGATTGGCCCGAGGCTCTCATCGTGGCACGCTGGCCCGAGCCGCGCGAACCCGAAGGCTGGGAAGAATCCAAGATCGCGGACTTCACACTGGTGCAGGACATCATCCGCTCGATCCGCAACCTGCGCGCCGAGAAGAACGCGCCCATGTCGAAGAAACTGGCCGCAACCATCGTCGGTGGTGCGAAGGCCGAGTTGCTGAAGAGCCAGTCCGATGTCATGGCCGCGCTTGCCGCGTTGGACGCGTCGCAAACGAAGATCGTCGAGTCGCTGAAGGAGAAACCTGACGGCGCGGTGACTCTCGTGGTCGGCGCGGTGGAGGTCCACGTCCCGCTGGCGGGCATGGTGGACGAATCTGCGGAGCGCGAACGCCTCGCGAAGGAACTGGCCGAGGCCGAAAGTCAGATCGCGCGGCTGGAGACGTTGCTGTCCAGTGACTTTGCGAACAAGGCTCCCGCCGCGGTCGTCGCGAAAGAACGGGAGAAACTGGCGGGCTTCAAAGAGACGGCGGAGAAGTTGAAGGGGCAACTCAAATAGTCAAGCGATGTGGTCACCTTCAAGGTGGCCACATCTTTTTAAAACCGTTTGCGTTACAATCTGCCCCATGTCCACGAAAAAAGAATTCATTCCCAAGCGCGCCATGTCCATCCACGCGCATCCCGATGACCAGGAATTTACTGTCGCTGGCACGCTCGCCAAATGGGCGCGGGCAGGATGTGAGATCGTCTCGGTCATCATCACCAGCGGGGACGCGGGTTCGAACGACCCGAACCACGATGAAGCCTACAAACCCGTCCTGGCGAAATTGCGTGAGCGCGAACAACGCGCCGCCAACAAGGCGATCGGCATTGCTGAGACGGTCTTCCTCGGCCATCCCGATGGCGAACTGGAACCGACCCTCGCCTTGCGGAAGGAGTTGACGCGCCTCATTCGCATCCACAAACCCGAGGCGGTCGTCATCGGGGACCCGCAGGGTGTGTTTTACGGCAACGGGTACATCAACCATCCCGACCACCGCGCCGCCGCGCAGGCCGCGCTCTACGCGGTCTTCCCGTCCGCGGAGACGCGGCTCATTTTCACCGACCTGCTCAAAGTCGGGATCGAACCGCACAAGGTCAGGCGCGTCTATGTCCACGGGACAGAGAAACCCGATACGTGGGTGGACATCGAGTCGACGTTGAACGTCAAGATCCGCGCGTTGAAAAAACACAAGAGCCAACTCGGCGATTGGAAGCCCGACAAGATGATGCGCGAATGGGCCGCGGAGGAGGGCAAAGAGCAGGGGCTGAAATATGCCGAGGCCTTCAAGGTGATGATCAACGAAGAGGAACAGCCCGAAAACTAGGGATTGGAGTAAAATTCGGCCCATGAAAATTCTCGTCACTGGAGCAAGCGGGCTGGTCGGCAATTTGATCGCGCGGCGGCTCGCGTTCGAAGGTCATCAAGTCCACGCACTGACGCGGACGGTGGGCGGTGTTGCTCACGTTATGGATGTGGTTGCAAAGGTCGAGATCGGCGACCTGACAATTCCCGCCACGCTGGACAAGGCTGTGGACGGAATCGAGACCATTATCCATTGCGCGGGGCTGGTCGGTTCGTCCCGCGGCGGCGCGGACGAATATTTCCGCGTCAACGTCGAGGGGACGCGCGCTCTGGCCGAGGCGGCACGCAAAAAAGGCGTGAAGCGTTTGGTGTTTATGAGCACCGCAGGCGTGTATGGCTTGAACATGCTCAAGGGCAATGTGGAAGAGACCACCCCCCTGCGCAAAAGCAACGGCTACACTAACAGCAAGATCGCGGCCGAGGAGATCGTACGCTCCTCCGGGCTGGAATATGTCATCCTGCGCCCCTATTGGATCACGGGCGGCGGCGACCGTTTCCTCATCCCTGCCGTGGCGCCAAAGTTGTTGAACGACACGTTCACATATCTCGGTGACGGCCAACAGCAATGGTCGCTCAGCGTGGTGGAAAATATCGGCGCGGTGGCGGCCATGGTAGCGACCCATCCCAAGGCGGGAAACCAGATCTATAACGTGGCCGATGCCACGGTCAAAATTTCAGATACCATCGAAGTGATCGCCAAAGCGCTCGGAGTCCCTGCGCCCACCCGCACTTCGTCCGCTTTGAGCACGGCGCTCAATGTGTTCCTGCATTCCTCGCCGCAGGACCCGAAGCACACGATGACCATTGACCTGTTCTTCCCGCTCTGGCGCACGATGACGCTCAATACCGAAAAGATCCGCCGCGAACTTGGCTGGGAGCCGAAAATTCCCTGGCAGGATTCGGTGCGTGAAGGCACGTTGGAATGGAAAAGGGCGAATATCAAATAAAGCCCATGTCAAATTCCGAGGCGAATGTGTCTCGGAATTTTTATTTCATGCCCGTATCGGGACGCCCTGTCCTGTGTTTCTGCGGAAGAGATGGATGATAAAATCGGGGCACCTGGACCTTGCAGGATGAGGAGTCGCATCGCATGATCTTCACCAGTTATGATTTTCTGGTCTTCTTCATTATCGTTTTCAGTCTCTACTGGCTGGCGCGTCGCAGGCAGTGGCAGAACATCCTTCTGCTGGCCGCCAGTTACGTTTTCTACGCGTGGGTGCATCCGTGGTACGCGCTCCTGCTGGGACTCTCCACTCTCGCGGACTATGGACTCGCCCTCGGCCTCGCGCGTGACCGAACGCGTTCCCGCCTCTTTCTGACCTTCAGCCTGATCCTCAACCTCGGCCTGCTCGGCTTCTTCAAGTACTACAACTTCTTCAGCGATGGACTCGTCGCCGCGCTTGGCGGACTCGGAGTCCAGGCCGACGCATTGCTGGTGAACATCATCCTGCCCGCGGGGTTATCCTTCTTCACGCTGAAAAAACTCGGCTATCTCATCGACGTATCCCGCGGCGAGTTCGAACCGACGCGCAATCCCGTGGATTTCGGCCTCTTCGTGGCATTCTTCCCTCAGGTCAACGCGGGGCCCATTGACCGCGCCCAGAAACTCCTGCCGCAGATCCAGTCCGACCGAATCTGGAAGGCGGAAAATTTCTACTCGGCCTGGCCGCTCCTCGTGATGGGCTTCTTCAAGAAAGTGGTCATCGCGGACACTGTCCGCGTGATGGTGGACCGCATCTACAGCCTGAAGGAGCCGACGCTCGCCCTCCTGTTCATCGGCGCGCTGGGATTCGCCCTGCAAATTCTGGCGGATTTCTCCGCCTACACCGACTTGGCGCGCGCCATCGCCCGTCTGTTCGGCTTCGAGACTTCGGAGAACTTCCGCAATCCATATCTCTCGCTTACCCCCACCGATTTCTGGAACCGCTGGCACATCACCCTCTCCACGTGGCTGCGCGATTACATCTTCTTCCCCCTGCGACGCGCATTCTTGCGTGCCCGCTGGCCGCGCTGGCTGACGAATGCGCTTCCCCCGCTCATCACCATGTTCATCAGCGGACTCTGGCACGGCGCGGGCTGGACGTACGTGGTCTGGGGTGTTTCGTACGGTGTGCTGATCGTCATCTATCAGGCCATCGGGATGGGCGGCGCGTGGAAACCCGCCAACAAATGGACGGGCTTCGCGGCCTGGCTGGTGATGTTCGCGTTCATCGTCGGCACGTTTGCCATCTTCCGCGCGCCCACGCTGGAGTGGTTTTTCACCGTCCTTGCCACGGCTCCCCGTTTCGGCTCTGTGGACTTCCAGGCGGTGACCCTCGTCATGCTTTCGATGACCGCCTTCTATGCCGCGCCGCTCGTCATCAAACTGCTGATGGACCGCTACCTCCGTCCCGACTCGATCTGGCATGACCTGTACTATGTCGCCGCCACGATCGCGATGTTGGCCTTCCTGAATTCCTCCGCACCTGATTTCATCTACTTCCAGTTTTAGCGATGCGCTCTTTCCTCCGCTATTTCCTTTTCCTCCTCCTCTCGCTCGCCGCGTTGACCTTGGGCCTGCCGCGCCTCTTCCACGCGCCCTATCCCGCCCACGCGGGACCGACCTTCGATAATGCCGTGCGGAACCGATACGCGAATATCCTCAGCGAGTATAAGGTGGCCCTCGCACTGATGGGCGATTCCGTCCTCGAGCAGGGCGTGGACGCGCAGGCCCTCTCCACCGAGTTGGGCATCTCATCCTATTCGATCGCTGTGCCCGGGTCCACCTCGCCGTTCTGGTACCTCATCCTGAAAAACATCATCCTCGAGGCGGATCCGCGTCCAGACACCGTGGTCATCCTCTTCCGCGACACCATTTTGACCCTGCCCGATTTCCACGTGAAGGGCGGCTACGTCAACGAACTGGACCAGTTTGCCACCGCGCACGAAGATGTTCTGCTCGAACGTGCCTACCTGAATTTCATGAACCCCATTGAACGCTTCGCACTGACCTGGCTTCCGCTCTACAGTTCCCGCCAGCGCATTACCGACATCGCGGACTATTATTCGCGCAACATGCTTCCCGCCCTCCTCATGCCCTCCTGCATAGGCGGCTGTCTCGACCGTGCCAACGCCGTTGTCTATCACATTGACAATGTCGTGCCCGAATTTCAGGAGGCCGCGCTGGTGGAAGATGAAGAGTTCCTCTTCACCGCCCGTGCCATGGACTTCCACGGGACGGTGGACGCCTCCTTCCTGCCCGAGATCATCCGACTGGCGCGCGAGAACAACATCCGCCTCATCCTCGTCCACGAGCGGACGTTGCTCTTCCCCGCCGCGGCCGCCGAGCCGAAGGCATTGCAGGAATACAAACTCGCATTGGCATATTATCTTAAAGCCGAGGGCGTCCCCCTGATCGATTTCTCCTACGACCCGCGCCTGCCCGCGGACTACTTTACTGACGTCCTTCACATGAACGACACTGGAAAAGCCGCCTTCACCCAACTTCTCGCTGAGGCGCTGAAACCGCTGTTGCCTTAGAGTGCGGCGCACACTTAAAACGATGAAACGCTTCCTCCGTTATTTCTCCCTGCTCCTCCTCACGCTCGTACTCCTCTCCGCGGGACTCGTGGCGCGTGGCGCCGACTTCCCCGCGGCGGCCGGTCCGACGTTCGACACGCAGGTGGACATGACCCATCGCGACGGCATCGAAGCGAGTCAGCCGCGCATCGTCCTGCTCGGCGACTCGATGGTGGAGGAAAACGTGGATCTCGCCACCCTCTCCGACGCGCTGGGGACGGATGTGTACCGCATCAGTTATCCGGGTTCTTCGTCTGCGTTGTGGTATCTCTCGCTCAAGAACAACATCGTCAACGCCGCAACGCCGCCGCAAACAGTGGTCATCATCTTTCGCGATAGCGTGCTCACCACCCCCGAATACCGCGTTGGCGGAAAATTCAACGATGCGATCGATAATCTCGCTGGCGCGGATGAGCAGACCCTGCTTCAACTGGCCTTCCTCAATTCCATGAACCCGCTCGAAAAAGCCTCGCGGCGATTTTTGCCAGCCTATCGTTTTGGCTATCAGGCTCGTGACGGTGTGGAATTTGCCAGTCGCCTGTTCCTTCCCCGCTTTGTGATCCATTGCAATCGCCGCTGTGCCGACGCGGCCTTTCTCAATGTGTTCAGTTTTCGCACCATTGCCCCGCCTGCCGCCAACGACCCGGTGGCGCAGGAGGAGGCCGTGCTTTATAGCGGCCGCGCCCTCGATTTTTCCGCGCGGGTGGGGCGTTCCTTTCTGCCCGAGATCATCCGCCTGTGCCGCGAACACGACATCCGGTTGATCCTCGTGCGCGGCAAGACCATCAGTTTTGCGGACCTGCCCGAGCCGCGCGGACTGGACGATTACATCCTCGATCTGCAGGATTATCTGACGGAGAACGGCGCCTCATTCGCGGACCTTCAACCGGACGCGCGTCTCGAGACGGGGGATTACATTGACAGGTTCCACGTCCAGCCCGAGGCGCGGGGGACGTATACCCAGATGCTGGCCGAGGCGTTGATCCCCCTGTTGCCATGAATGTAGGGGCGAACCTATATGTTCGCCCAGAGGGCAGACCCGCGTGTCTGCCCCTACCAGATCAACATTCCCACCAAAACAACAGCCAATGGGACGGTGATGTTATCCACATCGCGTTGAGGCAGCGATTCGACCGCGGCCGACGTCAGCGAGAGAAGCGCGATGGGAAGCAGGTAGCCGCTGAACGGTCCAGAAAAGATGCGGGCGGAGACGTAGATCCAGATGATGAACGTCGCGAGGATGAATCCGCCGATCAGCACGCTCAACGTCCCCACGACGGATTTGTTGGGGCTCCATGCCAGTTTGGGGGAGGGAATCCGCCTGCCGACCAGGTCTGCAATTCCATCACCGCCGCAGAGCAGCATGAGGGCAATGATGCCAGTGGGCGTATCGCGCCAGAAGACGAGGGTGAGCACCACGAAGGCGATGCCGTAGAAGAGCGGGCCGCGCAGGATCTCGCGGCGGTCGCCGGTGCGTGACATGGCCTGGACGGAGGCCTCGTCCTTGATGATACCCAGCCCGATGAGTGCGAATTGCACGGTGATGAGGAAGGGGACAGCCGCGGCCCACCAGCGGGCGTCGGGGGTTTCGCGAAAGAGGAACCAACACAGCACGAAGATCGGGCCAGTGGTGATGTGGATGACTTTGCGGCTGAGGCGGCTTTCGATTAGGCCGCGGTGCGCGGCAAAGTCCATGATGCGAAGCCAGGCGAGGCTGATGACGAGGGTGAGCAGGGCGGCGAGCCAGTTGGGCATGGAGTTCTCCTTTTGCATAAAAAGCCCCACCCGTCCTTCCCCTTTTTTGGGAACCGGGGAGGGGCATTTAATAGCAGAACCCCGTTCTTTCAAACGGGGTTCTGTGATTCAGTGGGACGTTATGGCATGATGTGAATGGCATCAATGCTGGCTTTTTTGCCCACCACGCGGAATTCCACCACGTGGTTACCAGCTGCCAGACCGGAGAAGAGTTGACTGCTAAAAGTTGCCACAGTGCTGGTCTGGACGATCTGACCGATCTTCACTCCATCCACGTACACATCGAGGCGTCCGTAGCCGACATTCTTCTGGAAATAGACGCGGAAACGGGTGCCGTTGAACCAGAAGCGGGCCAGCGACCCGGCCGGGGCATTGGTGATGCGGTGATAGGCACCACCCGAGGCCGCGGGGTCACTAATGACCGCCCAGCCGGGGAGCAAGGAGCTGTAGAACCAGATGGGATCGTTATCCTCGTATTTGGTGCCGGCTGCCGCATATCCGAGTGTATATGTAACATCCGAATCCGTGGTGTTGGAGAGCACATCGTAGAAGGCGTCATCGAAGGAGCGGACGGCAAAGTAGTAGTGTGCGCCGGGCGTCAGGCCGTTCACGGTCACGTTTTGCACCACTCCACCAGCAACAGGCGCCGGGAGTAGGCCGGCTCCAACCGGTTGGGCAAGGTCCCAATCCTCGAGATTGTTGATGGGATCGGACGAGTAGCGGATCTCGTATTTTTCCGGCGTTCCCACGCTGCCGGGATCGTCACCGGGCGAGGTCCAAGACAGGTCCACCTCACCGTCATTCACGCCGGGAACCGCCAGCAGGTCCACGATCGGGTCTGGAGGTCCGAAATCGGGCGGCGTGGTCGTCCAGACGTAGATCTGGTCCACTGTCATCTGTACCTGGGTCATGTGGACGAATTGCACGTAGTGCGGGCCGTCGGCCAGGATGGGGCTGGTGTAGTAGACGTTGTTATCTGGGAAGAAACTGTATTGGTTGATGGTGGTGGTGTAAACGCCATCTATGTACACGTCCACGAGGCCGTTGACCGGGCCGGTGAGGTAGGTGTAGACGAATTGGTCGCCCGTGAAGTAGATGGAGGCGGTGTCGCCGATCTTCTTGGAGACATGCACGGTGTTGTTGCGCGCATCGGGGTTGTTGATGAGTTCCCAGTTGCCAACGTAAGCCCAAGCCTGGTGGATGTCATCGTAGATGCCGGTGGGCCACGGGGTGCCGGCGGTGGCGATGGCCGTGGCGCGGTTCGAGATGGTGCCGGCGTTGCCGACCTCATCCACCGCGCGGATGCAGAAGTAGTATTTCAGGCCCGGCACAAGTCCGCTCAGGGTCATCTGTTGTTCCGCTCCTGCGATGGCTGGATTGGGAACGCCGATAACGTAAGGCGAGCCGGTCGTCATCACTTGCGCACAGGAGGGCAAAAAGCCCGGGTTCGGGAGATAGTAGACCTCGTACTTGGTGGCCGTCCCGACCATGTCATCATCGCCGACGGCCTTCCACTTCAAGGTTACTTTTCCCGTCGAGGTGCCGGTGGTGGCGGTGAGCGTGGTGATCTTGGCGGGGGGAATCACGTCCGGGAACGCGTAGACCGTGATGAAGTCGAAGTTGACCTTGGACGGCCCGGCGGAGTGGCGCAATTCCAGTTTGTGGACGTTGTCTGAAAATGGACCGAGCACCGGTGTGGTGTTGGGGTAGGAGAAGGCAGCGTTTTGCCCAACCGTCCCCTGGAATACGTTATCCACGTAAATGTCGAGATTGCCCATGTCCAGCCCGGTGGCGTAGGTCAGGTCGAGACTGCCGCCATCGAAATAGGCGATCATGTTGTTGTTCACATTGTTGGAGATCTGGATATTTCCGAGCAAGGCGCCGAGAACGGGATAGTTCTGCCAGCCGCTGCTGTACGTGAACAGGTTGGTCTTCGAGCCGTCCCATTTTTTGCCGAGCGTGTCGCTCCAGAGAACCACCTTGTTGGTGTAGGAGTAACTGATGCGCATGTCCGCTGTAGCGGTGATGGCGGTGCCGTTCTTGCGGACAACTTCGATGTAGTATCTAATTCCGCCGCGCAGAGGCATGGTGATGGCAGATGTGGTGCCGCTGGCGTTATCGTTACAACCCATTTCGATCAGTGCGCCGGGTGTGCCTTTGAAAATGGCCAGAACCGTGTCATATTGACTATTAAGGGTGTTGATCCGAACCTCGCCCGAACTGATCGGGGTGAAGGTGTACCAGACAGAATCCTGATGCTTGGAAGCACCGCAGGAAATGATCGGATCTGCGGCCGAGGTGGTGGCACCGGCAACGTCAACCACGGTGCCGTTATACACGGCTGTGTTGATCTTGACCGCGTTGGCGATCAGGTCATTGTTGGGCACGGCGGCATAAGCCGGTGAGGCGCTCGCGGCGGCCGCGAACACGATGCCAAGGATGGTTAATCCGTGCAGGGCGGCGCGAGTGAGCGAATACGTTCTTTTTAACATGGAACCTCCATTTCAAGGAACTGGACACAAGCCAGTTTTATAACGAGTCTCAGTGCGGTTTGGTTCTAGCATTGTACCCGTCAATAAAAGAGACTGCAACCAACGGGTAGACGAATTCGGTACTATGGTACTAGATTTCACAACGTGATGAACGTACGTTAATCTAACGTTTAGGAAGCGGAGGAGGAGAGGCTGGATGATGGAGAATGGAAGGTGTGCTGTCCCCGATGGAGGAAATTAGAAATCAAAAATGAGGAGTGGGCCCGGCGGGTTTGAATACCATCCCCTTAATGGGGGCCACGAATGAGGAGTGGGCCCGGCTGGATTCGGATACCATCCCCTTAATGGGGGCCACGAATGAGGAGTGGGCCCGGCTAGATTCGGATACCATCCCCTTAATGGGGGCCACGAATGAGGAGTGGGCCCGGCTGGATTCGAACCAGCGACCAAGCGATTATGAGTCGCCTGCGCTAACCGCTGCGCCACGGGCCCGGTAAACAATTAGCGATCAGCAATTAGCGTGACACCTGCTAACCGCCAATCGCTAAATGCTAATCGCCATGAAGGAGCGGGAGACGGGATTCGAACCCGCGAATATCAGCTTGGAAGGCTGATGCCTTACCACTTGGCGACTCCCGCGCGGCCATCATTTTACCGTGAGGCGCGGGGACGGTCAAGCAATTATTGCCGCAGGCGATACGGCACATCAATGACAACGCGCTGCAATCCCGACTGGCGGCGATGGCGATAGAGCAGGGCCGCTTTCAGCAACCACCCCGTCTGGTTGTGCAGTAAACTCTGCCACCATTGCGCGGGCACAAATTCTGGCAGGATCACCGTGGCGAGTTGCCCATCCTGGTGTTTCGCGTCTGTTTCGTCGAGAAAATCCAGAAGCGGTTGGATGATGGACCGATACGGGGACGCGACCACCTTCAGCGGGATATCGGGCCACCAGCGCTCCCATTTTTCGCGGACCGCTTCCGCCTCCCCCGGTTCGAGTTCCACGTAGACGGCGGTCACGTCACTGGAAATGGCGCGGGCGTAATCCATGGCTTCGACGATGCCGCGGTGCACGCCAGAGATGGGAATGACCACGCGCGGCTGAGGCAGAGGCTTGAGCGAGGGAGGCAGTCCATGCAGGGAAAGTTCGCTCACCACCTCGCGGTAGTGCGAGCGGATCCGCAGGAAGATGACCACGATCAACGGGATGAGGAGAATTGTGATCCACGCGCCTTCCATGAATTTACTGATCCCGATGACCAGCACTGTCAACGCGGTGGCAATCGCACCGATGCCGTTGACGAAGGCTTTTAAAAACCAATTGCTTCCACGCACCCGCTGCCAGTGGAGCACCATTCCTGCTTGCGAGAGAGTGAAAGCCAGAAATACTCCCACAGCAAACAGTGGAACCAACGCATGGCTGTTGCCGCCAAACAGAATGATCAAAACAGCGGTCACCATTGCCAGGGAAATGATCCCGTTTGCAAAGACCAATCGGTCACCCAAACCGGTCAACTGGCGCGGTAGAAAACCATCTTTCGCAAGGATGGCGGCTAAACGCGGAAAGCCTGCGAAACTGGTATTGGCCGCCACCGCCAGGATCAACATGGTGCTAGCCTGGATGACAATATAACCGACCCCATCTCCGAGCAACCGCCGTGCCAGCGCTGAAAGGATTGTTTCCTGGGGAGCCGATACGATACCGAGAAACTGTATCAAGCCAATACTCCCTACAAATAGTGTGGCCATCAAGATGGCCATCACCGTCAGGGTTCTTCCCGCGTTCTTCGATTCCGGCGGCTGGAAAGATGGAATACCGTTACTAATGGCCTCGATGCCGGTCAAGGCGGTGCAACCGGCCGAGAATGTATGCAGAATCAAGAATACCGTCACAGGCTGAGAGGCGGACACTGCCACTTCCAATGGGGCAATTTGTCCCGTCCACATTTTCAGGAAGCCGTAAGCCAGCATGGGCAAGTATAGAAATAAGAACAAGTAAACCGGGATGGACATGAGCGTCCCGGTCTCGCGCAGTCCGCGCAGGTTGGCCAGGGTGATCAAAGCAAGCAGAATCAGGTCGATCAACACGCGATACGGCCAAAGTGATGGAAAGGCCGAAGCAAGCGCCTCGACTCCTGCCGTGAGACTCACAGCGGCCGTTAGTAGATAACCGATCAAAAGGGCCGCGGCCGCCACCAAACCGGGGAACGTTCCCAGATTTTCGCGCGCCACCGCGTATGAGCCGCCGCCAGAGGGATAGCCTTGAATGGTCTGATAGTACGAAAGTGCCACGATCACCAGCAAGCCAGTGATCGCCAACCCAATCGGCCAGGCAAGGGACAGTCCCGCACCGCCAGCCACGAACAGGCCAAGGTAGATTTCCTGGTTGGCATACGCGATGGACGATAGCGCGTCCGGTGAAAAGGCCGCCAGGGCGCGTATCTTATTCAGTTTCTTTTCGTGGAGTTGTTGGGTGGGGAGAGGCGGACCGATCAGAAGTTCTTTTAATCGGGTTAGCATGGGGCGAAGTATACACCCATCACTCGATCGCCTTTTTCAACTTGCGTGCCAGTTTCCCGAAGTGGGCGGTGTAGCGCATCTCGTCCGTGCGGGGACGGGGGAGGTCCACTTTCAGGTCCAGTTTGACGCGGCCCGGGCGGGCGGTCAGGACGAGGACGCGGTCGGCGAGGAACAGCGACTCGGAGATGGAATGCGTCACCATTAGCACGGTCTTTTGGCGCGCCTGCCAGATGCGCGAGAGTTCCGTCCACATGCGTTCGCGGGTCAGGGCGTCGAGCGAACCGAACGGTTCGTCAAGCAGGAGCAGGTCGGGGTCATGGATGAGCGCCCGCGCCAGAGCGACGCGTTGCGCCATCCCGCCTGAAAGTTCGCGCGGCCAGTTGGACTCGAATCCCTGCAAGCCGACCAGTTCGATCAACTCGCGGGCGCGGGAGACGGCCTCTGCCTCATTCTCCAGTTCGAGCGGGAGCGTGATATTCTGGAGCACCGTCCGCCACGGCATCAGGTTGGCCTGCTGAAAGACCATCCCGATGCGCGGTTGTTGATGACTCGCGAAGTCCACCTCCCCCGCCGTCGGTCGGAGGATGCCCGCCAGGATCCGCAACAGCGTGGACTTGCCGCTTCCCGAAGGTCCCAGCACTGCCACGAACTCGCGCGGACAGACCTCGAACGAGACGCGGTCCAGCGCCTGCAGTCCGCCGTTGTTATCGGGAAAGACCGCGCTCAAGTCGCGGATGGTGAGGATGGGAGAAGATGTCATTGTTGTTGGGTCACAGCGGGTCTTTGATAATTTTGACGAAGGACCCTCCGCTGTGACCCCACCTATTACGGCAAAAACTCGTTCGTGAACGCGGCGTTCAGGTCCACGGGTTCGGTGTAGGAAGACATGATCAACAGCGTGGACTGCATGTTCTTCCACGCCTCCATGTCCGAGAAGCCGATGCGCTCGGCCTGCCAGAATTCGATCGAGACCGCCAGGATCTCCTTTTGCACGGCCTCATCCAGATCGGCAAGACCTTCCACATACTTTTTGCTGATCTCATACGCCTCGTCGGGATGGGCGATGGTGTATTCCAGACTCTGCACGAAAGCCTTCGTCATGCGCCTCACGAGGTCGGGATTCTCCGCCAGCGTTTTTTCGTTGGTCACAAGTCCGTTCGACGCGAGATGCACGAAATCGCCCACGCGCAGTTCGGTCACGTCATAGCCTTGTGCCCGCAGTTGGATCGGTTCGTTGGCCGCGTAGCCCACCACCGCCTGCACCTGATCGGTCACCAGCGATTCCACTTGTGTGAAGCCAACCGAAGAGAGATTCACATCCGCGTCGCTCAGCCCGGCGGAAGCCAGCAGAGCCTCCAGCCCAATGTAGTTTGCGCCATACAGCCCGGGCAGTCCGATGGTCTTCCCTTTCAGGTCGGCCACAGACTTAATTCCCTGCTCCGCTTTCGCCACCACCGAGACGGGATATTTTTGATACCACGCGGCCACGTACACCACGGGCACGCCCTGCGCGCGCGAAAGCAAAACCTGCTCGCCCGAAACGACCGCGAACGTCAGCTCGCCCGCGCCCAGCAGTGCCACCGCGTCCGTCTCGCGGACGTTGTGCTCCAACTGCACGTCCAGTCCCTGCGCGCGGGCGAATCCCTTTTCGATCATGACGTACATCGGCGCGAACTGGATGTTGGGGATGTACCCCATCGGCAGTTTGATCGGGACGAGAGGCGCCGCTTCATTTCCTGACGGAGGGCGGCCACAGGCCGAAAGGGCGAGTGCCAGCCCGAGGGTGAGTAAAACGATCTTTTTTAACATGGGTACTCCTTTAACGTTCCTGCCAGTTGAGCAATGACTTTTCCAGCCAGGCAACGAAACCATATAAGACCAGCGCAAGGAAAACAAGCGTGAACACCGCCACGAAGACCAGCGCCGTATCGTACTGACCGCGTCCCACATTGACGAGGTATCCCAGCCCGCGGTCCGAGCCGACGAGTTCGCCCACCACCGCACCGATGACGGACAACGTCGCGCCGATGCGCAGTCCGCCGAGGAAGACGGGCAGCGCGGCGGGGACTTCCAGCTTTAGCAGGATCTGTCCGCGCGTGGCGCGCAGGGAGCGCATCAGGTCATGTAACGCGAGCGGGACGGCGCGCACGCCCACCACTGTGTTGACCAGCACGGGGAAGAACACGATCAACGCGCAGATGAGAAATTTGGAAAACATCCCCGGCCCGAACCAGATGATCAGCAAAGGCGCAATTGCCACGAGAGGCACCGCCTGACTCGCCACCAGGAACGGCGAGAGCAAATTCTCCAACAGGCGCGACTTGGCGACGAGATATCCGATCAGCGTGGCGAAGAAGACGCCTGCCAGCAATCCCACCAGCACCTCGAGCAGGGTGATCAGGCTGTGCGTCAGCAGGAGGCCGTCAACGAGCGAGCGCAGGAAACGCGTCCACACGGAAGCGGGCGAGGGCAGGATGAAGGCGGGTAGACCGCCGAAGCGCGCGGCCAGGTCCCAGCCCAGCAAAAAGAGGGCCACGGAGACCAGTCCCAGAATGGGACGGAGTTTGGCAACGCGTTTGGTGAAAGTGGTCATATCGTTTTTCGTAGGGGCGGACGTACCTGTCCGCCCAGGGCGCAAAAAAACGCCTCAAGGGAGAGAATCCTTCGAGGCGCAGAATCGACCCAGGTCCACGCGTGAAGCGGAAACAAATCCCCGAAAACAACGTTCGTTTCCGGGGCATGAATCCAATTCAGACCCGCGCGGGCCTGCCAAGTCACCTTCTTCTATCCAGACTATTACTGTCGGCCTCGGAATTGCACCGAGTCATGCCCGCTTTCCCAAGGAGGAAAGAGTTTGCACCCAAACAGGCTCGTGGGCTATACCACCGATCGGGAGTTGCACCCTGCCCCGAAGGTTTGTATTCAGTTGGGAAGATTATACCCAGAAACCCGTTTTCGCAAGAAAACGGGTTTCTGAATCGCTTACTCAGCCTTGACGATGCACTCGACCGGGCAGACCGAGACGCACTGGGGCGAATCGTGATGACCGACGCATTCCACGCAGGTGGCGGCATCAATCACGTAGATGTCGCCTTCGCTGATGGAATTGGTGGGGCATTCGGGCAGGCACGCGCCGCACGCGATGCAATCTTCCTTGATTTTCATTGCCATGGGACACACTCCGTTTTTTGAGATTTTGCCCGCTTAGCGTACTCCATCGGCAAACGTGCGTCAATTGACAAACGTCGTGAGTTTGGATGACTTTGTCACTGGGATGGGTTTACAGCCCCAAACGGTATTCCCGATAGCGGCGGTAAACATACGCGTTCACACGCGCAAGCAATTTGTTGGTTTGCGGGTTGTCCTCACCGGTCAACGAGGCGTCCACCCACTTGTATCCCTTGCGGATGACCGCCTTTGCCATCTCGAGGTACATGATCGAATCCAGCCCGTACCCCCAATACGCAGGGTCCATTGCCATGATCTTGAAACTCCCGCTTTGGATGCGTTTCATGGTGAACGCCAGCCGCAAATAGTCCCACGGATATTGCAGGCCGTTGGCGTGTTTCAACGCTTCCATGATGTTGGGCAGACCGAGCGCGAAGCCGACGGGTTTTCCCTCCGCTTCGGCGATGAAGACCAGTTCGGGATCGATGATCTCTTTCAGCCCCGTGGCCTGTTCTTGGAACGTCACCAGTTCCATCGGTGAGAATTCGGGCAGGACCGCCAGCGACGTATTGTAGACGCGCCAGAGTTTTTCGACTTCCACATCCCAGTCCTTCATCTGCGGGACGCGGACGCTTCCTCCGTGACGTCCGCGGGCGCGGTCTGCGATGCGCGTGATCGCCGCTGGGAGTTTTTCCAGATCGGATCCGTCCCCCGCCAGGTCCACGCGATACGCGACCGTTTCGTGCAACCTCGTGAAGCCATACCGCTCGGCGAATGCGAAGTAATCGCGATGCGTGTGCGCCATCATGATGGCGGGATCGGTGTCGAATCCGTCCACCAGAAAACCGTGATCGTCCTCGCCCGCGAACGAATAGGGACCCTGCAACTCGTCCAGTCCGCGCTGACGCGACCACTCGCAGGCAAAATCCCACATGGATTGGGCCACGTCATAGCGCCCGGGCAGAACTTCGAAGAATCCGAAGATGCCCGACTTCCAGTTCATGTTGCGGTTGCGGGGATGGTCGATCGCCGTGCCGATGGTGCCGACGATTTCCTTCCCCTCTTTCGCCAGCCAAAAATCCCCGTCGCCGTAGGTGAAGAAGGCGGCCTTCTTGTCGAGATAGGCTTTTTTGCCCGGCCAGAGATGCGGAACCCAGTGCAGGTCGTCGCGGTAGACGCGGAACGCGAACTTGTAGAATGTGCGCTTCTCGGCTTCGGTTTGGACGGGATGAATGGTGATGGGCATGGTGTGTAATGAAACCCCTCTCCCGTTTTCGGGAGAGGGGCAGGGGGTGAGGGTTAGAGCGAATACAACTCGCCGTACTTGGTTTTGAGATAGTTGATGTACGGCTTGATGGTGAGGTCGTTGCCGGTCACGCGCTTCACCAGTTCGGGCGCGGTGTACTTGCGTCCGTGGCGGTAGACGTTTTCGACCAGCCACGCGTGCAACGTGCTGAACTTGCCCTGTTTCATTTCGTTCGGGATCTCGGGATGCGCCCTGAGCGCTTCCGTGTAGAACAGCGCGCTCATCACGTTGCCAAGCGTGTATCCCTGGAACGCGCCGCCTATGGTGCCGCCGTACCAGTGGACATCCTGCAGGACGCCGTCGCTGTCATTGGGCGGGACGACTCCGAGGTCCGATTCGAAGCGCTCGTGCCAGGCCTCGGGCAGGTCGCGGATGGAGAGAGTCCCTTCGAGCAGTTGCAGTTCGAAGTCGAGGCGGAGCATCACGTGCAGGTTGTAGGTCACCTCGTCCGCGTCGGTGCGGATGAGCGACTGTTCCACCTTGTTGATGGCGCGGTAGAACTCATCGAGCGAGACGCCCTTGAGTTGCTCGGGGAATTTAACCTGCAACTTCGGGAAGAAGAATTCCCAGAAGCCGCGACTGCGCCCGACGACGTTTTCCCACAGCCGCGATTGACTCTCGTGGACTCCTGCGCTCGTCCCACCCGCGAGCGGGGTGCCCTCGTAGGAGGGATCGTTGCCCTGTTCGTACATCGCGTGCCCCGACTCGTGGATGTTGCTGAAGAGCGCCTCGCCGAGGAAGTTCTCCTTGACGCGCGTGGTGATGCGGACGTCGCCGATCGAGAAGGAGGTCATGAAGGGATGATGCGTCTTGTCAATGCGGCCGCGGTTGAAGTCGTAGCCAAGTTGGCGGACGACCTCTTCGGCGAATTTGAGTTGCTCCGCTTCGGGATAGTGCCTGCGCAGGCAGGTATCGTCCGCGGGAGTTTGGGAGGTGATGGCCTTGACGATGGGGACGAGGTTCTCGCGCAGTTCCTTGAACAACGCGCGGACGGAGGAGGCTTTCATGCCGTAGTCGGCGAAATCGATCAGCGGATCGGCGATGTGTTCGTAGCCAGGGAAGAAGTCAGCGAGTTTGCGGCTGAGGTCGAGAGTCCGCTCGAGGTTGGGGCGGACGCGGGCGAAGTCGTTGGCGGGACGCGCCTCGGTCCACAGTTGGTACGTCTCCGCGGAGTGGATGTTGAACTCGGCGAGGAAGTCGGGCGGGACCTGGAGGGCGCGTTCGTAGTCGCGTCTCGCGACGCGGATGAAACCGGCATCGTCGGAATCGAAGGGCAGGCTTTCTTCGTAGGGACGGAGGGCGTCGAGCAGTTTGCCGACCTTCTTGTCGATGAATTTTTCCTGCGCCACTTTGGCGAGGGTGGCCATCTGACGTCCGCGCGCGGGAGAGCCGCCTGCGGGCATGTAGGTTTGCTGGTCCCAGCCAAGAACGGCCGCGGCGTTGTTCAGGTCGTTGACCTCGGCGAGCAGGGATTTGAGTTCGACAAGTTTTTTGTTGGGTTTCATTGTTGGCCTCGTGTTGAGAGAATGGGCTTAATGGCGAATTTGCCCCTAATTGTATCCCATCCTTTTGAAGACCCTTCGATTTGGCCCATAATTTTTGTTTGACATGCTCGTGTGCCTGTGTTATAAAGCCGCAACAATTTACGGAAGACTCATCCAGAGAGGCTGAGGGACCGACCCTATGACGCCTCGGCAACCGGTGTTAGAGAATAGAGAGCAGAGAACAGAGACTAGTCTCTACTCTCTGATTATCTACTCTCTAAGAAACGGTGCCAATTTCGGCAGACCTTGTGTCTGGGAGATGAGAGATGACCTCTGTGTTTTCATGTCGCCTCTCATTTTGGAGAGGCGATTTTGTTCATGTGCTCATCGTTGGTCGAGTAGGCGGCGGGTTTCGATGCGCCTTTGCAAGGTTACTCAACCTCCGCCGCCGTATCGAGACCAACGCTAACCTGTCAATAATTGTTTTCATGAAAGTTGTGGTCTCGACACCTGCACTTGCGTGCTGGTGCAAGTGTACGCCCCGACAAACACGGGGCTACTCGACCACCGAGGATACTTATGATCTGTCCCGAATGTGGTGCGACCGATTGCAAAGCGCGCTTTGACGAATGTCTTGCGTTGGAGTTTTCCGATCTGCGCTACGGAGCCGTCCACAATTTGACGGTCGCCACGTACATGCTCCAGCACTCCAGCCAACTGAGCAGGGAAGGCTGGCTGTACGAACGCGACCTCCTGCGCGAATTCATCGTGGAGGGGAAATCGCCATCGGTGATCCGCCAACAGGTCAAGGATTCGGTGGATAGCGGCAAGCGCACCTTCAAGTTCAAATCGAAGGACAGCAAGCCTGTCATCCACAAATCCACGTGGACGCGGACGATTCTGGATGTCCGCACGGATGATCCCAAAACCTACTGCGCGGATGTCAACGCGTGGGCGAGGGCTGTGTTGGAAGATGTGCATGGATTGCATCCTTGATACGTATGGAGAAAATCATGAAAAAAGAATACCACCTTAAACCTTTTTACCGAAGTGTATATTTTTTTGTTGCATCTATCATGATACTTGGAATTATTCTGAAATTTCCAGATCATAAACTTATAGGGGTTTCCTACACAAATTGGCTTATCAATACGATTGCATTTACCATCATGACCATACTTGCTCTATGCAAGGCGCTATTTGATAAGCTGACAATTTCAGATGATGGTATTGAATATTGGTCTCTCTCATTGAGTACTTACTACCCTTGGGAAAAAGTCAAACACGATATGCTCATTACAAAATCTACATTTACGCTCAAACGTGGTATTCCTTTATATCTATTTACCGATAATCCAATTGACTCTGAAATTGGCCAGCAAATCAAACAACATGCGCCACATCTCTTTGAAAAAGAAAAATCTGCGCAATCCGTGTAATCTGCGGATAAATTTTAGGAGCAATATGAATCGCAAATATACTAACCGCCGTTACCTCGACGCCCTCGAAACGAAAGTCCTCGTCTTCGACGGCGCGATGGGCACCAGCCTGCAAGTCCAAAACCTCACTGCCGAACATTTCGGCGGCGAGCAGTACAACGGATGCAACGACTACCTCGTCATCTCGTACCCCGAAGCCGTGGAAAAAGTCCATCGCTCCTTCCTCGAAGTCGGCGTGGACGTGCTCGAAACCGACACCTTCCGCTCCAACCGCATCACAATGAAGGAATACGGCCTGCAAGATCGCGTCATCGAGATCAACGAAACCGCGGCGAGATTGGCGCGTCGGTTGGCGGATGAGTATTCGCAACCGTCCAACGTTGAACGTTTAACGTTAAACGTTCAACCGCGTTTTGTTGCAGGCTCCATCGGACCCTCAGGCAAGTTGCCGTCAACAAATGATCCCGAATTATCGAATGTAACCTTCGATGAACTCGCCGACGTGTTTCGCGAGCAAGCCGTCGGCCTCATCCGCGGCGGCGTGGATCTGCTCCTCATCGAAACCTCGCAGGACATCCTCGAAGTCAAAGCCGCCATCGTCGGCTGTCACAAAGCCATGGACGAGACGCAGGTCTACCTGCCGATCCAAGCCCAGGTCACGCTCGACACGACAGGCCGCATGTTGCTCGGCACCGACATCAACGCCTCGCTCGCCATCCTCGAAGGCATGGGCATCGACGTCATCGGTCTCAACTGCTCCACGGGACCCGAGCACATGCGCGAGCCCATCCGCATCCTCGGCGAAACGTCCACGCTCCCCGTTTCGTGCATCCCCAACGCAGGCCTGCCGCTCAACGTCGACGGTCAGGCCGTCTACCCGCTCGAGCCCGAACCATTCGCGGACGACATGTTCGAGTTCGTGACCAAGCACGGCGTCCGCGTCGTCGGCGGTTGTTGCGGGACAACTCCCGACCATCTCCGACTCCTCGTTGACCGCCTCGCGCATTACCAATTACCAATTACCAATCGCCTCACCCCCGACCCCAAGCTGGCCTCTGCCATGTCAGCGATCGCCATGCGACAGGATCCGCCCCCCACCCTGCTCGGCGAACGACTCAATGCCCAGGGTTCGCGCAAGTTCAAGCGACTCCTGCTTGAGGAAGATTACGACTCCATTTTGGAGATCGCCCGCGAACAGGTCGAGTACGGCGCGCACGCCCTCGACATCTCCTGTGCCGTCACCGAGCGTCCCGACGAAGCCGAGCTCATGCGCAAGGTCGTCAAGAAACTCGAGATGGGCGTGGACGTCCCGCTCGTGATCGACACCACCGAACTCGACGTGCTCGAGATCGCGCTCCAGACCGCGCCTGGCCGCTGTCTCATTAACTCCACGCATCTCGAATCTGGCCGCGCCAAAGCCGATAAAATCTTCGCCCTCGCCAAGACTCACAACGCCGCCGTCATCGTGCTGACCATTGACGAGAACGGCATGGCCAAGACCCGCGAGAAAAAACTGGAAGTCGCCAAACGCATCTACGACATCGCTGTCAATGAGCATGGACTCAAACCCTCCGACCTCGTCTACGACACCCTGACCTTCACCCTCGCCACAGGCGACGAAGAATTTTCCAACTCGGCCATTGAGACCATCGAAGCGATTCGTCTCATCAAACAGCATCTGCCTGGCGTGATGTCCTCGCTCGGCGTGAGCAACCTGTCGTTCGGCCTCGCCCCCCATGCTCGTCCCGTGTTGAACTCGATCATGCTCCACCACTGCGTCCAGGCTGGCCTCGACATGGCGATCATCAACCCCGCCCACGTCACCGCCTACGCCGACATCCCCGCCGCAGAAAAAGACCTCGCCGAAGACCTCCTCTTCAACCGCCGCCCCGACGCGTTACAGCGTTACATCGAATACTACGAAAAGGTCACCCCCACCACCGAGTCCACTCTCGCCGATCCAACCGAAGGCATGACTCCCGAACAGCGTTTGCATTGGAAGATCGTCCATCGCAAGAAGGATGGCGTGGAAGCGGACATTGATGAGATCATCAACGTTGAACGTTCAACGTTAAACGTTCAACGTTCCACCCACGAAGTTGCCGTCCACACCCTCAACACCGTCCTCCTCCCCGCCATGAAAGAAGTCGGCGACAAATTCGGCGCGGGCGAACTCATCCTGCCCTTCGTGCTCCAATCGGCCGAAGTGATGAAGAAGACCGTCGCCCATCTCGAGAACTACCTCGAAAAAGTCGAAGGTGTGACCAAGGGCACGGTCGTCATCGCCACCGTCTACGGCGACGTGCACGACATCGGCAAGAATTTGGTGAAGACCATCCTCGCCAACAACGGCTACACCGTCATCGACCTCGGCAAGCAAGTCCCCGCCGAGACGATCATCACCAAAGCCGTCGAAGTCAACGCCACCGCCATCGGCCTCTCCGCGCTCCTCGTCAGCACCTCCAAGCAAATGCCGCTCATCGTCAACGAACTGCACCGCCGCGGACACCAAATCCCCGTCCTCATCGGCGGCGCGGCCATCAACCGTCGCTTCGGTCGCCGCATCCTCTTCACCGAAGACGGCTCCGCCCACGAGCCTGGCGTCTTCTATTGCAAGGACGCTTTCGAAGGCCTCGAGACGATGGACAAACTGATCGACCCCCAGCGCAAACCCGACCTGCTCGAAAAACTCCGCCGCGAAGCCGACCTCGAAGTGGGTCGCGCCTCTCAAGCCGAATCCTCGCCCGCGCGTTCCTCGTCCCGCTCGTCAGTCCAACCCTCGCCCCTCGCCCATCCACAAAAATGGGGCGTACGCGTCGTCAAAGAAATGCCACTCGAGATGGTCTTCAAACACCTCAGCATCAACGAGTTGTACCGTCTCTCGTGGGGCGCCAAGAACACCCACGGCGAAGAGTGGACAAAACTCAAGGCCGAGTTCGACGCCCGCCTCGACCGCATGACCAAGGAAGCCCTGCGCGACCGCTGGCTCAAACCGCAAGCCGTCTACGGCTACTTCCCATGTCAGGCGGATGGCAACGACCTCATCATCTACAATCCTGCCACCATCGCTGACTCGCCTGAATCGCTGACTCGCTTCCACTTCCCCCGCCAAACCTTCGACGACCACCTCTGCCTCGCCGATTACTTCGCCCCCGTTGATTCTGGCAAACTGGACGTGGTCGCCTTCCAAGTCGTCACCGTCGGACGCGAAGCCACCGAACGCATCGACCGCCTGCACGCCCAGGGCGATTACACCGACAGTTACTTCCTCCACGGCCTCGGCGTCCAAACCGCCGAAGCGACCGCGGAATATGTCCACTGCCACATCCGCCGCGAGCTGGGTCTGACCGAGGAGCAGGGCAAGCGCTACTCGTGGGGCTATCCCGCCATCCCCGAGTTGGAAGATCATCGCAAAGTCTTCGACCTCCTGCCCGTCGAAAAAGAACTCGGCATGACGCTTTCATCCGCGTATCAACTCATCCCCGAACAATCCACCGCCGCCATCATCGTCCCCCACAAAGAGGCGAAGTACTACACTACAGGTGAAGACCGTATCGATCAGTTGATGAAGTAACATCGTGGGGCGGAGTGGCACTCCGCCAAACCTCCTCGCACAAGGAGATAGCGGGATACCATCCCGCTCCACAACTGCCATAGTATCATCCAACAATTGCTGTATCATGATCGTGGGGCGGAGTGGCACTCCGCCAAACCTCCTCGCACAAGGAGATAGCGGAATATCATTCCGCACCACACACAACTATGAGTCACCTTCGGTTTCGAGAATACTATCGCAGGCGATTACCGCATATTCAAATTGCGGGCTCCACCTACTTTGTCACATTTCGGCTTGCGAATTCTCTTCCAAAAGAAGCTCTTGAGAAATTAGCAGAAGAAACAGATCGGATCAAAAAACTTCCGCCCGACCAGATCGATCAGGAACAGCGTCGCTGGTTTGGAAAATTCGATGATTATCTTGACCGCGTCTTGTGTGGAGATGCATTTCTGAAAAACGAGCCAGTGGCAAATCTTCTAGCAGAAGCCATCCACTATCGAGACGGAAAGGTATATACGCTCGAAGCGTTTTGTATCATGCCCAATCACGGTCACGTGGTTTGCACGCCGCTTGAAAAAGAGAACGGCGAATACCATAGTCTGAGTGAAATTTTCCAGTCTTTCAAACGGCATACAGCGCGGCAAGCGAATTTAGCGCTGGGCAGGTCGGGCACGTTTTGGCAGGACGAAAGTTACGACCATGTTGTTCGTGATCAAGCAGAGTTGGAGCGGATCGTAAAATATATGCTCAACAATCCTGTCAAGGCAGGGTTGGTAAATGATTGGAAAGAATGGAAATGGTCTTATTCCAGGTTCGAGATATAGTGCGGATTGCCAATCCGCACCACGATGGAACAAGAGGTTTTGCGGGTTGCCAACCCGCACCACAAAAGAGATAAAGGTAACCATGAACAAATTCTTAGAACTACTCTCCTCCCAAACCATCCTCGCGGACGGGGCGATGGGTACGATGTTGCACGGACGCGGCATTGGATTTGACAAGTGCTTCGACGAGATCAATCTCACCAACCCCGCCTCCGTCGCGGACATTCACCGCGAATATATCGAAGCGGGCGCACAACTTGTTATCACCAACACGTTCAGCGCCAATCGCTTCAAGTTGGAAAAGCACGGATTGGAAAAAAGCCTCGCAGAAATCAACCGCGCGGGGGTGGAACTCGCCAAGCGCGCGGTGTCCGCTTCGTTCAAGGATGTACTGGTGGCAGGCGACGTCGGCCCTCTGGGCGTGCGCATCGCGCCGTACGGACGCGTCCAACCTGACCTCGCGCGGGCCGCGTTCGCCGAACAGATTTCCGCGCTGGCTGACGCGGGCGCGGATTTGATCGTGATCGAGACCATGAGCGACCTCTACGAAATCAAGGAAGCCATCAAAGCCGCGCGCGAAACCTGTTCGTTACCCGTCGTCGCGTCGGTGACGTTTACGCGGGATGACAGGACGATCCTCGGGGACGATCCTGCCAAGGTGGCGCGGACGTTGGCCGAGGCTGGCGCGGACGTGATCGGCGTCAACTGTTCGGGAGGTCCCGCGCAGTTGTTGCGGATTCTGAAGGCAATGAGAACCGCCGCGCCCGATAAACGATTCTGGGTGAAACCGAATGCAGGTTGGCCTGAGCAGGTGGGCGGACGAATCATGTATCCCGCGGACGCGGAATATTTCGGCGAGTACGCACTGTCGTTTCGCGAGGCGGGGGCGAACGTGGTCGGTGGGTGCTGTGGGACGACGCCCGCGCACATCGCGTCCATGCGGCGCGCGTTGACGTCAGCGGGCGCGCCCGCTCCGTTGACGGTGACCCCGCTCCCCGTCGAGGAAGAAGCGATGGAGGGGGCGTTGCCTCCGTCGGAGTTGGCGCAAAAATTGTCGGCGGGGAAATTCGTCATCTCCATCGAAATGGATCCGCCGCGTGGACTGTCGACTCACAAGTTGATCGCGGGCGCGTCGCTGTTGCACGATGCGGGCGCGGACGTCATCAACGTGGCGGACAGCCCGATGGCGCGCATGAGGATGTCGGCGTGGGCGGTGTGCGACGTGGTGCAGAGATTGGGAATCGAAACCACTTTGCATTTTCCGACGCGCGGGCGGAACCTGTTGCGCGTGCAGGGCGACCTGCTGGCCGCGCACGCGTTGGGAATTAGAAATATTTTTGTGGTGATGGGCGACCCGACGTCGATCGGCGATTACCCCGAAGCGATGGACAATTACGATTTGGTGCCGTCGGGTTTGATCAAGTTGATCAAGCAGGGATTCAACGTGGGCGTGGATCATTCGGGGACATCCATCGGACAGCCGACGAATTTTTTTGTGGGAGCGGCGTTGAATTTGGTTCCGTCGGACATGGCGACCGAGTTCAAGAATTTGACGCGCAAGGTGAAGGCGGGCGCGGATTATTTCCTGACGCAACCGATCTATCGCGCTGAGGATGGCGAGGGATTTTTGGCGAAGTACGAATTACAGCACGGCGCGTTGAACCGTCCTGTGCTGGTGGGAATCCTGCCGCTGGTGAGCGCGAAGCACGCCAACTTTTTGAATCACGAGGTGCCTGGGATTTCGATCCCCGAAGAGTCGATTCGGCGCATGGAAGCCGCAGGCGAGGACGCCGCGAAGGTCGGCGTGGAGTTGGCGGTGGAGCTGATCCAGAAGATCAAGCCGTGGGCGCAGGGCATTTACATCATGCCGCAATTCCATCGGTATGATTTGGTGGCGGAGATTGTGGAACGCGTAAAGGCGTAGATAGGTACACACGTACACAGGTAGACAGGGAAACTTGGAACCTTCTCATGGGATTCGATGTTTATAATCTGGAGGAAACCATGAACAATCTCTCGCGCTTAATCTTGATATTTTGCCTGGTGATTGTCGCTGTCCATGCTTCGGGCTGTGGCGCGGTGACGGCTGTCCCTTCGGCGACGGAGACTCCTGTCCCGTCGCGGATGGCGACAGAAACAGCAACGGTAACTCCCAGCCCAACGAATACACCAAAGCCGATTCATCCTGAAGGAACTCTAATCTATTCAGACTATAAAGCGATTTATTCCATTGATCTGGGAACTCATATTGTCAATATCATTTCTGAAACAAACGGCGTGCAACGCGATTTACTCATCGTGAAAGATAAAATGTACTTCTTGCGTTCAACTCAAAAATATGAAAGCGGGTTTTCAGGTAATCAAGAAGTGTTTCAAGCCAACCTTGATGGAACGAATCTGACACAACTAACTTTTGGCGCAGATAAATATGCTGGGAAATATTTTTTAGCCGTTTCTCCCGACAATCGTTTTGTAGCCTATAGACAAGATGGAAACCCACCAACATTGGTAGTACTTGACTTGAAGAATCGTACATCTAAGGTTATCGCCAAAAAAGATGGTCATTCTTATTACCATTTATCTTGGTCGTTTGACAGCGAGAAATTACTTTTCTTTGATATGGAGGTTATGAAGGCTTATGAGTATGGTCGTTTGCTGCTATATTCTATTGACGACCAGAAAATCACCGAATTATTACTTGACACAAATATGGCCATTTGGTCACCTGATGGAAAGAACATTATCACTTCTAAAGATCAAACTTCCGCTGGCGGATTTTACATCTTGAATGTCAACAACAGTGAGTTCACGCAAATCACATCCGATGATTCTGCTGGCAATTTCTTTTGGTCATCTGACGGGAAGCGTATTTTATTTACAATAGAGTCTGGGAACCAAGAGGAACTATATAGTTATAACGTGGAAAGCAGTCACTTAGAACAATTGGCACTGTTTCCAAATGGTAGAAGCGCGTTCGGTCTTATCTGGTCGCCAAACGAAAAAGCATTCCTCTACCTCCAAAGCGAGCATAAATCAATCGACAATTCTCTAAACTTGTTCGATCTGACCTCAAAGAACTCAACAGATATTTCTTATCAAGATGGCGCATATGCTGGAGCGAATTATTGGAACTGGCAATATTTCCCGACATGGTCACCCGATGGAAAATTTATTACGTATATTACCCAAGCAGACTCAGACTTCTTTTCTGACAAAGTCGTTCTGAATGTCTTGGATATTCTGACTGGCGGGCATTTAGAATTTGAAATTCCAAGGAACGATCAAATCAATAGTTTTTACTGGATATTACAGTAAGATGAACACCCATGTAAACATGATATCCGAAATCTGCACAACTTCGGATCATTGGTTACGGAGGAGTGACCAGCGGATAGGAAGCGGATAAGCGGATTCGGGGCGCGTCATCCGTTTATCCGCTTCGCGAAGCAATCCGCTGGTCACCACTTACGCGCCGCTTCCATTTGTTGTAATTCCTGACGCATTCTACGAATCCAACTCAGTTCGAGTTCGTATTGATCGATCCAATTCTTGTGGATCATGTCCCATAGATATTTCTCGCGCGGCGTCCGCTCGGGCATATTGGGGCGTTGATCCGCTTGAACTCGGATAAAGAACAGCTTTTCGCCAACCGCGTTCAAATACGCCTCCAGCCGTTCATCCAATTCCTGCGCGTCAAGACTGTCCGCCCACATGAGTTGGTTCAGGAACGGCTTCTTGGTTTGTGGCGGCTCGGGCTCGCTCATGATCCACTCTCTCAGCGCCTGTTTGCCTGCTTCCGTGATGGTGTAAACATGGCGGTCAGGCGCACCGACCTGATCTTCGATGCTCTTGGTGACCCACTCATCTTTGTGGAGTTCCACTAGGGCGTGATAGATTTGGTTGTTGCTGGCCGTCCAGGGGAGTGTCTCTGAATCCGCGATGATCTTCTTGATGTCGTAGCCAGTCATCGGCTTCCAGCTCAAGTATCCTAAAACAACGTATTTGATTGACATAGGGAACCTCCTTGCGGTTTCTGTTGTGTACCATATGTTACTATTAACATATGGTATTGTCAACCCTTTTCTCCCTTACTTGTGGAGAATTCAATTTTCTTCAAAGATAATTCAGGCGGTAAAATAGACTGCAGATCGTGAAACTATCCATCGTCTACCGTCCACGGTTCGAAAGCGAATCCCATGCTCCTCACCATTGACCTCGGCAACACCAACCTGACCATCGGCCTCTACGAAGGCGAGACTCTCGTCCATCACTGGCGGCTCGCCACCGAAGACGCGCGCATGCCCGACGAATACGGACTGCAACTCCTCGGCCTGTTGACCCACGTCGGCAAGACGCCCGCGGATTTGACGGGCATCTGCCTCGCCTCGGTCGTCCCGCCGCTGACGACGCGCATCGCCCAGGCCTGCCGCGAGTATCTCAAATGCGAACCGCTCATCGTGGACGCGGGCGTCAAAACGGGGATCAAGATCCGCTACGATGACCCCAAAGCGGTCGGCGCGGACCGTGTGGCGGACGCGGTCGCCGTCCAGAAACTCTACGGCGGCCCCGCCTGCGTGATCGACTTCGGCACCGCCACCACTTTCAACGCCCTGACCGCGGACGGTCAATATCTCGGCGGCGCGATCACCGCGGGCATCAACCTCGCCGCCGACGCGCTCTTCACGCACACCGCCAAACTCGCCCGCGTGGACATCCAACGTCCGCCCTCGGTGATCGGACGCAACACCGTCCACGCCATGCAATCGGGACTGTTATTCGGCTACGTTTCGATGGTCGAAGGGATGGTGGCGCGCTTCCGCCAGGAACTCGGCGACGACATGAAGGTCATCGCCACGGGCGGACTGGCCGAGATCGTCGCGAAAGAGACCGACATCATCCAGGTCATCGCCCCGTGGTTGACACTGGATGGGTTGCGGATCATTTGGGAAATGAATCGGTAGATTCTTTAAACATGAAGGACACGACGGCAACGAAGGTGGGCTGAGTGATGATTGTGGTGACTGAATTTCGATCATCGTGAACGATGGTCAAAAAGAAGTCTCTACGTTGAGCTACTCATCAACCTTTGTGTCCTTTGAGTTTAATAATTTCAACTATAATGTCCCCCACCAATCTGGAGACACACTCAATGAAACGTACTACACTAATTCTGCTTTCTGCTTTCTGCCTTCTGATTTCCGCCTGCGGAACATCCTCCTCCGCTGGCCCCGAAAAAGCCGTCGAAGCCTACCTCACCGCCCTCAACGAAAAAGATTCCACCCGCCTCTCCACCCTCTCCTGCGCGGACTGGGAACCGACCGCCCTCATGGAACTCGATTCCTTCCAGGCAGTCAGCACCACCCTCGAAGGCATCTCTTGTGCGCAGACGGGCACTGACGGCGCCAACGCTCTCGTCACCTGCCAGGGCAAGATCGTTGCCAGTTACAACGGCGAGTTGCAGGAATTTGACCTCTCCGCCCGCACTTACATCGCCGAAAATTCCACCGGGGAATGGCTCGTGTGCGGCGCACAATAGAACGCCTCCTCTCGCGTGAGAACCGCTGGGCGCTTACCATCGCCGCGCTGCTCGTCCTCCTCACCATTCTCACCGCCAGCGCCGCGCCGCTCTGGATCTATCAGGGCTTCTAAATGACGTTGCCCCTCATCGCCATCTTCGGCGCGCTGACCCTGCTCGCCGCCTTTCTCTCAGACCGCATCCGCGGTCTTTTTCTGTTTACGCTCAGCATCCTGGCCATCTACGCGCTGCAACCCGCGCTCCCGATTCGCTACCTCGATTTTTGGTTGCCGACCGCCGCGCTCGGACTCGCCGTCATCTTTTGGATCTCCCTCCGTGGGGCGGATTGGCAATCCGCCCTACTAACGCGCGACAACCTCCTCTCCGCCGCGTGGATGGGACTCCTCATTGTCGTCCTCGCCCTCACGCGTTTCCTTCCCTCCGCGCCCTCGCCTCTGACTCCGTCCATGCCGCCGCGACTCGAGTTGGTTTTCGCGGCGCTTTTAGTGGTCACTGCCCTCGCCGCGCTGACGGGACGCGTCCGCTTCGGGTGGGTGCATTGGATCGGGTTGGTGACGCTCATCGTCCTGCTGACCATTCTAAAGTCGCCTGAAGCGTCGCTGTGGATGGCGCGAACGCTCAGGCTGGCAAATGGTCAAAGTGTGGAAACCGCCTCCAGTTTCGACATCCGCTGGCTGGGAATTTCCTACATCACCTTCCGCATCCTCCACACCCTGCGTGAACGACGGATGGGGACACTTCCCGAAGTTTCGTTGCGCGAATATGTGACGTACATTTTCTTCTACCCCGCGCTCACCGCGGGACCGATCGATCGTATCGAGCGATTCGTCAAAGATTTACGCGCCTCATGGAAACCCGCACAGGACGATTGGATCGTCGTCGTCCAGCGCATCGGACTCGGACTCTTCAAGAAATTTATTCTCGCCGACTCACTCGCGCTGATGGCCTTGAACGTGCAGAACGCGGACAAGGTGCAGTCCACGGGCTGGGCGTGGATTTTGCTCTACGCGTACGCTTTGCAGATTTTTCTTGATTTCAGCGGCTACACCGATATCGCCATCGGCATGGCGCGCATGGTCGGCATTCGCCTGCCTGAAAACTTCAATGCGCCATATCTGCGCGCGAACATCACGCAATTTTGGAACAACTGGCACATGACGTTGACGCAGTGGTTCCGCGCGTACTTTTTCAACCCGTTGACGCGCTCCCTGCGGATGCGCCAATTTCCCATCTGGAGCGTGATCCTCATCACCCAACTCGCCACCATGATTCTCATCGGCCTGTGGCATGGCGTGACGCTCAACTTCGTCATCTGGGGCATCTGGCAGGGACTGGGACTCTTCGTCCACAACCGCTGGTCCGACGCGACCCGCGCGCGCGTAGGAGAATGGGCACTTACTCCGCTCCGCCAAAATCTTCTCAATGCCTCGGGCATTTTCATCACGTTCAATTTTGTCGCGCTCGGTTGGGTCTGGTTCGTCCTGCCCGCGCCTGCGTTGGCGGTTCAATTTTTTGTGCGTTTGTTTGGAAATTAATTTCAGCCACGGACACTTGCACCGCACTGCGTTTGGTGCAGTGCAGGTGTTACACGGATTTTCACAGATTGGTTTTTATATTCCGTGTAATCCGTGAAATCTGTGGCAAAAAAATATTTGACATGACCGAATCCTTCTCCCTCCGCCGCGCTTTACTCAAGGGACTGGCACTTTATCTGCTAGTCGTTCTTTTGATCGCGCTTCCACTTCCCAACCTGGGCGGACTGTCCGCCTACAACAGTCTCTTCCCCGGTCGTCCGCGCCTGCCGTTTGGCGAGAATCCCGCCGAAGCCTACAACTTCTCTCTCTTCAACCTCGACGCCATGTTTGCCTCGCACGAGATCGCGGACGGACTGAAGCCCGCCGACGAATTCCGTGTCATCCTCGTCGGCGACTCGTCTGTGTGGGGGACTCTGCTCCGCCCCGAAGAGACTCTCGCCGCGCAACTCAACGCCGCCGCGCCGACGTATTGTGGCAAGCCCGCCCGCTTCCACAACCTCGGTTATCCCACCATCACCGTCACCAAGGACGTCATGCTGATCGACTATGCCGCGCGCTACCAACCCGACCAGATCATCTGGCTGACCTCGCTCGAAGCCTTTCCGCTCGACAAGCAACTCGATACGCCCCTCGTCGCCAACAACGCCGAGACGATTGATGCGCTCATCGAAAAATACGACCTGCCTCTCGATCCGAACGACCCGTCCCTCGTCCGCCCCAATTTCTGGGACAGGACCCTGATTGGCCAACGACGCAATCTCGCGGACCTCATCCGCCTGCAACTCTATGGTGTGCAATGGGCCGCCACGGGCATTGACCAGATCTATCCACCCTACCCCGCGCCGCAGACCGACTTCGCTGACGGCGACGACAAATTCCACAACCTGCGCCCGCCTCTCGACCCGTCCGCGCTCGCGTACGACATCCTCGCCGCGGGCATGGATCACAGCCCCGCGCCCATCCTGCTGGTAAATGAGCCTATCCTGATAAGCGACGGCGTCAACAGCCACATCCGCTATAATTTCTTCTATCCGCGTTGGGCCTACGATTCGTTCCGCGACCAACTCAAGGTCCGCGCGGATGCGGAAGGCTGGAACTACCTCGACGCGTGGAACATCGTCCCGCCCAGCGAGTTCACCAACAGCGCCATCCATCTCACCCCCACGGGCGAGACCGTCCTCGCGCAAGCCATCCTTGCCGCACTCCAACCGAATTGCCCATAGACCATGAAACGACTCCTTCTTCTCCTGATTTTGATCGGCTTGACCGCATGCCGCCAGGTCCCCGAAGGGGGCGCGCCTGCCGTGACGCCTGCATCCCAGACTTCCGAAGTCTCGGAGACTTCGGAAGTCTCACCCTCGCCCGTGCCCGTCGCGCCAACAAAGACTCCGCCTCCCACCTCTACTGAAGCCGTGCTCGCCCCGACCGCCGCGTCCACCCTCGCCCCCGACGCGTGGATGCAGATCCCCGTGGTGCCGACAACCGTCAGCGAGCGCGCCCGCTTCATTTACCAGCGCGGCCTCGAGATGGGACGCGACCCGCACCACTTCTCCAAGATCGGCGATTGTCAGAACGTCGAATCGTATTTTCTGGCAGTCTTTGAAACGCCCGAGGAATATTCCCTCGGCGAGGACAACGCCTACCTGAGCGAGACCATCGAGTACTACCAGGGCTCCTTCTCCCGCGACTCGCTGGCCGTCAAAGGCGGGTTCAACGTGGCCGCCATCCTCTCGCCCCTGCGCGCCGACCCCGAGAAATGTCCCAAGAACACCTCGCCCCTCGATTGTGAACTGGAAACATGGAATCCCAGCATCGCTCTCATCAGCCTCGAGGAGTGGTGGGAGGATCGTCCCGCCGAGGATTACGCCAACTACATGCGCATCGCTGTGGACGACGCCATCTCGAAGGGCGTGCTCCCCATCCTTGCCACCCGCGCAGGCAACACGCCGAAAGTGATGGCGCTCAACGCCGCCATCGCGCAGGTCGCGTACGAAAACGACATCCCGCTCTGGAATTTCTGGCTTGCCATTCAGCCTCTCCCCTCCCACGGCCTCAGCCCCGACGGTTTCCACCTCACCTTTGCCCGCAACTTCTTCGACGATCCCCTGCGCATGCAAAGCGCCTGGCCCTGGCGCAACCTCACCGCCCTGCAAACCCTCCACGCTGTGCGCGTCGGTCTCGAATCAACCACGCCTTAAAACATGAAACGAACTTCTTTATTGGTCCTCATTCTGACTGTGACTCTCGCGGGATGCGCCCCCGCGACTCTCGCATCTTCCTTCCCCGCGCCTGTTTCCTCCACCTCGACTCTCTCCTCCCCGACATCTTCTCCCTTCGCAACCGACACTCCCATCCCTGACACTGCGATACCTGATACTGAAACACCTGCTCCCACCGCCACCTTTGCCCCCGACGCGTGGATGCAGATGCCCGCCATTCCCTCCGTCAGTGACACGGTGCGGACCATCTACGCGCGCGGGCTGGAACTGGGGCGCGACCCGCGTCGCTTCTCCAAGGCGGGCGATTGCGAAAGCACCACAGGCTGGTACCTCGCCGAGTTCGACCGTCAACCCGTTACGTACCGCCTCGGCGAGCAGTACGAATATCTCCAGACCACCATTGACTACTACGCGGGTTCCTTCCTGCGCGAAAGCGTGGCCGTGCGACGCGGCGCCAACACCTCCTCCCTGCTGACCAGTCTCTGGGCCGACCCGACCCAATGCGAAGTGGGCGAGTCGATGCTGGCCTGTGAATATCGTCTCCACAATCCGTCCGTTGCGCTGATCGCCGTCGGTTCCAACGATGCCTTCGGCGTGGACGATTTCGAGGGCCAGATGCGCGCCATCATCGAATTCACCATCTCGCAGGGAATCGTCCCTGTCCTCAGCACCAAAGCGGACAACCTCGAGGGCGATCACCGCATCAATGCCATCCTTGGCCGTCTCGCCTACGAATACGACATCCCCCTCTGGAATTTCTGGCTGGTCGTCCAGCCGCTTCCCAACCACGGCCTGCAAGCGGACGGAGTCCACCTCACCTTCGGCGGCAACATTTTCGACGATCCCTTCCGCATGGAGAAAGCCTGGCCCTGGCGCAACCTGACCGCGTTGCAGGTCCTCGATGCCCTCCGTGTCGCGCTGGAATCTTCCACACCCTAACCTCCATCCTCCATTTTCCACCTTCATGAAATCTTTAACGTTCTCCATCCTCATCCTCTCCCTTCTCATCGCGGCTTGTTCCCCCGCGCCCACCCCTCCCAGCCTGACACCTGATACTGGAACACCTGGCACCGAAACACTCGTCACCTCGACACCCGTCACACCCTTCCCCACCTCGACCCCCAACCCCAATTTCAGCCCCACGCCCGACATTCGCCTCGATCCCGCCAAATGGCAGGAGTGGCCCGTCGTCCCGCAGATCAGCGGCCGCGCCCTCGAGATCTACCAGCGCGGACTGGCCCTCGGCAACGACCCGCATGCCTTCTCCAAGATCGGCGATTGCCAGAGCGTCCCCGCCTCGTTCTTCGGAATCTACGAGACTGACCGCTACTCTTTCGCATCCGAATACCAATACTTGCAGGAGACGGTGGATTTTTACCAGGGCTCGTTTGCGCGTGAGGGTGAATCGGTGCGCGGCGGGTTCAACACATCGTCGGTGTTGTTGCCGTTCTGGGCCAACGCCGAAGTTTGCGAGCCGGGCGAAAGCCCCATGGCCTGTGAAAATCGCATCCACAATCCGAGCGTTGTCATCATCAGCCTCGAGGTCTGGTTCGAGGGCCGCACCGCCGACGTGTACGAAAAATATCTTCGCCAGATCATCGAATACAACATCGAGCAGGGCACGCTTCCCATCATCGCCACCAAAGCCGACAACGTGGAGGGCGATCACAGCATCAACCGCACCGTCGCCCAACTCGCCTACGAATACGACCTCCCGCTTTGGAACTACTGGCGCGCCGTCCAGCCCCTCCCCAATCACGGCCTCGACCCCACCGACCCGACGGGCTTCCACCTCAACGTGGACGGCTGGAACATGCGCTCGTTCTCCGCGTTGCAGGTGCTGGACGCGGTACGACGCGCGACATCCAACCTGACCGCCGACGGGACCGCGCTCGCGACTCCCACCGCCTCGACAAATTCTCCATCCGCCTCGTTCACGCCCGGACCTGTGGCGGGCTTGCCCTTCTCGAGCGTGATCCCCGCCTCCGCCGATTCTGCTCCCGCCTCGCTCCTGTTCGGATTCTCCACCCGCGCGGGAGAGGCGCTCACCTCCGCGGGCATCTTCCAATCCAACCTGAACGGACGCGACTTCCTCGCCCTCGCTGACACTGGTTTCACCCTCCTCGATTCATCCGATGCGGGACTCCTCGCCGCACAGGGACAGAACCTCTACCTCATCAACGATTCCACCCGCGCCCTGCTCACCGAGCAACTTGTTTCCGACGCCATCTTTCTCGCGGATGGACGCGTCGCCGCCATCCTCCAATCCGAAGGCGGAAACCAACTTGCCATCTTCACCGACGGCGCGCCGCAGATCATCTCCACCGAAAGCGCGCCGCAAACTCTCCATCCCAGCCACGACCCGAATCATCTTTACTGGAGCGCCGACGATAAAGTTTTCGTCACCGCGCTGAGCGACCTCGCGTCCACCGCGCTTCCGTACACAGGCCAACCCACCTTCGCCGTGGACGACAAAATGGCCTTCATGGATCACGACGCCACAGGACAGAATCAACTCACCCTCGTCAACGGCGCCGAGACCCAGACGCTTCCCCTCTTCGGCAACCGCCTTGTGGATATGTCCTGGTCACCCGATGGCAACACCTTGGCGGTCAGTGTCGCGAACGTCAGCGATTATTCAGGACTGACCCTCGCCTCGAAGTTGTACTTCGTCACCTGGCCCGCCAGCCTGGACGAGGTTCTTGCCATCACCGACCAGAGCATCGAGCAAATCGTCTGGTCGCCCGATGGGACTTCCCTGCTCCTGATCACGCGTCAGATCGCGGACGCACAATATCGCCTCCGTTTTTCCGTGATCAATGTGTCCACCCAAAACCAAATTTCCGCACTGGGGTTTGACTGGGTGAGCGAGGCGTATTTGTTGCTCCAACCTGTTTTCTGGCTGCCGTGAGGAACTTGTCACAGCGGAAGAGAGTCATAGCCAAAAGGAGATACTCATGAAAAAACTTCTTCTGCTTTCTGCTCTCTGCTTCCTTCTCGCCGCCTGCGCGCCGCGCATCGACCCATCCCTGACTAGCGGTGTGCGCGGACTGGTGCTCCTCGGTCCGACCTGCCCCGTGATGCAGATCGACAATCCCTGCCCCGACGAGCCGTATCAAGCCAAATTGACGGTACTCCGCCTCGACGGTCAGGTGGTGACGCGGGCCGCGTCCGATGCGGAAGGTAAATTCGAGATCAAACTTCCCGCAGGCGATTACATCCTGCATGCCGAAAATCCCGAAGGCGTGGGTCTTCCCTATGCCGATGACACAGAATTCACCGTCGTCGCGGACGAATTTACAGAGATCGAAATCCATTTTGATAGCGGCATCCGATAACCCGTAGGGGCAGTCCTGCGTGACTGCCCCTAAAAATTGAGGAGGCGCAGGTGAAAAAGATTCTCTCGATCAGTGTGGGCTCATCCTCGCGGGACCACACCACGCGGCACACCTTTTTGGGACAGGAGTGCGAGATCTCCCGTCAGGGCACGGACGGCGACTTCGAAAGAGCCATCCAGCGTTACGCCGACCTGGACGGGAAAGTGGATGCCTTCGGTGTCGGCGGGCTGGAGTTTTACCTGCGCATTGACCAAAAACGCTGGTACTTCCGTGACGTGGCTCGCATCCGACGCGTGGTGAAGGTCAGCAAGATCGGCGACGGCAACGGGGTGAAAGGGATCTTGGAGCACCGCGCATTTCAAGCCCTCGAAAAACATCTCAACGAAAAAGAGAACAAGACCCTCAAAGGCATGCCTGCCCTCATCACAACCGCGGTGGAACGCTTTGGCATGGCCGAAGCGATGATGGAGGCAGGTCTCGACCTGACCTTCGGCGACTTCATGTTCGCGCTTGGCCTGCCGATCCCCGTGCGGAAAGTGTCCACCGTGCGCCTGCTTGGACATCTCCTCCTGCCGATCTTCACGCAGATGCCGTTTTCGTGGTTCTACGCCCTCGGCTCCGAGCAAGACAAACCGCCGCAACCAAAATGGGACAAATACTACAAACAGTCTACGGTCCTCGGCGGAGACTTCATCCAGATTCGCCAGTACATGCCCGATGACTTGACGGGCAAGATCGTCGTCACGAACACGACCACGTCGAAGAACGTGGAAGAGTTGAAGAAGCGCAACCTGCATATCCTCGTTACCACCACGCCGCGGCTGGAGGGACGCAGTTTCGGGACCAATGTGATGGAAGCCACCCTGCTCGCGCTGATGGACAAGCCGCAATCCGAAGTCACCGAAAAGGACTTCGCCGACTTGATCGACCGCATCCCGTTACTGCCGAATATCGAAGTGCTGAATCCGTAACTAATGGAACCGTCAGAAACCCGTTTTCTTTACAACCCCTGAAGCAAAGCGGAGTGGGGCGCAGAAAACAGGTTTCTCCATTATTTGCAACTTCCCACTCATCCCACCTGTATTCCCATCATGCGGACCCTCAAACAATTCGCGCTCGTCTTCGGCACGGGCTACATCTTCGTCTACTTTTCCGAGCATCTCTTTTGGGCGCGCGTCCGTCCCGACGATTCACTCAAAAACTGGGTCAGCGTGTGGATCGCCTACTCGCTGATGGCTTTCGTCTTCCTCCACATCGTTGGAAAATTCCACGTGCGCGAAAAATGGTCGCTCTTCCTCGCTGCGGCGGTCTTCGGATGGCTGGCCGAAGGCGTCATCGTCCAAACCACGTACGAGATGTTGCCTCTCTCCATCTCATTTACAGGATTGGCCTGGCACGCGCTCATCACCGTCTGGATCGGATGGTACGCGGCCCGCCGCGCGCTCACCTCTCCCGCCTCCCTCTCGACGTTTGGCCGTTTCGCGGCCATCGGACTTTTGTACTCGCTTTGGGCCATCGCGTGGTGGCTCGAACCCGATGGCGGCATCTCGACCCTCGGTGAATTTTCCTCGTTCATTTTGACCATCACAGCGCTTGTCGCGTTGGCCTACGCCCTCGTCAACTGGGGATCGAGCGAGCCGTTCGCTCCCAACGTCTGGGTGACGCGACTCGTCTACGCGGCCTTCCTCGCCTACTTCGCGTTCGTCACCGTCTCTGCCGCGCCCATCTCGCTCCTCGTCCTGCCCCTCCTGCTGGGACTCTCCTACTACGGTCTGCACCGCCATCGTCCCGCCGAAGAGACCGCGTCCCTCACCGCCGCCCTGCGCGGACGCATCCACCCGATCAACTATCTCGCCCTCTTCGCCCTCCCGCTGACGGCCATTGCCTTTTACGCCTTCGCGCTTGCACTGAATCTCCAATGGCACACCAACTGGATTCTGTATCTCATCACCACGCCGCTGGGATTTGTCCTGTTTGGGTTTGCCATATTCAAAAAGCGCGCATGAAAAACGATCCGCGTTTTCCGCGTTCATCCGCGTCCCATCTCCCCGCCTTGACATCCCGCCGTTTTTGCAGATAATACAAGTCAACAGGCGAGCCAATCAAAGGCAATGACAGAGGAAAGTAGGCTGGCGGACTCCACCAGAGAGGCGCACCACTGCTGAAACGTGCGCTCGGTCGAAACCAGTCGAAGTTCCCTCTCGAGCCGTTTGGGTGAACGTCGGCGGAATACCATTCCGCCCCACAAAACAAGTAGTCCGAACCGCAATCCCAGCGTTACAGGGGAGGCCGATGATCGTCGGCGCAAAGTGAGTCACACGAGCCTTAAACGGCGAGGGTGATTAATTTGGGTGGTACCGCGGGAACCGTCTCCCGTCCCATTTGTGGACGGGAGTTTTGTATTTTTGTAGGACAAATTGCCAATTTGTCCAACTTTCTTGGAGGCACGAATGGATCAATTGAACAATATCGAATCATCCGCGCTGGATGCGCTCGCTTCGGTCGTGACTGAAGACGCGTTGCAGGCGTGGAAGACCGCCCAACTTGGACGGAGTTCCCCGCTGATGCAGGTCTTTGCGGGGCTGGGGAAACTCTCAAAGGAGGAGAGGCCCGCGGTCGGTCAGGCGGCGAACCGAGTGAAGGTGGCGCTCGAGGCGGCTCTGGTGGCGCGCGAGGCGGAGATCAAGGCCGCGGCGCTGGCCAAGTCGCTCGAGGAGGACGCGCTCGACGTCACATTGCCGGGGCGGACGGTCAATATCGGACGTCTGCATCCGTCCACGCAACAGTTGCGCCGCGTGTTGGACATCCTGAAAGAGATGGGCTTCCAGGTCTACACGTCGCGCGAGGTCGAGACGGACGAGATGAACTTCCAGGCGCTGAACTTCCCGTTGCATCACCCCGCGCGCGATATGCAGGACTCGTTTTACGTGGAGACCGAGGGCCGCGGCGATAATCCCGTTTTGATGCGCACGCACACCTCGCCCGGGCAGATCCGCGCCATGCGCGAGTTCGCGGCGACGAACCCGCAGAACCCGCCGCCGATCCGCATCGCGCTGCCGGGGATGTGCTTCCGCTACGAGCAGATCACCTCGCGCTCCGAGATGCAGTTCAACCAGGTGGAGGGACTCGCGGTTGGCGAGGGCATCACCTTCGCAGACTTGAAGGGAACGTTGAGCGATTTTGCGCGGCGCATGTTCGGGCAGAACGCCCGCACGCGTTTCCGCGCCGATCACTTCCCGTTCACCGAGCCATCCGCCGAGATGGACGTGGAGTGCTTCGTCTGCGGCGGCAAGGGATGCTCGGTCTGCAAGCGTTCGGGCTGGCTGGAAATTTTGGGTTGCGGCATGGTGCATCCTGTCGTCCTGCAAAACGGCGGCTACGACCCGAAGCGCTATTCTGGCTTCGCCTGGGGCATGGGTCCCGAGCGCCAGTTGATGCTGCGATACAAGATCGACGATATTCGTTACTTCTGGGGAAACGACTTGCGTTTCCTTGGGCAGTTCTAAATTCTTTAAACACAAAGGACACGAAGGACACAAAGTTTAAGAGCGGCGCAACAGAATGGTTTTCTTTCGACACGACGAAGAATGTCTGAGTCAAAACAAGACGCCAATAACATCACTCAACTCACCTTCGTTGCCTCACCTGCACTGCACCAAACGCAGTGCGGTGCAAGTGTTGTGCCCTTCGTGTTAAGAAAGGTTGAAAATGAAACTACCTCTTTCATGGCTTAAAGACTTCGTAAATCTTGACGGCTTAACCGTCGAAGACATCGCGCGCACATTCACCTTCGGCGGACTGGAAGTGGAGGAGATCCACTACGCGGGACTCCCCATGCCGAAGGAAAGCGCGACGAATGAATTCAAGACTTCGGGCATTGGCTGGGAACGCGACAAGATCGTAGTGGCCGAAATTCGCGAAGTGAAGCCGCATCCCAACGCGGACCGCCTGACCCTGCTCGATCTCTTCGATGGGACGCAGGAGCAGGTCGTGTTGACGGGCGCGCCGAACATCTTCCACTTGAAAGGGACGGGCAAACTCCCCAAGCCGATCAAGGTCGCGTACGCGAAGGAAGGATCCACCATCTACGATGGTCATGCCGATGGACTCGTTCTCACCACCCTCAAGCGCGCCAAGATCCGCGGCGTGGACTCGTACTCGATGGTCTGCTCGGAGAAGGAACTGGGCATCAGCGAGGAGCACGAAGGCATCATCCTGCTCGATGACGACGCGCCCGTCGGCATGGCTCTGGTGGATTACATCGGCGACGCCGTCCTCGAAGTGAAGATCAACCCGAACATGGCGCGCAACGCGAACGTGTACGGATTGGCGCGTGAACTCGCGGCCATGCTCGGACGCGAGATGCGTACACAGGTAGACACGTATACAGGTACACAGGTGGGGGAGTTTGCAACGATTGAAATTGCCGATCCGCAGTTGAATCCCCGCTTTGTGCTGGGGCTGGTGCGCGACGTGGAGATCAAGCCGAGCCCCTACTGGGCGCAACGCAGACTCAGGCTGGCAGGCGTGCGTCCCATCAGCAACATCGTGGACGCGACCAACTACGCCATGCTTGAACTCGGCGAGCCTCTACACGCGTTCGATTACGATGTGTTGGTAGGTCGGACTGGCAGTCCGACCTACAAACCCAAGATCATCACCCGCGCCGCCAAGGATGGCGAGAAACTCACCACGCTCGATAATGTGGAGCGCACGCTCTCCTCGATGAACGTGCTCGTCTGTGACGAAAAAGGTCCGCTCTCCCTCGCGGGCGTGATGGGAGGCGCCGAGAGCGAAGTTTACGACGCGTCGAAAGAGATTCTTGAAGCCAAAGCCATCGAGCCGAAGGAAGGCGAGCCAACCCTGGGCAAGATCAACATGCGCGGCAAAAGCACCACGAACGTTTTGCTCGAAGGCGCGGCCTGGAACTTCATCAACATCCGTCGCACGGCCAAACAGCACAACCTGCCGTCCGAAGCATCCTTCCGATTCTCGCGTGGCGTCCATCCCGCGCTCGCCGAGACGGGCGTCCGCCGCGGCCTGCAACTGATGGCCGAATGGTCGGGCGGAAAGATCGAAGCGGGACTCGTGGATAACTATCCCCTCCCGCCGAAAGAATCCATCGTGGAAATTTCCACACGCGATGTGAAGCGCATCCTCGGAATCGAACTCTCGGCCAAAGAGATCGCGTCCCTGCTCGAACGACTGGAATTCAAGTGCGCGATCAAAGGCGAAACCATCACCGTCACAACGCCGCCCTATCGGCTCGACATTGGCGAAGGCGTTGTCGGCGTGGCAGACCTGATGGAAGAGGTGGCGCGCATCTATGGCGTGGAACGCATCCCCGAAACGCGTCTGGCCGACCCGCTCCCGCCGCAAGTGGGCAACCCCACCTTCGAGTGGGACGAGCGCGTCCGCGACATCCTCGTCCGTCTCGGCTTGCAGGAGATCGTCTCGTATCGCATGACCTCGCCCGAGCGCGAAGGCCGTCTCGCCGCGCGCGACGAATACGCCCGCATCGCCAACCCGATCACGCCCGATCGCAACGTGTTGCGTCGCAGTCTGCTGGCGTCCGCGCTCGAAGCCGCGGAGAAAAATCCGCGCGCCGAATCGCTCGAACTGTTCGAGATCGGTCCCATCTTCGAGCCTGTCAAAAATGACTTGCCGCGCGAACTGCCGCGTCTCGCCATCGTGATGACCGGCCTGCGCGCCGCCACATCCTGGGACGTGAAAGACTCCCCCGCGCTGGACTTCTTCGACCTCAAAGGCCGCATCGAACTCCTTTTGGCGGGCCTCCGTTTCGTGGACGTTACCTACGCCCCGACCGACTCCGTCGCGTACCTGCATCCTGGCAAAGCCGCGGAAGTGAAAGTGAACGGAAAGGTCGTCGGCGTCTTCGGCGAACTGCACCCGTTGACCAAGGAAAAATACGAAGTCGGCACGCGTCCCGTGTTGGTGGCGGAGTTTGATATCGCGACCCTGCGCGCGTTGAGTCCCGCCTACGGAATCGTCCCCGTGGCCGAGTTCCCGCCCGTCTACGAAGACATTGCCGTCATCGTGGACGAATCAGTCGCCGCGTCGCGCGTCGAAGGCCTCATCCGCCAGACGGGAGGGCGAAGCGTGAGCGACGTCCGCCTGTTCGATGTCTATCGCGATGAGAAGATCGGCGCGAACAAAAAGTCGCTGGCGTACAGTCTCACGTATCAAGCCCCCGACAAAACGATGACCGACGCCGAGGCCGCCGCGATCCGCAACAAGATCGTGAAGAGGCTCGAACACGAGGTCGGAGCAAAGTTGAGGAGTTGACCTACATGATACGCCCGCAGATCATCTGCGGGCGTATTCATTTGCCACACGGGTCACGTTGACACTGACTGGAATCGGCCTATACTTATTTTCAGGAGGCACTCATGTCAAACAAATTCACCTGGTACGGTCATGCCACGCTTGGGCTGGAAACGGGCGGATTCAAACTCCTGATCGACCCCTTCTTCAATGGCAATCCCGCCGCGGCGGTTTCTCCCGACTCAGTGGAAGCGGATTTCATTCTCGTCAGCCATGGACATGGTGACCACGTCGGCGATACGGTTCCGATCGCGAAACGCACGGGCGCGACTGTCATCAGCAATTTCGAGATCGCCAGTTGGTTCGAGGAAAAGCACGGATTGGAAAAGACCCACGGCCAGCACGTTGGCGGCGGGCACACCTTTCCCTTCGGCTATCTCAAGTTGACGCTGGCCCTGCACGGATCCAAACTCCCCGATGGCGCGAACGGCGGCAATCCCTGCGGCTTTTTGCTGACCACGAATGATGGAAAGAAGCTCTACTTTGCGCAGGATACCGGTCTCTTCGGCGATATGAAACTCATCGGCGAGGAAGGCATCGACCTGGCGGTCATCCCCATCGGCGATAACTACACCATGGGTCCAGCGGACGCGCTGCGGGCGGTCAAACTGCTGGAACCGAAGACGGTCATCCCCATCCACTACAACACCTGGGATCTCATCGCACAGGACGCGAACGCCTGGAAGGAACTTGTGGAGAAGGAAACAAACGCGAAAGTGGTTGTGCTGAAACCGGGCGAGAGTTTCTCCGTCTAATCGAATTTGGAACGCTGGAAAATAATGAATGAGATCCAGGTTTTCTTGCGCCTCATTATGATTGAATGTATACTGTCACGAATTTACTTTATCAAGGAGAAGAAACCATGAGCAGGAATACCAGCGCCATCATCACCGTTGTCACGGCCTTGTTGTGCGGCTGTCCGGGCCTTTTATTTTGTGTCTTCGGCGGCGTCACCGCGGCTGGATTGATGCCGTACACGACCACCTTGAATGGCGTCACCGACCAGGGCATTATCCCTTCCAGGTATGGCATTGCAATGCTTTGCCTTTCGCTGATCTTGATCGCG
>JBMOMR010000028.1:0-1914 GCA_049324715.1 Chloroflexota bacterium | reverse complement strand
CATGAGAACGCCCCAATAGAACTTAAGTAAAGGCCACAAATACACGCTATCGTGTACAATTTGCGCAATGAAAGTTGCACTCATTTCTGATATTCACAGCAACCTGCCCGCGTTCGAGGCAGTGCTAAAAGATATCCGCGCGGAAGGAGCCGACCAGATCATCTTTCTCGGCGACGCGGCGACTCTCGGTCCGCAACCGAAGGAGACGCTCGACTTGTTACGAGCGCTGGACTGCGTCTGCATCATGGGGAATCACGACGCCGCGCTTCTGGACCTCACGCGGGCAGCGGATCTTCAAATTGGTATGCCCCTCTTCCCCACCCTCGCCTGGGGACACAACCTGCTCGCCGAGACCGATCTTGATTTTCTGCGTTCCTTTCTTCCAACCTATGAACTGGATTTGGGGATCATTTCCCTGCTCTGCTTCCACGGCTCGCCCCGCTCCAACATTGAAATGGTACTCTCCAGCACCGCAGACGAAGTCATGGACGAATACTTTGTGGGACAGTCGGCCGCCATCCTTGCGGGAGGACACACACACGTACAGATGCTCCGTCAACGCGGGCTGCAGGTGATCATCAACCCGGGCAGTGTGGGCAGCGCTTTCATGGAACCGTTCCTCTACAACGGAACCACACCAAGATTGATCCCCTGGGCGGAATATTCCCTCGTCCGCGCGGAAAACGGCGGATGGAGCGTGGACCTCCGTCGGGTCCCGTTCGACACGGAAGCGGCCTGCCGCGCGCTCGAAGCGGGAGCCAATCCCAGCCGCGATTGGTGGCTGTCACAATATCGCTGATCCACGGGAAGGAAGACCAACATGGCATCACACGAAAAACAATTTCTGATCGCGCGCTGGGAACATCGTCGGGAAGACCTGAAATCGCTGGTGACACAGGCTGAACCGCATCGGGAGAAGGAGATCTACCGTGGCTGGACATTGAAAGAATTCCTCTCCCACATGTCGGGCTGGGACGATGCGGTGATCGAATCTCTGCGCGCCCACGCGGACGGGACAGCGTTCGCCACGCCCGCCTCGCGCGGCATCAACGCTTACAACGCGCAGACCGTCTCCACGCGCGAGACCCTGGACTACGACCACGTCCGCCGCGAATGGGACCGCACGCACGAGTTGATCATCCAGGCCTTGCGCGACCTGCCCGAGGAGAAATTCCACCAACCGCTTACGTTCCCGTGGGGTGAAACAGGAACGGTCGCCTACCTCGTGGAAATTTTCGTGGAACATGAAGAGGAACACGCCGCGCACCTGCGCGAATGGCTGAAGAAACCAGACGAGGTGTTTGCAGAACAGCATTAGAAAAACATGAACGGATCGAACAAAAATCCCGCCTTCTGCGGGATTTTTTGACGCAAAACTTTCAAAAATGTTGGGAATGCGTTTTCAATTTTGTAAGAGAGGACTATAGTCCCGCCCGCATCACGGGTTGTCTCATTATCATGGCGGATAAGTGAGATACCCATGAAACGAACTATGATCTTTCACGTCCTTTCCATCATCGTCATTCTCTCCCTGTTCCTGCCCGGACAGGCACTGACCGCGCTGGCAAAATCAGCACACTATTCATATCCCGATGTCGGCGGGTCTGCCTTGAGGCAGAGCATCGTCTACCAGCCGCCGAAGGTCAATGGGACGGCTCTTGGACCCGCGGGTGTGGTGAAGAATTTCGAGATGCTGATCTACGCCCGTTCGCACATGCTCAATTATTTGAAGCGCTACAAACAGGCAGGATGGAAAGGCCTCTCCCTGCTTTACTTCGATGTGGCGAAGAACAACGGGCCGAAGGGACTCTCCTCCCTCGCCGCGCAAAAGACTCGCTGTACGAGCACGCAGAAGACGTTTGCAGTCTATTCGAACACCATCACCATGGACACGGGAGAGATGTGCCGCATCCA
>JBMOMR010000027.1:0-1973 GCA_049324715.1 Chloroflexota bacterium | reverse complement strand
CTCCACCTCATTCCTTTTGTGAGTTACGAAACAACATCCTGTCGTTTCAAGACGAATATTGTACACGCCCCAAGAAATAGCGACAAGCCAACCAGCATGGACCAGTCGAAGAGCAGGTGGGAGGCGGAACGCTCATAATTGAGTTCGAATTCCAGCGGGCTTTCCATGTCCACGGGAGGCGGGTCTACAGGGACGGTTTTGGTGACAGTCTGCCCGGGGGCGATCTCCACTTCCACCTCGCGCTCCGTTTCCTCGGGATCGAAACGGGTCTGCGATTTTTCGTTGAGGCTTTCCAGGTCTGCAGAGACGCCGAGCGCCTCGGTCGTCCAACGGCTGAGGGTGACCACGGACATTTGTCCCGCCACGCCAGGCAGTTTGAAGATGACGCCCGCGAACAGGATCTGGATGAACATCACACCGAGGATGATATACGAGACGGAACTGGCGTTCGGCGCGATGGCCGAGATGAGCAAACCGAACATGACGGCCGCGACTGCTCCCAACACGAGGGTGATGTAGATCTCGATCGGCGCGGGCAGGATCACTCCCTTGGTGGGAAAGTCTATCTTGAAACTGAGCACGAGCATGAAGAGCAAAACCTGCACCGCGGCAAAGAAACTCAGCATGAAAACTTTGGACGCCAGGTAGGGGACGAGTTGCAGGAAGACCATCCGCTCGCGGGCGTAGACGGAGCGCTCCTTGACGATCTCATAGGCCGCGGCGAAGAGTCCCAGCAGGACGGAGGCCAGCGCCATCATGAAGAGCAGGGCCTGTCCGTTGCCCGCCACCACGTAACTGGAACTTTTCTCACCAAACAGACCCTCGGCCAGTTTCTGCTGGATGACCGAAAAGGAATCACCCGTCAGCCAGTTGGTATCGGCGATGATGAGCAGGTAGGCCGCGAGCAATGGCATGATGGCGAGCAGGATGGTAAGCAAAATTTTATCGCGCAGGATCAGGTCGAAGTAGCGGCGCGTCAGATGGAAGAATTGCATCAACGGATTGGCGCGGCGGCCTGAAATCCCGCGTGAGGCGGAACTGTCCCGTTTGCCGCGCGGCGCGGGGAGAGTCGTCACGCGTTCGCGCACGTACTTTTTGTAGAAGTCCGAATCCTTAAATTTTTCCTCCCACGAGGCGGCGTGGGCTTTGGCACGCTTCGGGTCGGCGTCGCTGATCTCGTCGTAGATCGAAGCGAAGTTGTTCGCACCCACTTCGAAAAATTGGTCGGCTTGATTCGGCGGGCCGAAGAAAACCATTTTGCCCTGCGACATGAACGCGACCTGGTCGCATTCGGTGATGTTGGCGGTGGCATGCGTGACGAGCAGAATGGTCTTGCCGCTGTCGGCCAGTTTGCCGAGCATCACCATCATCTTTTTTTCCAGGCCAGGATCGAGGCCCGAGGTCGGTTCGTCGAGGAAGAAGAGCGGGGGATCGGCGAGCAGTTCCACCGCGATGCTGGCGCGCTTGCGCTGGCCGCCGCTCAAACTTTGGATGGGCTGGCCGCGCTGTCCCGCGAGTTCCACCTGCTCCAGCACCTTGTTCACGCGCGCTTCGATCTCGCCAGCGCCGACATCTTCGGGCAGGCGCAGACGCGCGGAATAGCGCAGCGCCTGCTCGACGGTGAGTTCCTTGTGCAGGATGTCGTCCTGCGGGACGTATCCAATTTGCGAGCGGAATGAATCGTAGTTGTGATACAGGTCTTCGCCCTCGATCAACACCCGACCCTGTGGCGGGAGCAGTCCGCTCATGGTTTTCATCAGGGTGGTTTTTCCCGCGCCCGACCCGCCGACGAGTCCGATGAACTCCTGCGGATAACACGAGATGTTGACGTTCTCGAGGATGGCTTTGCGCGCCGCGCCCGTCCCGACGATGACGTTGAGGGCCTGGCCGTCCAGCCGAAGTCCGCGCGTGGCGGCGAACACTTTGACGACGCCCTGTCCCTCGTAGGCGAGTCGGAACGGACCGATCTGGAT
>JBMOMR010000026.1:0-96724 GCA_049324715.1 Chloroflexota bacterium | reverse complement strand
GCCTTTCTCATCGGCCTTTCCAATTCCATCGCCGCTTCCACTCGTATTTAACGCGAAAAGGGCACTCGCGTACCCTTTTCCTTTCTTCTTCCCGATCTCAACTTCCCTCAAAGAGCCAAAGTCGAGGCCTGACAGAACACTGATTACTGGTCACCGAACACTGATCACTCGATCTTCCCCGTGATCGTCGCCATCTTCAACTCACCGATCAACTTCGTGATGGGAATCTCGCGCGGGCACGCCAACGTGCAGTTGAACGCGGTGTGACAGCGCGCCAGTCCGCTCGTCTCGCTGATAACTTCCATGCGTTCGCTCGCGGCCTCGTCGCGGCTATCGAAGACGAAGCGGTGGGCGGCCACCAGCGCGGCGGGACCGAGGTACTCGTCACTGGCCCAGAACGACGGGCAGGAGGTGGTACAGCAGGCGCACAGGATGCACTTGGTGCCTTCGTCGAAGATGGCGCGCTGCTCGGGGCTTTGCAGACGCTCCTTCCCGTCCGCGGGAAGAGGCGAGTCGTTGATGAACCACGGAAGCACCTTCTTGTAATTATCGAAGAACGGCTCCATGTCCACGATCAGGTCTTTGATGATCTTCATGCCGAGGATCGGCTCCACGGTGATCTTATCGCCCACGTCACGCACGAGGGTCTTGCAGGCCAGCATGTTGCGCCCGTTGATGCGCAGCGCGTCCGAGCCGCACACACCGTGCGCGCACGAACGGCGGAACGAGAGCGTGCCGTCGTTGTAGCCCTTCACCTTTTCGAGCAGGTCGAGCACGCGGTCGGTCTCTTCGCCCTCGAGGGTGTACGATTCGTAGTGGAAGGTCGAGTCCACTTCGGGGTTGTAACGGAAGATTTTTAGTGTGATCTGCATGGTCGCCTCTAATATACTCTCGCCTTTGGCTGGTACTTGGTGATCGTTACAGGCTTGTAATCGATGACGGTCTTGCCGTCCTTGTGCCAGACCAGCGTGTGCTTCAGCCAGTTCACATCATCGCGGTTCGGGAAGTCCTCGCGCGAATGTCCGCCGCGCGATTCCTGTCGGTTCAGGGCGCACTCGCCGATCACTTCCGCGATCTCGAGCATGTTGCCGAGTTCCCAGGCGTTCAACATTTCGGTGTTGAAAATTTTGCCCGTGTCCGTCACCTTGACCTGCTTGTAGCGTTCCTTCAACTCGCGGATCTTCTCGATGGCGTTCTTCATTCCCTTTTCATTGCGATAAATACCGACGTCATCGAACATGACCTTCTTCATCTCGACGGAGATGTCGAACGCGTTCTCCTTGCCCGACCCATTGCGGAGCGCTTCAAACCTGGACTTTGAGTCTGCTTCCGCGTCGATGGGTAGTTTGCCAAAGTCGGCCTGGTTCGCGTACTCCGCGGCTTTGAGTCCCGCGTACTTGCCGAAGACGACCAGGTCGAGCAGGGAATTGGTCCCGAGGCGGTTCGCCCCGTGGACGGAAACGCACGCGCATTCGCCTGCCGCGTACAGTCCAGGCATGACCGTGTTCTGGCTGTCAATGACCACTTCGCCAAATTTATTCGTCGGGATGCCGCCCATCGTGTAATGCGCGGTCGGCTGGATGGGCATCATCTGCGTGACGGGGTCGATGCCGAGGTAGACGCGGTTGAAGTCCACGATGTCGGGCAGTTTCGCCAGCAGTTGCTCACCCGTGATGGTGTAGGGCGAGCCGTCCACGTTTGTACGCCCGTCCAGCGCGGCGAACTTGTTTATGCTCTCGGGCCGCGCGTCCAGATAGACGTAATTCTTGCCGTTCACGCCGCGTCCCTCGCGGATCTCGGTGTAGATGGCGCGGCTGATGACGTCGCGCGAGGCCAGGTCCTTCACCGTCGGCGCGTACTTGGGCATGAAGCGTTCGCCCTTGCCGTTGATGAGGATTCCGCCCTCGCCGCGCACGCCCTCGGTGATAAGGATGCCGAGTTTGTAGATGCCCGTCGGGTGGAATTGGAAGAATTCCATATCCTCCATCGGGATGCCGCGCCGCATGGCGATGGCGATCCCATCGCCTGTGTAGGCGTACGCGTTGGACGTGACCTCGAAGATGCGGCCATGTCCGCCTGTGGCGATGATGACGGCCTTGGCGTGGAAGGTGTGTACTTCACCATCCGCCAGGTTCACCGCCACGACGCCGACGGCTTTTCCGTCCGTGATCAACAGGTCGAGCACCTGGTATTCATCGAAGAAGTTGACCTTGTTCTTCAGGCACTGCTGGTACAGCGTTTGCAGGATCATGTGTCCCGTTCGGTCAGCGGCGTGGGCCGCGCGTCGGACGGGTTTCCCCGTCTCGTTGTTGGTGTGACCGCCGAACGGTCGCTGGGAGATGCGTCCGTCGGGGGTGCGGTCGAACGGCAGTCCCATCTGCTCGAGTTCGAGGACGGCCTGCGGCGCTTCCTCGCACATGAATTGGATGGCATCCTGGTCGCCGATGTAATCGGAGCCTTTGACCGTGTCGTAGGTGTGCCACTCGGGATGGTCCTCTTCGAGGTTGCCGAGCGCCGCGCCGATGCCGCCTTGTGCCGCGCCTGTGTGCGAGCGCGTGGGATACAGTTTGCTGATGACCGCCGTCTTGGCGGTGCGCGAGGCGTAGAGACCAGCCATCAGTCCCGCGCCGCCCGCCCCGACGACTACTACGTCAAATTGATGAATGCTCATGTCAAATCCTGCCTATAAGGTCCAAAGAATGTAAAGTCCGATGCCCATCATCGCCGCCATGAACACGATGCTGAGGATGCGCACGATGCCGCGTCCGCGCGGCTTGACGATGTAATCGTCCGCGATGACGACGAGTCCGTGCACGCCGTGCGCCACTGCCACGAGCAGGAGCGCGCTGGATGTCAGCCGCCAAAGGAGGGTGGCCCAAATGTCGGGTTCCTCCAATACCACGCTTTGCAGGTGACTGCTGTTGGGCATGAAGCCCCAGCGCAACACGTCGGCCAGGTTCATCTGGTGACGGGCGCCCATCACCAGCGCGCCGATGATGGCGAAGAGGATCAACGCGTACATCGCCAGCGCCGAAAGCCGCGTGAAGATCCACATCAGCATTTCGAAGTTGAAGCCGCGTTTCGAGAGAGGGAGAGTCTTGGATTTGGTTGCCATGTTAGCCTCCCAGCGCCGAAGTGATAATGACGAAGACGGCCAGCCCGTAGATGGGGATGAAGACCGCCCACTCCACCCAAACGGCCTCGCGCAAATGGGATAGCAGATTCGGCCAGAGGTCCAGAATGGTGATGCGGAGTCCGTTGATGGCGTGGAACAGGACGAAGAAGAAGATCACGATCTGGAAGGCACAGTTCTCGTACACGCTGTTCAAAAATTTACCGATGTCGCCGCCCAAAAACGTGGAAAGGATGTGGATGGTGATGAAGATCGCCATGCCCAACCCGCCAATGCGGTGCAGGACAAAGGTCAGCATGGGACCTTGTCCTTTGTATCTCAAACCAGTTGCCAGACTGACATTTCTTTTCAGGCCCATCGAGGTCTCCTTGCGGTTGGGAATTCGCCACAGATAAAAAGGATTCGGAAGATTTCCTTCTGTTCGTCGAAGTAAATCAATTTTATCCGCGTTTATCGTGGCTGAAATGTATTTCACAAGTATTAAGGGGAGATGGTCTATTATCTCACCCAACTTTCTCTGAATAAAAGTGACAATACTCATGGGTTATTCGTTTCAGACTTCCTCTAATAAAGAAGGGGTTGAACCGTATAATCCATCGGGTAAAATCAGAGCCATCCAATTTTAATCGAAACCCCATGCTGTTGCGAGAAATGCAATTGATTGACTTGTGATGTGTTGCACAAACTTGTTGCGCAACACATCACGACCCGCCAGAAATAATACTAAATGTTGGAGGTAGCATGTCCGAACCCATCAGCCGCAGGGATTTCATGAAGGCCACCGTCTATGTTGTGGGGGGAATTGTCGGTGTGGCAGTCGGCGTCCCTGCTGTCGGCTATTTGATCGAGCCCGCCCTCAAAGGTGGCGGAAAAGAGGCGTGGATCCCTGTCGGGAAACTGGCGGATATGCCCGAGATCGGCAAGCCGTATCCGTTCTCGTTCACCCTTGTCCAGGTCAACGGATGGGAGCGCACGTCCACCAGTCACGGTGGATTCATCTTCCGCAAGTCCGAAACGCCCGATGACCTGCTCATCCTCAACAGCCGCTGTACGCATCTCGGCTGTACCGTCAACTGGAAGGAGGACGAACGCGTCTTCCTCTGCCCGTGCCATGACGCCAGTTTCGACGCAGAGGGCACCGTGCTCGACGGCCCCCCGCCTCGTCCCCTGGAACGTTTTGCGGAGTTCCGCGTCACCGAAGACGGCACCCTCGAAATCTTCTACTCGGAGGCTTAAGCCATGTGGAAAAAACTCTTCGCCTGGCTGGATGAACGCCTCGGCCTGAACGAAATGCAGAAGAACCTGCTCGAACGCCCCGAACCGAAGGGCAATTGGTGGAACACGCTCGGTTCGGCCAGCCTGTTCCTTTTCATTTTGCAGGGTGCGACAGGCATCTTCCTGACCGTTTATTACACCCCCTCGCCCGACCACGCCTACGACTCCATTCAGTACATCATGAATGACGTGGCCTTCGGCTGGCTGATTCGCGGCATCCATCACTGGGGCGCCACGCTGATGGTGCTGGTGGTCTTCATTCACATGCTGCGCGTCTTTATCACCGCCTCGTACAAATATCCCCGTGAACTGACGTGGATCATCGGCATCGGCCTGCTCATTGCCACGCTTGGCATGGGCTTTACAGGTTATCTGCTCCCGTGGAACCAGCGTGCCTTCTGGGCCACCACTGTCGGGACGGAGATCGCAGGCGCGGTCCCATTCCTCGGCGAGTTCATCCTCAAAGCCCTGCGCGGCGGCACTGAACTGAGCGCGCTCACCCTGCAACGCTTCTTCTCGGGTCACATTTGGATGCTGCCGCTCGTCCTCGCGGGATTGATCGGCGTGCATCTGTACCTCATCATCCGTCACGGCGAATCGCACTGGCCGACGAAGGAAGACTAATTACCAATGATTTAACCGCTAAGATCGCGAAGGCCGCTAAGAAAAAAGCATAAACTTCGCGCTCTTAGCGTGCTTTGCGGTAAAAGAGGCATTATGAACGAAGACAACAAAAAGAAAGTCAATGAACGCTATCAGCGCGAACTGAACAAGGGCGAATTCTTCTGGCCCGACAGCATCTTCAAGGATGCCATCGTCGCCCTCGGACTCACCGTCCTGCTGATTCTGCTCGCCACTTTTGTGGGCGTGGCGGGCGAGCCCAAGGCCGATCCCAGCGACACGTCTTACGTGCCGCGCCCTGAGTGGTATTTCCTCTTCCTCTTCAAATTCCTCGCGCTCTACGGACAGATCCCCGTCATCGGCAAGATCGAATGGCTGGCCGCTGTGCTGGTCCCGGGCATCGGCATCGCCTTTATCTTTCTCCTGCCCCTGCTCGATAAAAATCCCGACCGCCATTACACCAAGCGCGCCACCGCGCTGGGCATCATGGCCGTCTTTGTGGTGGACGTTGTCCTCCTGACATTGATCTCCAACATCCCGACTGTCGCGCCTGACGACGCCACGCTGCTGGTCAAGCTTTCCGCCTCTCTCCAACCCTACGCGGGACTCGTCATCCCGGGCGTTGTCATGCTCGTCCTCGTTGCCCTGACGTATTACTTCAAGGTCACGTCATGGAAACCGACGGCATGGATCACAACCGTCGGCTCCGTCTTGATGATCGCTTTGACGGTTGCCGTCCTTGTCTTTGCGCCGAAAGCGGAAGTCACCGAGACCGAGGTTGCCAACACCCTCGTGGAACAGATCTTCGCGGGCCAGGACTTGTACTCCATCCACTGCGTGGAATGTCACGGCGACGACGGCAAGGTGACCGTCATCGAAGGCGTGGAGGGGCTGGAAGGCGAGGAGATCAGTCCCATCAACAGCCACGATGTGCTGTACACCATCAACGACGCCTCGATGGCCGAGATCATCGCCTACGGACGTCCCGACTCGGGCATGAACCCGTTCGGGAAGATGTACAACCCCGAAGGTCTGAGCAAGGGTGAGATCGACAACATCGTCATCTTCATGCGCTACATGTGGGACGACCGCTTTGAACTCCCTGCCGAGGCGCTCAAGCCTCTCTTCCCGCCGCTTGCGGATGGGGAGGTGCCTTCGTACGATGTCCATATAGCGCCCATCATCAAACGTTACTGCATCTCCTGTCACCGCGCGGGCAAGGAAAACAACAACTACCTGATGACCACCTATGAGGAGGTTTTGACCACTGGCGATAATGTGGATCACAACATCATCGCAGGCGACGAGAATTCCTATCTGTTGCAGGTTATCCAGGAGCACGAGATTTTGGATGAGAACGGCGAGGTCATCATCGGCGTCATGCCGCCCAAGACCACGCTCAAGCCCAACATCGTTGACGCGTTCCTGCGCTGGATCATGAATGGGATGCCGCAGACGGCGGAGGACGCGGCCGTGCTGTTCACGCCGCCCGCGCCCGAAGTCACACCGACGCCGTAGTAAAACGAAAAGCGTAAACCGTGAAAGGCGCTCTCACTTCGAGAGCGCCTTTTTGACTCCGTCTTCATTTGCACTGATGATGATCACTTCTTTACAGCCGTCCATTCGCCGCTGGCTTCATTGTTTTGCCAGGTCCCGTTCATGTGAGAAGCGTCGGTGATCTGTCCCATCCAGGTCACGTCTCCCGTCAGGCGGATGGCGTCGCCGTTCACTGTAAACGTCCCTGCATATTCCACCTCGTAGAAATTCAATTGAGTCCAGCTTCCCTGATCGGATGTGCCTGCAAACGTGATGGTTCCATTGTCGTACGTGTTCCCGTCGGTTGCGATCAGGGTGTATTCCCATTCTCCAAGAATATTGTAGGCAGGCGGCACTTCCGTGCCCGCCGCGGACTGGGAACCGCACCCCGCAAGGAAGATGGTGAACACAATTGTCAAAATGACGGTTTTCTTCATTTCATACTCCTCGGTGTGAATGGAAGCGATGCCATCCTGTATCTGGGCGCATCATCAATCCATTTATTTTAACATAGCCCTTTTCCCTTCCCGGCGGGAAAGTGCCGCCAACATAGGAGATGAGGTTACAATGTATTTATCATCCCCACTTACAGGAGTAAACATGAAAACCTCAAGCGGACTCGAATACATCGAGATCGAAGCAGGCACAGGTGCACAGGCGGAGGCTGGAAAAACCGTCAGCGTGCATTACACAGGCAAGTTTCAGGATGGGAAGGTCTTCGACAGTTCCGTTTCGCGCGGCGAGCCGATCACGTTCCCCCTCGGCAGGGGACGCGTCATCAAAGGCTGGGACGAAGGCATCGCGCTGATGAAGGTCGGCGGCAAGGCGCAACTCATCATCCCGCCCGATCTGGCTTACGGTGAACGCGGCGCGGGTGGAGTCATCCCTCCGAACGCGACGCTCGTCTTCGATGTCGAACTGGTGGATGTGAAGTAAAACAACAGTCGGGACTTTCAGCAAGTCCCGACTGCTTCTTTAAGCGGTCAAGTGATTGGCCAACTCAGGGCAAGTCAAAGCAGTTGCCACTTTCGAGGATAATGGAATGATTTGCATTGGCAACCAGCGCGCACATTTGGGTCGCGCCAGAGGGCTTGTCACCCACGCTGTATTGTGTGAACGGCCGCGGCCCGCCGTATAGGATCCAGGGTCCACTGCCGGGCGAGCCCGCCTGCTCTGGCGGCACTGTGTTGAAGAAAAAGTGTATGTGCATGCCGGGTAATTGCTCGGTGTAGCCAAAGGTTTGGTATTCGACCACATAGTAATTCGAGTTATTGACAGTGATGTTGGTGATCTGCACATAAAGAGGCGGAAAGGTGCTGGTGGGCGATGGCGTATCTGTGGGGATGCTGGTCGGCTCGGGCGTCGAAGTGGGAGTCGATGTGAACTGAACCTCGACTACAACAGGCAGGGCACTCTCAATGGCAGTCATGGTGGCTTCAGGGGGGGGTGTGGACGACGCGAGGGTTGCCCCGGGGCGAAGTAGATTCCCAACCAGGAAGATGCCTGCAACTACAGCCAGGATCAGGAATAGCCCAACGCCTCCCGCGCCGAGCAGGAGGAACAGCCTGGTGTTTTTCGCGGCCGGCCTGGGCGGAGTCTGAAGCGGAGAACTTGTCGACGTCGAGGTCTGCATCGCAGGTGACCTTGGCGCGCTGACGGCTACCGTCTCCATTTTCCCGACTGGTAACGGGGTCGATGCTAGCGGCTTTGAGGCCTGCTGTGTGAACGTCGCACCCGGCGCCTCTTGTGATGCAACTGTTTCGGTCCCTGCTTTTGTCGGTTCAGATTCGGGGACTTTCTCTCCCAGTTCCGCCAGCACGCGCTTCAAATCCGCGGCCATTTCAGCGGCGGAACCATAACGGCGGTTGGCATCTTTTTCCAGGGACTTTTTGATGATGTTCACCAATGAGGAGGGGATGTTGGGGCGGAAGTTGTTCAGGTCGGGCACAGGTTCGTTCAACTGCATCATCATCAGCGACATGGCCGAATCCGAATTGAACGGCGGTTCGCCGCTCACCATTTCATATAACGTGATACCCAGCGAATAGACATCGGCTCGTTGATCGGCGACCTCGGAACGAATCACCTCGGGCGACATATACCGTGCCGTGCCCACCACCGCGCCGGTGGCCGTGTGACTATCCCCACCGATGATCTTGACGATCCCGAAGTCCATCAAAATCGCCTGTCCTCGAACATCCAACATGATATTCGCCGGTTTGATGTCGCGGTGGATAATTCCCTGTTTGTGGGCATACCCCATGGCATCACAGATATTGATCGTGTACTTGATCGCATCTTCGATGGGCATCTTTTTCCCGGCCTTGTTCAGCCGTTTGAGATGCTCCTGCAAAGTTTCTCCCGGGATGAACTCGAGCACCATGTAATAGACTCCCCCGTCGGTGTTGAAGTCGAAGACTTGCACAATGTTTGGATGACGCAATCGGGCGACTGCGGTCGCTTCCTCCTCGAAGCGGGTGACGAAAGTGGGATCCGTTGCCAGATGGCTGTGGATCAGTTTGATCGCCACCACGCGTTTGAGGTTCGGATCGTTTGCCTTGTAAACAGCGGACATTCCACCCTGACCCAGCATGGTCTGTATGGTGTATCGGTTGTTCAACGTACGGTTAACCCAGGTCGGTTGTTCCATAAAAAGTCTCCTCATTTTGAGACAGGTGCCAGTAAAGTATCCTGATTATAGGACAAATACAGTCTTATTACAACTGTTATTAGCAGATTTTCAGAAACTGGGATGGATTCTCTTGATTTGTAAAAAGCACCCAAACTTCGAATTTGGGAAGGTTCCAGCCATTCTGTTTCCCTTGGGGAAGTTTCCTGACAAAGAACGAACATCGAGGGCTGGGACGATGGTATCATGCTGATAAAGGTTGGTGATATGAAGTAAACTATTGCAGGTTCCGACTTTTATAAGGAGATAAAGCATGAAGCCCAAATTATTGGTACTTATGATTCTGAGTTTCGCCACTGCCTGTGTTGGACAGCCGCCAAGTGCCACGCCGTTTTCCCCAGCACCGACGGAAATTACCATGATCGAACCACCCGTCCCGACGGCCACGCAGGAACCCTGCCTGGCTGGCGGTGACCAGGACACGATCAACGCCAGATTGAATGAGCCAGGCAAGGCCGCTGTTTTGTGTCAGGGCGCTGTTTTTGAATTGACTGACTCTGTGGTCATCGATGCAGACCGCCAACAAATTTATACGGAAGGCTTTCCCAGCGATGAGCGCCGCGCCATCCTGCGGATCGTTTCTCCAGATTTGGCTACGGCTGTGATCATGCGCGATTATTCGGACGTTGTCCTCAGTCACGTGATCGTGGACGGTAATCGTCCCAACCTGGGATACAAAGGCGGCGATGCGCTTGTCTACGCGGGCGGGTCGTCCAGCGGACAGGTTATCCGCCATGTGCGGATCATGGAACCGCGCAGCTGGTCGGCTTTGCACCTCATCCAAGGACATCCATCTCCCAATCCGCCTTGTAGCAATGCTCTTGTGGAGGACAATGAGATCGGTCCCGCGGGAAGCAGTGACGAGACGTGGGCAGACGGCATCTCGCTGGCCTGCACGAACAGCATCGTACGGAACAATCGCGTCACAGATGCCACCGACGGTGGGATCGTGATCTTCGGCGCACCCGGCTCTGTGATCGAGGGCAACATCATCCGTGCTGAGACGCGTACCCTGCTGGGCGGCATTAACATGGTGGATTACGATCCGTATGACGGCAATTACACCGGCACGGTCGTACGGAACAATGTCATTGAATCATCTGGTGCGGTGATCCGCATCGGACTGGGTATGGGCGTTCGAGTTTGGGGATGCTGGCCCGCGGATACGGACAAAACGCTGTATGGCGGGACGGTCACTGGGAACGTTCTGCGCGGCGAAAAAATGCAATATGGCTTCGCGGTGGATGGCGTACGCGATTGGACCGTCCTCGACAATCTTGACGAAGCCGTCCATTCTGGTATTCCGTCAGTGGATTGCGGCGGGCGCCTGGCATCGGCTCCTGCGGGTTTTCAGTTCTATCCTCCGCGGGCAGTGGGAGTGTTTCAACCTGAATTTGCCGAGTCTTTTCTGGAACTGGCGCTATGGGCGATCGTTTCGCCGAGGCCTGGCGAATAAATTTGATCGTAGTAACACAAAAGGCATCCTCACCAGAAGATGCCTTTTTCATTTATCGTAAGGTTTTAATTTTCAGGCTGTGACAATATCCTTTGCCCACTCGCGTTCGGCGCGGTACCACTCGAACAGATGCGTGATGCCCTCGCGCAGACCGACCTGCGGCTCCCAATTGAGCATGGCACGTGCCTTGGACACGTCCGCCCAGTTGGAGCGCATATCGGCCAGATCGGGCGGACCGTATTGTACGATGGCTTTCTTGCCGACGATCTCTTCGGTCAACTTGATCAGGTTGTTGATGGTGATGACCTCATGACCGCCGAGATTCATGATCTCGTAGCCGAGCGGTTTCAAGGCCGCGATACTGCCGCGGGCGATGTCGTCAATGTAGGTGAAGCCGCGCGACTGCTCGCCGTCTCCGTTGACGCGGATGGGCTGGCCCTCGGTGATGCGCTGTACGAAGCGGAAAATCGCCAGGTCGGGACGTCCCGCGGGGCCAAAGACGGTGAAATAGCGGACGATGCTCACGTCAATGTTGTGGAGGTAGTGGTAGGAATGGGCGAGCACCTCCGCTCCCTTTTTGCTGGCCGCGTAGGGCTGGAGCGGTTCACTGCTCGAGGCGGTCTCGGGCGTGGGGTAGGGCGGATTCGCCCCGTAGATGCTCGAGGTGGACGCGAGCAGGAATTTTTTGCAGTCCGTCTGGCGGCAAAGTTCGAGCATGTTGAGCGTCCCGAGAACATTTGAATTGAGGAAGACCCACGGGTCGCTCACGCTGTAACGGACGCCCGCGCGCGCCGCGAGGTTGATCACCGCGTCGAAACGGCGGCCCACCAACAGGTCCAGAACGGAGCGCTCGGAGATGTCCGCGCGGACGAAGTCGAAGCCCGTCAACGTCTGCAGGTTCTTGAGTCGGAATTCCTTGATGCGGACGTCGTACGCGTCGTTCAAGTTGTCCACGCCGACGACGGTGTGTCCCTGCTCAATGAGTATTTGCGATGTGCGGGCGCCGATAAATCCCGCGGCACCAGTGACCAGATAGTTTCCCATGTTGTCTCCTTTTTAAAAAACAAGTCAAAGGTCAAAAGTCAACTGCCGCGCGACTTTCGACCTTTGACCTTCGACATCCTAAAGTCTCACAACCTTTTCGTTCCCCTTCGACAACTTCCCCGTCGCGTTGCGCGAGTCGAAGACGAACTTCGCTTCTTTGATGATCGCGGCGTAATCGTAGACCTTGTGGTTGGTGACGATCACCACCGCGTCGGCCTCACGGACGGCTTGCATCACATCCTTCACGCTTTCCATCTTCCAGCCTTCGTACTCGTGGTGGAGCTGTGGAATGTACGGGTCGTGATATTCGACCCGCGCGCCCTTCTTCTTCAGCAGGCCGATCACATCCAGCGCGGGGGATTCGCGGACGTCGTCGATATCGGGTTTGTAGGCCGCGCCCAGCACCAGGACGCGCGACCCGTGCAGGGCCTGGCCGCGATCGTTCATGGCCTCGAGCAGACGGCTGACCACGTAGCGCGGCATGTTGGTGTTGATCTCGTCCGCCAGCCCGATAAAGCGCGCGTTGTAGTTGAGGGCCTTCATCTTCCACGAGAGGTAGAGTGGATCGATCGGGATGCAATGTCCGCCCAGTCCGGGTCCGGGTGTGAATTTCATGAAGCCAAACGGCTTGGTGGCGGCCGCGTCGATGACCTCCCACACGTCCACGCCGAGGCGCTCGCACATGATCGCCAGTTCGTTGACGAGGCCGATGTTGATCATGCGGAAGGTGTTTTCGAGCAGTTTCGCCATCTCGGCCGCCTCCGCGGAGGAGACGTGGTGGACCGTTTTGATGGCGCCTTCGTACCAGGCGGTTGCCACTTCGCCGCAGGTCTCGGTGATACCGCCCATCACTTTGGGGGTGTTGATGGTGGTGTAGTCTTCGCGCCCCGGGTCCACGCGCTCGGGCGAGAAGGCCAGGAACCAGTCCTCGCCGACTTTGAGTCCGTGCTCGGTGCCGAGTTTGGGCAGGAGCACTTCGCGCGTCGTGCCGGGGTACGTGGTGGACTCGAGCACGACGACCATCCCTTTGTGCATGTACTTGGCGAGTTCATCCGTCGCGGCCATGATGAACGACATGTCGGGGTCGCCTGTCTTGCGGAGCGGGGTTGGGACGCAGATGCTGACGGCGTCCATCTCCTTCAGCACGGCGAAGTCCGTCGTGGCTTTCAGGTGTCCCGATTTGACGAGCGCGGCCACCGCCTCGGTCTTGACGTCGGGGATGTACGACACGCCTTTCTTGAGCAAATCCACTTTGCGCGCGTCGGGATCGACGCCTGTCACTTTGAATCCCGCCTCGCCGAACACGACCGCGAGCGGCAGGCCAACGTAGCCAAGTCCCAGAATGGCGATCTCGGCGGTTTTGTCTTGCAATTTTTTAATGAGGATTTCCTTGGTATTCATTCGATTCCTTTTCCCCCTTCCTGTTTTGGAAGGGGACGGGGGGATGTTAAAATAAACTCAATTGCTTCGGTTCTTCTTTTATTTCTTCGATCTTCGCTGACGTTGACGTTGCCAACTCCTTGCGTGCCACGTCCAGCAAACGCGGCAGTTTGGCGAAATCGGCCAGGATCTGCGGCTTGATATTTACATTATGCAACGCTGCGGCGGGATGGAACATGGCAATGACGAATCGATTCCCAACTTTGCGCATCTGTCCGTGTATCTGACTGATCTTCGCGCCCGGCATGAACTTGCCCATCGAGAACCTGCCAAGCGTGACGATGATTTTCGGATCGATCGCCTCGATCTGGCGTTCCAGGTACGCGTCACAGGCGGCCAGTTCCTCGGGCAGCGGGTCGCGGTTGTCGGGGGGACGGCACTTCACCACGTTTCCGATCCAGACATCGGAGCGCGTCACGCCCGCCTGCGCCAGCAACTGGTCGAGGAATTGCCCCGCCGCGCCCACGAACGGACGTCCCTGCTCATTCTCGTTCATGCCCGGGCCTTCGCCGATGAACATGATCTCCGAGTTCGCAGGTCCCTCGCCCGGCACGGATCTCTTGCGCGTCTTGTGCAGGACGCAATCCGTGCAGACCGAAACTTCCGCGGCAACCTGTTTCAATCCATCTTCTGAAGTCATCAGTTTTCCTCACCGCGAAGAAGGGAAGGCCGCAAAGGTTTTGAATTTCGCGGTTCGATCAAATCGTCAACCATCTGGTGCTACTCTGCGGACTTCAGCCCAGACAGGTCTTCCATCGTCATCAACACCGCGTCCTCGCCGTTATCGCGATAATACATCGGGCGGCGTCCCACCTCCACGAAACCGATGTCACAATAAATTTTTTGCGCCACCACGTGACGGGCGCGCACTTCGAGCAGGGCCTTCTGCATGCCCTCCTCGCGCGCCGCCACCAGCGACTGGGTCAGCATCTTTTTCGCGATTCCGCGCCGACGGAATTTCGGGTGCGTGGCGATTGTGGCAATGTGTGCCTCGTCCACGATGATCCACAGTACGAGCATCGCCGCCACCTGTCCATCCACTTCCGTCACCCAGCAGCGCGCCGCGCTGTTCTCGGTCACTTCATAGTTGAAGGAGCGTTCCGTCCACGGCAGGGTGAACGAACTCCGATCGATCTCCACCACTTGGGGGATGTCCTCCACTTTCATTTTGCGGATCTCGATCATGACGGGCCTCCTTCAACGTGTAAATAGATCGGTGCAAGAGAGGCCGCGTCGTCCACATGACCAGCTTGCCAGCGGTTCCATGCCAGTTCTGCCAGTAAAGCGGGACGTCGCACAGACTGCGCGGGAGAAACCAGCTGGATATTTTTCCGTTTCCGCATCAGCCGATGACGTTCCTCCGCTCCCAACTCACCGACCACCAGCGTGGGATGATGGATGGCCTCCGCGAGCTGATCGGCTGTCGTCGCCTCCGCGTGACCCTGTGCCGTCCATCCGTTTTCGGACGCGTGGTACCAGCCGACGGCGATCCGTCCGCGCCCGGCCTGGATGACAGCCGCCAGCGGAATCTCCTGCACAGGCACCGCCGCCGCGACCGCGTCCAGCGTGGGCACGCCGATCAGCGGCAGGTGACGCGCGAGCGCGAGTCCCTTCACGAAGGCCAGTCCCACGCGCAGGCTGGTGAACGAGCCCGGGCCGATGGCCACCGCCAGAGCGGAGAGGTCGCCCATTGAAAGTCCGACACGTTTCAAAAGTCCAGAAAGAGCCGGGGCCAATTCCACGGTGTGACGCGCCCGCGAAGTCCACGTCAATTCGGCCGCGACGGCCGCGCCATCGTAGAGGGCGAGTCCCAATTGGGCAGTGGAGGTGTCAACGGCGAGAAGCATCACGCAACTCCAAACATGGACTGGCGCAGTTCGGAGACGAGTGCATCATAGCGTTTGCCGTGCGCCTCGAAGCGCATTTGACGATGCTCCTCGCTGACGTGTTCGAGCGCCACCCACAAGCGTTCGCGCGGCAGGATCTTCTCGAGCCGTTCCGCCCATTCGATGAGGAGTGGACCTGAATCGATCATGGTGTCGAGGTCGAGTTCCTCGCCCTCGGGCGCGGAGTCGATGCGGTACGCGTCCATGTGAAAGAACTGCGTCTCGTCCGCGCGGCGATAGACATTGACCAGAACGAAGGTGGGACTGGAAACCGAATCAAGTGCGCCCCATCCCTGCGCCATGCCCTGCACGAGGGTGGTCTTCCCCGCTCCGAGATCGCCCTGCAAACAGATGAGGTCGCCCGCCTGAAGCAGCGCCCCGAGACGCATGCCGATGCGGCGCGTCTGGTCGGGACTTTTGCTCACGAAGTCGAGGGTGTGTTCGTCGAGGATGGGCATGGACGGAATTATACCCCGTTGGGATTTTTTCACCGCAAATCGCGCGGGCGGTGGAAGAAAGATGAAAGATGATTTTCCATCGTACATTTGAGCCGCAAAGCCGCTAAGTTTCTCCGAAAGTTAACACGAAGAATCAAAGGCTCGAAGTCACAAAGTTTTTTTCCTTTGTGTGCTTTGTGTTTAGGCTCTTTCCCTTTAATTACGGAAGAACCGAAAACCATAAATCTTTGCGTTCTTCGCCTTTTCGCGGTGGAAATTTATGCGGCCTTTGGTGATTCAATGTCTGGGGCGGGGCACAACCCCACCTGCGAGCCGATGAAGCGCGCCACCAGCCGCGCCGATTCGGGGCGCGCCGCCGCCAGGCAGTTCGCGGCGAAGCGTTCGCGCTCCTCGGCATTTTTCAGCCATTTTTCGAGCGTCCGCACCACGCGGTCGGAGCGCGGCGCCCAAACGCCTACGCGTTCTTTTTGGACGAAGGTGACGTTGCCGTCCTCCTGCCCGGGCAGGCGCGCGTTCAAAATGATGGGAAGACCCGCGATGAGCGCCTCGGCGATCGTCCCCGGGCCAGCCTTGGTGATGACCGCGTCGGCGGCGCGCATGAAATCGGGTAGGTCGCGGGTGAAGCCGTAAACGCGCGCGGGGATCTTCCACTTGTGCGCGTCGAGTTTTGCCTTCAGGCGTTCGTTCCGTCCTGCCACGACGACCAGCCCGAGGTCCAGCCCGGATGCGTCAATGGCCTCGGCGTTGGCGAAGATCGGCCCCATCCCGTCCCCTCCGCCGATGAGCAGGACGATCATCTTGTCCTGCGGCCAGCCCAGTTGTTCGCGCAGGACGTGTTTATCGCCCAGCGGCGCGCAATACCGGTCGGAGACGGGCTGTCCAACCACAAAGACCTTTTCGGGCGGCATGTGATAGGAGATGGCGCGCTCACGCGCGTATTCGGTGGGGACGAGGATCAGGTCGGCGCGATTGTCGAACCAGAGCGCGTGCGTGGTAACGGGGTCGGTGATGACGGAGATGAAGCGGCGGTCGCGGTTCCGTCCCAATGCCCACAGGCCGACCGAGTTGGCCGCCAGGTGCGTGGTGACGATCACGTCGCTGGGGTGATTCTTGAGAAGTTTTTTCGCGGCGGGCGTCGCGTAGGGACGGAACGCGCTTGTGATCATGCGCGCCCGCGTCCGCCCATCGGTGGCGTAAAATCCCACTCCCCATAATTGCGGCGCTTTGACCATCTGTGGATAGAGTTCGGGCATTCTGTTGAAGGGGATGGGTGCGTATTCTTTGAAGAAGTCCACCATTTCGGTGGTGACGGAATCGCCGAATTCGAGTCCGAGCGCTTCGATGATGGCCTCGCTTGCGGAGCGATGACCTCCCCCCGTGTCGGAAAAGAGGACGAGAATGTGAGGTTTTTTCATGTTGTGAGATTCGCTTCTTTGTTCGGACCTTCGGGTGGGTTCGCGTGGACGATGGATTTGGCGCGGCGCTGTAACTCGCGGCGCGTCAGCATGACGCGGCGACCACAGCCGAGGCACTCCAGCCCGATGTCCGCGCCGAGACGCGTCACCTTCCATTCGGACGATCCGCACGGATGCAACTTCCGCATGTGGACGGTGTCGTTGAGTTGCAGGTCTGGGAGCATGAGAAGATTATACCCGCCCCGAATTATTTGACCGTGAGTATTCTATGATAAACTACGCCAGAAACCAGGTTTCTCGCAGAAACCTGGTTTCTAAGAGGAAACATGACCCACGAAACCTACCCCATCGAAATTGCTGGAATCAAACGTGAATTGCGCCTGTTCGAGATCAAGCCCGGACTGCGCATCGCCATCCTGAACATCCTCGGCGATACGGAACTCGTCCAGGCCTGCGCGCGGGAACTGGGAAAGAAGCTCAACGGCACGAAGTTCGATGTGCTGGTGACCGCGGAGGCCAAGTCCATTCCGCTGGCGTACGCGCTCGCCGTGGAGATGAAGAAGCCCTACATCGTCCTGCGGAAAACGTACAAGCCCTACATGGGAGACGCGCTGAAAGCCGAGACGCTGTCCATCACCACGGGTCAACCCCAGATCCTCGTGTTGGACGAAAAAGACCGCGATTTCATGAAGGGCAAGAAAGTCTTGCTGGTGGACGATGTCATCAGCACAGGTTCCACCCTGCAAGGCATGAAGATGCTGATGGACAAGGCCGAGGCAGAGGTGGTTGGCGAGGCAGCCATCCTCACCGAAGGGGATCGCTCCCAGTGGATGGACATCGTTTCGCTGGGACATTTGCCGTTATTCACGGAGTAGGTGGATAAGTAGATAGGTGTTGGAATGGAACGAGCCGACTCGGTTGAGGGTCGGCTCGTCTGTATTTGCCAGCGCGGGTTACCGTTCTTTCACCGCCTTTTTGCTCGTAGTATCCACCAACGAAATAGATGGTCTCGCTGTTGATGATGGATTTTTCCCTACGGGATGCTACGCCGAACGCGCTGTTCATCGCCATTCAAAACAAGCATTTGAGATAATCGTTAGTGATAGATTGGCGTCAGTCAGAGTCTGCGTGGCAGCGAATTTGCTACAATTCGCAATCAGCCTTCCAATAAATCACTCATGGATATATTCCATATCCTTTCCATCCTATTCGCTTGGAATAATAAACTGAAAAGAGATATTTCTCGGGAAAAGGAGCCATCTCGCTAGAAAAGAAATAAAGACGCTCAACTTTGGAGGAGGAAGTGATTTCCACTTTTTCATTAGCATATATTGGCCAGAGATACAAACCAATTATCATGTTTTTATCTTCAAAAAAAACCTGTGCAACGCACTGATCGATACAATCCCCAACTTGAACTCTTGTAGGGTCTCCATATTCAGATATGACTTGACCGAGGGTTAATTTTGGTCTGGATAAATCAAATTGGATACGAGTAATGGTTTCTGATTTTGTAGAATCTGTGTATGCTAACCCAGAATCCCCTTCAATTTCCCACATCAAATAAGTTTCGTCAGAGTCAATCCAAACGATTTTGGTGTTTTGATTTAGCAGAAACTTGGCAGACTCGATATCAGTTACTCCGGGAGTGATTCCATCCCAACATGGTGGTTGACATGTTGGATTTTCCAACCATTTTTTAATCCAATCATTATTTCTGTTCATGGAATAGAAAAGTAAAGACAGAGTTATGAGAAGTACTAATGATGCAATAGAAATTAAGTAAGTCAAGAGTCTTGTTTTCATAATGGGAACTCTCCTCACAGCGTATTCAGTACGCTCTCCCTACTCGGTGTGGGTCTGTGACTTTGTCAATGCGCATATCTTCCAAATTATACGCCCGTCCGTTGACGAAAACAGAAAAACAAACGGCATCCAAGTTTTCTCGGAGGCCGTTCACCTGTCTATCTGCCCACCATTCCTCACCAGGTTCATCTTCCTCTCCCGCCCCATTGCTTTAATGGCCAATTCCCGTTTCATGGCCTCTGCTCGCGAGGAAAGTTCCTCCACGTAGACGAGTTTCACCGGGCGACGCGTGCGGGTGTATTTTGCGCCTCGCCCGGCGTTGTGCTGTCTCTCGCGGCGCGGAGGGTCGGTGGTCCAGCCGGTGTAGAACGTCCCGTCCGCACATTCGAGGATGTAGCAATAGAAGGCCATGCTTCGTAAGGTGGTCGAGTAGGCGGCAGGTCTCGGTACGGGTTTCGGTACGCTTCGCTACTCAACCCTACTCGACCATCGCCGCCGTACACTTGCACCGCACTGCGTTCGGTGCAGTGCAGGTGTCGAGACCACACCTCGTATTCAAAGTCTACTCGTCGCGTTTGGAGTTGCCAAGCGAGCCGAGGAACGATTGCTTCAGCCGCGCGCCGAACGAGGAATTGTCAGATGCCTTTCCTTTTTCCATCCGCTCGGGGGGACGGTACTTTTCCAGGTGACGGTCGATCAGCCAATCGAGGGCCTTCTCCTGTGCGGCGCGGATTTTCTTTTCCAGTTCGCCGCCTTGCTCGTTTTGGATGTTCTCGCGCAGGCCGCGCAGGGACGCGATGTACGCGTCCAGCAAGCGGACGAGGTTGTCGCGGTTCGCCAGGGCCGAGGCGCTCAAACCGTCCGCTTCGTTGCGGTCAAAGGTGGCCGCGACCGGCATGGCGTAGGAACGACCCGCCAGGTTGGTGGCGTCCTTCCAGCCGGGTTTGTCCATCGTCAGGTCCACGAGCGAAACCGCCAGCAGTTTGGGCAGGGTCAGCATGGTGGAGAGCAATCCGTCCGCTTCGAGGGCATCGGAGAGGACAGGGTTCGCGCTGAGCAGGAGCACGAAGTCCGTGGCGACGCGCACCGCTTTTTCCGACAGGCCAGCCGAAGGACAGACCAGACAGGTGGCGCCCTCGAAAAGTTCGGCATGTGCGCCGTCGAGACCGCCGCCCGTTTCGAGCAGATGTGCTGGATTGATGGCCGGGAAAAGGCCGAGATAACTGCGTCCCGCGGGGAGGAGTTCGCGCGCCCACGCCTCGCCCTGACGTTTGGCGGGGGAGGCGTCCAGAATGATCGCGTCCTCTTTCAGGTCCGCGCGGATGAATTCGAGCGTGGCGCGCACCTCGTTCAACGGCAGGGCCAGCACGATCACGTCCGACCCTTCCACCGATGCAGGCAGGTTGTACTCGATTCTGTCCACTGCGTCGGCCTTCTGCGCCGCGCGGGCGGCGTCGGGGTCTTTGTCATGCCCCACGCGTTTGATCTTGTCCTTGTGCGCGGCCAGCGCCAGCCCGATGGAGCCGCCGATCTGCCCGAGACCGATGATGGTTATTTGAACTGCCATGAGTCACCTTTCCGTTGCAATGTGAATGGGCAGATTATACTTCCCTCGAGTGTGCGCGAGTGTTTGGAAACTCAAACACAAAGTCGCCAAGGCACAAAGTCACAAAGATTTTTTCCTTTGAGTCTTCGAGACTTCCCTGGCACCGCCCGCCAGGGCAGGTGTGAGCCTTCGTGTTTAAGTCTCACATCGGTTCAGACATTTTTCGGGGGATGGGGTGAAGAGCGCAATCTCATTCGAATGGCCACCCTGAGAATCGGGAGAGCCAGGGACGCCGACCCTGGCTCTCTTTGAAAGGAGGAGAAGAGAAATCACCTTACGCCGTCATGTTATCATCACCGCGCGAAACGTACTTGACGGCAAACCTACGCCTACCCTACGATTGTCCGACATCTTGCATAATTGTCAACTATTCTGGTCATTTTTTGCCCATTGGGCCGAAAATCCCCTGGTTTCATCGTGGAAAATCCTTTTTTCACCGCGAAGGCCGCGAAGAGCGCGAAGAAATTCAAGAAAATGTAAAAGGGAAACGTTAAAAATCCTGATGATTTCTTTTGCGACATCGTCTCTTCGTGGTGATGTTGAACTTTGGACTCATCGGTGAAAAGACATGTTGTAAAATGCCCACGGCCAAAAATTGCGATTAAAAAAGGGGCAATTTTTGACTGAGTGCGGTATAGTTGACACGACAGGAGTGAACATGGCAACGCACTCTCCTTTCCATCTTGGATTGCTCAGGCACACGCCTCTTGGGGACCTGTGGGTGGCTGTCTCCGAAAACGGCCTGGTCGCCATCGAATGGGTGGACGAAGACCCCGCCATCGACGCGTATCTGACCAGGCGGTTCAAACGTCCCTCCCTCCTCGACGCGGACAAGGCCTCCGTCCCGCTTCGTCAACTGGACGAATACCTGCGCGGCCGACGAAAGGCCTTCACCTTCCCGATCGACTGGGGATTGCTCCGTCCCTTCCAGCGCGAGGTCTTGCAGATCGTGTACGCCATCCCCTACGGCGAGACGCGTTCCTACGGAGAGATTGCCCACCAGATGGGACGTCCGCGTGCCGCGCGTGCCGTCGGACGCGCCAACGCCACCAACCCCATGCCGCTGGTGATCCCCTGTCATCGCGTTATCGGGATGGACGGCAAACTCCATGGCTACGGCGGCGGCGAGGGATTGAAAACCAAGGAATGGCTGTTGAGAATGGAAGGGGCGGTGATGACGTAGCGCACAGTCTCGAAAAACGCGGCATTAAAAATCTGTAAATTCAGTCATTGCCTGAACGTTATATAATTTCCAAAAATCGCGGTCATGGAAACATTATGGAAAGACACCCCTATTTCAAAATTGAAAGCGGACCCAACCAGGGCGCGATCATCAAGATCACTCACGATTCATTCTTAATTGGGCGGCATTCCTCCAGTGACTACGTGATCCCAAACGAAAAAATTTCCCGCCACCACATCCGCGTACTTTTCAAAAACGGAAGATGGATGATCGAAGATTTGTTGAGCAAGAACCATACCCGTTTGAACGGCGTGGAACTGGAGTCAACCACCCCCGAGCTATTAAGTGACGGCGATCGCATTCAACTGGCGACCCAAATCCTGTTGAAGTTTTACGACCCAGAATCCACGTTGAACGATGAAAACCGCATCCTGAGCGACAACCTGTGGTTGGATACCGCCAATGGGGATGTATTTGTCCATAATAAACGGCTCGATCCCAAACTGAGCCGATCCAGCTTCAAGATCCTGGCGTTGCTCTACGAAAAAAGGCCGTCTGTTGTCAGTCTGACAGAGATCGAGGCGGCAGGCTGGCCGGGACAATACGGAGTCAACCCCCAGATGATCGACGCGGAAATTTTCCGATTGCGGAAGCGCCTGACGGAATTGGAACCCGACCATGAGTTCATTCGGTCCGAGCGGGGACTGGGTAAATATTTCGTTCAGCTTCCGCAGAAATAGTCAAATCGGTTTGATGCAAAACCATTTCAACCATCCCTGAAAACGGGATGGTTTTGATTCCACGGGAATCTAAAACGCCGTAAGTTTCAAACCCAAAAACGTAAGTTTTCCCACCTAGAACGCGAGTGTCCTGTCAAGTGGAAATCAGGGAGATTCCATAAAATGTCATCAATGTAACAAACCATTTCAACAAACAGGAGAATGCAGCCATGAAAAAGTTCGTTTTGACCGCCACACTTGTCATCACACTGTTCCTTGTATCCGCCGTCCCTGTCAGCGTATCGGCCGATGGGCCTGGCCCGATCCAGGTTCCCACCCAACAGCCAGACGATACGCAAGAGGCGATGATCGGCAACGAGAACAGCGCCATCGTGGGAGAAATCGGCAACCCGCGGCAGCTTCAGAAACCCCGTAACACCCCCAAGGGATTGGTGAAATCTGCCGGCATCCCCGTATCCTCTGCCTGGACAACGGATGGAAACGGGATCAAGAAAACCGTTTTCAATCCCGGCGATAGCATCCGCTGGTACGGGACCGTCACCAATAGCACCGGCAAGTCGCAGACCGCCTATTTTGTCTGGTCGGTGACCACTCCCTGTGGCTCCAGCACCCTGTGGTCCGGGAATTTGACCGCCCAGGCGGGGACCTGGGTTTGGTATCTGCCCGGGACCGTTCCATCCAATGCCTGTCGGGGGACGTATACCTACAAACTCAGCGTAACGTTTAGCGGATCCACATCATCCAGTTCCGCCAACTACACGGTTCGGGGAGTCTCCGTCTCCTCCGCGTGGACCGCCGACGGTAATGGAACGACCAGGACATCCTTCAATCCCGGCGACGCCATTGGCTGGTATGCCAACATCGTGAACGACACTCCCACGTCACAAACGGCATACTTTTCCTGGCTGCTCAATGGGCCGTGCGGAAGCACCACCCTGTGGTCGGGGGATCTCACCACCAGCGCTGGAGCTGCCACATGGTATCTGCCCGGCACTATCCCCAGCGACGCCTGCCTTGGGACTTACACCTTCACGCTCGAAGTGACCTTCAATGGCTCCAAAACCAGCAAGGCGGTTACGTACACTGTGGGCGCAGCCAGTGCGTGCAACGCCTCCTGCCAGCAGATGCTGAACCAATCGGTCACATTGCTCAGCGGAAAAACCGTGCAGGCACGCAACATGCCCGGGACCGAACCGGTGAAAGCGCTGAACAACGGCTATGGCAAGCCGGGACAGTGGCCGTTCGACTACAAGACCATGCCCAAGACCCCGGTCAAAAGCGACACATCCAACCGCCACGGAGACCTCTACCTGGCCGTGATCAACCAGTTCGGCGTCAACTCCAATGTGCGCTACACACGAACTTCGTACACGTTCTGCAACACCTTCGCAGGCGACGTGGCCCGCGCCATGGGGCATGCCTTCCCGCAAAAAAGCAGTTCAGACCCGGCCACCATCGGATTTCCAGCCTTGTACAACTGGTTCAAGGACAGCTCGAGCAAGTCGGGATGGACGAAGCTTGATGTCTCGAAACCAGAGGGCCTGCAAAAACTGATCGCTCACGTCAACGCCGGCAAAATGGCTGTGGCGATCAACAGCGGACATATCGCCGTCATCCGCCCGGGGCAGGGAAACGTGACCAAGTTGGGTGACCTGCGCATCGCCCAGGCAGGCGCAAAGAACAACGTGAATATCTCGCTGAGTACGGGATTTGGCTCCACGTCCACGCCGCTGATCTTCATCCACGAATGACCTTTCCCTAAATGCAAATCAAGGCCAGGCATCATGAGCCTGGCCTTTTTGTGTATTGGGATTTTGAATGCCTTATAATACTGTCTGCCATGTCTCTCAAATCATCCATCCGCTCGGCTTTATACCAAACTGAAAAACTCACCCAGCGTGCCCGCTTTGCGAGAACCCAGATTTCTTTAAGAAACCTGGGTTCTGAAGGCCGGCCGATTCTCCTCGGTATCTCCTTCCCCAAAAGCGGCACGCACCTGCTCGACCAGATCCTGCTTGGCTTCTCCAAGGTCGCGCCATTCGCAAAACGCGTCCATTCGTTCTACGCCGAATACGAAGGCGAGACGGGACGCAAGCGCGCACCCGAACAAGCGCTGACCTGGCTCGACTCGCTCCGCCCGCTGGACGTTGCATCTGCGCATCTCTTCGCCCGACCCGAAGCCGCCTCGCGCGTGACTGGGAGCGGATTCGTCCCCTACTTCATTTTCCGCGACCCGCGCGACGTGGTCGTCTCCCATGTCTTCTATGTAACAGAGATGGAAGCGCGCCACGTCCACCACGATTATTACGCGTCCCTGCCCGATTTCGACACGCGACTCAACGTCAGCATTTTGGGACGACCCGATGCCGACATCGAATTTCTCAACATCGCCGAACGCTTCGTTCCCTACCTTGGCTGGCTGGACTGTCCCGAAGTGTTGACCATCCACTTTGAAGACCTCATCCACGAACGCGCTGCCACACTGACGCGCATCATGGACCATCTCCTCGCCCGCGCGCCGATCCCCGCGCCGCGCGAACGCATCCTCGACGCGCTGGAGACCTCCATCAACCCGTCCAAGTCTCCCACCTTCCGTTCAGGCAAGACGGGCGAGTGGAAGAAGTATTTCAAAGAGGAGCACAAGCGCGTGTTCAAGGAAGTGGTGGGAGATTTGCTGGTACGATTGGGGTATGAAAAAAACAACGATTGGTAGGGACGGGGTCATCCCGCCCAGGGCGACGGGACGTCGCCCCTACGATTCCCCATGAACTGCTCCCTCGTCATCCGCGCCTATAACGAAGCCCAACACCTGCCGCGTCTGCTGGAGGGACTCGCGCATCAGACCGTGAAGGATGTGGAAGTCATCCTCGTGGACTCTGGCTCCACCGACGGCACCGTCTCCATCGCTGAGTCGTTCGGGGCGAAGGTGATGAGAATCCGTCCCGAAGAATTCACCTTCGGACGGTCACTCAACCTCGGGGTCCGCGAAGCGACGCGGGAATTGGTCGTCATCGCCAGCGCGCATATCTATCCCGTCTATCCCGATTGGCTGGAGTCGCTCCTGCGTCCATTTGAAGATGAGAAGGTCGCGCTCACGTACGGAAAACAGCGCGGGCCAGAGACGGCCAAGTTTTCCGAACAGCAAATTTATCACCAGTGGTATCCCGACCACAGTATGCCGCGTCAGCCGACCGCGTTCTGCAACAACGCCAACGCCGCCATCCGAAAAAGTTTGTGGGAGAAGAATCCCTACGACGAAGCGCTGACAGGTCTCGAAGACCTGGCCTGGGCAAAATGGGCAAAAGAGCAGGGACATGAGATCGCCTACGTCGCGGAGGCCGAGATCGTCCACATCCACAACGAGACGCCGCGCGGCGTGTTTAATCGCTATCGCCGCGAAGCGATGGCCTTCAAGCGGATTCATCCCGAGTCGCATTTCAACTTATACGATTTCCTGCGTTTGACCAGCATGAACATTTTCAGCGACCTGGTTCACGCGTGGCGCGAACGCGTGTTGACGAAGAATCTCGCTTCGATATTTTGGTTCCGCTTCATGCAATTCCACGGGACGCGCATGGGCTACCGCGAGTCGGGATTGGTCACGCCGCAGTTGCGCGAAACGTTTTATTATGCGCGGGAGAGAAAGAAGAAAGAGGGGAAGAAGAGGGACGTGGAGCCGATTCAATACGGTTAGAGTCTATCCGAAAATTGCGGAGCGCGGACTTTAGCCCGCTTGCATCAGGAGGACTGGAAGTCCGCGCTCCGATATTCGGATGGAGACTTAATGTGTCTGCGGACAGGCCGCGGGAACGCGCGGCGGCGTTGGCAAGCCAAACGCCTCGTAGACGGGAACGCCGTCCCATTCGGCGGGGAGGGGCAGACCCAGCGCGTAGGAAGCCGTGGCCGCCGTATCGGTGGTCTGAACGAACGACGTCAGCGGACCGGGAATCACGCCCGGGCCGTTGACGATCCACGGGATGGTCATGTCTTCGGGCAGTTCGGTCCCGTGAGATTTTTCGTGGCCGCCGTGGTCGGAGGTGATGATGATGAGCGTGCTGGCGCGCAGTCCGCTTTCATCGAGCGCGGCCAAAATCTGTCCCAACATCTTGTCGTCTTCGCGATAGTTGTACATTTGGACGCCGCCCATCCAGCCCCATTCGTGACCCGCATAATCCCCGCTGGGAAAATGGAGGAACATCAGCCCAAAGCCCTGTTGAATTTCTGCAACCGCAAGATTGGCGACGGTCTGATCGGCTTCCTTGAAAATGAAAACGTCCGTGCTTTCGGGTCGGACGATCTGCCGCAGTTTTTCCTTGCCCACGATCATCACCGTCCGCAGGCCCGCAGTGTGCGCGATGGTAAAAAGGTTCACGCCGAGCGCGTATCCGTTTTCGGGGACGTACTCGTTCCAGAAAACGGCATGTTTGGCGGGGCATAACCCGCTTAGCATCGACGCGTGCGAGGGCAGGGTGGTGCTCGGGATGATCGTCTGCGCGGTGAGCGAGTAGGCGCTTTCCTGCATCAGCGCGGTCAGGTTGGTCATCGGTGCTTTGCCGATGGCATCGGGACGCAGGCCGTCGTAACTGATGATGAGGACGCGGCTCGCCAGCGGACGCGGCGTGGGCGTGACGGTGAACGTCGCCGTCGGCGGGATGGGTGTGGCTGTCGCGCTGGGCGTCTCGCTCGCGCGGACCTCGGGCGGGGTCGCGGTCTCGATGGGCGTTGACGCGATTCCAGGCGCGCAAGCGACAAGCAAAAATAAACCAAGTAAAAATACGCGTATGAATTTCATGCTATTCCTTAAACTGTTGGGGCGGACCTGTGTGTCCGCCCCATTGTTGGAGGCAGGTCAGACACGCAGGGCTGACCTTACTTCAACATCGGCATCTTCAAACCGTGACGTTTCGCGGCTTCAATCGCGATCTCATACCCCGCGTCCGCATGACGGACGACGCCCATACCTGGATCGGTGGTGAGGACGCGTTCGAGGCGCTTCGCGGCTTCGGGAGTCCCGTCCGCCACGATGACCTGTCCCGCGTGCTGGGAATATCCCATGCCCACGCCGCCGCCGTGATGGAACGAGACCCACGTCGCGCCGCCGACCGCGTTGATGAGCGCATTCAGGATCGCCCAGTCAGAGACCGCGTCGGAGCCGTCTTTCATCGCTTCGGTCTCGCGATTCGGTGAAGCGACCGAGCCCGAGTCAAGATGATCGCGTCCGATCACGATGGGGGCTTTCACTTTTCCGCTTGCGACCAACTCGTTGAATTTCAGTCCCGCCTTCACGCGTTCGCCATATCCCAGCCAGCAGATGCGCGACGGCAATCCCTGGAACGGGACTTTCTCACGTGCCATTTTCAGCCAACGATGCAGGTGTGCGTCGTCGGGAAACAATTCCATGATGGCCTGGTCGGTGGTGTAAATGTCTTCCTTCTCGCCTGAAAGCGCCACCCAGCGGAACGGTCCCTTCCCCTCGCAAAATAGCGGACGAATGTACGCGGGGACGAATCCTGGAAACTCGAACGCGTCCGTCACGCCGTAGTTGTATGCCTGCTGGCGGATGTTGTTGCCGTAGTCGAACACTTCCGCGCCCGCGCGCTGGAAGGCCAGCATCGCCTCGACGTGTTTCGCCATCGAGGCCATCGCCATCTTTTTGTATCGTTCGGGATCGGATTTCCGCAACTCGTCTGCCGCGACCACGGACAATCCCGACGGCACATACATCAACGCCTCATGCGCGGACGTTTGGTCGGTCACCACGTCGGGGACGACTCCCCTCGCTGACAGTTCCGCGTACACATCCGCCGCGTTGCCGATCAATCCGATCGAGCGTGGTGTGTTCGCTTTGACATTTTCCTCGACCAGCGTCATCGCCTCTTCGAGATTGTCCACCACCGTGTCCACGTAGCCAATGGCGCGGCGTCGTTCCGCGCGTTCGGGGTCCACCTCCACGATCAATCCCACCCCCTCGTTCATCGTGATAGACAGCGGCTGCGCGCCGCCCATCCCGCCGAGACCCGCGGTGAGGACGAATTTTCCCTTGAGCGAGTCCCAGCCTTTGAGCTTGGCCAGCGCGCCGAAGGTTTCGTAGGTCCCTTGCAAAATTCCCTGCGTGCCGATGTAGATCCACGAACCAGCCGTCATCTGGCCGTACATGATGAGTCCCTTTTTGGCGAGTTCGTCGAAGTGCTCCCACGTGGCCCAATGCGGGACGAGGTTCGAATTGGCGATGAGGACTTTCGGTGCGTCCTTGTGACTTTTGAACACGACAACAGGCTTTCCTGACTGGACGAGGAGTGTTTCGTCCTCTTCGAGATTCTTCAGCGACTCGAGGATGGCGTCGAAGGATTCCCAGTTGCGCGCGGCCTGTCCGCGCCCGCCGTAGACGACGAGGTCTTGCGGACGTTCGGCCACCTCCGGGTCGAGGTTGTTTTGGATCATCCGATACGCGGCTTCGGACAGCCAGCTCTTGCAGGTGAGTTCAACGCCCCTCGGGGCGCGGACGGTACGAGGTCCAGGCATGATACGGCTCCTTTAGAAAAGCAAATTCTGAAGAATTATACCCATGTAGCAGGCTCCTTCGTATGTTTTCACCTAAACCAATGGCGGCTTCATTTTCTTAATGCTAATTGAAATCAATGCCTGAAAGTTGTAGAATGAAATTGTATCCATGGTTTTTCAGCCTTGGAAAGGAGTTGCCGTGAAATGGAAAGCCGCTTTCACTTTGGCATTGCTGGGAACATTCCTGGCCGCATGCACTTCGCCAACACCTACTCCTGCGCCAACCGCCACACTACTGCCTCCCTCCATCACCCCTGTCCCTCCCACAGAGACGCCATTGCCTACAATCACCGCTACATCCGTCCCCACAGAGAAAGTTTTTCTGCCCGGCTGGAAACGTTTCGAGGGAAAGGAATTTGAAATCTGGCTGCCAGACACATACCGGGGAGGAGCAGGCATGGATAACCTTGTTGCTATGGAACAAATACACCGAGACGCAGGCCAGGCAGAACTTGCAGAGTTCGTAAAATCAAACGTATCTTTACTCCTGTTTTATGGTCTGGATGTGCCACTTACCGGGACGGATAAATTTTTCACCAGTCTGATGATTTTTGCAGAACGACCCATCTTCCATTCTTTTGTAGGAAATACCGCAAAAGACTATGCATATGGGTTTGATTTTTTCTATGGGGATCCGGCTTGCAAGGTGTTTTGGAACTCGAAGAGTAAAACCGTGACAGTTCCCGGCTTTGAGGCATATCGCCAGGTGATTGAACACAATTGCAAAGATACCATTTCAATCGAGTATCTTCTGATTGAGAAAAATGGATCGTTTGAGACAAACATCTGGTTTTTGATTTTTACCTGTCAAACCAGCCAATTCGAAGTTCTACTACCGGTTTTCGATTCCAGTGCTGGCACTTTCACGCTTAAGTGAATGGGGAACGGCATAAAATCAGATAAAACCTCCCGGCGAGTATTGCCGGGAGGTTGTGAAACAATCGGGCCTATCGTTGAGATTTTCGTGTTGCTCAGTCGAGGAGTTCGATGGTCTCAGCGATCGATTCCAGGACGGGGTTGAGTTCGTCACTGAAATCCACGGGGGTGGCCAGTTGGACCATGACCACTTTGCCTCCCACCTGGAAGATGAGGTATTTGGAATAGGCGGTAACTTTCATTCCGCTGGCTGTCATGGCGGTTTGTTCGGTCTCGACGACCCCGATCTCCACACCAGATTTGCTTTCCAGCACGTTCGCGCCGGTGGTCAGGATCTTGGCGCCGTTTTTCTCCATGCTGTCTTCGAGCATGGCGGTGATGAAGGGGATCGGCATGGTGGACATGAGTTTGTCCTCCACCGCGGTGACGGTGATGTTGGTGGTAAATCCGCTTTGGATGTACTTGGAATCTTCGTTGAGCGCCACCAGGCGGATTGCGTCCGAGTCGATCTTTTGAAGCGCCGCGATCGCCTCAGCAAGTTCGGGATTGGTCTCTGCGAGTTTATCGGCCATCTCGAAGAAATCCTCCGAGGTTAACGGGATGACGATCCACCCTTTGGGCAGGGTCAGCCGAAAGTGGTTGTCATAATCTGTGACAATGACGGTCTCATCGGCCTGCGTTTCGAATTTCACCCCGGTCGGAAGCGGGGTCGGCGTCGGTGTGAACGTTGGAGTGGGGGTGATGGTGGCGGTGGGAGTGGGGCTGGGCGTGATGGTCGGTGTGGGCGTGTCGGTCGCAAAGATCGCTCCGATCGGTCCCCCCATTTGGCAGGCCAGGCTGGACAGCAACAGGGCAAGGATGGAAATGACGAGCAGGGTTTTAGCCTTCATTGTTTATCTCCCAATTCTTGAGTTTTAAAAAATTAAGGCCATCACATAGATGGCCTTTGACGCGAAACTAAGACTGCGCGAGTAACTGTTCGAAATTCGTCCCTTTCAGACGACTCACCAGTTCCTCCTGCGCCTCGCACCAGACGGGGCGGAGGGGGCAATCGTTGTCGAATGTGCATGTCCCGCCATCGCCCACGCACTCGTTCAATTGGATCGGGCCGTCAATGGCCTCGATGACCTCGAGCAGGGTGATTTCTTTCGGCTCACGAGCCAATGTCACGCCGCCGCGCGCACCGCGCGAAGTGTGGAGCAGTCCCGCAATGGACAATTGCGAGATGATCTTGGCGAGGAAGGAGGGGGGGATGTTCTGCTCCTGGGCCACCGTGCTGGTGGCGGCGCGCTGGTTGTTTCCCATGCGGGAGAGATACAAAACGGCACGGACGGCATAGTCGGCTTGGCGGGTGATCTGCATGGTTCGTTCCTCTCTGGAATGCAGATAATAATTATCTGCTTTTGTACATTTTATTGTGAAATCTTTCCACAAGCAAGTGATGGAGGTCATAGACAAAATATGACCTTTTACTCCGATATAAAATTGAAGAGACGGTCACTTCCGAAGTGACCGTCTCTTTTCTAGTCATGCAGTTGGCTACCTGGTCAGCGACAGGTTGCCCGCGCCGATGTTGACGAGGATCGTCAGGGTTGGGCCTTCGCCTTCCTGGGTGTAGACCCCGCCGCTCTGCGACCAGCCCGGGCCGAAACTCACGTTGGCCGCTCCGCCTTCCACCGTCACTGCCGCGTGGACGCCCTCGGGGATGACGAGGATCATATTGCAAAGTCCCACGTCGATGGTGGCGGTGGCGGAGCGTTGCAGGTCACCGGAAAAATCGAGGGTGTAGTCGCCCGCGCCGCCCGAGAAGGTGAGCGTGCCGAAGTTGGCGTTCGCCAGCCCGATCAATTTGACGGTGGATGCGCCCGTCTCGTAGCGCAGAATGGACATCTCCGCCTTGTTCGGCGAGGCAAACGACAGGTCCACGGTGGCCGCGCCGTCCTTGACCGTCAGGCCGGTCAACGCGAGGCCGCCGAACTCGAAATCGCCGGTATACGCGCCCGATTCGATGGTCAGGTCCATCGGCGTGGAGCCCAGTTTGAAGTCCCAGCGGTTCGTCAGGTCACGGAAGTTGGGGAAGGTGTTGAACGTCCCGTCGCCAGCCTGGATGCGGACACTGTCGCCGTCGGTCTTGATGACGGGTTTGATCTTGCTGTAGTTGTAGGTGGCTTCCCCCTCGACGAGTGAGTCGGTCGCGCCTGCGGACAGGGTCATCTCGCCCGCGCCGAAGGACAGCGTCAGCCGCGCCTTCCCCGACGACGGGACGGGCACGTTGACCTCGTCCGTCACCTCGGGTTCGGGGGTGGCGCGCTCGGGCAGTTGAAATCCAAATCCACAGGCCGTGGTGATGAGAAAAACGGCCAAGAGAATGGGGATGATTTTTTTGTTCATGGGAAACTCCTCAGAAAGTTGATTCTGAGGAGTTATACGGGGGTGGGAGGAAGAAGTTGCAATTCATGGACGCGTTATTTTCTCGTGATATCCGCCAGCGAATGGTGTGGATTCGTTATTGATGATGGATTTCTCCCTGCGGGATGATTCGCGAATGCGCTGTCCGTCGCCATTATAGGTGTGTGCTTTTACTTGAAAGCATCAAAATTCAATTTAAAACATGCTTGTTCTGGATTACCCGTCATTAACTTCACAAATTCTTCCATTGTTAACGATGTGACCGACTCCATCGAAAAGAAATTTTTAGGTGGATTATAAGGATCTTTTCCCATCCATATACGAACAAGATCAAATTGATCGGTAAGAGGACAAATTTGCGGCTTTTCTCCCAAATGTTCACCGTAGTAATAAACTATTAAGTCCCTCGAATCATAATAGAAAGTCATGTCGAAGTCTATGTTTGGACTGTCAAGGCTGGGGCCAAACGCTATGCTCATCGCCACTCTTGAAGGCACACCATACCTTCTAATCAATGAAACTGGTGAAAACGACTCCCATTGTCGGGGAACACCCGCTTGGTATGGTTCAGGAGAGATGTTTACGCGTATATTCTTTACAATACCCTCTTGAGTTGTAAGTGGTACAGTGAAAAAAAATCCATTATCCATCTCATAGGCAACTCCATAAAACACTTTGTTGTCCAGTGTAGTGTTTTTTACTTGAAGTCCTAGATGAGAAAAAATATCTATGGCCTCACTCACTGAAGTCTGGTCAGGCACGATTCCCCAAAAACAAGGGGCGTCACAATCCACCGATTCCTGCATCGCCAGTCGGATTTTCTCTCTTGCCTGATCAGGCTCAAGCGTCGCCAATTGTATTGGGGTAGCGGTCTGTGTAGGAGTAAATGTGGGAATATTGGTTGAAGTAACAGTCGACGTCGCAACCGCCGCGGGGCCACAGGCGACCAACGTCAAAATCAACAACCAACTGAGTCTTTTCATTTTTCCTCCAACCCAATTTCACGTCATTGCGAGGGATTGCTTCGGCGCTTTCGCTCCTCGCAATGACGGCGAATACCAGTCTACTTTTCCACCTTTAAAGCCGCCTTCAACGCCTGATCCACTGAGCGGACTTCCACCACTTCAATCCCCTTCGGATAGGCCTCTCCCTTGCGAATTGCTTTTGGCACAATGGCGGTCTTGAATCCCAGTTTCTGCGCCTCGCGCAGGCGCGGCACCATTTGCCCAGGCATGCGCAACTCGCCCGCCAGACCGATCTCGCCGATCAACACTGCGTCCGCACGGATGGGCACGTCCCGCCACGAAGACGCGATGGCCGCGGCGATGGCCAGGTCCGCGGCGGGTTCGTCAATTTGGATGCCGCCGACCACGTTCACGAAAATATCCTGCTCGCCGAGTTTGAGTCCCACACGGCGCGTCAACACGGCGGTGATGAGCAAGACGCGGTTGAAGTCCACGCCGTTGGGAGTGCGCCGCGCGTTGCCGAATTGGGTCGGCGAGGTCAATCCCTGAATCTCGACGAGGATCGGGCGCGTCCCCTCCATCGTCACGGCAATGGCCGATCCCGCCGCGTTGACCATCCGCTCCGCGAGGAACGCCTCGCTGGGATTGGTCACCTCGATCAGCCCGCCCTCGCGCATCTCGAACACGCCCACCTCCGACGTCGCGCCGAAGCGGTTCTTCACCGAGCGCAGCAGACGATACGCCTGGAAGCGGTCGCCCTCCAAATACAGCACCGTGTCCACGATATGCTCCAGCACGCGCGGCCCCGCGATGTTACCCTCTTTCGTCACGTGGCCGATAATGAACACCGTGATGCCCGAAGACTTCGCCAGTTCGCGCAACTGCGACGCGCACTCGCGCACCTGCGAAACCGATCCCGCGCTCGAATCCAACTCGGACAAATACGTCGTCTGAATCGAGTCGACGATCAACAAATCGGGCTTGACCTCGCGCACGTGGTTCAGGATGATCTCGAGATTCGTCTCGGTGACGAGGAACAGCGGCTCAGGCATGGACCCCTGCCCGTTTCCTGCCAACCGCGCCGCGCGCATCTTGATCTGCCGCTCCGACTCCTCGCCCGACGCGTACAGCACCCGCTGAGTCTTCCCCATCTCCATCGCCATCTGCAACATCAGCGTGGACTTGCCGATGCCCGGGTCCCCGCCCACGAGAATGATCGAGCCGGGGACGATTCCGCCTCCGAGCACGCGCGCGAACTCACCGATGGGGAGGTGGACGCGATCTTCCGCGTCCCCGCTGACCTCCGCGATGGGTCGCGGCTGCGAGCGTCCCGTCAACCCGCGGACAGCGCTCTTCTTGGCGACAGGCTCCTCGTGGACAACTTCCTCCACCATCGAGTTGAAGTTGCCGCACTGCGGGCATTTGCCCATGTAGGTCGCGGACACGCGTCCACATTGCTGACAGACGTAGCGGGTTTGGGTCTTTGCCATGACGGATATCCTTCCAAAGTTAAGTAGAACAACTGTATTATAATGGGTGAAATGGTTTCGACGGTTTCGACTCGGAGATGGAGATGAGCGAACTTTCTCTTAATGATGTCAAGATCTTCTTCGGAAAAGATGGCAAGGCCAGGGAAGTCCTGATGAGTTACGACACTTTCCTGCGTCTCGAAGTCTTTTTCAAGGAGTTGACGCGGAACGACCAAACCTATTTTGTGACAGAGGAATGGCAGCACCGCATCCGCGAGGCGGAAGCGGATATTGAAGCGGGAAGATTTTATCGGGTCGATTCTCAGGATATTGACAAGGCGCTGGATTGGCTCGATGAATGAGATCGTCCTCACAGAGCGACTCAAGGCGGATTACAAGTCTCTTCCAATGGAAATCCAGAAGAAACTCAGGAAGCAGATCAAATTCCTCGCCGAGAATCCCAAGCATCGCTCTCTCCAGATCCACCGCATCGAGGGGACTCGATATTGGGAATTTTATGTTGACATTGCCTACCGTTGTATTTTTCGCCAGGAGGGAAATACATACTACTTGCTGGCAGCCGGTCCTCACAAACTAATCGATGAGTTTTCCCGCAAATGAGCACAGAACCCCGTCCAGTTTGAGACGGGGTTCTCGTTTATTACGCCTTGCCTCGATGCTCCTCGCACGGACACAGCGCGCGCAGATAATGCCAGTTGTAAATGCCATAGTCATGTCCATCCTCCCAGACGATGGCGATGGCATACGAGCCGACTGCGTTGACGTTGACCAGCCGCGTCTCGGTTGAATCGGGCAAATTGGCCTCGAACACGGCCGCGTCAGGGTCGGACTTCATGTTTTCGTGTCCGCCGCGGCACGAAGCGCACGGACAGGCCGCGCGCAACAAGCCGAACGGGTACACGCTTACATGTCCATCGGACCAGGTGATTGTCAGTTCTCGTTTAGTTTTATTGGCAGTGACGCCGGTGGGACGTTCGTTCATGCAGTTCATCTTTCCCCCCTCTCCCATTGGGAGAGGGGCCGGGGGTGAGGTTCATTGTGGCGGCGGGACCACCGACAAAAAGTTCGCGGCGGCCCAACCCGCACGGGATTCATCATAGGGCGCGACGATGTACCACCAGATGTATCCGTTGGCTTCCTGTGGCCCATCTTTTACCTGAAACACCTCTGCGTCCTCGCCGAGGAAGAGTTGCTCACTCGTCAGCCCGGGCGCGGAACGCAGGCGCAGGCCGTCTCCGCCGGTGCCGGTGATCTGGACGTAGCCGCCGATCACGATGATGTCTGCGGGAAGGGTGGGCGTGCCAGCCAGTGGATCGAGAGTCGGCGTCAGCGTGGCGAGGGGCGTGGACGTTGAGGCGGGGATCAAGGTCAAATAGGCGGGGGCCAGCCCGGGGTCCGTTTGAGGTGAAGAGGGGCGGAGTCCAAACCAGACCAGCGCGATCACACTCAGCAGGCAGGCAAGTCCCGCGGAGGAGAGGAGCACGGTCGGGGTGAGAAGTCGGCGCAGGTCGAGTTTCATGTCGGCGCGGATTATATCTTGGAAAGCAAATGCAGCGCGTTGGGCGGGATGAGCATGCGCAGGGCGCGCGGCTGGATGGTGATGAGCGCGTCGCGGGTTTCGGGACGCGGCTCGCCGTCGGTCTGGACGAGGAATGGCGACTCGGCGGTGACGCGCAGGGTGCGGAACGGGATGCGGCGCGCGTGTTCGGAACTGAGGTGATGGCCGCGCCAGAGTTCGTAGGCACGCATGAGAGCGTCGGCGAGGCTGTTGCCAGAGAGGAGCCAGAGGTCGAATTCGCCGTCGTCCATGAGCGCGTCGGGGGAGAGGATGGCGTGGCCGCCCATGTAACGGCGGATGTTGTTGGCGACCGCCAGCATGAAGTGGCCCTCCACTTCGTGGTTATCGGCCCACAGCCGCAGGTTGACGCCGCTCCAAACGGTGGCGGTGCGGACGGTGGTGACGAAGTATTCGGGGAAGGCGAAGAATTTTTCCACGCGGATGCGCGGCTCGATGGCGTGGATGGTCATGGCGTCGAGGCCCATGCCCGCCCAGAGGAGGAAGGGCTGACCGTTGCAGATGCCCACGTCCACCGCGCGGATGGGCGCGTCGGCGAGCGTGCGCGCATTTTGTTTGAGTGCCCACCAGCGCGTCCAGAAAAAGACGGGCAGGCCGAATTCGAGTGCGAGGACGTTGGCCGTGCCGCTGGGGAGGATGCCGAGCGCGGTCTCGGTGCCGATGAGTCCCGCCGCGACCTGGCCGATCGTCCCGTCGCCGCCCGAGGCGAAGACCGCGTCGTAGTTTTCGAGCGCGGCCTGTTTGGCAGATTCGGTGGCGTGTTCCCCGCTTTTTGTGGCGAGTACCTCCGTCGTCCAGCCAGAATCGGCGAGGGTTTTCGTCACAGACTTCAAAAACGGTTTGACGGGGAACCGTCCCGCAACGGGGTTGTAAAGGAGGAGGGCGCGTCGCATGGGGTGATTATAACTGTGTAGTACGTATTGCGTATTTCGTACCGCGTTACGCAACACGCAGTACGCAATAGTCAGTTTTAGGCCAAAATCCTGCGGATACCCCCATGTTATAATCCCCTCGATGAACGAAGGCGACCTCCTCAACCAGCGTTATCAATTGCTCGAAAGCCTTGGCTCGGGCGGCATGGCCGAGGTGTATCGCGCCCGCGACCTGATGCTGGAACGCTCCGTCGCCATCAAAGTCCTGCGAGCCGATTATTCGAGCAGCCAGGAATTTCGGGACCGCTTTCGTCAGGAGGCGCGCGCCGCCGCCAACCTTTCGCATCCCAACATCGTCACCGTCCACGATTTCGGCTTCGATCAGGGACAGCTTTTCATCGTGATGGAGCACGTCCCCGGCACGGATTTGAAATCACTGCTCCGCAAGCGCGGACGTTTCAGCGTGGAGGACGCCATCCCGGTCATGGTGCAAGCCTGTGCGGGCATCGGCTACGCCCACCGCGCGGGACTCGTCCACTGCGACGTAAAGCCGCATAACCTGCTCATCACGCCCGACCTGCGCCTCAAGGTGACCGACTTCGGCATCGCCCGCGCCCTTTCCACCATCCGCCCGGGCGACCGCGACGATGTGGTGTGGGGTTCGCCGCAATATTTCGCGCCCGAGCAGGCCAAAGGCCAGGCGCCATCGCCCGCTTCGGATGTCTACTCGCTCGGCATTGTCCTCTACGAAATGCTCACGGGCACGCTTCCCTTCCACGCCACCACCGCCGACGAACTGGCGCGCATGCACATCCATGCCCAGCCGCATCCGCTCAGCGAATACCTGCCCGATGTGCCGATCCTGCTCGAGCAGATCGAGGCGAAGGTCTTGTCGAAGGAACCTTCCGCACGCTATCGCACCGCCGACCAACTTGGACGCGTCCTCCAGCGCTTCGGGACTGTGCGCGAACCGACCATCCCTCCGCAGCTCGCGTTGACGCCCGAAGCGGTCAACAACTTCGAGGAGATTCCGCCCACCCCCGTTTACGTCCCTCTCCCGGACCCTGTGCCGGTCGCGGCTTACGAGGAGGCATCCCTCCAGTTGGACATTGACTGGGGCACGCTTGGACTGGGCCTGCTCGCGCTGATCGCCATCGGCGGACTGATTCCCCTCTGGATCGCGGCTTACTTTGCATGGAATCCATGACAAATTTTTTTATCGCTCCCTCCATCCTCTCCGCTGATTTCACCCGCCTCGGCGCGGACCTGGCCGCCTGCGAATCCGCCGGCGCGGACTGGATCCATGTGGATGTGATGGACGGTCATTTCGTCCCCAACCTGACGATGGGTCCATTTGTTGTGGAGGCCTGCCGCCGCGCCACAAAACTTCCGCTGGATGTGCACTTGATGATCGAAAAGCCAGAACGCCATTTGGAAGCGTTTGCCAAAGCGGGCGCCACGAACATCACCGTGCATGTGGAAACCTGTCCCCATTTGAATCGGACGATCCAGCAGATCCACTCGTTGGGATGCAAAGCCGGCGTGACGTTGAACCCGTCCACGCCCGCGTCCGCGCTGGAGCCCGTGCTTTCGCTGGTTGATCTCGTCCTGGTGCTGACCGTCAACCCCGGCTTTTCGGGACAGAAATTCCTCCCCGAAGTCCTGCCGAAGGTTGGACAGTTGCGCGGTATGTTGGACGCCGTCAACCCGTCGGCGCGGCTGGAGGTGGATGGCGGCCTCTCGTCCGCGACCCTGCCTGAGGTCCAGAAAAGAGGCGCCGATGTCTTCGTCTCGGGCAGTTTCATCTTTGGTCATCCACAGGGGATCGCGGCAGGAATCCGCGAGTTGCGTGAGTGCGTCGCTTAAACAAAAACCACGGCCGAAGCCGTGATTCTTGAAGGTGAGACAATCGCTTAGGCCGATTTGGCCGCGGTGCGGATGCACTTGGTGCAAAGCACCTTTTGGACCTTGCGGCCGTTTTCGATGAGCGTCACTTTTTGCAGGTTCGGGAGGAACTTGCGGTTGGTGGCGCGCAGGGAGAACGAGCGATTATGGCCGAAGGTGGTGGTCTTGCCGCAGTGAGCGCATTTCATGGGTTTCGTTCCTTTCCAGTTTCACAATAACGCCTGCGCAGTCCTTTCGCGCAAGCGCCGCATTGTACCACAAATCGCAACCATCTTCAATGGAAGTGGTTAATTAAGGCAGTAAAGGAAAGACTATGGGCAAAGAGAATACCACTTACGGAAGCATCCACATCTCGCCGAACGCCATTGCTTCGATCGCCTATCGCGCCACACTCGAATCCTATGGCGTGGTGGGATTGGCGCCCCGCAACCTTGCGGAGGGACTGGCGCACACCATCACCCACGAACCGACGCGTGGCGTCTCCGTCCGTTTTGATGGCGAGCTCATCGATATTGACATCCACGTCATCATCGAATACGGGACGCGCATCACCTCGGTGGCGAACAGCGTGGCCAACACGGTCCGTTTCCACGTGGAAAAGGCGTTGGGGCTGAAGGTGAACGCGGTCAACGTCCACGTGGCGGGACTGCGCGTCAGCGATGTGGATTAGTGTATTTTTTCAGACCCAAAAGGTCTCCGTGACCTTTTGGGTCTGAAACTTTGAGGAGCATTCATGAGTTTAGGTTCATCCGACATCCAGGCCAGGCATCTGCACGATTTGCGAAACAAACCGATCGACGGTGTGGTGCTGAAGGAACTCGTCCAGGCGGGGCTGACATGGCTCCGCACCAATCAGCAGACGGTCAACGCGCTGAACGTTTTTCCCGTCCCAGACGGCGACACAGGCACGAACATGACATTGACGATGCAATCGGCCTGGAACGAGATCGCCGAACTTGGCACGCGCCACGTCGGTGAGATGGCCGCGGCAGTCGCCAAGGGCGCCTTGATGGGCGCGCGCGGCAACTCGGGCGTGATCCTCTCGCAGTTGTGGCGCGGATTCTCGCGTGGCCTGCACGGCGCGGAAGTCCTGGATGGACCGACGCTGGTGAAGGGGTTCGTCGAAGCGCGCGACACGGCTTACAAGGGCGTCGTCCGCCCGGTGGAAGGGACGATCCTCACCGTGTCGAAGGATGTGGCGACCGCGGCCGAAGCCGCGCTGACCGAGACGCAGGATCCGATCGAGATCCTCGAACGCGTCATCCCCGCGGCGGACGCGTCGGTGCAGAACACGCCCGAACTGCTCCCCGTCCTCAAGCAGGCGGGAGTCGTTGACTCGGGCGGCAAGGGACTGTTCTTCATCTTCGAGGGGATGCTCCGCTATTTCAACGGCCAGCCGCTCGACGTCCCGACCGTGAGTGTCCAGCCGATGTCGGCGATGAATCTGCAAGGTGCGATGGAAGCCGTGGAGGAAGGTCAGGATTACGAAGTCGTCGTGGACTTCTTCCCCGACGGCACGCTCGACCTGCAAGGCTTTTACAGCAAACTCGAAACGATGGGCACGTCCATTCAGGTGGGCGAGGGCGAGGGCATGTATCGCATGCACATCCACGTCCCGCTCGAGAAGCGCTATGAACCGATCGATTACATCATGGGCATCGGCACCATCACCAAAGTGGCGATGGAAAACCTGCTGGCGCAGATGGACGATATTCAAAAGGCGAAAAACGAAAAGGTCGAGTTCCAGCCCGTGGAGCCCGGACAGATCGCCGTGGTAGTCGTCTCACCGGGCCGTGGACTGAGCCGCATCTTCGCCTCGCTGGGGGTGGCCGCGGTCGTGGAAGGCGGGCAGACGATGAACCCGTCCACGCAGGAGATTCTGGCTGCGTTCGAAAACCTGCCGACCGACAAGGTCATCATCCTGCCGAATAACAAGAACATCATCCTGGCCGCGAACCAGGCCAAAGAGGTGACGGTGAAACAGGTGGCCGTGGTGCCGAGTCGCACCGTCCCGCAGGGACTCTCTGCCATGCTCGCTCACAACCCGGACGGGGAGGTGGACGCGGTCGCCGAGAAGATGAACAAGTCCCTGGCCTCCGTGCGGACGGGTGAGATCACCATCGCCACGCGCACCGTCGAAATTGACGGCGTAAATGTGGAGTCGGGACAAGTGATCGCCTTGCTGGATGGCAAACTCGTCCTGTCCTCGTCCACCATTCAGGATGCCGTGATGGGCTTCCTCGAAAAGGCCGAAGCGGACAAGCACGAACTCATCACCTTCTACTACGGCGAAGACCTGAATCGAGCCGAGGCGTTGAAGATCGCAGACGCGGCGCGCGCGAAATATTCCACGCAGGAGATCGAAGTGCAGGATGGCGGCCAGCCGCATTATCCGTTCTTGATTTCGGTGGAGTAAATTTTTGGCGGAGGTTCATCCTCCGCCTTTTTCTTTAATTCCAAAACTCCTGCTTGTATTTTGCACTCACATTCTGTACAATAATTTTGTGCGGGGACATAATGATGCCACGCAGAGCATCCTTCCCCCCTTCATGCAATCCTCTGCCACATTCTGGAGGAGACATGAAAAAGCTCGCGTTCGTCAGTTGGTTGATCGTGTTTGCTCTTTCCACGGCGTCATGTCAAAATCCTGGGGCGAAGCTCAAGCCGGGTGACAAGATCGGGGAAATGGAATTTATCAACGAATGGGAAAATTGTCAGGCTCCAAACATTTTGCACGAACTCTGCACCGAGCAGGAGGTGGTGTTCGACGGCACGTGTACTGTCCCTGCCTCCCAGACGAAATTCTGGGTCTCCACAGGCTGGATGGAGGGTTCCCAGGAAGCCATGGAACTGAGTTGGAAGGATTCCGAGTGGAGCATGACCTTCGACGGACACGAAGTTGATTTGTGGGCTTTCGGCACGTTTGACATGGATTGGACCGACCCAACGGGGGAAGTGAAAGATGTGCAAAAGGCGCGTATCTGGAACGTATGCGTCTCCAATCCCGCGCCGGGCAAACATACGGTTGTTTACAAATTCACCCTGAAAAATGGTGTGTTTCGCGGAAATCACCAATTAATTTTCAATTTCACAGTGTTGGCTCCATAAATTTTGTCATGCCTTCAGAATTTTCGGCGGAGATTCACCACTCCGCCGAATTCTTTAATCCCTGCTATACTCGCCGCTTATGAATGTCCTCCGTGCCCTCAAACATCGCCCCTTTGCACTGCTGTGGACAGGACAAACCACCTCGCGTCTTGGGGACAGCCTGCATCGCATCGCCCTCGCCTGGTGGGTTCTCGAAAAAACGGGTTCCGCCACCGCCATGGGGACCGTGTTGGTGCTTTCGCAAATTCCCCTGCTGATCTTTCTTCTCATCGGTGGCATCGTTGTGGACCGTTTCCCGCGCCTGCGCATCATGTTCCTTTCCGATATTCTCAGCGGGGCGGTGGTTACGTTCATTGCGGTCTTCTCGTGGCTGAATCTGCTGGAGATCTGGCACATTTACGCCGCCAGCCTGATCTTTGGATTTGTGGAGGCGTTTTTCTTTCCCGCTTACCAGTCTGTTGTTCCGCAGATCACGCCGCCCGATATGTTGACCAGCGCCAATTCTCTGAACGGACTCAGTCAGCGCGTGATGGGAGTCATCGGGCCGATCATCGGTGCTTCGCTGGTCGCGGCGGGCGGGACTCCGCTCGCGTTCGGCCTGGACGCGTTGTCTTTCTTCGTCTCGGCCGCATGCGTGTTCCCCATCCTGCGCGCGGGGTTGTATGAAATGCCAAAGGGAGAAACCGCTCCCGAAGCCGCGGCTCGGCCAAAGTCGGTGAAAGAGGCGGTCAAGCAGGGAGTCCGCGATCTGCGCGAGGGCTGGGACGCCATCGTCACCGTCCCATGGATCTGGGTCACCATCCTGATCTTCGGGATTTTAAACATCATGGAAGGCAGTCCCCGCGCGGTGTCCATGCCGTTCCTCATCAAGGACGATCTCCACGCGGACGTGAACTTGCTTGGTATTTTTGGCTCCGCCTTTTCGATAGGATACGTGCTTTGCGCCATCGTGCTCGGACAATTCAAACGTCTGCGACGGCGCGGGTTGTTGGGATACCTCTCTGTGATGTTCAACGGCTTTCTGCTTTTGCTGTTTGGCCTGAAGGCGCCCATTCCCGTGCTTGTGGTGGCGATGTTCCTTTTTGGATTCAACTTTAACATCTTCGGCCTGGTGTGGACGCTCACCCTGCAAGAGATGGTGCCCAACGAAAAATTGGGCCGCGTCTACGCGTTCGATTCGCTTGGCTCGTGGGTGCTTTTGCCGATCGGGTATGCGCTGGCGGGCTGGGGCACGGACCTGGTCGGCGCGCCGACGGTCTTTCTCATCGGCGGAGCGGGAACGATTTTGATGATTCTGATTGGACTCGCGCATCCTGCGGTGCGGAATCTGGATTGATCTTTCATCGCGAATTTTGCGAATGGGTTTTGATAAATTCGCTCAATTTGCGAAATTCGTGGCAAAGGTTCTTTATGAAACTTGGCATCGTCACCGACTCGACCTCCGACCTGCCCGCCGACTTGATCGAACGTTTCGGCATCGAGGTCGTTCCCTCGATCCTCGTCATCGAGGGAAAGCAATATGCCGACGGTGTTGGCATCAGCCGCAACGACTTCTACGCGCGCCTGCCCGCCATGATTCAATTCCCCACCACCGCCGCGCCGTCCATCGGGGAATTTTCGGTGCGCTACCAGAAACTTTTCACCCTCGGCTGTGACCACATCCTCTCCATCCACGCCGCCTCGCAATTGACCGCCATCTGCAATATCGCGCGGCAGGCCGCGGCCAGTTTCCCGAATCGGATCACCGTGGTGGACAGCGGCTCACTCTCGATGGGGATCGGCTTCCACACCTTGATCGCCGCCGAAGCCGCCGAATCGGGTGCGGACCTCGAGGCGGTTCTGGCCTCGACCCAAGCGGCTCACCGACGCATCCGCGTCTTCGCCGCCCTCGACACGATGGATTACCTCCGCCGCAGTGGACGTCTCCCCGCCGCGGTGACCATGATCGGCGGGGTGTTGAACATTAAACCCGTGATCGAACTGGCGGAGGGACAGGTCAAATTTGCCTCCGTGGTGCGGACGACCCACCAGGCCAACGAACGCTTGTCCGCTTTTTTGAAGGGAGGCGGCCTGCCGCTGGAACGTCTCGCCATTATGCACACCGGGGCGGAACTGCGGGCGCGCGCCTTTCTTACTCAACTCATGAACGAGATCGCAATGGACCTGCCGCGCGAGATCATCATGGTGAACGCCACCCCGGTCATCGGAGCGCATTTAGGGCCGAACGGGCTAGGGTTCGCGGCGGTGAGACCGACGATACAATAAATCAGGAGACAGACATGCCATCCCGACGCGCCCTTCTCTACATGCCCGGTGACGATTGGAAGAAGATCACTAAATCCCTGACTTTGGGTGTGGACTGCATCTGCATGGACATGGAAGACGGTGTGGCCGTCAACCGCAAGGCGGAAGCCCGCGCCACCATCGCCAAGGCTTTGCAGGAATTGGACTTTGGCAACAGCGAGAAGCTGGCGCGCATCAATTCGGTCGGGACGGATTGGGAGCGGGATGACATTGACGCGGTTCTCCCATTCCACCCAGACGGGATCGTGATTCCCAAAATTGAATCGCTCGAGCAGATCGAATGGGGAAGCAAGATCATCGGAGCCGCCGAGTTGAAATATGGCTGGCCGCTCCATTCGATTCGGATGCTGGTGGGCGTGGAGACCGCCAAAGGGATTCTGAATCTCAAGGAGATCGCGTCGCATCCACGTTTGGACGGGATCATCTTCGGCGGGGAGGACTTCGCCGCCTCGATCGGCGCGCGGCGGACGCGGGACGCGTCCGAACTGCTGTACGCGCGTCAGGCGGTGGTCACGGCTTGCGCGGCGTACGGATTGCAAGCCATTGACATCGTCTACATTGATTTCAAAGACGCGGAGGGTCTGCGCACCGAAGCGGAGCAGGGAGCAGGATTCGGCTTCAGCGGGAAACAGGTCATTCACCCGAACCAGGTCCGGGTCACGCAAGAGGCGTTCACTCCATCGGACGCGGCCATCGCGGAAGCGCGTCGAATCGTCGAGACGTTCGAAGCCAGTCAAAAGGAGGGGAAAGGCGCGTACGCGTTGGACGGGAAGATGATCGATATGCCGCTGTTGAAGAACGCACAGAAAGTATTGGAGCGCGCTAAGGCGGCGGGGAAATAATCTTGCTCTCCATCCTCTTCGGTCTCGGCGCGGCGTTCAGTTGGGGCGCAGCCGACTTTTTCGGCGGGTTGGCCTCGCGTAAAGCGGGCGCGCATCGCGCCATCTTTTATGGCGAAGGGATTGGCATCCTCTTTGTTGTGATCGCCGCCCTTGCTTTTCAAGAGGATTTTCCAACCCTGCGTGCCTGCCTGTTTGCCGCGCTGGCGGGGATGATCGGCACGTTCGGCATTCTCCTCCTCTATCAGGCCATGACGCTGGGACTGATGAGCATCGCCACGCCCGTCTCGGCGTTGATGGCCGCGGTTATCCCGATCGTGATCGGCGCGGTCATTGACGGCCTGCCCAAAGCGGTGACGCTCCTCGGCTTTGTGTTTGCCCTTTTTGCCATTTGGTTCATCTCGCGCGGCGAAGGCAACGTGAAGGATATCTTCGCACACATCGCGGACCTGAAACTGCCCCTGCTGGCGGGCGTGGGATTTGGCCTGTACTTTGTCATCATCCACGAGGCGACGCGCGAAGCGACGCTCTGGCCGATGGTCATGTCGCGTTCGGCGGGGATGCTCTTGATGACCGTCTTTCTCCTCGTCCGCCGCGACCCGTGGGAGGTGCCGCCATCCGCCTGGCCGTTGATCGCGGTCAATGGCTTCCTCGACGTGGGTGGAAATTTTCTCTACATCGTGGCGAGCCGTCTGGGACGCTTCGACGTGGCCGCCATTCTCAGTTCGTTGTTCCCCGCCTCCACCGTCCTGTTGGCCGCGCTCTTTCTCAAGGAACGCGTCTCCCGTCCGCAAATGTTCGGCATCGCTCTGGCGTTGATCGCCATCGTTTTGATGACCGTTTAGGTGACCATGATCGAAGTCCGTCCCGTCTCCAGCCGCCGCGAACGCAACCTCTTCCTCACCTTCCCGTGGCGCATCTACAAAAACGATCCACTCTGGGTGCCGCCCCTTCTTTCCGATCGCGCCAAGGCTACTGACCTCGCACACGGAATTTTCTTCAAAGACGGTAAAGCGGAATTTTTCATCGCCTGGAAGGAAGGCCAGCCCGCAGGGACTCTCTGCCTGGCCGAGGAGAAGGGACGCACCCGCTATGCAGGACATGCCGAGTGCATGTTCGGATTCGTGGAATGCATTGACGACTACGAGGTTTTCTCCGCCCTGTTCGATCACGCGGGACGTTGGGCGGGCGCGCACGACATGAAGGGACTCTACGGCCCTTACAACCTCGACCGCGAGGACTGCCGCGGCATCCTCGTCGAGGGGCGGGACCGTCCGCCCGCGCTGTATTGTGGACACCAACCCGCGTATTATCCGCAATTCTTCGAGCGCTACGGCTTCGACAAGTATGGCGACGATAACGTTGCGTATGCAGTTGAAATTGACCTGAACAATCCGCGTCTCCAAAAACTGACGCGCGTTGCCGACAGGGTACGCGCCAAACATCCCGAGTTCCGCGTCCGTGGCGCGAACCGCGCCGACGTGAACGGCGAGATCGACCGCATTGTCTACCTGCAAAATCGCGGCCTCGAGCACATGCCCGATTATGTCCCCTACTCACGCGCCGACATCGAGTCCATGATCCTGCCGTTGCTCGATATGGTGGACCTCGAACTCGTCCTCTTCGCCGAAGTGGATGGAAAGCCCGCGGGCTTCTTCCCTGGCGTGCCCAACTTCAACGAGATCCTGATCCATCTCAATGGCTTGCGCTATCCCTGGGATTATCTGCGCGCCTTCCTGCATCGCAACGACAAGCCGAAGTGCCTCTCGATCAAGAGCATCGTCGTCCCGCCCGAATATTGGGACACGGGACTCTCGCTCCTGCTTTTCGACGAGATGGCAAAACGCGCCGCCGCGCGCGGCTATCAATGGGCTGACCTTTCGCTGACGGGCGAATTTAACGAAGACACCCGTCCGCTCGCCATCCACGCGGGTGCGCAGGTGTATAAAAAGTATCGGTTCTATCGGAAAGAAATTGGATGATGGTTAATGGTGCATGGATGATGGATTTTCCATTAACCATTTATCCATCCCCCACACTCAAAAGAATCCAATGCCTGCACACAAACTCACCCCTCTCGAAAAATTCCTCCTCCGCGCCGAGGACATCATCATGACGCGGCTCGTGCCGATGGATAGGCCTGGCGCGGTCTTCAAGTGGTTGTTCAAAGTCCCGATCCTATTTTACAAGATCGGCCTGCCTCTATTCGGCGGGTTCATCCTTCTGCTCACCACCACGGGACGAAAAAGCGGAAAGCCGCGTCACACGCCGCTCGAATATCGCCGCGAGGCAGGGACAGGTCACCGAATCATCATGGCGGGCTGGGGCGGGGACACGGATTGGCGCAAGAACATCGAGGCGAATCCGCGCGTCCACGTGCAGGCGGGCTGGACGAAGTACAACGCCCTCGCCGAGAAGTTGACCGACAACGAGGTGGCCGATTTCCTCGCGGAAGCCATGCGCCTCAACCCTCGCAGTGAGCGGATCTGGTCACGATGGGCGGGCGAACCCGTCCGCGCACAGGAGCGGGAGAGTCTCTTGCGCGCAGCGAAGTTCTTTCCGTCGTTTCGGCTATTAGTGGTGCGGAATGGTATTCCGCAAACTTAATTGGCGGAGTACCACTCCGCCCCACGAAGCAAACGGAGATTTTTATGAACAAACTATCAGGCAAGACCGCCATCATCACCGGCGCGACATCGGGAATTGGAAAGGCCACGGCGCTCCTCTTCGCGGACGAGGGCGCGGACTTGGTCGTCACGGGGCGGCGCGCGGAGTTGGGGACGCGCGTCGAAACGGAGGCCCGCGCGAGGGGAGTCCGATGCGTGTTCGTCGAAGCGGATCAGACCAAGGCGGAGGATTGTCAACGCGTGGTGGACGTCGCCCTGCGCGAGTTCGGTCGCATTGACATCCTGTTCAACAACGCGGGCATCGTCACCGGCGGGACAGCGGAGACGACCAGCGAGGAGGTCTGGCGCGAGACATTGGAGATCAACGTGACGGCGGTCTGGCGGATGAGCAAGTTGGTGCTGCCTGTGATGAAGAAGCAGGGACGCGGCGTCATCGTCAACAACGGCTCGGACTGGTCGGTGGTGGCGGGCAGGGACGCGTTCCCGTATATTGCCAGCAAGGGCGCAGTGGGGATGATGACGAAGGCGATGGCGCTCGATTTCGCGCGGGAGGGGATCCGCGTGAACGCCGTCTGCCCGGGCGATACGTTCGTGGATAGGTGGTTGGAGAAAGGCTACTTCGAGCAGTCTGACCCGGTGACGCGAGAGGAGGCAATGAAGGAATCGAGCGCGTACATCCCGATGGGACGCTTCGGCCAGCCCGAAGAGATCGCCCGCGCCGTGTTGTTTTTGGCGTCGGATGATTCGTCGTTCGTGACGGGTCATCTGTTGCTGGTGGATGGGGGGAACACGGCGCAGTGAGTGCTTGTTGAATTTGGAACCAAAATGGGAAAATACCCGTTGATAGAAATGCTACTGTTGGTGAAATCGCATAAGAAATAATTCTCATGGAGTAGTTCATGAAGCAATCTAAAAGCCAAACGACAAACGCATCGCCAGATGGCTGTACGATTGTTGCTGGAATAGTATCTGCGGTTTTCCTGCTTTTGATACTTGCATGTATTATCTCGTTTGTTATTCCCACAAATCCCATTACGCTTGCGAGTTCAATGGCGCAAGTTGATATTCCCACAGGAGTCACGGTTCGCACCAACGATGATACTGGGCCAGGATTGCCCATTCCCGGTGGGGCTTCAGACGGATATACTTTCCTCGTGATTCAAATCCCTCCAGCGAAAATATCGGAATTTTCTCAGACCTTGACCAACTCCAATATTTGGAAGCCTTTGCCTTTGCCCCAGGAATTTATTGATAATGAATGGCTCCTCCAACCAGATAACGGGACAATTCCTCTGGATACGCTGAAAGGTTCTTATCTCTTTGTAGATCGGCAAGATTCATATAACAAAAATCACAAGGAGCGAAGATATGATACGTCACAACCCTTTTATGAACGCTACAGCTTCAATTTCACTTTTGGGTTGTTTGACGATAAAACAGGATTACTTTATCTTTGGCGTCTTGACACCTAAACAAACGGAAAGGAATTTATGACTACCTATACCACCATTGACGAATACATCGCCACTTTCTCCGCGGACGTGCAAGCCATCCTGCAAAAAATTCGCGAGACGATCCGCAAGGCCGCGCCCGAAGCGACGGAGGCCATCAGTTACCAGATGCCGACCTTTAAACTGAACGGCAATCTGGTTCATTTTGCCGCGTTCAAGAGTCACATCGGGTTTTATCCCATCCCATCGGGAATCGAGAAATTCAAGAAGGAATTGGCCCCTTATCCGCAGGGCAAAGGTTCGGTACAATTCCCGCTGGATCGTCCCATTCCGTACGCGTTGATCACGAAGATCGTCAAGTTTCGGGTGAAGGAAAATTTCGAAAAGGCAAAGGGAAAGAAGTAAGAGAACATAACAGGAGGAACCATGAAAACCGTTTGGAAACTCACATTGTTGACTCTCTTGATCTTTTCGTTGACGGGGTGCAGTTCGCCGTTGTTTGCGCCTTCCACGTCCACGCCCACGCTGACCGCGACAGCGACTGCAACCGCTACGGTGACACCCTCGCCGACCAGCACGTCCACTCCAACCCAAACGGCGACTCTCGAACCGACAGTCACAATCGCGCCCACATCCACCAAGCCGCCGCAGAGCGGGGGGATTTGTCCGATTTCGACCGATGATACGTACGGCTACACACTCGAAAATCCGATCCGCGTCGGCGGGGATTTCTTTTCTGGTCCAAGCCGTGAGAGGGCGTACCTCGATAACCTGCGCGGTCCCAATGGTGAAAAATTCACATATGAACGGCACGGTTCGACGCATGGCATTGACACCATTTTGGACATCTACGAACTTTATGGCCTTCCAACCAAGGTCATCCTTTACGTTGACATGTACAAGTACGAGCAACTCATGGCGCCTGTGGGACTCACCTGCGCAGGACCGTTTATCTCAGCGCCGTAAAGGAGAACATCGGATGTCCAACTACAGACTCAATGACGAATACGGCCCCAGCGATTGGTCCGCCTCCAAACTGGTGGGCATCCTGCTGACCATGTTCGGCGCGGGCGTGATTCTGTGGACAATGGTGGAGATCTTCCAGCTGTTCACGCAGGGCAGCGCGTTCATCGTCCTCGATGACATTGTCCCCGCACGGATCGAACTCGTGGAGGGTGGGTTGTTCCTGCCGCGCGAAATCCTCGTCTATGGACTGCCCATCTGGGCGTTCTCGGTCACGTCGAAGATCGGCGTGATGCTGTTGAAAAGCGGATTGGAGTTCGTGGAGAGGCCGCGCAGAGTGGGAAAGTGATCTGCGCTTTTCAATGAAGTCCAATGTCTGCCTCGTCGTGTACGGAAATGCCTTGATCGCCTTCGCGCTCATTGCATATTTCTTTGTCATCCCCTTTTTCACCTTGACGTTTGCCCTGTTCGATCCGAACCTTGCTTCGGGCGAACCTCCGCGCGTTGTGTTTCGATTACACAAATCGCTGTCGCGGCGTTACGAGACCTGGGCACGTGAACGCGTGGAGTCTGGCCGTGCCGCGCAACTGAACACCTACGATATCTCAGGGACGGAATGGCCGATGTTCAGTTCGGTCTTCTATTTGTGGACGACCGAATCGCTGCAAGAAGCATGGGAGCGAAACCCACGTCTCGCCCGCGAAGCGCCCGCCAAATACGCGAGCGAGGCCATCGAGTCCGCGGCCGCCCTCATCGCAGACCCGACCAATGCCACGTGGGTCAAACAACATTGGGGTGATTCCTATCTCCAGCGCGAAAATCTCTTCTATCGCATGTTGCTCATCAGCGGCCTGACCAGTTATCAAAAACTGAGCGGTCAACGCACGTATGAAAGCCTCTTGCGCGATCAGGTCGAATCGCTCTCCGCCGAGATGGACCGCTCACCCTACGGCCTGCTCGACGATTACCCCGGCGAATGCTATCCCATTGACATCCTGCCCGCCATCGCCGCCATCCAACGCGCGGACGCGGTTCTCGGCACGGACCACTCCGCCTTCATCCAGCGCGCCATCCGCGGCTTTCAAGATTCCCGTCTCGATCCTGCCACGGGATTGCCTGCCTACGTCGCGGACTCAAAAACGGGGCAAGGACAAGGCTCCGCGCGCGGCGTGGGCATTTCGTTCATGCTCATTTGGGCACCGGAGTTGTGGACCCAAATCGCAAGCGATTGGTACGTGCTTTACGAACGCCAATTCTGGAAAGAGGGCAGCCTGATTGTTGGCTTCCGCGAATACCCCGAAGGATATCCTGCCCCCTTCGGTGTTCTGGATGTGGATGCAGGCCCCGTCATCGCGGACTACGGGACAGCCGCCAGCGCCTTTGGGATTGGGGCGGCACGGGCTAACGGTCGCTTTGGACAGGCGTACGGCCTCAGCGCGGAAGCGCTTGCTGTCTCATGGCCTTTGCCGAATGGGACACTTCTCCTTCCGCGCTTGCTCTCGAACCTGTCCGATGCGCCCTACGTTGGCGAGACTGCTTTGCTGTTCAGTCTTAGCCGCAGGGGCATAGTCGGGAATCCGCAAACGGGTGAACGTCGCTTGCCGTTTTCGGTCATTCTCATCCTGCTGTCTTATCTTGGTTTCGGCATCGTGTTTGCCAAGCTGGCACTGTATCGTTTCCGCTTACATGTTCTTCGTCTTGACCAGATTGGCTTCTCCCCTTCCAAAGGTGACGTGAAAATATGGATTATTGTCGTGGCGGGGGCGATCCTTGCGCTGGCGTTCTCTTCTGGTTTCTTTGCTCTTCTGGCATTGATAGTTGCACAATTTTTTCCGCGCTGGAGAAGCTTCATTTGATCTGCAGTCAAGGAAATGGTAAAAAATGGGCAAAGTCTGGGCGCGGAAAATTCCGCGCCTTTTCTTTTTCCGTATTGCGGGGTTATAAGATAAAATTTGACATATTTAGTTATATCTCCTTCGCCAAAGGAATTTCCCATGCCTCAAAACTCGCGGTTCTCATTCGATTCCAAGACGCTCATCCCCGGCCTCATCTCGGGATTGATCGTCGGCATCATCGTTGTCACCATCAGCATTTCGCTGGGGACGTTTATCTTCTCCGGGGAACTCGCCCAGTTTGCGCCGCGCGGCATGGGACTATTGCTCTTCAGCGGCCTCATGATGGGGCTGACGGTCGCGGGACTCAGTTCCCTGCCCGGCGCGGCCATCGGTCCGCAGGATGGACCGTCCGCACTGCTGGCGGTCGCGGCCGCGGGCGTGGCCTCGGGGTTGACGGGCGTCTCGAATCCAGAGATCGCGTATCACACCGTCGTGACGGGCATCCTCCTCTCCACGCTTGCCACGGGCGCGGTCTTCTTCCTCATCGGCCAGTTCAAACTCGGCAACCTCGTCCGCTACATTCCCTATCCCGTCATCGGCGGCTTCCTCGCAGGCACGGGCTGGCTCATCACGCGCGGCACCTTCGAAGGCATGGCAGGACAACCCCTCAGCCTCGCGACCATCCCCTCATTCTTCACGCCCGACGCGCTTTTCCGCTGGCTCCCTGGCACGCTCTTCGCGGTCGCCGTCCTGCTCATCCTCCGCAAGTACAACCATTTCCTCATCTGGCCTGGCATTGTGCTGGGCGGCATCGCCATTTTTTACGGACTCATTTTCGTGCGTGGCATGACTCTCGACGAGGCGCGCGCGGCGGGGATGTTCATGGAGCCCTTCGGCTCGGGCGGACTCTGGCAACCGTTCCTTCCGCAGCATTTCCTGGACGTGGAGTGGGCCGCGCTTTCAGGCGCGTTGGACTCGCTCGCGATCATTCCGCTCGTCAGCCTGATCGCGTTTCTCCTGAACGCCTCCGCGTTGGAACTGGTCGCCAAACGCGATATTGACCTGAACCGCGAACTGCGCGTGGCGGGAATTTCCAACCTGCTCGCGGGTCTCGGCGGCGGTTCGGCGGGCTATCACCTGCTCGGCGCGACCGCGCTGGCCTACCGCATGGGCGCGCAGACGCGCATCGTCAGTCTCGTTGCCGCGCTGGTGTGTGGACTCGTCCTCGTGGCGGGCGGTTCGTTCATCAGCCTGTTACCGATGGCCTTCCTCAACGGCATGTTGCTGATGCTCGGCCTCTCCTTCCTCGTGGACTGGCTCTACGACGCGCGTCCCAAACTTCCGCTCGCGGATTATGCCCTGGTCTGGATCATCCTCTTCGTCATCGGCTCGATCGGCTTTCTCGAAGGCGTCATCGCGGGCGTGGCGATCTCCATTCTGTTGTTCGTGTTCAAGTATGCAAAAGTGAACACGGTGCGCGATACGCTCAACGGGCAGATGTACCACAGCAAGGTGGAACGTCCTGCCGCTCAGCGCGACCTGCTCAATCGTCTCGGCGACGGCATCCATATTTTCCGTTTGCAGGGATTCATCTTCTTTGGCACGTCCAACGGCATTTTGAGCCGCGTGCGCGAAATTCTCGAGGACCAGACCAACAAGGAAAAATTCATCGTGCTCGACTTCCACCGCGTCCACAACCTGGACTCGTCGGCGGTCTCGTCGTTCGTCCGCATGAGACAACTGGCCGATATCCACGACATCTACCTGGTGCTGACTCAGGTCTCGCCGTTGATGCGCCGCCAGATGGAGCAGGGCGGATTCGTGGGTGATCAGCGCGTGTATTTCTTCCCCGCGCTGGATTACGGCATGGAGTGGTGCGAGAACATGCTCCTGACGAAGAATGAGGCGTCCACGCAGTTCATTGCCACCAGCCTGGCATCGCAGTTGGCACGGAGTTTCCCGCATCCCGAGTTGGTGGACGCGCTGATGGGCTTCCTCGAACGCGTCGAAACAGAGGGCGGCCAAACGTTGATGCGACGCGGCGAAGCGTCCGACGCGATGTACTTTGTCGAGTCGGGACGTCTCAACATCGAGTTGGAGACGCCCGATGGAGACGTCATCCGCCTGCGAAGCATCCGCGGCGGGACGGTGATCGGCGAGATGGGGTTGTACCTCCACCAGCCGCGCACCGCGGACGTGGTGACGTTGCAGCCGAGTGTGCTGTATCGTCTGGGTGCCGATGCGCTGATGCGGATGGAGGCCGAACAGCCGCAGACTGCCGCCGCCCTGCACGAGTGGATCGCGCTGATGCTCGCCGAGCGACTCTCGGATAACAACCGCGCCATCGAGGCATTGCTGGATTGATTCTCAATGAGAGTTGGGGTGGATCTGTTGGGACGGACCTATGTGTCCGCCCTTTTGTATTTCGCCCTGGAAAAAATAAAGGGCAGACACGAGGTCTGCCTTGATAACTTACCAGTCGTTTGTCTTCTCGTACCCGAGCCTCACCAGCAAATCCCCCGCCACTTCCTTGAATAGTTTTTTGTGCTCGTCTGAAAAATACTCGCGCCACCCGCCCGTCTTGCCCGAGCGGAAGGTGTGACTCTTCTTCGGCTGGATCGCGTCTACCAGCACGGACAGCGCCTGTTCGCGCGGCGTGGGGATGCGGTAGCCAGTCTTCTCCACTTCGTCGAGCATCGAAGCGAGCGTGGCGTCGCGGTCGTTCACCAGGTCCTCGAAGCGGATGCACATCACGTTGGGGGTCGCCAGCCATTCGAACACGCCCTCGTAGCGTCTCTTCACGCTGACCATGTACAACCCGTCGCGGTCGATGCCCGTGATGGCCACCTTGAGCCGTTCGCCAAAATCGGGCAGGGACTGGTAATGTTCGTGCATCCCGTGCTCTTCGTGCATGTCGGTGGCGAAGAAGACTTGCGAGACGAGCAGGTCGCGCGGGTCACGATAAATGAAATAGTTGACGCGTCCGCTCTGGGTCAGGAAGGATGCGTTCTCGGGGGTCGCGTCCAGATAGCCCCAGCCGATCACTCCATTCGGAATCGACTCCAAGTCTGACAACACACGGTCTACCGTCCTCCGTCCACCGTCTTTTTTGATTGTCCGAATCGGATCGGCTTCCACGTAACGGTAGGGCATGATACGCGTGAAACCGTTGAGAACCTGCAACAGCAAATGCGATCCGCTCTTCGGTTTGGCGTTTCCGAAGATGGGCGGCGCATCGTTGAAGGAAAGTGTCTTCCAGCGCGCGATGGCCTGCGCGGTTTTTCCAAGAGGGCGAAGTGTGCGGCGGATGGATTGCGAAATGGTCATGTCTCAAATTTACCACAAAGGGACACGAAGATTTCGTGTCCCTTTGTGTCCTTTGTGGTAAAAAATCACTCGTCGTTGACGCGGCGCAGTTTTTTCATCGAACCCTTTTCGGATTCGTAAACGCGCTTCACGCCATCGCCCAACGCGGCCTCGGTGACGCGGATATATTTGACGAGTCGCTCGAAGCCGCCAGGTTCGACGGACGCGGCCTGGTCACTGCCCCACATGGCGCGGTCGAGCGTGAGATGGCGCTCCACCATGCAAGCGCCGAGCGAGACGGCCACCGCCGAGGGGACGAGTCCGACTTCGTGTCCCGAATAGCCGATGGGGTTGTTGGGGAATTCGCGGCGCAGAGTTTCGATCATTTTCAGATTCAACTCTTCAGGCTCGCACGGATAGGTGCTGGTGCAGTGCATGATGACGAGGTTCTCATCGCCGACGGCCTTTGCGCCTTTGTGGATCTGCTCCATCGTGGACATGCCCGTGGAGATGATGATGGGCTTGCCCGTCTTGCGCGCGTATTTCAGCAGTTTGTGATCGGTGAGCGAAGCGGACGGAACTTTGTAGGCGGGCGTATCGAACTGCTCCATGAAATCCACGGCGGGTTCGTCCCAGACCGAGACCATCCAGGCGATGCCCTTCTCTTTGCAGTGACGGTCAATCTCGCGGTATTGCGCCTCGTCGAACTCAACCTTGTAGCGATACTCGATGTACGGGATGTAGCCCCACGGCGTCTCGCGCATTTGACTCTTCTGCGCTTCGGGCGTGGACACATCGGGCGTGCGCTTCTGGAACTTGACCGCGTCCGCGCCCGCGTGCACCGCGGCGTTGATCATCTCTTTGGCGATGTTCAGATCGCCGTTGTGGTTGATGCCGATCTCGGCGATGACGTAGGCAGGATGCCCGTCACCGACCATTCGATTTCCTAATTTAATTTCGCGTGCCATGTAATCTCCTTGATTTAGTCACTAGATGACTAGAGAGCAGAGAGCAGTCAAAACTAATCTCTGTTCTCTACTCTCTGTTCTCTATCTTTTCCAACACCATCTCACACAACTCACGCACCGCGCCATGACCGCCAGGTTTAGCAAGAACATAATCGGCGGCTTGCAGCACTTCGGGGTACGCGTCCGCAACCGCCACTGCCCAGCCAGCAATTTCAAAACACGGCAAGTCGTTCAAATCGTTGCCGATGTATACCACATTTGCCGCGTCCACTTTCTTCTCGGCCAGCAGTTGTTTCAGCGCCTCGCCCTTGCCGCGGATGTCAATCCCGTGGATGGCTTCCACGCCCATCTTCTCAGCGCGTGCGCGGACAACGGGATTCGGCTCCGACGACAGGATCATCACCTCAACGCCGCGCTCGCGCAAGGTGCGGATGTGCATCGAATCTGACCGTGAGGCGACCACCGTTTCGAGGCCCTCTTCACTCGTCCAAACGCGGTTGTCGGTGATGACGCCGTCGAAATCGGAGACGATCAACTTGATAGTCGCGGGCATCGGACGCCGCGCGCGTCCCGCCCAAACCATGTCCAGACCGCCCGTGGCGACGAGATGCTCGTAGCGCGCCCAGTCTTGCAGGTTGTCAATGTCCACGGTGAAGACGGAATCAATGATGAGCGGATAAATGTTCTTCCCGCTCATCGAACCGTTCAAAATGGTTTCGGCGCGAATCGCGTCAATGTGACCCGTTTGCCAGTAGACAGGCGGGAGGATCTGCCGCGGCGCGTTGTACGGCTCGTCAATGCCTTCCACGTCCAGCAGGTTTTTCATCGGGCTGTTATCGTCGGTAAGTCGCCACATCTTGTGCGGATTCTGTCCCGCCGAGACAACGCCGCGCACGCTATCCGCGTCGGGATGCGCGCGCAGGATCTCGATGGCCTTGTCCACCAGTCCGCGCGGACGGATGGGCGAGGTCGGGCGCAATTGCACGACCACATCGGGACGATAGCCTTCGTTTTCCGCCAGCCATTTCAGCGCGTGCTCAAAGACGGGCAGGTCGGTGGTCTTGTCCTGGGCGAACTCGGCGGGACGCAGAAATGGCGTCTCCGCGCCAAATTGACGCGCCACCGCCGCGATCTCATCATCATCTGTTGAGACAATGACGCGCGTCACGGATGCCGATTGCTTCGCCGCGGCGATGCTCCACGCGATGAGTGGATAACCCGCAAAGTTGCGAATGTTTTTGCGCGGGATGCCTTTCGAGCCGCCGCGAGCGGGGATAATAGCTAATATTTCAGTCACGATCTGGATTTCCTATTGAGGTGGAGTAATCGGGACATATCCGCTTTCTTCAACAACGTATTGACCTTCTTTGGTCAGCAGCCAGTCGCGTAATAAAACAGATGGTGCGTCTACGGGCTCCCCATCACGAATTACAACATATACCTCTGCAATCAACGGATATGTCCGATTAGCAATTGTGTTAGATGTTGGTTTTACTCCTTCCACTGCCAGAATTTTCATGTTTTGGAGAGGTCCCATAATGAACCACGTGTAATAATAGACTGAATAACCGATTCCGTTGGGATCACCTTCTTCATTGCCAGCGCCAACAAATACAGACGGACCACCATTGAGGGCATTAAAGGGACCCTGCATTGTGTAGACTATCATTTCCGGGGCGTTAATGGTTGGAATATTTCCCATGACCAAAGTCTTAAGTAATTCCTGACTGCCCGAATTTTGCTCGCGCTGGTAGGCATTGATTGGGTGATCAAGACCACCCACTTGCAACCAATTCGTAAGTTTGCCGCTGTAAATCCCGCGTATTTGACTAATACTAATTGAGTCAACAGGATTACCTGCATGAGCCAGCATAACAAATGCGTCCAAAGCGACTGGCTGCGCGTCCAAGGTTACGTCCTTTGCTTTCGCTTCTTCCAACTCATCTGCCGAGGGTAAGCGAGCTACCAAGATAAAATCTGCGTTTCCATTGATCAAGTTAACATAGGCATCATGAGTGCCATGATGGACGATATTTGGCAACATACCATCAGGTACGCTAAAGTAATAGGTATGGTCGGGAGAATTGCTAATTATCTGGACTCGTTTTTCATAACCAAGCGAATATCTCCAATTACACGGAAGCTCAAATATCCTGCAGAGGATAAAATCCTGTAAAGGTTTGGTTGAGGTAGATCCATCAACGTGTGGATAGTTTTTTACAATAGCAGTTTCTGGAAAAAAACCACCCTCCCAAAGTGTTGGCAAGGCAATGGACGCTATTGTTGGATATGGGGTATAAGTTGGTCTCGGAGTATACGTCGGCCAGGGAGTATAAGTAGGCGCGGCTTGAGGCGGTTCCGCGACTTTGCCCGCTATAAATCCCAAAAGAATCACTGCAACCAGCGCCAGAAGAATCAAGAAGCCATTTGTTTTATGCATATTATCCTCCTCAAGTCAAACGGATTCAAGGATGCGCAAGTTCCATTGGCAGACTCGTAACTCGAATTACTGATCACTGAACACTGGTCACTGAACACTGGCTCTATCTACCACGCCGTCCAACCGCCATCCACCACAACATTATTCCCTGTCATGTACGAAGACGCGTCAGACGCCAAAAACAGCAGCGCGCCGTTCATCTCGTCTTTCTTCGCCATGCGGCCGAGGATGGTTTTGGCGGAATAATTGGTGACAAAATATTCTTCGTGATTGTTGAACACGCCGCCTGGGGTGAGCGCATTGACGCGGATCTCTGTCCCCGCGTAATACGCGGCGAGATATTTGGTGAATCCCATCACACCCGCTTTGGTGGTGGTGTAGTAGGCGGGCTTGAACGCCACGCGCTTCCCGTCCTTGATGTAGATTCGCTGGTCGGGACCGTTCAATCCATACGTCGAGCAGATGTTGATGATACTGCCGCGCTTGCCCTGTTCGATCATCGGGCGGACGCTGGCCTGCGTCATCAGGAAGATGCCCGTCAGGTTGACGTTCAGCGCGTCGTTCCACATCTCGAGCGGATAGTCCTCGAACGCGCCTGGGGCGATTCCCTTCGCGGCCGCGTCGGGGTCGAATTTCGGGTCGAGCGCCGCGCAGTTGACGAGGATGTCGAGGCGGCCGAAGCGTTTCGTCGTCTCAGCGACCAGGCCGCGGGTCGAATCGACGCGGGTCACGTCCAGTTGGTAGGGCATCACCGCGTAGCCCGCGTCCGTCAGCAGGTTGGCGGTCCGCGTGGCGTGGTCCATCAACAGGTCCGCGGCAACGACCGAAGCGCCCGCCTCGGCCAGCGTCTTGCAGAACTCCGTCCCCAGTTGTCCGCCGCCGCCTGTCACGATGGCGACGCGGCCTTTCAGATCGAATTTTTCTTGAATGGTCATTTTGCTCCTTGAACTTGTAGAGCAAGTCTCAGACTTGCGCTACGGCGGCGGGGCGTAGAAAACCACATCGCCGCCAGATTTCATGATGGGATACAAACCCTCGGTCAGCATCGCATAATCGGGGTCTTGCGCGTTCACGTCGAACAAGGCCAGCACGGCGTAGCCCGAACGGACCTCGTTGCGCACGTTCTCGACGCCCTCATTGAAATTATCCCACGCAAGTCCCGTAACTGGATCGACCCGCTGGGGCAGGACGCGGCACCCGCGCCCCGTGTAGAGATAGACCGCGCCCGGCTCGTTGGTGTAAATGGCGAGGCCGTCCAGCGTTTTCAAATAATCCATGACTTTCGAATCGTACCACTTGAATGACGCGTATCCCGTGCCGCCTCCCGCCAGACTTGCGACGGTTCGCGCCTGACCGACAGCGGATACGCTAAAGACCACTGCCGCCAACCCGACGACGATCACGCGTCCCGCGCGTCGGAAGCGATTCCATATCCACACCCCCGCGTGGACGAGGAGCAGCAGCAACGGCAGATAGACAGGCGCGAGGATGCGCACTTTCAGTGGCGTGCTGGCGTCGAACAGGCTGATGGAAAACAATGTCGAGGCCAGGTAGCCGAAAATATAAAGCCCGTTTGTGAATCCAAGGATCTCAGGCATTGCCGTGGACGGTTTGAAAAAACGCCGCAATCCATTAACCATGATCCATGACAAAATGGCAAGCGAGAGAATAACGATCACCGCCACAATAATCTCTGGCGTTCGGAACAACTCGCGCCGCCACTCCTCCACAGGGACGAGGAACTCGGAGAAGGTGCGAAGTCCTTGGTCGAGCGTCTCCGCGGTGACAGGATGCCAGATCGTCGTGCGGTTGGTGGCGTTCCCTGCCACGATTCGGTTGCGGACGCTCCACGCGATGACCAGTGGAAAAAAACTGACGAGGTAAATGGCAACACTGGCGATCCGTTTTTTCCACGTGTCGTTCAGCAGAACGAGCGCCACCACAAACGTGGCAACCAGCGCGAGACCAGAGTAACGCGTCAGATAGGCAAGGGAGGTGAGGATGCCAGCCGCGATGAGCCAGCCATACTCCCCTCTCCCCGAATGGGGAGAGGGGTTGGGGGTGAGGGCCAGATCAAAACACAAAAATGCCAGCAGACTGAAGAACAAGAACAGCGGCTCGCTCATCGCCACCGCGTGGACGCGCAAGAGCGAGTCGTTGACGATGAACAGTGCGGCCGCGACGATTCCCGCCACGGAGGATTTCGTCATCCGCCAGCCGAGCAGACCGAGCAGGGCCGCGTTGACTCCGAACAGCAGGGTATTGACCAGCCGCGCGCCGTTGACGGGATCGAGTCCCATCAAGCCGAGTAGGGCGAGTGTTCCAGAAAAAGCAGGGGGAAAGTGGGTGACGAACTGGTTCGATTCGAGCCAGGCCTCGCGATAGCCCTGTCCTGCCAACAGACTGCGCGCCCCCGCGATGTACGCGATGGAGTCGTCCGAGAGGCCGAGTCCTTCGGGAGTGGCCTGAAAGAGGAAAAACGCCCCCAGAATGGTGAGCAGGCCAAAGGTCAGGATCGAGGCGAGGGAGAGTCGGGAGGAGGTCATTCAAAAACGCCCTCACCCCTCGCCCCTCTCCCAATTTTGGGAGAGGGGTTGGGGTGAGGGCTGGTCAGTCAAATTACTGCGGCAGCAGATAGCCCTGCTGTTCGAGATACGCAATGATCTTGCGGGCGTTGTCTTCGGGCGAGGCGCCGAAGCCTTGGAGCGTGATCTCAGGCTCGATGGGCGGCTCGTACGGGTCGTCGATGCCCGTGAAGCCCATCGGCTTGCCGTCGGCCATGGCCTGACGCGCCTTGGCGTAGAGGCCCTTCACGTCGCGCTCTTCGCAGACTTCGACCGGCGTGTCCATGAAGATTTCGATGAAGTTCTCGCCGACCATCTTGCGCGCTTCGGCGCGGGTGGCGCGGTACGGGCTGATGGCCGCGCAGACGACGATGCCGCCCGCGTGGGCGATCTCGCCAGCCACGAATCCGATGCGCAGGATGTTGGTGTCGCGGTCTTCCTTGCTGAAGCCGAGGCCCTTGCTCAGGTGCGTGCGGACCACGTCGCCGTCGAGGATGGCGGTCTCGCGCCCGCGCTCGAGGAGCAGGGTGGTGAGTACCTGCGTGGTGGCGCTCTTGCCCGAGCCGCTCAGGCCGGTGAACCAGATCGCAAATCCCTGCTTGTGACGCGGGGGATACATCTCGCGCAGGATCTCGGCCGTCTCGGGGCGGGTGAACCACTCGGGGAGCAGTTTGCCCTTGGCGAGATAGTCATCGCGCACCTGCGTGCCAGAGATGTTGGCGACCTTCGCGCCCTTCGGCACATCCTTCTCTTCGACGTAACGCGCTTCATCGGGAAGATAGACGAGCATTTCGAAGGGGATCATCTTGACGCCCAACTCGGCTTCGTACTGCTTCATGATCTCCTGCGCGTCATACGGACCGTAGAACGGCTTGCCCGCCGAATCGTTACCGGGTCCCGCGTGGTCGCGTCCGACGATGAAGTGGTTCACGCCGTGGTTGCGGCGGATGATGGCATGGAGCAACGCTTCGCGCGGTCCCGCCATGCGCATGGCGAGCGGGAGCAGGCTGAGAAGCGTGCTGTTCTTATCGTAATAATTATCCACCAGCGCCTTGTAGGTGCGGACGCGGGTGTAGTGGTCCACATCGCCCGGCTTGGTCATGCCGACGACGGGATGGACGAGCAGCGAGCCCTTCACCTGGGCGGCGGCGCGCTTGGTCAGTTCCTCGTGGATGCGGTGGAGCGGGTTGCGCGTCTGGAAGGCGACCACGTTGTCGTGTCCCATGTTCTCGAGAATGGCGCGCACTTCAGCGGGCGTGCGGCGCAGGGGCACGAAGTCGTAATACTTCGGCATGTTCACGACCTTCATCGGGCCGCTGATGCAGACCTTGTTCCAGCGCGCCATCTCGGAGACCATCGGGTGTTTCGAGTCGTTCGACCCGTAGGCCAGCGCGGCTTCGGTATCGGCATCCCAGTGATAGACCTCGTCCAGTTGCATGATGGCGATGGTGTCGTTGTTGGCGTTGCGCAACACGAGTTCCTCGCCCACGGCGGGCAATTCCTTCGGGTCAGCGGTCAACGTGATGGGGAGCGGGAAGAGCGTCCCATCGGCGAGGCGCATTTCGTGCAGAACGCGCTCGTAATCGGCTTTGCCCATGAAGGTGGTCAGGGGGGAGAATCCGCCCGAGGCGATCAACTCCAGGTCGCACAGGTTGCGCATGGTGATCTTGATGGAGGGTAGGGTGGAAGTGCGGGCGAGGAGTTCCTCGCGCTCTTTCCCCTCGACGACCAGGTTCACCAGTTTGCCGCCGTAGGGAGGGATCAGTTTTGCTTTTGCCATGATTGTGTTTCTCCGTGATTTTATTTTAGGAGGGGCACAGCAGAACGGCGCCGTGCCCCTACGGGTTATCAAATGCCCGCAAATTATACTTCAAAATTCAGTCAATGAATTTTGGATTTCTATTCTGCACAAAAAACCGTTTCGATCACCTGCATCACCGATTCGGACAGCCCCTCCATGCCTCTCAGCCTCTGGCAGACCTGACTGGCGACGTACGCGTCCGAGCGGATGATCGGGGACAGCGCCTCGAGACGCGTCACCTGCCCCTCGTGCGCGTACGCCTCGAGGAACGGCATCCACTCGATGAGGTCCCCCGCCTCCCATCCCTGACTTTGGGCCTGCTCGCCAATGCGGACGATCTCTCCCCACTCCCCGCGTTGACGCGCCAGCGCGGCCTTTTGGTAGTAGTAGCACCATCCGTGCGCGGGCTCCTCCCCGAAGTAAATTGCGGGCGGGATGTGGAACGACTCGTCCGTGCGAATATGCTCGGTCTCGGAATACGCGGCGATGGCGCGCACCTCCGCGTTCTCGTAGCGCGAGAGATCGGGGCGGAACCCGTCGATGACCTGGACGCAGGAATTCAGCGTTGGCTGGGTGACAATCAAAATATTGCGGTAATTCTTGTACGTGCGGATCGAACGGCGATTGTCGAATTCCTGCCGCTCGCGGGCCGTCACCTTGACGATGGTCTCATCGTTCAGAATCGCGGCGTGGATGCCAGGCTGGACGAAATCGGGATTCGTCCCTGCGGGATAATAGATGAGATTGGCGGGGCCCCAAATGAAATAGTCCTCCTCCGTCCCGCCGATGGGGTAGTGCGCCACCAGTGTTGTCCCCTCGTCGAATTGCGGCGCGCGCCAACTGACCTGCCACCAGAACTCGCGCGCCGCCTGCGTCTCCTGCGTGGCACGGATGTTGTTGGCGAAATGCGTCAGCGCGGAGAGGCCGACCAGCAGTGAAAGGAACGCCAGCCTGATGGTTTTCTTGTTCAGCGAATAAGCGAATGCCACCAGCATCAACGCCGCGCCCGCGGACGCCACGAGCGTGTACCGCGAGTATTGCGGAAAGACGATATGACGGTTAACCAGTACGACAGGAAGTATTCCTGCGATGATGGCCGCACATCCCAGCCAGAACGCTTCGACGCGCCAATCCGTCCCCTCGTCCTGTGCGGAGTCGTCGGAGGCGCGGGCGAACATCCATGCCAGCGCGGCCATCGCCAGCGCGAACGCGAATCCGATCAACGCGTGGGAGAGGCGCATGTCGAAGGCGAGGCGCGTTAACGGGACGCCGTACGCGAGGAGCAGCACGTTCAGAAAATCCTGCACGAGATGGACGAGCCACCAGAGTCCCGTCGCGAGCGGGGAAAGCGTCAGTTGACCGAACTGCGTTCCGAGGTCCGTGGCGCCGCGTTCGTTCTCGAAGAGGAACATCCGCCAGAAGAGGAATCCGATCGGCGCGAGGAGCGAGGGATACGCCCATCGGACAGCAGTCCAGCCCTTCTGAAGGAGCGAGCCGCCGCGTCGCGCGGTCAGCACGAAGACACTACTCCAGCGAATCGCCTCGAAGCCGATGTACCATTCCATCTGTCCGAGATAGAACCAGCCGAGCAAAACGGAGAGCGCGTGCAACGTCCACCTGGTTGCCCGCTTTTCCGCGAGGCACGCGCGGACTGTCAGCGCCAGCGAAGCCAGCGCCGCGGCCAACCCCGCGAAGTGACTTTGATAATCAATGGCGTTTGTCTGTGAAAGAAAACCAGGGTAGATCAGAAAGAGGAGCGCCATGAGCGTGGACGCGGTGCGCTGGCGCGGCCATAGATTTTTCGTCAGGTCATAAAACGCGAACGCGCTCAACACGCGGAACGCGAACGCGCTCAAGTGATAGTAAATTGGGTTGGCGCCGAAAAGTAAATACGCGGGGATCATCACCAGCGCACGCAGGGGACGATCCACCGCGAAGATGTCGCGAAAAACGCCCGCGCCTTTCACGCCCGCGGCGTACATCAAATACCAGTCGTCGTTGGTGTAGCCGATCTGGCGAATCAACGGCAGGTAGGTCGCGGCGGCAAACGCGAGCAGGATGGTTGTGGGATGGGTGAGGAATTTTTTCCAGCGCATGGAATATTAAACTTTCACAACTCGCCCCTCGCGCTGGGACTCGTGTGCGGCCAACGCGAGACGCAAGGCGAGGATGCCATCCTCGAGACGGCAGATCGGTTCCGCCTTCCCCGCGGCGGACTCGATGAAGTGACGCGTCTGCGCCACGAACAATTGGTTCCGCTCGAAACCCTCGGGCGGCGCGAACGTCTCGACGACGGGCGCGGGCGGATTGTCGCTAAATGTCCCGAACGCGGCGGGCATCTTGTAAAAATGCAGGATGCCGTCAGCATTGTCCCAGCGGAGAGTCCCATCCGTCCCGACGATTTCCAGCCGATGCACGGGCGGACGTTGAACGTAGTTGAGATGCACGCCGCCGATCGCGCCATCGGCAAATTTCAACCCGATCTCTGCCACGTCTTCCACGTCCATGTCCAACGATGAGACGTGTCCATTGAACGACCAGAGCGAATCCACTTCGCCGATGAGGTAGCGCAGATAATCCAGCGGATGCGTGAGCGTGCGGATAACACCTCCGCCCAGGTCTGCGCGGGCCGCGTAACTCTGACGGTAATCCTCCCACGGATGCCACTGTGGGACGTATTCTCCCCAATGCGCGTGGACGGTGAGAATCTTTCCGAGCGCGCCTCCCTGAATGAGTTCGCGCGCCTTGTTGAGCGTGGGATGGTAGCGGAATTGAAACCCGACGAGAATCTTGCTCCCGCTTTTTTCGGCGGCCTTTTGCAGAACGTCCAATCGGTCGAGCGAATCGGAGACGGGTTTTTCGAGCAGGATGGCGCAACCTGCCTGCGCCGCAGGGATGGCAACATCCAGATGCAAGGCGGTCGGGTTGGCGACGATGACCGCGTCGGGTTTGTGCTTCGTCAGCGCGGCGTGGATGTCGGTCTCCACGGGGTAGCCCGCCAATTCGTCCGCGGGAAGCGTGGCGCGGTGACTTCGGAGCAGGACGATATCCTTTTCTCCGAGGGCGATCAGGTTGCGGAAGTGTCGGCGTCCGATGGAGCCAAGCCCAGCGATGAGAAATTTCATGCAAGTTCCTTGTGATAGGTCAACTGTTCGTTGGTCAATGTGAACCCGAGGCCGCGATAGATCTCGATGGCCTTTTCATCGTCTCCCCAGTATTCGAGTGTGATCGGGCGCGTGCCCTGTCGGCGCAGCCAGTTCATCACGGCCAGCGCGAGGAAACGTTGATGACCGTGACGGCGAAGCTCTTTGACCAGGCCAGGCGCGTCCAGAAGGTCGGAGACGCCATCTGTGTCGGTCTTGCCTGAAGGTTTCGCGGCGCAGATGCCGAGCAGTCGATCCTGATCGTCGAACAGCAGATGGATTCCTTCTTCGCCGTAATAATTCATGTAGCGCTCGGCGCTGGTGACGTTTTGATGGTGGCCGACCTGGTCTTTGTAACACTCGTTCAACGCCTGGACGAGGATTTGCGGATCCCCCAATTCGGGATAGCGTCGCAACGAAAAGCCAGCGGGGATTTCAGCCTGCGGAAGATCGGTGACTGGCGCGACCATGACACCCGATGTGCCAGCCACGTCGAATCCATGATGATCGAGGAAGGCGAGGGACGCGGCGTTGTGGCCGTTGATGTAGAGAATAGCCTTCCTGGCTTGAGCCTTACGCGCGCGTGCAAGAATGAGTTCCAAAAATTGACCGCCGAGTCCGTTTCTTCGCTGGCCGGGATGTACGACCGCATAAATGGAGCAAATGTTGTCGGACTTTGGCAGGATCTGTCCGTAACCGACCAATACGCCGTTTTGTTCCGCCACCCAAACGTTTTTATCGGGATCGAAATTCGGCCACTTCGTCATCGAGCGGAGGAATTCCTCGGACGTTTCCTCGCCATCGCGGTCAATGGACTCGATCTCGGTCAACATCCGAGACAGGGCTGACAGGTCGGCATCGGGATCGTAGTGGCGGATGGTGAAATTGGTCATGAAAATCTCCTACAGTCTACAATAACACAATTCTACCTTTTGCTTTTCTCGAACGGCGCGTTAACTTTCGAAATGGTGTCGAGCAGTTCCTCTTTCATCCGCTTGCCGAACGCGGGCAGGGACGGAACCAGGTCGTTCATTTCTTCGAGGTCCGATTCGAGGTCGTAGAGTTCAAACGAGTCTTCGGTTTCGTAGCCTGTGTAGTAAATGAGTTTGCGGTAGCCCTGCCGCATCGCGAACGAGGCCTTTTTGAGCGGTGCGAACGCCGAATTGAGTTTCGCTTCGACCACATACGTGCTTCGTTCGTAGTCTTCCTCGCCGCCCAGCCCGGGGAGGATGTTTCCTTCCGCCCACGAGGGGATGGGTTTGCCCGTCAGGTTCAGGAGGGTGGGGAGCAGGTCCACGGCGTTGGTGGGCGCGTGGATATCGCGGCGCGAGACCTGTCCCGGCGCGGAGACCATCAACGGCACATGCACTACCGGGTCATAGAGAAGCGGGGTGGTGTGCGCCTTTTCGCCGCGCTCGAACATCTCGCCGTGGTCCGAGGTGACGATCACGTAACTGTCCTCGAACACGCCCGAATCTTCCAGCAGGTCCAGCAGTTTGCCGAATTCCGAATCGGTGGCCGCAATGTACTCGTCGTACGAACGGCGCTGGCTGGTCAGTTCCGCATTGGAAAGGCCCTCGGATAAACGGTGGACGGGCTTTTTGGGCGGACGGTAGTCATCATTGAATTTTTTGAAGAAACTGGCGTTGGTCCGATAGGGACCATGCGGCGGATAGACGTGCAGATAGGCGAGCGAGGAGGGTGGCAGGTCGGTGACCAGGGAACCCAGTCCCGCGAACAACTCCTCCAGCCGAAAATGGACGGGATACTCGACCGTGTCTGGGATGCCTTTGGGATAATCCGCCGAGGGGATCTGGGCGCTCTCGCGGTAATCGATCAACCTCTGCAACGGGCCGAGCATCAACGAGACGGGCGTCTCGTTCATCTTGAACACGAAGTCGTCCAGCGCCCGCGCCGCCATGTTCGGGTCGTTGGGAAAATGGCTGTTCAGGACGAGGTCCACTTCGCTGAACGCGCCTGAAGACAGGAGCGTTTCGATGTCCTTGCGGAATTGTGTGACGATGAAATTGGCCCACGTGTTTTGTGCGAAAGCGAGTCGGTGGTAATCATTTCCAAATTGACGGAAGAGGTTGTCCTCCACCCTGTCCCGACGGATGACGCCGCTGTGGTTGATGGCTCGATGCGTCCACGGATAGGTTCCCGTCAGCAGGGAGGCCACGCCGGGGATGGTGTAATTTCCGCTGGCGTAATGGGAGTGGTAGACGTTGGCCCGCTCCGCAAATCGCTCGAGGTTCGGTGACGTGGGACGCGGATAGCCATGCAGCGACAGGTTCCGCGCACTCATCGCGTCGAACACCAGGATGATGATATTCGGCCGTTCGGCATTTTCCTGCCGAAAGGTCCGCTCTGCCCACGCGACCACACCGGGGGCAAGCACCGCTGGAACGGCGGCCCCGGCCAACTTCAGAAAATTACGGCGATTCAAATTCGACATGGCAACCTAAAATAAATTCCGAACCAATACCGTCAAAAGCGAGAGGATGGAAAGCGGGACGAAGATGTAGAGAAAGATTGTCAGGCGGTCTCCCAACTCTTCCAGAATCCGTCCCAGCCATTTGATTCTGTCCAGCAGAAAGACGAGCGCGAGGATCGGCAGGGCGATCAGCGGAGTCCATTTTGCGAGGCTGTAGGGAAAAGCGGCGTCGGCCTGAATCCTCCAATCGAAATAGGCCAGGTATCCCAGCCCAAGAATCACCAGCCACATGCCCCGCGTCACGAACCGATTCCAAAACCATCGGCGCGGCAGGATGAGCGACAATGCAACGGGCGCAAGAATCGCCAGTCCGCTTTCGATGAAATTCACCGTGAACAAATAGGCGAGCGTCACGGCGATCTCGCCCAATGTTGAAAAATATAACCAACTGGGAAACCGCCAGAAAAAATGGATGAGTGCCCACGCGTAAATAATCACGACGGCGGTCGCGTACACGGCGGCAATTTGATTGCGCGCGGGCAATTTACTCAAAAGGGAATTCAACTCTTCACCTTAAAACGCCTGCGCCGCCCGTTCACCAATCCATGTTTTTTTCGTATCCCCACTGAATCAGCATTTTGCCTGCGACCTCTTTGAAGATGGACTTGTCGCGCGCGGTAAAGAGACGCGTCCAGTTGCCAGCCTGTCCTTTGGGGAGGAACGAAGCGATTCCCTCCGACCTTTGGGCTTGCCACTCCTCATCGGGGTTGGAGGCCATTTCGGTTTTGATCTCCTCCCCGAGCGCGCGTCCGACTTTTTTCACGCCGAGGAATATCCAGAGTTTGGTCATTTCCTCGAACGGCGTGGTGAGCAAGTCTTCGTAGCGCAGGCCGAAATAATGTTCGCCGAACAGACGGCGTCCCTCGGCCTCGGTCTCTGTCAGATTCGCGACCCAGCCCGAGGCGACGCGGCGGATGAAGGTTTCGGTGAAGATGGAGCGGCGGCCGTCGCTGAAGGGGGCAGAGTCCGCTTGAAGGTCCGCGACGATGCGTTTGTCTTCGGCGGTCAGGAATTTGGATTCCTCCACGAAGTTGCGGAAGCGTTCCGAGATCAGCACGTCGCGCCCATCACGGACGATGTAGACCAGTTTCGCGTCGGGGTAGACGGCGTGCATATCGCGTACGGCCTGCCCGTGGATGGTGGACGAGGGGCTTTTGTCGCCGACGATGCTTTTGCCTTCGCGGGCGGCGTCACGTTCGAGGATCACGTCCGCGGCGGCGCGCAGGACAAGCGGCGAGAGGTCGCGTCCCTGATTCCAGCGGTTGGATTTGCGCGCCAGCCACTCCTCCGCGTCGGGCGTGTTGACCAGTGACTTGAGCAACGGATAGCGCGTGAAGAAGTGTGCCTGATAGTTGCAATGCACTTCGGGGTGCAGGCGGGCGAGGCGCATGAGCAGGGTCGTGCCCGAGCGGGCGTGACCGAAGATGAAGAATTTTTCGCGCGGGAAGAACTGCTTGATCTCCGCCACTTCCTCATCGGTGATGGGCGGGATGGGATTGCGGCTTTTCTTTTTGTGGTCACCCTTCACGAGGATGCGGGCGGCGGATTTGAAACGGGAAAGCATAATGAGGAAAACTCCGAGAAGCGGGAGATCAGGGGTTCGCGGCCCTGTCAATTGCCAGCACACATTCCTCGCCTGGCGCGTTGATGGGGGAGCGTTTGTTGATCAGGAAAAGCCCGCTGCTTTCGGTCAGTTCGAAGGTCCAGAAACGCGCATCGGTCATCGTGGTCGGTTGGGCGGAATCGCGGGCATAGAGCAATTCTTCCACAACGACAGTGTTGGTGTCGCAGCCATAGAGTCTGTAGACCACCTTGGATTCCCACCACGTGTTCGTGAAGTTGATCAATTCACACTTGTCGCGGGGATTGCATTGTTCGTCGAGGCTCAGCATATTCCACGGCAGGCTGAGTTCTTCAGGAGACTGGGCCGCGTTGACGAAGGTGTAGAACATGTCCACGGTGATGACTGCGGGAGAAACGGCCGACTCGTCCGCGACGGGAGCGGGGGTCGGCGTGGCGGACGGGGCACAGGCGGCGAGTAGCGCGAGGATGACCAAGGCGGGGAGGATAAACTTTTTCATGGGATTCCTTTTGGAATGTTTATTATCGTTTCCAGTTTAGCATAATCAGACCGACAAGGCAGACGAGGATTCCAGCAATGTTGACCCAGTTTAACTTGTCCTTGAAAAGGAATATTGCCACAGGGACGAGGATCAGCGAGGCGATCACGTTGGTCAGCACGGCGGCGATCCCGAGATGCCAGCCCGAACGGTAGACGAGCAAAAATCCAAACTCGATGCCAACGATGGCGATGGCGAGTCCGATGCTGGCCCAGTTGAGTTTTTGCAGTTCGGGGACAAGTCCGTTTTGGAGGGGGAAGAAGAGCAGGGTCAGCAGGACGACACCGAAGGCGACTGCGTAGGTGACGAGGAGCGAGACGCTGAAGTTGACGTCCGCGGGTGTGGACTTGGCTACAAAGTGGTACAGTGCGCTGGAACAAATGGCGAGGGTGATGGAGAAGTAGAAGAGGAACATGTTACGTAGTTTCATAGTTACGTGGTTAGGTAGTTCATTGTACCCGTCATTGCGAGCGTTCGTTGCGAAGCAATCCCCGCGCCAACGAGGAGATTGCTTCACCGTCCGCCCTTCGACTTCGCTACGCTCCGCTCAGGGCGGCGGTTCGCAATGACGCTAACTATTCAACACCTTCAAAATGAATTCCGCGGTTCTCTTTCCTGACATCCCGTCGGTGAAGGTGATCTCGTCTTGGATGAATTTGCGGCGTTCGACGGAGTCGAGGGAGGGATTCTTCAGGTAGGCGTTGATGATGTCGCGCAGTTCGAATGCGTTTTGGGCGACGCGTCCCGCCTTGGCGTCGCGGAAACGTTTGTGGGTCGGCCAGTTGCCGATTCTTTTGAGGGAGAGCGAGAATTTCTTCGGCTTGTTCCATCCGCCAGGGACGTCGATCACTGCCGCGACGATGGGCGTGTCGTGGACGGCGGTCTCGACCACCATCGTGGAGTAGACCGTCACCAGCACGTCGGAGTGCGCCATCATGGAGGATTTCTCGTCCATGTCTTCGCCGCCGTAGTAGCCGAGTGATCCGCCCAGCGCGACGGGCTGGACAACGTGGACGTGCGGGTATTTCTTTTCGAGGTCAAATACCCACTGACGTTCCTCGGCGAAGATTTTCGGTTTGTCCTGAAAGTGACTCGGATGCAGACGGATCAACAACTGCGACGGTTCGGCGAGCGAATCCGAGGAAACGAGTTTTGCCAGCGCTTCGATGTTGGGGAAATTCGGCGCGAAATGGACGAAACTACTGGCGTACGAGATCAACTTTCGGTTGGGGTCGAGTCCGTGCAGTTTGAAGTATTCGTCGCGCGGCATGAGCCATTCCTTGCGGAAGTAGCCATCATAGGAGGGGATGCCGCCGATGTGGACGCGTTCGGGTTTCCAATCCGAGCCGTAGACCAACTCATCCTTTTGCAGTTGCGACCAGCAGGTGGCATAGTCCATCGGCGCGCCGCGGATGGCGTAACTGGAGGGGTTGTCCCAGCCGACGATGGCGGCCATGGTCGGGATGCCGCGCGCGTGCGCCTCGCGCAGGAGGTAGCGGTCCAGCCGCCAGCCCGCGGTGGAGGCGATGACCAGGTCGGGGGTGTGAGTCGCGAGTAGGTCAGCGTACAGGCTCGGGGTCGGGATGAAGCGGTTCTGAATCCGCACGAGGAAATTGCGGGCGAAGGAAAAGGTCCGCAGGAGGAGAATGGCGAGGGCGGCGGGAATCCAGATCCCGAGGCGGAATTTCCAACCGTTCTCGACCCAGACTTCCCAGATGTGGCTGTCCATGGCTTCGGTGTTGATGCGCCACGAGCCGCCAACGCGACGGAGATAGGCGAGCAGCCATTGCCAGCGCGGTTTGTATTTGGTGGCATAGGTGTTGGCCTGTTTGAGGCGCAGGCCTTCGAAGGTCAGGCTGGGGCGGGCGAAGCGTTGGGCGATCTTTTCTTTGGTGTCATCATCGGTGAGGACGACGATCTCGACGCCCGCTTCGAGGAGTGTCGGGACGACGTCGCTCTGGAGGAAGTAGATGATGGCCATGCCGTGGTCGGCGGAGATGAAGATTTTTTTTGTCATGGAGTCGGATAGTCTGATGGTCGCCTGAGGTTTTGCATGGGTCTATTCTGCACGGGGATGGCCCGCACGAGGATAGAATCCCCGTGCTCAGATAGGAAGCCCTGCGGGCTGGGACGGCGAAACCGTTCGTATTTTAGCACGGTGGGTTCACCCCCGTGCGATGCCGATGCGAGGATTCGTCCCATCGGACGGGATTCGTTTCCAGGCGCGTGGTGTTTCGGTTGGCGGTGCAGCGTGGCGATGGAATCCGCACGGGGATAAATCACCCGTGCTCATATGCGAAGCCCTGCGGGCTGCTATTCCCCCGTTTCTATTTCACCAACCCCACCACCTCGAACACTTCCAACGGCTGGGTCTTGCCTTTCACGTTCATCGGCGCGACGGGGCGGACTTCCACTTCCTTTTTGACGCGCTCGTAGGCATCCTTGCTGAGTAGGATCTGGTTGCGCGCCGAATTTTCCTGGATGCGTTTGGCGGTGTTGACGCTGTCACTGATGGCGGTGTATTCCAGCCGCTTCTCGGTGCCAATGAGACCGAGCACGGCCTCTCCGTAATGGATGCCCGCGCCGAAAGACAGATGCGCATCGGGGGGTAATTCGGTGTAGAGACTTTCCACCGAGGCACGGATGGCCAGCGCGGCCTTCACTGCGCGCAGGGTGTGGTCAGGTTGCTGGATGGGGGCATTGAACCAGGCCATGATGGCGTCGCCCATGAACTTGTCGATGGTGCCTTCCTGCGCGAGCACGGCCTCGGCCATCGCGGCCAGATAACGGTTCAGGATCGCCACCAGTTTTTCAGGGGATTTCTGTTTTTCGGAGAAGGTGGTGAAACCGCGGATATCCGCGAAGATGGTCGTGATGTCGGCGCGTTTGCCGCCCAGTTGCAGTTTGTTTGGGTCGAGTTGATTGATGACTGCCGGCGAGACCATCCGCTCGAAGAGTTTGCGTTGCGCTTCGAGACGTTTGCGCTCGGTCAGGTCATCCAGCACGATGGCGATACCCTGCGTTTTTTGTGATTCGTCTTTCAGCGGCGAAAGGTTGAAGCGCCAGTCCACATTGCCGCGGATGGGCAGGATGGGGCTGAATTCCAGATCCATCACAGCGGCGTCCTTTTGGCGCACGGAGGTCAGATGCGGGCGGATCGCTTCCGAAACGGGAGCCAGCACATCATCCACGCGATGACCGAGGATGTCCTGCGAAGCCTGTCCCAGGATCTGCTCGGCGGCGCGGTTGGCAAGCGTCACCTGTTCCTGCACGTCCATGGTGATGACGCCGCTGGTGATGGACGCGAACACGTTCTCCATCAGGTTCTTCAGCGCGGTCACTTCGGCCAGCGTCTTCTTGAGGGATGAGAACAGCCGCGCGTTGTCTATGGCGACCGCGGCCTGGTTCGCGAACGCGGACAGGAGGTCGCGTTCGGTCTCGGTGAAGATTCCTGAACGGATGCGGTTGTCCGCGTAGATGACGCCGATCAGTTCGTTCTTGACCTTGAGCGGGACGCACAGGATCGAGCGCAGGTTGAAGGCGATGACGCTTTCCTGCGCGCTCAGGCGCGGGTCTTCCTGCGCGTTGGTGGTGAGGATGGCTTCACCCGTCTCCACTACTTTTTGAATGACGGTGCGGCTGATGGCCGCCTCGGCGGAATTGATCGATTCTTTTTCCCAGTTGCGCGCCACGTTCGCTGTGAATTTCCCGCTTTCATCCTTTAACATCAGGAAACCGCGCTCGGCGCGCGAAAGCCCCACGATATTGTCCATCACGATGCGTAACACTTCGTCAAGTTCGAGCGTGGAGTTGACGACCTGTCCGATCTCGGTCAACGCCAGTGTGTGACGGAACTGTGCCTCGGTGCTGGCAATGAGTTTGGTCAGGCGGTCGAGATCGCTGTCCGCCTGCGAAAGCCCCTCCAGCACGCCGCTGGGGAGTTCGCGGCGCGAGGCCTGCAATGCGGCGCGCGTTTTCTGCACCACACTGCGCAAGGCGGTCATCTGTTCGGCGAGGGCGGCGGGGCGGGTTTTCTCGAAAGCCATCGGGTTCCTGGAGTTCGTGCTATTTTATCACCCTATGCGGTCCAGGAACGTACGCACTCCGCGCCAGAAAAGTTTTCGGCTGGCATGCCGCGCCGCGCGAAGGTCGCCGCCGCTCGGTGCGTAATGCGAGGCGTGATATTCCTTTAAGAGGATGTCAATTTCCTCCGACGCGTCGGGCAGGATTTCCTTCAACGCCCGGGCGCGTTCCTTGGGAGTCAGGTGGGAGGCGGGGGACTGACTCATCCAGCGCAGATTCAAGTTGACGGAGTGGAAGGCGCGCTCGAACGGGTCCGCCAGCACGAACAACGCCGCATTCCGGACCCAGACCGGGCCGCGCTCCCCGCGCCTTTCCACTGCGGACAGGACGTATTCGGCCGCGCGCGTCGTCAGCTTAAATTGGCGGTTGAAGAAGTAGATGCCAACTGCGAGGGTCAGGATGGACGCGGTCCACATCCAGAATGCCTGTTGCGGAGTCAGCGGCGCGGGTTCGGAGGAGGAAGCATCCTCTTCGGCAGGGAGGATGGGAAGCAATTCTTCGCCCGGCGCCTCCGTCGGGAGGGCCGGGACCGGCTGAAGTCCCGCGTGAGGCGTGGCCGGTCGGATCAGCGGCGACTGGTTGCCGGTCGGTTCGAATTCCACCCAGCCGATGCCGGGGAAGTAGACCTCCGGCCAGGCGTGCATGTGTTTGCGGTACACGCTGTATTCGCGTGCGGTGGCTTCGGTTTCTCCGGGACGTTGAACGCCTTCGGTCACTTCTCCCTGGGCGAATCCCACTGCCATGCGGGCGGGGATGCCCAGCGAACGGAGCATGAGCACTTCGGATGTGGCGTAATAATTGCAGTAGCCTTGTTTGCCTTCGAAGAGGAACCATTCGATCAGGTCTGTCCCTGCGGCGGGCAGGGTGAGGTTGGGCTCGTAGGTGATCTGGGCGCGCAGGACGGTGGTGACGGTTTGCGTGATGTCGTAGGGATTGGTCAACCCGAAGGTGATCTGCGAGGCATAGTTGCGGACGCGCTGCGAAAAACCCTCGGGCAGTTGCAGGTAGCGGGCGGTCACCCATTCAGGATAGTCCGTTCCCGCCTCGCGCAATTCCTGAATGGACGGGTTCGACATGGCGGCGCGCACGCGGAAGGTCTCGCCGGGTTCGAGGAAGGGAAAGGTTTGAAGGAAGAGCACGTCCCGCGTCCCATCGGGGAGGGGGAACGCAACCACGTCCGCCGGGCGGCTGATCCAGACCGGTTGTGCGGGCAGGCTGAGTATCGCTTGCTTCTGTGTGAACGAGGTGATGGTGAATTCGAATTCGGTCCGTCCCGCCAGGTCGGGGATGGAGAGTTCGTCATCTTCGGGAGAAAATTCCCCGGTGGACGTGGTCGATGCGGACCAGAGTCCATTTTCGTAGCGGTCGTAGACGCGGGCGCGCCAATACAGGCGCGGCAACTCGGTCGCTTCGGGCGGCACGATGACCTTGAAGATGGTCGCGTCTCCCTGCGCGGCGCGGCTCCCCAGTGACATGGAACTGCGGAAAGATTCGACGCGTTCGGCCGCGCCCTCTCCTTCGAGCGCGTCGAAGGCGCGCTCGAAACGGTCACGCGTGGCGCGCCAGGGTTGGGTGAAGTCCTGCCATTTCTTTTGTAGCACGGGCGCGCCTGTCAGGTCGAGCGGCAGGCTCCATGCCAGCAGAATCAACGCGGCCGCGCCGACCAGCGCGCCCATGCTCAGGTCGGGACCCGTCTCGGGCGCGAGTTGGACGCGGCGTTCCACCCAGCCGATCCGGTCGCGCAGATATTTGCCGCGTCCGATCAACGTCAGCGCGGCTAGGAGGAACAGGGCAATGATCCAGAGTCGTTCTGCCGGGCCGCGGTCCGCCAGGTGGATGACGAGCATCGTCAACCCCGCAGGCAGGATGGCCGCCAGCGCGTTGTTGTGGCGCACAAGTTGATAACCAGAGATCAGTGCGATGAGCCAGTACAGGATCCCCATCAACGTAATGAAGAACAACGGGTCTTTCACGGGTTTATCGGCCATGAACTCGCCGATGGAAACCAGCAGGCGGCCGCCCACGCTGATCAGCCGCTCGCCGATGTAAATGTCATTGTCGTAGAACGCGATCAACTGCCGCGGGATGAACATCAGGGTATATCCCACGGCCAGCACGCTTACACCGCGTTTTCCAAAGCGACTCGCTCCGAGCGCCAATCCCACGAGCGCGGCGACGGAGGCCAGATTGATGATGTAACCGAGGTTGTCCGTCCAATCGGTGACAGTCAATCGCCAGACCGAGATCAGGATGATCAATATGAATAAAGCGGCGGAAGATGGGTCCCACCAGCGGGACGGTGACTTTTCCATGACCTGAGTGTACAATGGAGACACATCCCCGTCAAATCCAAAAGGAGTTCTCATGGATGGTTTCCTCTCCTCCCTCGTAGCGGTTAATGCCGCCTTTCAAGGACTGGGCGACTGGCTCGCCGGCCCCATGAAGTTCTTTTCCTTCCTCGGTTCCGAGGACTTTTTCCTCATTGCCCTGCCGCTTGTGTATTGGTGCATCGATGCCGCGCTTGGCCTGCGCATCGGTGTGATGCTCCTCGTGAGCAACGGACTCAACAACTTGTTCAAGATGGCGTTGCACGGCCCTCGTCCATATTGGGTGAGCACAGACGTGAAAGGATTGGCCTCCGAGACGGGATTCGGCGTTCCTTCGGGACATTCGCAGACCGCGGCTGGCGTCTGGGGCATCGCGGCGGATGGCATCAAGCGGACCTGGGCCTGGGTTGCCGCGGCGACGGTTGTCCTGCTCATCGGCCTCTCGCGCATCTACCTCGGCGTCCACTTTTTGCATGATGTGTTGGTCGGCTGGCTGTTGGGCGGACTGACGCTTTGGGCTTTCATTAAATATTGGAATCCCATCGCGGCGCGGGTGAAAAAAATGACCATGCTGAATCAGATCCTGCTGGCTTTCGCGGTCTCCATCGGGATGATTCTGCTCGCGGCGCTGATCGTCTTCCTCTCGCGCGGATTCGTCATCCCCGCGGAGTGGATCGCCAACGCCACGCGCGACAGCGGCGACGCGCCCAATCCGTTTTCGATGGAGGGCATGGTCACTTCCATGGGGACGTTGTTCGGTCTCTTCGCCGGGGTGGCGTGGCTGGCGCCTCGAGGCGGGTTCCACACTTCAGGTCCCGCATGGAAGCGGGCGTTGCGTTACGCGGTCGGGTTGGTGGGAGTCGCCGTCTTTTATCTCGGTCTGAAACTCGTCTTCCCCGATGGCGAGGATCTGGTCGCGCTGGTCTTCCGTTACATCCGTTACACGCTGGTCGGTGCGTGGGTGTCCGCGGGCGCGCCGTGGCTATTTGCAAAATTGCAACTTGCTGACACCCCCAACAGGTAGGGGCGGCTCTGATATAATCGCCACACTTAGGTCCCCAACCAATTATGACATTAGAACGCGGCACGCTCCTGCATAAACGCTATCGTATTGTGGAGATCCTCGGCCAGGGCGGCATGGGATCGGTCTATCGCGCAGTGGATGAGAACCTGGGCGTGGACATCGCCCTGAAGGAAAATCTCTTCACCACTGATGAATACTCGCGCCAGTTCCGACTGGAAGCGGTCATCCTCGCCAACCTGCGTCATCCCAACCTGCCGCGCGTCTCGGACCATTTTGTGGTCGGTGAGCAGGGACAGTATCTGGTGATGGATTACATCGAGGGGGAGGATCTGCGTCAGCGCATGGAACGGGTGGGCACGATCGGCGAAGACGAAGTCATCTCGATCGGCGCGGCCATGTGTGACGCACTCTCATACCTGCACTCGCGCAAGCCTCCCATTTTGCATCGCGACCTGAAACCCGGCAACGTCAAGATCACGCCCGACGGTCACATCTTCCTCGTGGACTTCGGGCTCGCCAAGGTGGTGCAGGGCAGTCAGGCCACCACCACAGGCGCGCGCGCCATGACACCCGGCTATTCGCCTCCCGAACAATACGGGACGGCGCGCACCGATCCCCGCACCGACATTTACTCCCTCGGCGCGACCCTCTACGCCGCGTTGACCGGCATCATTCCTGAGGACGGGTTGGCGCGCGCCATGGACAACGCGCAATTAACGCCGCTTCGCAAACGCAATCCAAAAGTGTCCAAGCGGCTGGCCACGGTCATCGAAAAAGCCATGGCCATCGATCCTGCCGAGCGTTATCAGACGGCGGATGAATTCCAGCGCGCCCTGCTGGCCTCCAAATCGAAGACCCAGCAATTGACCGGCAATTATGTCGTCGCACCTCCCCCGCCCGAAGCGGAGGGGGAAGCGCCGCCTCCCGATAAACCGAAATCCCGTCCGTCAGCCGGCGGTCCGCCTTATCCCGCGGAAGACAACGGCGAAGACAAACCGTTCACTCCCCAAAAGAAAAAACGCAAGAGTGGATGCTTCCCGCGCTTCCTGCTTTTGGTTCTCCTGATCGCGGCCGCGTACCTGACGTGGAACTTTATGCCGGGCGCGCGCGAACAGGTGGACGCGTGGATGTCTGGCCTGCGCGGCGTGACGGCCACGCAACGCTCCACCGAAAGCCTGCCTCCCACCGAGTTGGTGGAGGCCACTCCCACGGTCACGAATGAACCGACGGCCACCTTCACACCCTCCCCGACGGCCACGCCCGATTTCACTCCCACACCGACCTTCACGTTCACGCCTGCGCCCACTCCAAGAGGCGGCGGGTTTGGACAGTTCGCTTTTGCATCCGACCGCTCGGGCATTCCACAGATATACATCGGCACCATTGACGATGGCGACCCGCTTGTCATCACGAACATGCCGGATGGCGCCTGTCAGCCGGAATGGTCCCCGGACGGGAAACGCCTTGTCTTCACCTCTCCCTGCGAAAGCCGCGATGCCGAGTTTAACGATTCCACGCTCTATATTGTCGATGCGGACGGCAGTAACCTCGCACCTCTGCTCGCCGAACCGGGCGGGGATTTTGACGCGGCCTGGTCTCCAGACGGGACTCGGATCGCATTTTCCTCCTGGCGTACCGGGCGTCCGTCCATCTATTCTTATAATGTCGCCACCTCCGAAGTAACGCTCCTGGTCGAATCCACCGGCGTCTTCATGGAATCGCGCAATCCGGTCTGGTCGCCTTTCAACAACCAGATCCTTTATGTGGTCAAGAAATTCAACATCTACGAGATCTGGTCCATGACGGATACCGGCAAGGGACAGACTCAACTGGTTTATAGCGGAAGCGATTTTTACGATCTCTATCCTGCCTGGGCGCCTGATGGAAAATCCATCCTGTTCAGTCAGCGCAGCGTCGGTCCCTCCACAACCTGGTTGATGCGATTCGTAATGGAAGAACGCCAGCTTGATGACGGTTCACGCTTCAATATCGGTCCCACGCCCATCGAAAAGGTGGAATATTCTCCCGATGGGCTTTGGCTGATATTCGAGACCCTCGTGGACAATGTCAATCGCGACATCCACATCATGACCCTCGACGGTGCGACCGTTCTCCGCCTCACCGTTGACCCCGGCATGGATTTTGACCCCGCCTGGCGGCCTCTGCCCACACCGTAACCGACCTTTCCTTCTGAAAACGACAGCCATCCGCACGCGGTGGCTGTCATTTTTTTAAATCTTACACTCTTCTTATTGACTTGACTTCCTCCCGCTGTTATCATTGTCCCCGCTTGATTGGCACTCTCTTTCTTTGAGTGCTAAAAGAGAACAGAAATCGGGTTTCTCTCAGAAACCCGATTTCTCCCGCGAAGATCATGTCCAATCTCTCTGACCGTCAGCAGACCCTGCTCCTCCTTATCATCCGCGACTACATCGAGACCGCCCAACCCGTCGGCTCGAAACGGCTGGTGGAGCGCTACCGTCTCGACCTCAGCCCGGCTACCATCCGCAACGAGATGGCCGCGCTGACCGAGATGGGTTATCTGCGCCAGCCGCACACCTCCGCGGGACGCGTCCCCACCGAGGAAGGTTACCGCGTCTTCGTCGGCCAGATGATGCCGAACGCCGAACTGCCGCAATCGGTGCAGCAGACCATCTCGCACCAGTTCTACCAGTCCCGCCCCGATGTAGACCAATGGATGACACTCGCCGCGTCGGTGCTGGCGCATCAGTCGCAGGGCGTGTCGCTGGTCACCGCGCCGCATCCCGAACGCGCACGCTTCAAACATGTGGAATTAATTTCCACCCAGGGACGCCAGGTTCTCATGGTGATGGTGATGGCGGGCGGCGAAGTCTCGCAACAAATTTTGACGCTGGCCGAACCGGTGACTCAGGAACGACTCAGCCAGACGGCTTCGCGTCTTTCCCCGCTCATGGCGGGTCGCACCGTGGACGAGATCTCCGCCCTCCCGACCCGCTCCGACGCGCTCGAACAGGATATCCTGACCCTCATCGTCGCCGACCTGCGCCGCGCCGAAGCCCACGTCAGCGGACAGATCTACACCGACGGTCAAAGCAACCTTTTGGCTGAACCCGAATTCGCCGAGTCGGACGAAGCCCGCCGCGCCTTGAAACTCTTCGAGGAGCGCAGTACCCTGCAAGACCTGTTGGCGAGCACCTCCAACGGCGCTACCGTCGGCGGATTGCAAGTGCTCATCGGCGGCGAAGGCGGCTGGGAAGAGTTGCGCCAATGCTCGATGGTCCTCGCCCGCTACGGCGTGCCGGGACTCGCGACCGGTATGCTCGGTGTGCTCGGCCCCATGCGCATGTCCTACGCCCGCACCATTCCCACCGTGAGATTTGTCGCTGGCTTGCTGTCCGATCTGGTGACGGAGAATATCGGCGGAGAGTAATGTGATTGCAAAAGAATTTGAGATCGCGATTGAAGGTTGGCAAGAAAAACTTCAAACTGACGAATGGTATTTTGTTCAATTGCGCGAAGATTTAATCAAGAATTCGTCTCTAAGCGAACTCTTTTCTGCGATAGATGATGTGGTTGACCTGATATTCAAACAACAAGACGAATTTCTTATTCATGAAACGTTTCTTCTCTTATTCGACATATATCGCAAAATTGGCACTGCGGAACGAACGTTCAAATTGATTAACTCTTGGACACGACTAAAACAACATATGGAAGTGAACGATACTCTGATACACCAATTCCATGAGTTTGAAAGATGGTTTGGCAATAAAATTCAACAGGCTTAGAAATGACCGACAAGAAACACAAACAACACGAACCCAAAGAAGAGCAAGTCCCCGAGCCGCCCGTCGAAACGACGGAACAACCCCAGGTTGACGTCGCCGAGTTGATGAAACGACTCGAAGAGGCCGAGGCTAAGGTCGCGGAGCATCGCGATGGATGGCAGCGCGCCCAGGCGGAATTCGTCAACTACAAGAACCGCATCCAGCGCGACGCGGAAACATCGCGCACCAATATGAAGGGCGACATCCTCCAGAAACTCCTGCCCGTGTTGGACGACCTCGAGCTCGCCCTCGCCAACCGTCCCGCGGAGGATGCGTGGGCAGGCGGCATCGAATTGATCGCGCGCAAGTTCCAGTCCGTGCTGGAGTCGGAAGGCGTGAAGCGCATTGAAGCGGAGGGACAGCCCTTCGACCCCAATTTCCACGAAGCCATCTCTCACGAACCGAACGCGGACGTTCCCAGCGAACACGTCATCGCGGTGGTGAGGAATGGGTATTTCATTGGTGAACGAGTCATTCGACCAGCATTGGTCAGGGTGGCGCAATAAAAATCGTAGGGGCAGACCTGCGTGTCTGCCCAGGCTCTTTGCACCAGCAAAGGGCGGACACATAGGTCCGCCCCAACAAAAAACAGGAGAAATTATTTCATGTCTAAAATCATCGGAATCGACCTCGGCACAACGAACTCCGTTGCGGCCTTCATGCAAGGCGGCGAACCGGTTGTCATCCCATCGGCGGAGGGGGAGCGGCTTGTGCCCTCGGTCGTGGCGATCAACAAGAACGGCGAGCGTCTCGTCGGACGCGTGGCGCGCAACCAAGCCATCACCAATCCGACCAACACCGTCTTCTCGATCAAGCGCTTCATGGGACGCAAGGCTGACGACGCTGAAGTGCGCCGCGCCAAGGGACTTGTCCCCTACGCGGTGGAAGCTGCCGCCAACGGCGACGTGCGCGTCAAGATGGCCGAAAAAGAATATAGTGCGCCCGAAGTCTCGGCGATGATCCTCGCCAAGATCAAAGCGGACGCGGAGGCCTACATTGGCGAACCGATCACGCAGGCGGTCATCACCGTCCCCGCGTACTTCAACGACGCGCAACGCAACGCCACCAAGGACGCGGGCAAGATCGCGGGGCTCGAAGTCCTGCGTATCATCAACGAACCAACAGCGTCCTCGCTCGCATACGGCCTCGACAAAAAGAAAAATGAAACCATTATCGTCTACGACCTCGGCGGCGGCACGTTCGATGTGTCCGTGCTGGAGGTGGGCGACGGCGTCTTCGAAGTCAAGTCCACCAGCGGTGACACCTTCCTCGGTGGCGATGACTTCGACCTGCGTATCATGGACTACCTCGCCGACACGTTCAAGCGCGACAACACCATTGACCTGCGCAACGACCGCCAGGCGCTCCAGCGATTGAAGGAAGCCGCGGAGAAAGCCAAGATCGAACTCTCGACCACGATGCAGACCGAGATCAACCTGCCCTACATCACGGCGGATGCATCCGGCCCGAAACATTTAGTCACCACTCTGACCCGCGCCAAACTCGAACAGCTGACGGGCGACCTCGTCGAGCGGACGATCGGCCCGATCAAGCAGGCGCTGTCCGACGCGGGACTTACCGCGGGACAGATCCACGAGATCGTGCTCGTCGGCGGCATGACGCGTATGCCCGCGGTGCAGGAAGTCGTCCGCAAATTCTTCGGCAAGGAACCGCACAAGGGCGTGAACCCCGATGAAGTCGTCGCGATCGGCGCGGCGATTCAGGCGGGCGTGCTCGGCGGTGAAGTGAAGGATATCCTCCTGCTAGACGTCACCCCCCTCTCGCTCTCCATCGAGACGTTAGGTGGGGTCGCGACACCCCAGATCGAACGCAACACGACGATCCCCACGCGCAAGTCGCAAGTGTTCTCCACTGCATCGGACAGCCAGACCCAAGTTGAGATTCACGTCCTGCAAGGCGAACGTCCGATGGCGGCGGACAACAAGTCGTTGGGTAAATTCATCCTCGATGGAATTCCCCCCGCGCCGCGCGGCGTGCCGCAGATTGAAGTGACCTTCGACATTGACGCGAACGGCATCCTGAAAGTCACCGCGAAGGACAAGGCCACGGGACGCACCCAACACATCACCATCACCGCTTCTTCGGGTCTCAGTGACTCGGAAGTGGAGAAGATGCGCAAGGATGCCGAGGCCCACGCGGAAGATGACCGCAAGCGCAAAGACCTCATCGAAGCGCGCAACCAGGCTGATAATGCCATCTACACCGCGGAGAAGGCCCTCAAGGAATTTGGCGACAAAGTCCCGTCAGACGTGAAAAGCGAGATCGAAACCAAGTCCGCTGAGGTCAAGAAAGCCGCGGAGTCCGATAACGTGGAGGCGATCAAAGCAGCGACCGAGTCTCTCGGGCAGGTCATCCAGAAGATCGGCGCGAGCGTCTACCAACAGCCCGAAGCGGGCGGACCGCAAGCGGGTCCGTCGTCGGATGCGGGGCCTGATGTGGTGGATGGAGAAGTCAAGGAATAAATTCTGTCGAAGGTCAAAGGTCGAAAGTCGAAAGACACGCGGCCTTTGACTTTTGACTTTTGACTCATTATGAGCAACCGCGATTACTACGAAATTCTCGGCATCAATCGGAACGCGTCGGAAGATGAGATCAAAGGCGCGTTCCGTAAACTCGCGCGCCAGTATCATCCCGACGTGAACAAGGAGTCCGACGCCGAGGAAAAATTCAAAGAGATCAACGAGGCCTACGGCGTGTTATCGGACGCGGACAAGCGCGCCCGCTATGACCGCTTTGGCAAGGAAGGCCTCGGCAACATGGGCGGCGGATTCCACGATTACACCGCGGACTTCGGCGACATCTTCGAGGAACTATTCGGCCAATTCGGATTCGGCATGGGCGGACGCCGCGCGGGACGCAAATCCCCGCGGCGCGGACGCGACTTCCAAATGGAGGTGAAGCTGACATTCGAGGAGGCCGTCTTCGGTGTGGAGAAGGAGATCGAGTTCTCGCGCGACGAAACCTGTTCGACCTGTAACGGCTCGGGTGCGGAACCTGGGACGACTCCCACCAAATGCGCCACCTGCCAGGGACAGGGCGAAGTGCGCCAGGTACGCCAGACTTTCCTCGGTTCGATGGTGCAGACGGCGGTCTGTCCGCAATGCAACGGGCGCGGCGAAATTATCAACTCGCCATGCCATACCTGCCACGGCTCTTGTTTGGAACACAAGAAGATCAAGAAGAAGGTCAGCATCCCCGCGGGCGTGGACCAGGGCACGCAGATCCGCCTGGCGGGCGAGGGCGGACCTGGTGTCTATGGCGGGCCGAACGGAAGTTTGTTCCTCGTGCTGAACGTCCAGCCGCACAAGTATTTCAAACGCCGCGAGAACGACATCCTGCTCAATCTTGACATCAACATCGCCCAGGCCGCGCTCGGTGCGGACATCAAAGTCCCGACGCTGGATGGCGATGACAATTTGAAAATCCCTGCTGGCACGCAACCTGGCAAGATCTTCCACATGCGCGGCAAGGGCGTCCCGCATTTGCGCCGAAGCGGACGCGGCGACCAGCTGGTGATCGTCAACGTGGAAGTGCCGACCAAGTTGAACAAGGAACAGCGCGAACTGATGGAGAAACTAGCCGAGACGCTCGGTACACAGGTCAAGCCGAAAGAGAAGGGGTTTATTGACTGGTTGAATGATGCGTTTGGAGGATAAAAAGAAGCCCAGAGAAAATTTCTCTGGGCTTTATTCTTGCCATGCTATAATCACGTGTTGTACGGTTCGTCTTTTTCTAAAACCATGCGCATTTGACGGACATCCTGATCTTTGAAATGTGAAACTGCTGTGCTGTCAGGCAGATAGTTTGTTATCAACACTTCTTTATTGATGACGCGTTCGTTTCCGTTCTTCTTGGCTTTCATTCCTGATGCCATCTGAACGGAGACAACGTAGTTTTCAGGATAGAGTTCGCGCATTTCTGGAATGTCATACGAGGAAAGTATCCACTTACATTCCGCTTTTTGAAGTCGTTCCGCCAATTCGTGATGTTCTTTCCAATCCCGCATGTTGTGATAGTAGTTTGCGCCGTTGTCGGGATATGGCGGATCAATGTACATGACGGTATTTTGCTTGTCGTATCGGTCAAGGCAAACGCGCCAGTCAAGATTTTCGATGATGACGGTTTTTAATCGGCTGTGGACAGGCGTGAGGCGTTCTCTGAGAGTCTCCAAGGCGCCGATGAGACGGTTGCCATGTCCGCCATCGGAAATACTGGTTTGGAAGCGTGGATACTTCAATTCACCACCCCAACCAGCCATGATGATGTAATAAAAGCGGTGAGCGCGTTGAATATCGGTCAGTTGTTTTGGGTCTAACTCTGCCAGCCGCTTGAATTCCGCTCGCGAAACAAGTTCCCATTCAAAGGAAGCAATTAGTTCTTCGGGTTTCTCTTTTACCACGCGAAAAAATGATACAAGTTCCTGGTCAATGTCATTTAATACTTCTACATCGCTCGGTGGTTTGCCAAACAAAACCCACGCTGCACCTGAAAAGAGTTCCACATAGCAGGTATGTTTTGGTAGTAGCGCGATAATCTGTTTACGCAGGCGCGACTTTCCACCGACCCATTTGAAGGGACTGTTGATCATTTCGTAAGATGAGTTTGCAGTAGCCATAATATTCTAATGTCTCTACTAGAGACATTTTATCATAACCCTACTTTTCTGTCAATTACTCTATGCAGCGATTTGGCGAAAAACTCCGAATATTGCGTACTGCAAAACAAATGACGCTGAAAGAACTAGCGTCCGCTTTGGGATTAACCGCGCACGGATATATTAGCGAAATTGAAGCAGGCAAGAAAAAGCCAACCGCAGAATTGGTATTGAAAATTGCGCGTTATTTCAAGGTCACTACCGACCAACTCTTGAAAGACGAACTTGACGTGGAGGGAAGATGAGCATTCCATTTGTCGATCGCGACCCAACTCAAAAGGAATTTGAACGCTTCCGTCTTGTTCTCAGCACGTACCAAGATGGAAGTGGACAGCAGGCATTACAGAATGGTCGCACATTGCCAGGATGGAGAGATTTTGAACGTTCCGTCGCGGTTGCTTTTAACGGCGAAGCCCAGGAAAATAAATTCATTTTTGATGTGCTTTTATCTGATGAAACAAGAGATGGAGTCTATTGTGGCGTTTCGTGCAAAATGCGTAGAACGCTGAACGATACAAAACGAACTGGCCGTGTGACCCTGGAATTATCAAATTCATCGGGAAAGTTCTGGCAACGATTGAACGAGTTAGGGATTCATCAGCAAAACTACAAGAGCAAACCCGCCGAGGTAGCCAAAGCGTTACTTGGCCAGGAACAAGAATGGCACGATGAAGTAGGATTGAAGCGTGGAGGCGTGGTTAATCTTTCCAGAAGTTTTTATCTTGCTTTGTCTTGGAACGATCAGGGAGAATACCAACTATTCAGGTTCTCCTTGTCCTTGCCAAAGCCATCTTCCCTGAAGTGGGATTTTCCGTCTGTAACCAATAAAGGCGAAGAACGAACTGGACGTCGACTACGCGGGCAGGATAAACTTGGAACGCTATTCGAATGGTATGGCGAATCGGGTGGGCAATTGAAATACTATCCTTTAGTCAAAAGCGCTTTGTGGAAATCGGATATTTTTCGGCTTGAGCCTCTGCCAGGAAATTGGTATGAAAAACATGGTATCTTGGCGAAAGCAAAAGATTATTTCCCAATGCAATGGAATTTGCTAGGGTAAATCTTTATGCCCTCTCTTCTCACTATTTCTCTCGTCGCCCTCGGCGGCGCGGTTGGATCGGTCTCCCGCTATCTGCTCGGCATGTGGATCCAGTCCGCGAGCCAGAGCGTGGACTTTCCCTTCGGCACGTTGATGGTCAACCTCGTCGGTTGTTTCGTGATCGGGTTTGTCAGTCAACTGGCTGAATCGCGCGGAGCGTTCACGCCCGAAACGCGCGGGCTGGTGTTCATCGGCCTGCTCGGAGGGTTCACCACCTTTTCCTCGTTCGGCAATGACACGCTGAACCTGCTCCGCGATGGAGAGACGGTAAATGCGTTGATGAATGTCGGCGCGAATGTGATCCTCGGTCTCGCGCTCGTCTGGCTGGGACGCACGGTCGCGTTTTGGATTTGGAAGTGACTTCGGTGGTCGAGTAGCCCTGAGCGGAGCGTAGCGAAGTCGAAGGGTGTACCGAGACCATCGACTGGAGATAACCATGCAACTCCCACAAGAAGGTTCCCTGCTCCGTATTCTGATCGGCGAGTCGGACAAACACGACCACAAGCCGCTCTACGAGTGGATCGTCTTGCAGGCGCGCGAGCAGGGATTGGCTGGCGCGACCGTCCTGCGCGGGATGATGGGCTTCGGCGCGAACACGCGCAAGATCCAAACCTTCCGCTTCGACACGCTTTCCGAAGACCTGCCCATCGTGGTGGAGATCGTGGACACGCAGGAAAAGTTGGAAGCGTTTCTGGAATGGATCGAGCCGCATCTCGGGGCAGGTTTGGTCACGCTCGAAAAAGCCCAAGTCCGATTTTATAAGGCAGACAAAAAATGAATTGGTTGGAAGTTTCCCTGCTTGTGGATGGTGAACTCGCCGAAGCGGTCGCGGACGTGCTGGCGCGTTTTGCGCCGAACGGAGTCGTCACCGAAAGCACTGGCGTCAAATTCCTGGATGAGGAAAACGAAGGCGTCGCGGTCGGACCTGTCAGCGTGCGCGCGTACCTGGAGATGAACGACCAGATCGAAGAGACGCGCCAGAAGTTGGAAGAGTCGCTGTTCTACCTCGGCATGATCCAACCGCTTCCCGCGCCGACGTATAAACAGATCGCCGACCAAAACTGGATGGAAGCGTGGAAGGCAAGTTATAAACCGATCCCGATCGGCAAGCGGCTGATGATCGTCCCCGCGTGGATGGATTCCCCCGAGCCGAAACGCATCCCGATCAAGATCGACCCTGGCATGGCGTTCGGGACGGGGACGCATCCGACGACGCAGTTGTGTCTCGAACTCATTGAATCATTTTTCGTTGAACGTTCAACGTTAAACGTTCAACGTTCAACCGTGATAGACGTCGGCTGCGGTTCGGGCATCCTCTCCATTGCGGCGCTCAAACTCGGCGCGGCCTCCGCCCTCGGCGTGGACATTGACATCGAGTCCGTCGTCAACTCGCGCGAGAATGCGGACAAGAACGGCATCGGTGCGGAACTCATCCTCGGGCAGGGCTCGGTGGCGGAAGTGCTGGCGGGGCAGTTCGACTACAAGTCCGCGCCGTTGGTGGTGGCGAACATCCTCGCGCCGATCATCATCCGTCTCTTCGACGCGGGGCTGGCAGATCTGGTCGACGCGGGCGGCGAGATCATTTTGAGCGGGATCCTGGCCGAACAGGCGGAAAAGGTCATCGAGGCCGCGTCCGCAAAAGGTCTGGTTTTGACCGATAAACGTCAGATGAAGGATTGGGTGGCATTACGTTGTCGAAAGTAGGTGGAAATCGGGTTTCTTGCAGAAACCCGATTTTTTTTGTGGCAGGAAATTTGTCAATAAAAGTCAACTTTTTCGGCATCTCTCCTGATATAAACGGCAAAATTTACAAAAAGGAGAAGATGAAATGAAGATCCAAATCAAACTGACTTTGATCGTTTTAGCCATTGCCGCGCTGGCATGTGGAATAGGCATCCCTGGCACCAACGCCACCGAAGCCGCGCCCACCCCCATTGTCCCGGGTGGAGGCGGAGGCACGGGCGGAACCGAACCCACCAACGTGCCGCCCGTCAACCCGCCCTCGGGCCGTCCGCTGTTCGATGACGATTTCCGCGGCCGCGACACGAACTGGGGCACCGGCACCGACGCGGACAGTTCGGTCGAGTATGTGAACGACGCGCTCCAATTCACCATCAGCGCCACGAAGTATTTCGTCTGGAGCCAGCCCACCGACGAGGAATTTTCGAACGTCCATATCGAAGTGACCGCCAACAATGCCAGCACCGACTCGAACGCGGCCTTCGGCATCATGTGTGCCCAGCAATTCATGGACGACTCGTACTACTATGTTTACATCACCCCTGCGGGCGATTATGGCATCGTCAAATCCGTCTTTGTGCAAGATGACGTGGAACTCGTCTCGGGCTTTTCGGACCTGATCCCGCAGAATGCCCCGTCCTACCGCATCGGCGCGGACTGTGGAAACGGCGCGGTCACCCTCTACGTCAACGGCCAGCAGATCGCCTCTGGCTCCGACGCGGAATACACCACGGGCCGCTTCGCCCTCTTCGTCTGGAGCGATGAAGTGGCGAACGGCGCCGACATCACGTACGACGATTTCATCGTCACCGAAATGGAGTAAGCAAACCTCAGTAGATCACAGATTCGCATCGTCATTGCGAGGAGGGCGTTCTTCCCGACGAAGCAATCTCCGTGCCAAGAAGGGGATTGCTTCGCAAAAACCGCTCGCAATGACGGTTGCCAGTAGTGTTTCTGTAAAACCGTGATTTACTTAAATTGACAGTCGCCGCACGGCGACTGTCAATTTTTAAACCAGCAATTCGATTATTGTGCTATGATTCATCCAACATGGATCGCCGCCGTCTTCTTCTTTTCCTTCTGTTGAACGCACTGGTCTCCGCCTGTGTGACGGGGACGATCCTCTTTCTGTATGACCGCAACATGAAGGCGACTTCCTCCGTCCCCGCGTACGCGCCTCCCGCGGACCTCGGGCCTGCCGCGTCCGCCCCCGAAGCGGACCTCATCTCGAACGGCGATATTCAGATCGTCAGCGTGGTGGGGGCAGATAACCTCGGCGCAGAGGTGGTCATCCTGCGCTACCTCGGCGCTGGTCAAGTGGACCTCTCGAACTGGCAACTCAAGGACGAAGATGGCAACCTGTTCTTGTTCCCCGCCATTTCACTAGTCAATGGCGGCGCGGTGCAAGTCCATACCGCGGCAGGGACGAATACCGTCGTTGACCTCTATTGGAACCTCTCCGATCCCATTTGGAAATCTGGCGAAACCGCCAGCCTGTACGATGCGGATGGGAAGTTGGTTGTGACGTATAAAGTGCCGTAACCAACCGCGAAGCACGCGAAGATCGCCAAGAAAAACAAAAGGCTTCGCGGCCTTTGCGGTTCAATCAAATTACCAATTACCAAAATGTCCCAAGCCCTCTACCGTAAATACCGCCCGCAAGGATGGGCCGAAGTCATCGGCCAGCAACACGTGGTGACGACGCTCCGCAACGCCATCATCGGTGACCGCGTCGCGCACGCGTACCTGTTCGCGGGTCCGCGCGGCACGGGCAAGACAACGCTGGCGCGCCTGCTGGCGAAAGCCGTCAACTGCCTGAACGAAGACAAATCCGCTCGCCCCGATAACACCTGCGATTTCTGCCGCGCCGTCAACGAGAACCGCTTCCTCGATCTGATCGAGATCGACGCGGCCTCCAACAACGGCGTGGACGATGTGCGTGACCTGCGCGACAAGATCAATTTTGCCCCCACACAAGGGAAATTTAAAGTCTACATTATCGACGAAGTCCACATGATGTCGGGCGGCGCGTTCAACGCGCTCCTCAAAACCCTCGAAGAGCCGCCGCCGCACGCCATCTTCGTCCTTGCCACCACCGAGATCCACAAGATCCCCGCCACCGTCCTCTCGCGCTGTCAGCGTCACGAGTTCCGCCGCGTCCCCGTGGACGAGATCGTCGGTCAGCTCAGGACCATCGCCGACGCCGAAAAACTCCAGGCCGATGACGAGGCCCTCGCGCTGATCGCCCGTCAATCCGCGGGCGGGATGCGCGACGCCATCTCCCTGCTCGATCAACTCTCCTCGACAGGCGAACGCATCACAATGGACCTCGCCCAGACCGTCCTCGGGACGGCCACCTCCCAGACCGTCCTCGCCCTCGTCGCTTCCATCTCGGACCTGGATCCGGGGCGCGGCCTCGAGGAGATTCACCGCGCCATCGACAGCGGAGCCGATCCGCGCACGCTGGCCCGTCAGATCGTGGATTATCTGCGCGGGCTGATGCTCATCCAAATGGGCAACGAGTCGCAGGTGGAGACGACGAAAGACATCAAAAAGAAAATGGCCGAACACGCCGCCGCTTTCACTCCCGCGGACGTGCTGCGGATGATGCGCATCTTCAATGAGGCCGCCATCGACTCGCGCGGCAGTTGGCAACCGTCCCTCTCGCTCGAACTCGCCTTTGCCGAAACCCTGGAAACCCCAGCCGAGTCCGCGCCAGTGGTGGCCGCGCCCGCCCAAAGGTCCAGTGCGAAGCCCGCGGCCAAGTCCGCGCCTGTAGCGGTTCCCGCGTCGACGCAAGAATCCAGTGCGGGTGCGCCCGCCGTCCCCGCGTCGGACGTCATCAAAATTTGGAAGCAACTTCAAAGTTCACTGCGGAAAGATAACGCCAATAATCTCGCCGCATTGCTCAATTCGGTTTCATCCATTGACGTGCAGGGAAATACGCTGGTGCTCGGCTTTGCCAGCGACGTGCTGATGTCCAAAATGAAAGAGGACGAGAAATCGCGCACCAGCCAACTCATCGCCGACACGCTGGGCGTGACTCTCGACATCCGCTGTGAAGTGACGAACGCCAAGGGCAAAGTCCCGCCGCATGTTCCGCAGGATGGCATGGTCGCGACTGCGATCCATCAAGGCGGCGAGATCGTGGATGTGCAGGAGTAAAGATCGGTACACGGATTGCGCGGATTTGATGGAAAAACACGGATTTTCTTTTTGATTTTTTGGGAGCGGGTTCAATGTTGCCACAATATGTTAAAAAGCCAAAGCCGTTTGAAGGAAAACATTCGGAACTGAGCGAGAGGATCATCAAAGTTTTTTATGAAGTGCACAATGAGCTTGGATTCGGCTTCAGCGAAAAGGTGTATCAAAAGGCGTATGCGATTGCCCTCCGTCAAGATGGAATGAAAGTTGACGAGCAGGTGTCGATCAAGGTTTATTTCCGTGGGCAATTAGTTGGCGAATTTTTTGCGGATATGGTCGTCAACGACTTGATTTTGTTGGAGTTGAAAGCGGCAGAGATAATCATCGATGAATTTGAAGCCCAATTGCTAAATTACTTGAAATCCACCGAAATTGAGGTCGGTTATGTATTGAATTTTGGCAAGTCGGCGACCTTCAAACGTAAAGTCTTTGACAACGAACGAAAACATTCTTTGCGCGGCGTGAAGAAATAAAAAAAATCCGTGATAATCTTCAAAATCCGTGAAATCCGTGTACGGAAAAGAAACAGGAGAACTTTATGGCTAAAGGTTTCAATCGTCCAGTTGGTGGAGGTGGGGGACAGGGGGGAATGATGGCGCAGATTCAAAAACTGCAGAAGCAGATGGAAGAAGCGCAGGCGCAACTCGCCATCGAGACCGTCACCGCGACGGCGGGCGGCGGCGCGATCAAGGTCACGATGACGGGTGACCAGAAATGCAAGGCTGTCGAGATCAGTCCCGACCTGCTCAAAGACGCTGACGCCGAAATGTTGCAGGATCTGGTCTTGTCCGCGGTCAACATGGCGCTCGACCAATCGCGCGAACTCGCGGCGCAGAAGATGGGTCCGCTGGCGGGCGGGCTTCCGTTCTGATGTACACACGTACACAGGTATACAGGTAAACAAGTGACCTGTGTACGTGTGTACGTGTCTACCTGTGTACCTTCCCCATGCTTCTCCCCGAACCCATCCAAAATCTCATCAACGCCCTTGAGCGACTTCCAGGCATCGGGCCAAAGTCCGCTTCGAGGCTGGCGTTCTATTTCCTGCGCGCGGACGAGTCTCTTTCATCCGAGTTGGCCGAAGCGTTGACAGGGCTGAAAGAGAAGATCGCCTACTGTTCCGAGTGCTTCAATATCACCGAATCGGGACGCGAACTCTGTGACGTGTGCGCCAATCCCAAACGCGACGCGTCGCTTATCTGTGTGCTGGAGGACGCGCTGGACGTCCTCGCCCTCGAACGGACGGGCGCGTATCAGGGCCGCTATCACGTTCTGGGCGGAGTGCTGAATCCCATCGAAGGGATCGGCCCCGACGATATCAAGATCCGCCCATTGGTCGAGCGCGTCGCGCGTGGTGGGATTCGAGAAGTCATTCTTGCTACCAATCCCAGCATGGAGGGTGACACGACTGCGATGTATCTGCAACAGCAGTTGCGTGTCACTGGTGTTCACGTCACCCGTCTCGCCCGCGGACTTCCGATGGGCGGCGACCTCGAATACGCCGATCAAAACACCCTCCTGCGCGCCTTGCAGGGACGTCAACAAATGGAATGATCCAACGCCTCGCTACCCAGCGGGGCGTTGTTTTTGTAAACTTGCCAACACTTCTTCCAATTCAGGCAAGGACGGGGAATCCTTGAAGCCCGACATGCGGCGGTAGACCTCCGCGGCGGATTCGTGAAAGCCAGAGGGAAGCCCTGCCGCCGAAAAAGTCGCCGCGATCTCTTCCATTTCTCCCGCAAATCGCCATGCTTTGGCTGTCACGCGTTTCACGCGGTGCTCGGTCTGCTTGGTGAAGCCAGTCTCGTCCATCTCCCAGTGCTGACCCAATTCCATCCGCACGTGATAACTTTCCGCCGCGGCAAGGACCGCGCTCAAAAGTGCGGACGTCCCTTTTGTGTAAGCAGCGTAGCACATCTTCAATGCGGACGCCTTGCCGATCTCATCGCCGATCGCTTTGGTTTCAAGCGGTCCATTCTTGAAACACGCGGCCACTTCGTCTGTCCGTTTGCCAGAAAGATACAGCCACGTTTCGCCGCGCGTCCACGCTGGCCCGCCGATGATGCCTCCGTCCACGAAATCAATTCCAGCGGACCGCATCAACTTGTCGATCGTTTTGCTCCGTTGCGGTGAGATGGCATTCGCATCCAAATACAGACCTTTAAATCCCGTCCCAATCACGGAGCGCGCCACTTCCTCTGCTGCATGTGGGGGACAGACACTCAGGATCGTTGAAGTGATCCCGCATAAATTTGCAAGTGTGCCAGCATCCTTCAGTCCGTGCTTTTCTGCGCGCGCTCGCGTTTTGTCTCCGCGGCCGTCTGAGACCCAATACACTTCGTGTCCGCTGTTGATGGCAGACGCGGCCACTGAAATTCCCATCTCACCAGGGTGTAGTATTCCGATCCGCATGTTCGCCTCCGTCGTGTAAAATCGTCCCGTGAATATTACCATCCTCACCTATGGTTCGCGCGGTGACGTTCAGCCGTTCTTGGCGCTCGCGGTCGGCTTGCAAAAAGCAGGCTATCAAGTCAATCTCGCCGCGCCGCATCGCTTCGCGGATTTTGTCGCGCAGCACAACGTTCCGTTCGCGCCGCTCGCAGGCGATCCCGAAGAGATCAGCAAAGCCTTCAATGAGGCGGGTCACAATGCGTTGAAAGTCGCGAGCGCCATTCGCGATTACGTCAACTCCATCGCGGTCGATGTGACGCGCGGTGCGTTCGCGGCCTGCGACGATGCCGATCTCATCATCCACTCTTTTCTCTTCACCACAGGCGCACATTCGCTCGCGCGTCAGCGCGGCATTCCCGATATTTCGATTCAAACTTTCCCCATCTTCGCGCCCACCCGCGCTTATCCGCCCGCCGCGCTGTCGTCCCTGCCGACAGGCTGGCTGAGTTATTTCGGTCACTGGCTCAACACGCAAACTTTTTGGTATGGAGGGAACAGCGGCTACCATCAAAAGCGGAGACAACATCCCGACGTTTTTTCCTTCGACTTGTTTTGGCCCTTCGACGAAAAGCCGCCGCGTCGCGCGACCCCATTGCTGTTCGCTGTTTCTCCGACCGTTCTCCCGCCCGCGCGTGAGTGGACGAACCGCGCCCGCGTGACGGGTTACTTCTTCCTCGACTCTCCCGCGGACTACCAACCTCCCGCCGCACTGACGCGTTTTCTCGAAGCGGGCACTCCTCCAGTTTGCGTAACCTTTGGAAGCATGATCCATCGTGATGCAGATCGAATTGCTGAATCGATCCTCGATGCGATTCGTGTCACTGGTCAACGCGCGATCATTTTGACAGGATGGGATGGCTGGAAGGGAAACGTCGCAACGGATGATGTACTCTTCCTCGAGTCCGCGCCGCACGATTGGCTGTTGCCGCGATGTCGGGCGGTCGTTCATCACGGCGGCGCGGGGACAACGGCCGCGGGTCTGCGCGCGGGGATTCCGAATATCGTGATTCCGTTCGCGGGCGATCAGATGTTTTGGGGGAAACGCGTCCATGCGATTGGTGCGGGACCGCGTCCGATCAATGTTAAAGAATTGAGCGCAGCGCGATTAACGTCCGCGCTGGCCGAGGTGGAGGGCGACGCGCTTCGAGATCGCGCCCGCCACATCGGTCGCGTGATCCGAATCGAAGATGGGGTTGCGGAAGCGATTCGTGTGGTAAAATCCCGTCTCGTTGCGTGATTCGAGCTGGAAAATTTTAAGGTTGAATTGTCTGATAAACACTTGGGGAGTGCCTAAGAAAGAGGACAAACGAAGTCGATGAGATGGAAGGAATACCTTGGGAAGAGGCGTTTCATCAACTGCCTGTGGTTGTAGCAATACACGAAGAGTTTGATGTTTCGAACCAAGGC